>CAYVZG010000023.1:0-58394 GCA_964455805.1 uncultured Desulfobacula sp.
CATATTCCAACCCGGAAGGGATGCCCGTTGTTCCATAGTCTCATTGTATTTGGGAGATAATTTAAAAGGCAAAACTGGTAAATGAAGTGCTGGATAAATGATGTTGGTACCTGGTAAAATGGGAAAGTAAAATGACAAATCAGAAAAAAAAGATATTTAAAGTACTCTCTCCCACTGCCATATTGGGTTATGGCTTTCCCAAGGATTCCTTTGCCAGGGGCATGGCAGAGAAACCAGACCTGATAGCGGTTGATGCAGGATCGGTGGATCCCGGGCCGCACTATCTTGGGTCAGGAAAATCTTTTACCAATAAAGAAGGGGTTAAAAGAGATCTTGCAATAATGATAGAAGCAGGGCTGAAATCAAAGATTCCTGTTGTTGTCGGGACAGCAGGCGGTAGCGGTGCCAGTCCCCATCTTGAGTGGTGCGCTGATGTTGTCCGTGAGATTGCAATTGAAAACAATTATTCCTTTAAACTGGGTCTTATACCCGGAGATATTCATCCGGATATCATAAAAACAGCATTAAAAGAAAATAGAATTTCCCCATTGGATCACAAAGCACCTTTAACCCGGGAAGCCATTGAGAATTCCACTCACATTGTTGCCCAGATGGGTGTGGAACCTTTTATTGAGGCACACAAAAACCAGTGCGATGTAATTCTGGCAGGCCGGGCATATGACCCATCCCCCTTTGCTGCATTACCGGTCATGAAAGGTTACGATAAAGGGCTGGCACTTCATATGGGAAAAATTCTTGAATGTGCTGCCATTGCAGCAACTCCCGGTTCTGGTTCCGATTGTGCCATTGGGATCCTTGAAAAAGACTGCTTTATTTTAAAGCCTTTGAGCAGCGAAAGAAAATTTACACGCATGTCTGTGACTGCCCACTCCCTTTATGAAAAGGCAGATCCTTATCACCTCCATGGCCCTGGCGGGAGGTTGAACCTGGAACAGAGTGTTTTTACACAGCTTGAAGATGGGATGGTTAAAGTTGAAGGAACAATATTTGAACCATCTGAAGTACCCATATTAAAATTGGAGGGAGCATCCCTTGAAGGGTATCGGACTGTTTCAATTGCTGGCATCCGTGATTCTCTGATGATCGATGCCATCGATGAAATATTATCGGCTGTAAAAAACAGGATTCAGTCTTTTTATCCGGAAATAGATATGCATAAAAAATTGCATTTGTGCATTTACGGTGCCAACGGAGTTATGGGGGTATTAGAACCGGAAATTCAAAAAGCCCATGAACTGGGCATCGTGATAGAGGCTCTTGGAGACAGTCAGGACGAGGCTGACACCATCTGCAGCCTTTTTCGGTCTACGCTTCTCCATTATGGATATGAGGGCAGGATCTCAACGGCCGGTAACCTTACCTTTCCTTTTTCTCCATCTGATATTCCTGCCGGAGAAGTATATCGGTTTTCCATATACCATCTGATGGAAACCAAGGATGAGGATCTTTTCCCGTTGATCTACGAGGTGATTAAAGGAGTTGGGAATGAGACTCACTGAGCTTGCCAGCGTCATACGAAGTAAAAATGCAGGACCCTACCTGCTGACTTTTGATGTTTTGTTTAAAGATCGGAGCTGTTTTGAAAATTTTAAAAATTCCCGCCTGATGACAATAGAAAAAGCAGCAGAACTATTTGGAACAGATGTGGATGACGTTGTGTCGGTTATCTTCTTTGATCCGGCAGATGCCCTTAAAATTACCATTAATCGACCGGTTGTCTCCGGTGGATTAGGGGACAGCGATATATATGGGGCACAACAGCATGCCCCATTGTTAGAATGGCAGTTTGATCTGCCGATTTAATTTTTCATTTGCCTTTTTCAGAAAACCCAACGTTTAAGGGGATTACAAAATTATAACACAAACAAGGATATTGAAAAAATCCTGCAACAAGTGAAATTTGCGTAGCCCAAGACATCCTCAGGTTTGAACCAGACTCAAGTTGATCTCCAACTTGACGGTACAAAATTATAATTGACCTTTGAATGGTCAAGGGCGATTATCTACTTGTTATTTCAACAAAAAATAGAAAGGCAGGTTGTTCCGGCCCTTGTTTTCGAAGCACATATAGGCGAATACAAGTGTGCTATTGACCAGTTAATGAGACAAAAATTTTAAAGAAAAACCGGGTATTTTTTCGTTTTGCAAATTGTCTAAAAATGGATTTTCGATTAAATTTATTGTAAGTATCCTCCTGGTGTGATTAAAATTGCTAAAAATGAAATGCGGTATTTATTATGCTGATTTTTATAATTTATTTTTACAGCACTTGAGCTTGATCGATATAAAAGAATAGGATGAACAAATGAAAGGTCAAAAATACTGGAATCCGGTTTTGGAAACCATGCCTCTGGAAAATCTTAAAATTTTGCAGTTTAAAAAATTTAAACGGATATTAAACTGGGCGTATGTTCATTCAAAATTTCATAAAGCGCTTTATGATACAGCAGGGTTAACCCCGGATGATATCCGTTCCTTTGATGATATTAAAAAGATTCCAAAGGTTGAAAAATCCATGATGAGAGGTATTCAGAATAAAGACCCTTTCCCCTATGGAGATGCCCTGTGTGTCCCCTTGGAAGAGGTGTCAACCTTCAGGCAGACCAGTGGTACAACAGGACAGCCTGTTTATCAGCCTGATACATGGGAGGACTGGGAATGGTGGTCAGAATGTTGGTCCTTTATTTTATGGGCCCAGGGATATCGTCCAAAAGACAGGGTTTTTATCCCCTTTGGATACAATATTTTTGTGGCTTTCTGGGCAGGCCATTATGCAGCGGAGAAACTGGGATGTGAAGTGGTCCCGGGAGGTGTTCTTGATACCCAGTCCCGGATTTTAAAAATACAGGAATTAAATGCAACAGCCATGATGGCTACGCCAACGTATATATTAAGAATGGCAGATGTGGCAAAAAATACAATGGGAATACATCCAAGTTCGCTTTCCATTAATAAAATCACATGTGCAGGAGAACCCGGTGCCGGTATCCCCAGTACGAAAAAAAGAATGGAAGATGCCTGGGGTGCAAAAGTGTATGACCATTCCGGTGCGACAGAAATTGGCGCCTGGTCGTATGAATGCAGCCATCAGCCTTGTGGTATGCATGTAAATGAAGCCATGTTCCTTGTTGAGATCGAGGACCTTAAAACGGGAGAAATAATAGAAGAGCCCGGAAGAAAAGGAAAAATGATCATCACTGCCCTGGACAGGATGGCACAGCCCTGCATCCGGTTTGATTCCAAAGATGTGATCGAATGGGGCTCGGAGCCGTGTTCATGCGGACGGTCCTTCAGACTGATCAGGGGAGGGGTTATCGGACGAGCAGATGATATTACAAAAGTGAAAGGCGTGCTGCTTTCGCCTGCTGCCATAGAAGAAGTGGTCAGATCCATTGACGGCCTGGGTGATGAGTTTGAGATTATTGTAGATAAGCAGGGCGATGTTGACCGGATAAAACTCAAGGTTGAACTCATGCCAGAAGTGACAAAACTGAGCATAGAAAATATTCTGAAAGACCGGCTCCGGTTGAAAACAAATCTTGGGTACCTGATTGAATACTACGATTATGGCAGCCTGCCGCGATATGAAGTAAAGGCCAAACGGTTTAAGGATTTAAGAAAAAAGCATAACATTTAAAAGGAATGCAAACTATGAAAAATACCCCCAACCTGAAAGAGATGAATGGGAAAATCCTTAAAATAAAAGCACTTTTAAGTGAACTTGAAACAGATGCAGAAACGTTTCCCGCCCTTTTAAGGAATTCAAAAAGAGCGCTGACCAGTATAAAAATGCTGGAACTAAATATAAGTGATATTGTCTCCTATGACCTGATTGATTCCTAAGTTTTCAAATTAATGCAATTATTGGTTTTTTGGTTTTTGTCACAACTTTATTTCACATGCCTTTCGGCAACAGGTGTTGGATGGGTAACTTCAGGCCATTTCCCCGGTTGTGGTTCAGAGCCTTCCAAGGCAGAAGCAGGTGGCTCCGTATCTAACAATACCGGATGCTTACGAATATCGTGGCCCTGAACATCATAACAAAACTCAATGGGAATTCCATTGGGATCAAATGAATAAATTGAGTGAATGAATTCATGGTCAATTAAATCTGAGCACTCAAAACCTGCTGCCTCAAGCTGATCTTTTAGATCCCATAACTCCTGGCTTGAATCCATGCCAAATGCGATGTGGTCAAAAACAATCGGCCCCTTAAATGGAACACCGTGATCTTTTCGTTCTACAGGCTGAGCACCGTTCCACTCAAAAAAAGCTAAGGTATTATTCTGATCAATTTCAAAAAAATAATGTCTAAATCCAGGTTCGCCAATGCCGTTTATTAAGCGCATACCAATAAGATCACGCCAAAACCGAATGGTTGCATCCATATCCCCTGTCACCATTGCAAGATGGTTGATACCTTTGAATTTCATTAATTATCTCCTCATTTCAGAATAGTTAAAAAGTGGCAATTCTTACCTGAATGCTTATCAGGTCAAAAACCTGGTGCATTCCAAGATGTTCAAAAAAACGAGTTGATCCGTAGATAATGCCCCATCTTGTCCGGTCAATGTCAAAATGTGCCTCAGCAGCCAGACCCTTTTCAGGTGTTTTTGTGATTGTGGTCATAAAGTTCTGTTGGGCTTTAACGCCTCTGAGTTCCAGAACACCATTTACTTCATAGTTTGGAGCGGTTAGGGAGGGCTCTTTGACCGGGACTGAATTCTGGATTTGGAATTTGGCCTTTGGGAAAAGTTTCGTCCAAAAAAAATCATCAGATTTTAAATGGTCGATTAACACCGGCTGCAATTCATCACCTTCAAGGTTGACATTGATAATCGAATTCATGTCGATAACAAATGTACCAGTGATAATACCATCTGTTACGATAAGCTCACCCTCACTGATATTGATATTTCCAAAGTGAGTTGAGAACTGGTTTCTTCCTGTCCATTGAATGGTACTTCCCTCTGTGTTGACTGTGTAAGATCCATCTTCCAGTTCCAACAGGGTTTGAGGATCAGAATGCTCACCTATTGCATCTCCTTCCACATCAAATCCATGGGACTTCCAGTCTTTAAGGCCGCCTTTTAACACAACAAGATTTTTATATCCTTCAATCTCAAGTTTTTCAGCTGCCTTTATTGCATCCATGGATTTTTTACTTGAACCGTAAACTACTATCCGGGTTTCTTTATCCTGAACGATATCTTTCACCTGATCTATGAAATCAACTTGAAAAACACATGCATTTTTTGAATCGGGTAAGTGCATTTTGCAAAAGTGATCGTTGGGTAAAATATCAATCAGGCAGAACGCTTTATTCTCAGACATCCAAAGATCAAGCTCCATCGGGGATAATTGTTTGTATTTATATTCATTTCCCATATTATTTCGTCCTTTTTTATTTTTTAGAGGTGAAAAAGGGTGATGGTCTTTCTTGAAAATAATCCTCAATGGATAAATAACAAGTAATGATCTGGCAGGCGTTTATTTTTAAGGAAATTGATTTTTGACTGTCCGTCTGTAAACCTAAGGCATAAATACCGTTTCACTGGTCTTAAATAGAGGGTAATAAGACGGCGTTACTAACACTTTTATAATAATAGGTACTCTAAACGAGTTTAGACGAACCCCCAAAATTGTCGTGTTGATTTAAAGGCTTTGAACCAATGTGTTTCAAGGTGGGTGTCCAGTATTACCTTTAGGCTTTTCCATACAAATTGGAACCTAGCACACCAGCAAAAGTGTGGACTCCCTTTTTATTAAGCGTTAGGGCAAAGGCTAAATTACAATCACGGACATTTCAGGGGACATCTAAAATTACGATACCTTTTATATCGCAAATTATATCTGAATTTTAATTGTTTATTATTCCAGTTTAAAGGATACTTTTAATTTGGTGCGGTAGCCGACAATCCTGTTATCCTCCAACCGCATATCCATCTTAACAACCTCTGCCACACGCATATCGCGAACAGATTTGTCAACAGCAGCCACAGCCGCCTTAGCAGCATCTTCCCATGACGTTTCAGAAAATCCTACCACTTCCACAATTTTGTAAACACTTTCTTCCATAACAATCTCCTTTCATAGGTTAAAATGGTCTAAAAATTAAGATAGGTACAATGTTTAGTGTGTGTAGAAAATTGTTTACCCGTATGCTAATGATACAGATATCAAATCGATTTGCATAGCTAATTTTTAAAAAAGCTCAAGTTTTGTTTAAATTAATTTTTTAAAAAAACGGTTCAAACGCGGATGGAAAAAGGATCCTTTTCTGGAAACGACCACCATTGTTGCATGGCCCACAATAAGTTTGCGATCAACAAAACCGAAAAATCGTGAATCCCCACTATTATCACGGTTATCCCCCAACATAAAATATTGTCGTTCAGGAATGATTACCCTGGGGAATGTGTTCAGGGATGGTCTTGATGGTGAAAACATGACAGCATGCTTTTTCCCAGGCAGGCTCTCATTGAAAAAAGCATGCAGGGATTGCTGATCTGTCTGGATCTGGTTTATTACATTTTGATTAAGTGATCCATATTTTACAATTTGTCCATTAATGAAAAGCCTGTTATTTTTCATGGACAAGGTATCACCCGGAATGCCTACAACACGTTTGATTAGACGGGTACCATCTTTGGGAGAATAAAAAACAACAATATCTCCCCGCTTAGGGTCAGACCATTCTGTCAGGTGTAAACGTGTATACGGAACCTTAAGATCATAGGCCAGTTTGTTTACGAAAACGCGATCTCCGATCAAAATTGTGGGTTTCATGGATCCTGAAGGAATATCATTCCAATCTGCTATGGCCAATCTGAAAGATGTTGTAATCAATAGGGCGATGATGATGCTGACTCCCCATTCCTTTACAAGTGAGACGATTTTTTTTGCCCATTTGTTATCCATAGTGACATTCCTTTATCGGATATTCATTTAATCTGTTAGATCATCATATCAATTTTATAAAATATGAGTAAAGATATTTTTAGTCGAAACATTTTGCAGCTGTCCTGTTTTTATTTTCAAGTTGATATATAAAACAAAAAAAATAAATGGGTAACGCAGTATTTTATTGGTTTTGCCACAACATATTGTTAATATCCCTTCCATGTAATATAAAGCTGGGCAATAATGCCGTCATGGCTTTTCAACAAGAGAGGAAAAATGAATATTAATAAAATAGCATCAGGCTGCAAAGCTGCTGGGATTTTTATGTCAGCACTTTCCAGTGATATAAAAAACAATGCGTTAAAAAATATTATTAAAGCATTGGAAAACAATACCGAGCGTATTATTGATGCCAATAAAAAAGATCTTAAGCAGGCGCAAATAGATGCGCTTGACCCCCCTTTGATGAAGCGCCTCGGATTTGACTCCATCAAAATAAAAGAAGCCTGTGAAGGGATTGCAAGCCTTATCAAACTGGAAGATCCCGTTGGCAGGACAATGAGTGCTACAAAACTGGACACGGGTCTGAGTCTTTTCAAGGTGAGCAGACCCATCGGAGTGATAGGGGTTATTTTTGAATCCAGACCCGATGCCCTGGTACAGATTGCCGCCCTATGCTTGAAAAGCGGGAATTCGGTATTGCTCAAAGGGGGCAGTGAGGCCAAATCGACCAATAAGATTCTGGCGGATATCATTTCAAGGGCAGGTGTTGAGGCAGGATTAAAGGATGGCTGGCTGGGACTGCTTGAATCCCGCAGTGATGTAAATCAGATGTTAAAGCTGGAAAAATCAATTGACCTGATCATTCCCAGGGGGAGCAACGAATTTGTACGCTTTATCATGGACAATACGATTATTCCGGTTCTGGGACACGCTGACGGCATTTGCCATCTTTATATTGACCGGTTTGCTGAAGCCCAAATGGCCATTGACTTATCACTGGACAGCAAATGTCAGTATGTGGCTGTTTGTAATGCCATTGAAACCATCCTTGTTCATGAAAGCCGGGCAAACGAAATACTTCCTTCCTTAAAAAGAAACTTAGAAGACCGGGGTGTGAAAATTTTTGGATGCGAAAAAACAAGATCAATCATAGAAGTAGAGATGGCCACCCCAAAAGACTGGCAAACAGAATATCTTGATTTGATGGTTTCCATTAAAATAGTTCCTTCCATGGATCAAGCCCTGGACCATATAAACAAATATGGATCAGGTCATACCGATGTCATTGTGACAAAGGATAAAAAAAGAGCGGTATATTTTATGGATCATGCAGATACGGCAGATGCATTTGTAAACTGCAGCAGCAGGTTTGCCGATGGATTCAGGTTCGGCCTGGGTGCTGAAGTGGGTATCAGTACGAATAAGATTCATGCAAGGGGACCGGTTGGGCTAGAAGGTCTTATGATTTACCAGTGGCGCCTTTTTGGAGACGGGCATATGGTCAAAGACTATACCGGTGTAGCGGCAAAACCATTCATTCATAAATCAATAAAAAATAACAAATCAGATTAGAGATAAATCATGCCAAAACAACGATTAAGTAGCACCCGCCGCGTGGTAGTGAAATTAGGCAGCAATGTGATTACAGCCAAGAACAGTTTGAATCTGGAATTGATTGAATCTATCTCCAATCAGGTCAGCGGCCTTATGGATAAAGGGATTGAGGTGATACTGGTATCTTCAGGAGCCATGGCAGCAGGACTCCGTAAAATGGGAATGGACAGCCGCCCCGAAGAGATCCCCAAACGTCAGGCAGTTTCAGCCATTGGCCAGAGCGGTCTTATGAATGCCTATGAAAAAAGTTTTGGGCATTTTAATAAAAAAGTGGCTCAGATTCTGTTAACCGCTGAGGATTTGAACAATAGAAAACGGTATCTGAATGCAAGAAATACAGTTAACACGCTCATGAAATGGAAGGTTGTACCCATCATTAACGAAAATGATACCATCATGGTTGAGGAGATAAAACTGGGAGATAATGATAATCTTGCTGCCATGATCACCTTATTGATGGATGCTGATTTTTTATTTATTTTAACGGATATTGAAGGGTTGTATAATAAAGATCCAAGGATATATTCTGATGCCAAGCTGATCCCAAGAGTCGCTCAATTTAAAAAAGAAATTGAAGATTTTGCAAGTGACATTCCCGGTACCCTGGGTACCGGTGGCATGCTCAGTAAAATTCAGGCGGCCCAGAAAGTCACTTCAGCCGGGATCCCAATGATAGTCGCAAAGGGGAGTATCCCCAATATCTTAACCCGTCTGTTTGGCGGTAAGGAATACGGGACATATTTTGTTCCTAAAAAGAAAAAAATGCCCAGCCGGAAATGTTGGATTGCATATACCCTTGCCCCTAGAGGGAGTCTTGTGATTGATGATGGTGCCGTCCGTGCTGTCCGGCAGAATGGAAAAAGCCTTCTTGCTATTGGAATTGTAGCAGTTGAAGGCCAGTTTGAAGAGGGCGCGGCAGTGTCTATCAAGACGATTGAAAATGAAGCTATCGGCATCGGTCTGGTCAATTACAGGTCTCTGGACATTAATTTAATAAAGGGTTTAAGAACATCCCAGATCGAGTCCTGCCTGGGGGATAAGCACTATGATGAAGTCATTCACCGCAACAATCTTGCGCTTAATGATAATTGTACTTGATAAATTTGTATTATGAAACAATTTGCGGTTAACCTTTGTGTGGAGGCATTTTATGAATATTCAACAATTTAAATATTCAAGAGATAACCTGGGATATCTGGTATATTCAACAAATGAGGCAATGGCAATTGATGCAGGAGGGGTGAGCGATATCCTGAGTTTTGCTGAAACAAATAATATTTATATTAAATATGTTTCCAATACCCACTCCCACCATGATCATACGTCAGGTAACGCTGAGATACTTGAAAAAACAGATGCGCAATTTATTGATTGCAGGCACATCAAACCAGATCAGACCATTACCCTTGACACAGAAATGATAGAAGTGATTCATACCCCCGGCCATACAGATGACTCGGTGACATTCAAGGCGGATGATTTTTTAGTAACAGGAGATACATTGTTCAACGGAACAATTGGCAATTGCTTTTCAGGAGATCTACAAGGTTTTTTTCACTCCCTTAAACGCTTGATGTCCCTACCCAGGGAAACCAAAATTTATAGCGGCCATGATTATGTAATAGAATCCATGAAAATGGCAAAAATCATTGAAAAAGAGAATCCATATATCGAAACTTATATTAACAATTATGATGCCAAGTTAATTGTATCGACACTTGAGGATGAATTAAAAGCAAATCCTTACATCCGCTTTAATGAACCAGCTATGATAAAAAATCTGGAAAAAAGGAATATGCCGACAGATACAGAGTATGCCAGGTTTAAATCGATAATGGACATATATTGAAGCAATGATTTTAATTACTGTGAGTTTCCTTCAGGCTCTATTTGAATATGGATGAGGAAATTTAATTTTCTCTCGATCTTAAAGGCAGAAAAAATCATTTTTTCTTAAAACTTAGCTAAGATGAAATTCCTGCCCTTGATCATTCATGGTTTAGGTCTTATTATTGCGTAAATTATTTTTTTTTTGGTATCCTGAAATCTTGAAGGGTAGTAAAAGATATTACTATTCAATTTTGGAGAGAGCGTTAATGCTTGGTAAAAATATAAAATTTGTTGGTGATTCTCAGATGGAATCCAGTTTTGCCCTGGGAAGACAACTGACCATAGAGTATTATGAATGCGGAGCAAAAGTTCTTTTGGACGAAGACCGGGTTGAACAAGTATTGCTGAAAGCTGCAAATGATAGCGGGGCAACAATTATCAGCTCTTCCTTTCATAGGTTCGAGCCCCAGGGCGTCAGCGGTGTTGTTGTCATTGCTGAGTCTCACTTTACGGTGCATGCATGGCCGGAACACGATTACGCTGCAGTTGATATATTTACATGCGGGGACAATATAGATCTTGAAATTGCCATTAACTCAATGAAAGATTCTTTTCAATCTGAAAATGTAGTTATTTCTTCCGACCAAAACCGTGGAATTATTTCCAAACCTTTTGAACAAAAGAAGCTTGGGCAGATAGTTAAAAATTCAAAAATTCATCCTATTTCGTGGAAAAAAGAATATGAAGGCAAAAATCCCTGGGGTGTTTTAACTTCGATTGATATTTATGATAGTGATCCTCAGACGATAAGGGATGCTGACCGTATTAAACGATTTGTGTATGAACTGTGTGATTTGATCGACATGAAACGGTTCGGAGAATGCCAGATCGTACACTTTGGAGAAGACAAAAAAGTAGAAGGATTCTCCATGACCCAGCTTATTGAAACCTCCCTTATTTCGGGACATTTTGCAAACGCGTCCAACAGGGTGTATCTGGATGTATTCAGCTGTAAATTTTATGAGCCCCGTGAAGTTGCAGAATTCGCCGTGTCATTTTTTAAAGGGGACCATTACAAAATGCAGATCGCTTTAAGGCAATAATTTTAATTGCAATCAAATTTTTCCAAAAGGGCATTTTCTAAAAATTTTAGGACAGTCAGGCTATACACGGCAGTATAATGGAAAATAACAATAAAATATTAAACGGCTGGTTTTCAGAAATTTGCCCCATGTGGCCCGGGATTTCATTATCTCTTGAGATTAAAGAGGTTCTTTACAGCAAAAAGAGCAAGTTTCAACAGATCGATCTTTTTCAGACCACAAATCATGGCAGAATGCTTGTTCTGGACGGGATTATCCAGCTAACGGAATCTGATGAATTCGCATACCAGGAAATGCTTGCCCATGTTCCTTTGTTTGCCCACCCCCACCCTGTAAATATTCTGGTAATTGGTGGTGGAGATGGTGGTGTTCTAAGGGAAGCTTCCCGTCATGACTGTATCCAAACGATTGATTTTTGTGAAATTGATGAAGAGGTGGTCAAGGTATCAAAAAAATTTTTACCCGGTCTTGCCTGCGGGTTTGATGATCCCAGGGTAAGGATTCATATTGCAGACGGCAGTGCCTATCTTAAAGAACATCAGAATCAATATGATGTGATTATTGTAGACTCCTCAGATCCCATAGGACCGGGTGAAGCCTTATTTGAGAGACCTTTTTACCTAAGTTTAAAACAGGCGTTAAAACCAGATGGGATTATTGCCACCCAGGGAGAATCATTTTTCCTTCACAAAGAGTGTGTGACCAATCTTGTAAAGATTACAAAAGAGCTGTTCCCGGTTCAGGCGTATTCATATTTCATGGTACCAACATACCCGGGAGGAAATATCGGTATTTGCATGGGATCTTTGGGACCAACGCTTGACAAACCCGGACGGGATATCCCTGAAAATGTACAAAACCAATTAAAATATTATTGCAGAAAAATACATGAGGCATCTTTTATTTTACCCTATTTTGCGCAAAAAATGTTTGAAGATATCGGGTAGAGTAAAAATAATAAAATGTCATCCCCTTCATTAATCATAAAGGTCATTAAAACCGCTTCAAAAAAGGATTTGAAACGCCTTTACAAGGAAGCGGGATGGTGGGAGTCTTCCTTTGATAAATACCCTGAATTTTTAAACCACATTGTGACAGATTCAGCCATTTTTGTCGGTGCATTTTTGGGGAAAAAACAGATTGGAATGGGACGAGCGCTTTCTGACCTGGCAAGTGATGCTTATATACAGGACGTTACCGTGTTAAAAGAGTTCAGGGGCAAGGGAATTGGTAGAAAAATTATTCAAGAATTAATCAAAAAATTAAAGGAAAATAATGTTGACTGGATCGGCCTTGTTGCCCAGCCAGGAACATTTCCCTTTTATGAGGATCTTGGTTTTCAAGTGCTTAAAGATCATGTTCCGCTAAAGTATATGGATTGACAAAATGAATCCGGCCCAAAAAACAGCTATATGCAAGGTACAGAAATCAGAACTCCCCAAATTCAGCCGTTTTGAGTTAAAAGATAAAGAATTGATTCAAACATTTATTGATACCTTCAAACCTGAGTCATGTGAGTATAATTTCTCTAATCTTTATGCCTGGCAGGATGCTTCAAAAACGTCATGGACCTTATACAGAGAACGACTTTTGATTTATGAGGAAATATCAGAATCTGCATTTATGCCTTTGGGTGAGGAATTTTATCCTGAAGACCTGGCCCATTTGTCACTCAATTTGAAACAGGCCGGACTTGAGCCCAATTTTGCCCTTGCATCTCTGGATTATGTGGAAAAATTCCCCGAAATAAAAAATTATTACCGGGTAAAAAAAGATCGAGATAACGCAGAATATATTTATAATGTTAAAAAGCTGAGCAAACTTACAGGTAACAAACTACATAAAAAAAGAAACTTGATTTCACAGTTCAAACGATCATATCCTGACTTTGAAATCCATGTTTTAAGTGAAGAATATAGAAATAAGGCCAACGGGTTAGCCCAAAAGCTTTTGAAACGAAATAAAAAATATTCGCATACACTTGATCGGGAATTTTCTGCAATTAAAATATCATTTGATAAATTTGACCAGCTGGGTTTGGAAGGGCTGGTGTTGACGATCGAAAGTCGTGTGATCGCTTTTTGTGTTTTCAGTGAAATGGCAGGTTCAACCTATGATATTCAGTTTGAGAAATCACACCCTGATTTTAAGGGTGCAGCCCAGGTGATCAATCAGGAAACGGCCCGATATCTAAAAGACAAATGTCAGTATTTGAACCGGGAGCAGGACCTGGGGATTAAAGGCCTTCGCCAGGCAAAATTGTCATACGAGCCAATGCGATTAACTACCCCCTATAAACTCATTTTTGACCCGTCTGAATCGGTGGGAAAATATCGATAATCAAACCACCCTATCATAGGACAGACAGGTCATCTGCCTATTTTGACAAGAAAATTGATTTAGCGCTTGACTTTTCTGGCTATTGATATATTATTTCGCGAACTGCTGCTGATTTATGTAAAGCGCAGAGGTTTCATTCTAAAGGCGTATATCCCACTGAAAGAAAAGGCTTTACCCCTTAAAGTTAGAAACAAGTATTATTTTTATTCTTATTACAGGAGATTGCCAACATGGCTAATGGTATCGTAAAATGGTTTAACGACTCAAAAGGTTTTGGATTTATCGAGCAAGAAGGCGGAAAAGATGTATTTGTACATCATTCAGGTATCAATGCAACAGGTTTTAAATCCTTGAATGAAGGGGACCGTGTTTCCTTTGATATTGAAGAAGGACAAAAAGGTCCTGCTGCAACAAATGTAACCGTGCTTTAGTTAGCCGTTTTATTTGTCTTGAAAAGTCATCTTGGTGACTTGAAAAAGTAAAGTCCCTGAACAATTAAGTGTTAAGGGACTTTTTGCATTTATAGTAAAAATCAGATTTTATGGCAGCATAACGGTCTCAATAATGTTTCACCTGCCTGTGTTTTTCCCCCTTTGATTTAGGATTCGGCTTTATTAATCTGCACATGCTCTTCCCCTTTATCTGGTGTGGTACCGATATAAGTCTGGGCGATATTGGCCGTATACAATACAATTTGTTTCATCAGATCCATTAACTCTAAATGGATTTCAGTGGTTTCAACAGAGGCTTCTTTTTTAAGAATAATTCGTTTAAGATGCCTTGCCCGGTATTTTGATTCCAGATCCAGATATTTTCGTTCTTTTTTCATGATTCGATGGGCAATCAGAGGATCGGTTTCTCTGAATGCCTGTTTAAGACGGCTGATCTGTTTTGAAGCCTTGCTGTGATAAATGAGCAGCTCTTCTTTGCCTTCTATGGTAAAATCAAAACGAAGATTTTTTTTCTTGGCTATTAACGGTATCATATTCCTGTGAATAATATCTCCCATACTTTCCATGTCTTTGACTATAGAGATCATTCCAAAAACCTCTTTGGCCTGTTCTTCAGTAATGCTGGCCTGGGCAATATCGGTAAGATATGCACTTATTTTTCTGTCCAAAAAATCAATTTTATTTTCACGCAGATGGAGTCCCTCAATAAGGGTGAGGTCTGGAAAAATTTCATCTCTTTTAGGAATTTCCCTGATAAGAAATTCAGTATCATCATCTTTTTTCATGTCTTTTGCCAAATGATATTCATCAGACAGAAAGGGGACAATGATTGCTTTAAGCATTCTGCCTAAAAGCAGTGCCATTCGAGACATTTCCCTACGGGCTAAATCAATGGCCAAAGGCGGTGTATCCAATATGGAATCTTCAATATATTTTGTTTTTATTTCGCGGCTTTTGGGCACTTTTTTTTCAGGAAAAATTGCATAAATCATCTTTGAAAAAATAGAAATAAATGGCAGAAAAAAAAGGCCCAGACTCACATTGAATATGGTATGGGCATTTGCCAGCTGCCGTGCCGTGCCTGAATCAAATTTTTCAGCTAAAATTCTTATAATATCTGCAAATTGAGGTATCCAGAAAATAAACAGGAAAACGCCGACAACTTTGAACATGACATGGGCGATGGCAACCCTTTTTGCTTCTCTTGAGGCACCTATTCCTGCAAGACCAGCCGTAACACAAGTACCGATATTCGCACCTAAAATAACCGGGATGCCCGCTTCAAGAGAAATCAGCCCTTGCTGTGCCAAAACAATGAGCACACCGGTTGTGGCACTGCTGCTCTGAACAACAGCGGTAAAGGCGGCCCCGATGAAGATACCCATCAACGGATTCTCCAGGTCCTTCATCAGGTTAATGAAAACAGGATAGGTCCTTAAAGGTTCCATGACGTCACTCATCAGTTTCATGCCGAAGAAGAGGATCCCAAACCCCAGGATAATATCTCCAATAGATTTTGATTTTTCTGTTTGACCGAACATTTTCAAAAGAAAGCCAATGGCCACCATAAGAAGTGCATAATCCGTTAGTTTGAAGGCAATCATCTGGGCTGTAATCGTTGTGCCGATATCTGCGCCCAAAATAACACCCATTGATTGGCCAAACGTAAGCAGACCTGCCTGAACAAAACTGACGAGCATAACAGTTGTCGCACTGCTGGATTGAATCACCATAGTGACAAAAGCGCCTACGATTAAAGCAATAATACGATTTTTGGTCAAAGAGGCAAGGATGGAGCGCATTTTATTACCGGCAGTGTTTTTCATGCCAGTACTCATTTTATTCATACCATACAGAAAAAATGCAAGGCCGCCGGCAACACCAATAAAAATTTGTTTCCAGGAAATATCCTGGGACACAGAAGTATCAGCAAAAACAAAGCTTGACAGCCAAAACAGGAAAATAAATGTTCCAGCACATATTTTAATAATCGGCATGGTGTGTTTCATTTTTTTAACCTCTTTAATTTATGCAGCATTTCCAGTAATTCATCGTACTCATCTTCATCTTCCAAAAGCGCCATCATTATCGGCGGTTTGGTAAAATGGGCAGAGAGGCGGTGTTTGGTCTGCTGCATAAGAGTCGTAAGTTCATCTAATCTTTTTTGTTATCGTATTTATTTTATCAGTCATAATTTGTTGTTTTCTGCCCTGTTTTTGTTTGGGGCAAATAAAAAATGATCCAAAATAAACATTTAAATTTTTGAAGGATAAACTTTTTTGCCATAAATTAAGATTTTCAGGTATTATATAAGAAAGATTTAAAAAATCAACAAGGAGATAATTGTGATCCCATGGGAAGAGATCGAGCGGGTGAAGATTCCCGGACAAAAAGATGAAATAATCTTGAAGAAGCGAGGCACAGAATTTTCAATCAGAATTGCCGGAACAGAGCTTATGAACAGCCGGGTCCATGGGTCTGAAGACGAGTTAGCCAAGCTTGCCTGCTCCCTGATAAAAGAAAAATCAAACCCTGAGATTCTTATTGGAGGCCTTGGAATGGGATACACCCTTTCTGCAGCACTTGAAAAATCAAATCCAGATGCTCACATCACTGTATCAGAATTGATTCCGGCTGTGGTTCGGTGGAACAGGCATCATCTGGGACACCTTGCAGGAATGCCCCTGGATGACCCCCGAGTGACGGTTGAACAAAAGGATGTGGCTAAAATTATCTGGCAAAGAGAGTCATTCTGGGATGCCATACTTCTTGATGTAGACAACGGTCCGGAAGGTCTCACGAGAGCGGCCAATGATCGCCTTTACAAAAGTTCTGGTCTGAGAAAAACCTTTTTGGCCCTGCGCCCGGGAGGAATATTGTCAATATGGTCTTCAAAAGATGACCAGGGATTTACAAAACGGCTCCGCTGCTGTGGATTTCGAATTGAAATTCATGCGGTTCGAGCCCGGAAATCGGGCAAAGGTTCCAGGCACATCATCTGGGTTGCAGAAAAATCCTGATATCATTTGGACAAACCCTTGAATTATATGGCCAAGCAGTGTAGAATTCGCATGTCACGTCTGGGCGAATTGGTGAAGCGATTAATCACAAACCAATAAGGAAAAAATACCAGGCGTGTTAATATAATGATATCTTTGATCACACGGGTAGCGTTAAATAGGTTTAGATCAGTTTCTTTTGTTGTTTGCCAGGAACCAGAGAAATTTTTCTTTTGCTAAGTGGTTTAAGAAAATATCAATTTTCAAAAAGGAGATAAAATGGAGCCCGACAAATTTCGTGAATCCAGGCAGGCAATAAACCGGATGTGTGAAAATATCAATTTATTAATCGATCAAAAAGACTTAGAGGCATCTAAAGAAGGTTTTGAAAAAGTGAGTTCTCAGCTGGATATACTAACGCCGCAAGCTGAAGGCGAAATCCAGGAACGATCTGTGAAAAATTTGAGTATAAAACTGAAAGGATTATCCATTTATATCGCTAAATTAAAACCCAAAAAGAAAAAGAAAAAAGCCGGTAAAAAGGTACCAAAAATAGCAATTGTCTGGGATGAAGAACGCCTGGGACAATTGTCCCCTGTTTTTTTGGGTAAAGTATTCAAGAATATGGGTGATGATACAGATGCCAAAGTTAGTTTCGGAACCACAGGAAAAGGTATCAGGCCCAGCTATCAAATCAAATTTGGGAACAAGGAAAGAAAAGCATTTATCGGTTCAGGACACAAACCCCAGACAAAACCGCTTTCTTCAGGAACAAAAAATATATCCCAACCCTTTGCTTATGGTGTGATTGATTCAATTTTGAAGGGTAAATAAACAGGAAACGACAGCACAATATGCATCAACTGGCTAAGGGCCAGCGATGGTTCAGCAAAACCGAACCGGAACTGGGAGTGGGTACCCTTATTGAAAGCGATGACAGGATCATATGTATCCGTTTTGATTCCAGCGGCTGTACCCGCAAATATACCTTGGAATCGGCTCCATTGAAACGACTTGTTTTCAAGCCCGGTGACAAAATTCAATTAAAAAATGGTACCTGCCTGATCATTGAGACGGTCTCAGAATCCAAAGGGCTTCTCTACTATTCAGGACAAAATAGTATTGTTTGCGAGAAAGATCTTTCTGATTCCATTTCATTTTCCATGCCCCTGGACCGACTTTTTGCCGGAATTATAGATTCCTGCAAATTATTTGATATGCGGTACCGGCTTTTAAAAGCCAGGGCAGAATATGATGCGTCACTGGCAAAAGGTTTTTTAGGGGGACAGGTGGAATTGATTCCCCACCAGTTTTTTATTGCACACAAGGTCACCTCGCTATCCATCCCCAGAGTCCTTCTTTCAGATGAAACAGGGCTCGGCAAAACAATTGAGGCCTGCCTGATTCTTCACAAACTGCTCATGACTTTCAGGGTAAAAAGAATATTGGTTGTTGTTCCTGAGTCGTTGGTTCATCAATGGTTTATCGAATTTTATCGAAAATTTAATCTTTCTTTCATGATTTTTAATGAAGCGTATTGTTTAAGCCTTGATCAGGAGGGGCAAAAAGTAAACCCGTTTTTAGAGCATCAACTGGGTATTCTCAGCATAGATTTTCTAAAATCAAAAAAACGTCAGGCACAAGTTTTTGATGCCCAGTGGGATATGATTGTCATTGACGAAGCCCATCATATTACTGACGATGAAAACTGTTATGGATTCATCAAAAAACTTGTTAAAAAAGTAAATGGCCTGATACTATTAACAGCCACGCCTGAGCAGATGGGGGTAAAAAATCATTTTCGCCACCTGAAGTTACTTGACCCGGAACGATATTTTGATTTTAACACCTATCTAAATGAAACGGCGCAATATCAAAAGACCATCTCAACCATCCATGAATTAATAAAAAAAGGGGAGGCTGTTGATCACATTTTGGATTCTTATGGCCCTGGAAGGGTGATTTTCAGAAATAAGAGAAGTGTTGTCAAAGGGTTCCCCAAAAGAACTGCCCGGTTAAAACCCCTTAGGGCAAACCCATCTCAGATCAAGTCCAGCAACGAGGAATTTTTTAATGTCAGCAAAGCCTATGATTTCAAAGATGATCCCAGGATTTTATATCTGGTTGACTTGATGAAACAACATCGAAAACTGCTTGTTATTTGCAGCTCAAAAGAAAAGGTGAAAGCCATTTCTAAGGCAGTTGAAAAGCATGCATCAATTGATATTGCCAGATTTGATGAAACCATGAGTCTTTTGCAAAGAGACAGGAATGCTGCCTGGTTTTCAAAAATGGATGGGGCAAAAATGCTGATCTGCTCTGAAATCGGAAGCGAGGGAAGAAATTTTCAATTTGTTCATCATCTTTTTTTATTTGACCTTCCTTTGAATCCTGAACTTTTGGAACAGAGAATCGGAAGAGTAGACAGAATCGGTCAGAAAAACCAGATAAAGATCCATGTACCATTCTTAGAGAAAAGCGCGTACGAGGTTCTTGCCAAATGGTATATGCACGGGTTGAATCTTTTTGAAAAAAATATCAATGGTGTTCATTTTATCCATAAAAAATTTAATAAACAGCTTGAACATATTTTCAAACAATCAAAAATTAGGGAAACAATTGAACAATCTGAGCTGGACCAGTTAATTTTAAAAACAAAGTCCTATTGCATCACTATAGATCGGAAACTGGAACAGGGTAAAAATGTTCTCCTTGAAATGAATTCCTTTAAACCGGAACCGGCCAAGGCTATTGTCGACCATGTTGCAAACACAGATAAAAATGATGAACTTGAAACACTTCTGATCTCAGTGCTGGATCATTATGGAATTGAAACCGACTTTATCGAAAAGACAATATTTAAATTGGATTCAAAAAATATAACAGAGGAAACATTTCCGGAAAGATCAGGTCTGTCAGACATAATGACTTTTGACAGGCAAACCGCCATCGCCAGAGATGATTTGGATTTTTTTTCCTGGGATCATCCCTTTGTCCAAAAAACCCTTGAATATTTTATCACCAATGGTACAGGGTCGTGTTCAACCGCTATTTTAAAAGGAGAAAATGCGCCAGAAATTTTGCTGGAAACTGTTTTTATACTGGAATGTATCGCCCCAAAAAACGTGAATATAGAAAGGTATTTAATGACAGAACCCATTCATGTTGTAGTAGATCACATGGGAAACAATATTTCTGCGGAAAATCAATTCAAGATGTTATCAAAAAAAATTATACCGGATAAAAATACATGGTTTCAGGATCTGGATCCGGTAAAACAGATACTTGTCCCCAAAATGATGAAGCAAAGTGTTTCAATCGCAAAAAATTGTTCCGGGGAGATGATAAAAAAGGGCAAAACCCGGGTCAAAAAAATTCTTGGAAAAGAGATCACCAGGCTTTATGAATTAAAGAAAATCAATCCTGATATCAGCCAAAAAGAAATAAAATTGGCCCAGTTTAATATGGATAAAATTTTGGAATACCTATCTTTTGCCCGGCCCAGGATTGATGCGGTTCGGCTTATTCGTTCTCAATAGGGCAAGACCTTAACCGTCAGAAACCATATTTTTTAAAATTTCCTGATAATGGGGTCGTTTTTTGTCCTGAAAGAATATCCCCGTACCATAGGGTTCATTTTCAGCCATGCGCAATGCGGTTTCCATATTTTTCTTTTCTTTGTGCACATTAAGATCATATACGTTTTCTTTCAGGTTTTTCCAGGTCATATTCTCCTTGTCAAAGGTTACGCAGGGAGTCAAAATATGGATAAAGCTGAATCCCTTATGCAATATGGCTATTTTGATGATGTCCTTTAAACCCTGAGGGTTGCCTGCATACCCTCTTGCCACAAATGATGAACCATATGCCAGGGCTAGTTTAACCGGATTTAAGGGAGTGTCCGGATTTCCCATGGGATGGGAGCTGGTCTTCATCTCATAGGGAGTCGTTGAAGAGGACTGACCTTTAGTGAGTCCATAAATGGAATTATCAAACAATAAAAAAGTGATATTAATGTTTTTTCTTGCGACATGGGGGAGGTGCCCACCACCTATACCCAGCGCATCTCCGTCACCTGCCACAGCAAACACGGTTAAATCTTCTCTTGCCAGCTTTAATCCCGATGCCACGGGTATAGATCGTCCGTGCAGGGTATGGAATCCATAGGAGTTAATAAAAATCGGGGTACGGCCGGAGCACCCAATACCACTCACAGTCACGATATTTTCATGTTTCAGGTTCAGTTCCCGGCAGGCCCGGTAAAGGGCATCGACAATACCAAAATAACCGCAACCCGGGCACCAGGTGGGCAGATCTTTTGACCGGTATTGCAAAAAATCAAGATCCCTGACAGCCGATAATTTTTCATCCAAGTATTCTGAATTGATTGTTTCCATTACATGTCCCTTAATTTTTGAAGAATGTCTTCCGATGCCATGGGGCGGCCGGTAATAAAATTGAGCTTTTCAACGGGCCGCTTTAAAATACCAGCCAAAAAATTGGCAAACTGGCCTGAAAAATTCAGTTCCGGGATAAGAATCTTTTTGCACTTGTCTGAAAAGCGAATTACCTCTTTTTCAGGAAAAGGCGATAAGATTATTGAACTGAATGAGCTGGCATTAATCCCCTCTTTATTAGCTGTCATAACTGCTTCATGGGCTGCCCCGGCAGATGATCCCCAGGAAATAACGCCAATGTCAAATTCAGATTTACCAGTAACAGATATTTCAGGCGCAGGTGCCTCTGACAAGACAGATTTAAATTTTTTAAAACGCTTTTGGGTCATTTCCAAATGGCAGGACTGACTGTAATTGGGTCTGCCGTATTCATTGTGTTCCAACCCGGTTGAAAAGGATATGCCTCCGGCTGTTCCCGGTATCGCTCTTGGTGAAATCCCGTTTTCTGTGAGTTTGTATCTTTTATAATCCTTTAGTTCCTCAACATCCGGGGCAATGTTTGCATTAAGGTATTTTAACGAGGGTTTTTCAGGAATTTCAATATTTTTGATACTGTTGGAAAGGAAAAAATCCATCAATACCACTACAAGGGTCTGATATTTTTCAGCAAAGTATAGTGCCAGAACGATTGCCTCATAACAGGATTTTGTGTCTGTTGGAGCAAGAACAATTCTGGGGCAGTCACCGGTTCCTCCTGATATAGCGCTTTCAAAATCACTTTGTTCGGTCTTGGTGGGCATTCCTGTTGAGGGTCCCGCCCTTTGGGAGTCTATGATAACAGCAGGCACTTCAGCCATGACCGACAACCCTGTAAATTCAGTCATCAGGGCAAACCCGGGACCTGATGTGGCTGTCATGGCACGCTTGCCGCCAAATCCTGCACCGATTACAGCACCAATGGCTGCTATTTCATCTTCTGTCTGCAATAGGGACCCGCCATGTTTTGGCAACTCTTTGCTCAATATTTCCATGATTTTTGTTGCCGGTGTTATGGGGTATCCGGCATAAAAGGACAGGTCGGCATCCAGGGCAGCCTGCGCCACCAACTGGTTACCGGTAATGATGAGTTTTTCCTTCTGCTGTGATCGTTTTACACCTTCAAAAGAGTATGGATCAATTTTCTTAATATTGTTTTTTGTCCATGCATAGCCTTCCAAAAATGAATTTACATTGGAATCAATCACGATCTGCTTTTTTTTTGAATAGCGGTTTTTTATAGAATCGGTAAATTTTTGTTTGTCTACGTGTAAAAACCAGGCCAGTGATCCCAGAGCAACCATGTTCATTCCCCTTGCATTTCCCGCAGCTTTATGGGCCAGCATATTCAAGGGAATACCATAGGAAATCATACCGGGTTTTGCCCAACCCACAACGCTTTTATCCTCTTCATGGGGTTTTGGCGGCTGGCTGTCGTAAATCAGCATTCCATTCTCCTTTAAAGAAGACAATTGGGAGATGGAATGGTTGTCATTTAAAGCGATTAAAACATCGGCAAGTTTTCCTGGGGAATAAATGGGGTTTGAGCTTATCCTTGTGTGGGCAACACATTTACCAAAACCTCTGATTTCAGCCGGATACGAATCAAAAGACATGATTTCAAATCCCTGACCGCTCATAAAACGGCTTAATATCTCTCCGGCAGAAATGGTCCCTTCTCCTGCACTGCCACAAATTTCAATCACCAAATTAATATCTTTCATGAATCATTATCCTTTTTGCTCATTAATTTTAAGATTCATCATCAATATCTTCCCACCAAGTGGTTTTGATTTTGACACCTTCCAAATCAAAATATTTCCTGCCGGCTGATTTAATAACTTTATGATCCCCCAGGAGATTAAGCGCTGAAACCTCACCTTGGGAAACGGCGTTGGGCCATCCAATGGATGTTGTATAGCTTTTAATAGTGGGATTAAAAATTTGGGCGCATGATCCACAGGCATAAATGCTGTCAATATTTGTTTGTAAATATTCATTGACCAAAATACCCCGGTCATAATCGATCCCAGAGCCTTTAACAAATTCAATATTTGGACTCAACCCATTAAACGAAAATATTATATCAACATTTTTTTCAATCCCTTTCCCGGTTTTTAAGCGAAAGCTATTTTCCTGCTTTTCAATAGAAAGGATAAAGTCTTTAATGATGATGCTGACATCTAATTGTGACAGATTGGAAAAAATTTTATCCAGCATATCATCTGTGAGATTAAAGGGCCAAAACGAGTTGGGATCAATCATAACGGTTATTTCTTTTCCCATTGAAGCCAGTAACTTTAAAAATTTGAATCCCACAAGGTCTCCGCCAAAAAGGAAAAATTTATCTGCGCTTTGAATTTTCTTTTTATATTCCATGACATCTGTGTAGGAGGTGATAAAATTCATATGGCTGGCATAGGAGCTCATATATGGCAACACCCTTGCACGACTTCCAGAGGCAATGATAAGTTTGGTGTAATTTATTTTTTCCATGTGCTGTAAAAATATTGATTTTGAATCCGTTTGAATTCGGGATACCTTTTGGCCCATTCTGATACGGATATTTTCTTCTTTATACGATGCCATAGATCTAACGATGAGATCTTTTTTATCGGTTTTGTCTGCAATAAACTCGGTGAGTCTGGGTTTATAATAAAAAGGAACACATTCATCCGAAATAATAGTTATTCTGGCCTCTCTATCTTTTTTTCTCAATCCAATTGCTGCATGGTTTCCAGCAGGCCCGTTTCCTATTATCACATAATGATCTTTATCAGGCATGATTCCTCCAATACACTATATGTCAATTTCAATGAGTTCTGTCTTAGTAACACTTATGCAATCCATGGGACAGACAGCCAGGCATTGTCCGCAACGAATACAATTGCCCGGGTCAATGGTAATGGACACAACCCGGTTCCAATCTTTTGTTTCTTCATACCTGCCATAGGTTCCATCGGCATTAACCGGAACATTTTTAACCAGCTTAATACAATCTTTTGGGGCGACATCGATACAGGCTGAACAATAGATACAAATCAAAGGATCAATTTCATATTTCAGATTACAAAGATAGCAGCGTTTAGCCTCTTTATCCGCTTTTTGTTCTCCATATCCCGTATCCACTTCAGCTGTTGCATCAGACAGCCGTTTATCCATATCAATGGTATCCATTTCCACTCGAGGAATAAAATCATATGATCTGGGTCTGTCAGTCGTTGAATGATTTTCCAGCCTGACCACAGATCGCTTTCTTTCTTTTCCAATTAAGAAAATATCAATGGCTGCCGCACATTGCCTGCCGCTGGCAATGGCTGAGATAACATCGGTGGAGCCGGTAACAAAATCTCCTGCGGCAAAAATACCATCTATTCCTTGGCCTGTCCCAAACTTATCTTTAATCCTGGTTTTTTTGGATACAGGGTCTAAACTTGGCGTTTGACCAATAGCCGCAATAACAGTATCAGCTGGAACGATAAAGGTCGAATTGTCTATGGGAATGGAAATTCTAAATGGTGGTTTATCAATTTTTTCCATGCGGGTTCGAACAAACTCAATGCCGGTAACTTTATCATTCTTTCCTATAATTTTTGATGGCTGGATAAGGCTGTATGTTTTAATCCCCTCAAATTGCGCCTCATGCTTCTCCGCCTCATCTATCCGCATATACTCAATGGTTTTTCTGATATGGATACTCACATCTAAAGCACCGAGTCTAACAGCGGAACGTGCACAATCCACCGCAGTAAAACCGGCCCCGATTACAACCACCTTTTCCCCCACAAAAGGTTTGTCCCCCATGTTTACTTTTTTCATAAAATCAAGACCATTGTAAACGTTTTCAAGATCTTCACCTTTAACACCAAGCTTTCTCGGAGTGACACAACCCGTTGCCACTACCACAGCATCATAATCTTTTTTAAGTTGGTTAAGTGACATATTTTGGCCAATGGCATAGCCTGTTTTTAGTTGGATTCCCAATCGAAGGATATTTTTTATTTCCAGCATGAGCAGATCCCTTGGCAGTCTGAATTCAGGAATACCATACATCATCATCCCGCCGGGTTCCTGCATACTTTCAAAAATCGTAACCTTGTGCCCCAGGACAGCTAGATCATGGGCTGCTGCAAGACCTGCAGGGCCGGAACCAATAACAGCGATTTTTTTATAGGTGGGTGTATAAAGTCCTTCAATTATCCTGTGAGAGACAGGTTTTAAATCAGCACAGGCCCGTTTTAAATAACAGATACCTACACTATCCCCATTGTCCTGTTCGCCGTGGCGGCAGGCAGCTTCACAGGGTCTGGCACAGATACGCCCCAAAACACCGGGCAGGATATTTGCTATGCGATTTAATTCATAGGCCCTGCCATATCTTTTTTCATAAATAGACCGGATGTATCCGGGTATATTGGTTTTGGCGGGGCAGGCATCCTGGCAGGGGACACTTTTTGCTACCTGGCCAAAATCCCTGGCATCGGTTGAGTAAACAATCTGTTTTACAGACTTGACAGAATAAATCTTATTTTTATCCTGGAATAGTTTCTCTTCTTTTGGATAGACATCATTTTTTTTCAATGGTTCCCCCACTATTCATTCGGATCATTCATAGATTGAAAGCTCAAAAAAATTATTATGATAATATTTAGAACTGTAACCACTCTATTTTTATAAATTAAAAACAATAAAAAAAAAACAAAAAAATATTATATAATTTTTATTGTTGAAGTCATCTGTTTCATTTTTTTGTAAGAGATGAATGATAAATTTTTATTGCAAGGGAAATGGGTTTGCGAGTATAGTGATGGTACTTTATAATGAATAAACGACCAAATAACAAATATGAAAGGATAGAAATTGAAAAAGCCTATCGATAATTACTGGAACCTAAAACTGGAATCTGTAAAAGAAAATCTTGAAAATAATAATTTTGACGTTTTTATCGCGCAGGATGCACAGGATGCAAAAAATATTGCCTTAAATGATATCATCCCCGGCCTTGATGTTAAAAGTATTTCCTGGGGGGGATCAATGTCTTTTGTCGCAACAGGCCTTTTCCATGAGCTAAAGGATCATCCTGACATTGAGGTTCTCAATACATTTGATAGGAGTCTTTCAAAAGAAGAAATGATGGACCTGAGACGCCGGTCTTTAATGACAGACTTGTTTATTACCGGTACAAATGCGGTTACAGAAGCCGGTCACCTCGTTAATCTGGATATGGTAGGAAACAGGGTTGCAGCCATTATTTGGGGCCCCAAAAATGTTTTATTGGTAATTGGCCGGAACAAAATTACCGGGGATTTGGAAGATGCCATGATCCGGATAAAAAATTATGCAGCTCCGGTTAATACCATGAATCTTGACAAGAAAACCCCCTGCGTTAAGACGGGTATCTGTCACGACTGCAGCAGTCCGGACAGGATTTGCAATTATTGGACGATTACTGAAAAAAGTTTTGTAAAGAGCAGAATTAAGATTATTCTTGTAAATGAAGATTTGGGATTTTAAGCCATGCAGAAAATTATGGTTTTCCAGCAGAATGGCTCTGGGGAAAAAAAAATACACGGAATGAATAAATTTGGTGATAATAAGTTCGTTATCGAAACGTATGATATTGATGAACCTTTGCCGATTGTTATTGATGATACATCTCCATATTTACCTGAGACCATAGAGGCAGATATCGTGATTGATTATTTAAAACACAGGGATCTTTCAGATGATTTAAGTGTTTTGTGTGCAAAGCTGAACATACCTCTGATTGCCTCAGGCAGAAAGATTACCACGGGAAATGCAGTATGTCCAAAAATCTGCTGTACCCTTGCCGGCCAGAGCCAGTTTGGAGATTATGGAAGGGTATTTGGGAAACCTGAAATTGAGGTGAATATTGAAAAGGATAAAATTTCTAAAATCAAGGTATTAAAAGGTGCGCCCTGCGGTGCCACATGGAATGCAGCTAAAAAAATAAAAGATATGCCCATTAAAAAGGCTTTGACCCAATTCGGATTGGAAGTTCAGTTTTATTGTTCGGCAGATCCATCATCCTGGGATCCCCTCTGGGGCAAAAGCCCTGTCCATCTTGCCGCTGATATCCATTCTGCTGTTTTAAAGACTGCTTTAAAGAAAAAGAAAGACAAGAACTAATATCGGATTTCAAATGTTTTGAAATCCGATAAGGGTTTTATTTCCTGGGTATCGACATGATCAATCCTTGAAATTTCAGGCCCTTTGTGACACCAGTCGATCATCATGGCAACGGCTTGTGTATCACCTTCAAAAACCGCTTCCACAGATCCATTTGCAAGGTTTTTGACATATCCTTTGACACCGAGTTTGTCAGCGGTATTTTTGGTATGAACCCTGTAAAAAACGCCTTGTACAAGTCCCTTGATGATTACTTTGATTTGTATTTTATTCGCCATGGGAATTTTTCCTGGTTAAATTATTGAGGGATGCTTTTTTAATTATATTTGAACCAAATTTTTCCGATATTGAATCCACGGCATTATCCACGGATTCCCATTGCTCTTTCGACCGGGTCTGGCCTTGAATAAGCTGCATCTGGACCGGGGCGTGTTTATCTTTGAGTGCTGTTACTCCCACGCCCACAAGTCTTATTTTTTTTTTTAACAGGATTTTCTTATACAGGGCAAGTGCTTTATGGAAAATGGCAGATGAAGAATAAATCGGTCTTTCAAGTTTTTTGGTCCGGGTGATTTGTGTAAAATCTGCAAATTTGAGTTTAATAAATACATTTTCACAAACAAGGTTTTTTTTCCTTAAGTCTCTACCAACGCTTTGCGACCGGTCCAGAATAACTTTTTTAATGGATTCAAATTCAAAAATATCCTTTGACAAAGTTGTTTCACTGGAAATAGATTTCCTGACATAATTGGTATCCACCCTTGATGAGTCAATGCCATTTGACAATGCTAAAAGCCTATGGCCAAGTTTGCCGAACTTCCGGGTTAATATGGATAGAGGGTACTCTTTGACATCTCCCAGGGTTTTTATCTGCAGGAGTTCCATTTTCTTCATGGTGCTTTGTCCAATACCGAGGACTTTTTTTATGGGTAGAGAAAATATGAAATCTTTTACCTGATGTTCCTTAATATAAGTTAATCCATCCGGCTTATTCATGTCAGAGGCAATTTTTGCAAGAAATTTAATAGGGGCAATACCAACAGAACAGGTTAAAGAAAGCTCCTTTTTTATTTTTGTTTTTATGGCATGGGCAATGTCTTCCGGAGAGCCGAACAGCCTTCCACATCCTTTAATATCAACATAGGCTTCATCAATGGAAACCTGTTCCATCACAGGAGAATAATGTGAAATGATTTCCATTATTTTTACCGAATTTATCCGATATTTTTTCATGTTCCCTGGAACAATTATTAAATGGCTGCATTTTAGTTTTGCTTTAAACACAGGCATGGCAGAATGAATACCGAACTTTCTGGCTTCATAGCTGGCAGTTGACACAACGCTTCTTTCAGAATTTCCGGAAACAATGACAGGTTTGTTTCTTAGAGACGGGTTGTCTCTTTGTTCAATTGCTGCAAAAAATGCATCCATGTCAATGTGCAAAATCATTTTTTTTAAGAATCCATTATCCGTGAGATTTCCTGAACCGGCCAAGGGATTCATCATCTGCCTGTATAACGATTGTGTCACCGGCTTCCAGGATCATGGATCGTTTTGGGTTGTAAATAGTAACAGGATCATCGACCATAAAAAAACAGCTTAAACTGAATTAAACCTAATCATTTCTCTTTGGTTGAATAAGATATGAACTTCTACTTTGTCAAGAAAAGGTTTAAAAAGGGTAATGGGATCGCACGCATTGGATCATATCTTTTTTAAAATGTTCAATTGATTCACTGGAGTTGCAGGGGAAAGCCGGTGGAATACTTTAATAGGATTTTTGGAGAGTCCCCGACCAAAATGGGGAAATCTTTGGATATTGAAACGGTCAACTGTCTCATTTTACGAGTCACAATTGTTTCAATTATAGTAAACAAATTTTTTAAATTTGAGATACTATAATGAGGAATGGATAATTATTATTATTAATTCAGACGGTTATAAAATATCGCTATCTACACCCCTTATCTGGCATACCTTTTGTAAAGTATGATGCACATGTAAACAGACATGAAATAAAATTAAGACATACTTTTATCAGGAGGAGTTTAAAATGGGTATTTTAGTTGGAAAGCAAGCACCGGATTTTACAGCTGTTGCAGTTCAAAGAGATCAGATTATCGAAACGTTCACTCTGTCGGAATTTAAAGGGCAATATGTGGTTTTGTTTTTTTATCCTTTGGACTTTACATTTGTCTGTCCCACGGAACTGCATGCCTTTAGCGAACGGTTAAAAGAGTTTGAGGAACGAAATACTAAGGTTATCGGCGTTAGTATTGATTCACACTTCTCGCATCTGGCATGGCTGAACACTCCGAGATCCAAAGGTGGGATTCAGGGTGTTGAATATCCCATTGTCTCAGATTTGAATAAAACCATCTCAAAGGATTATGATGTCCTGGTTGAAGGTGCAGGTATCGCTTACAGAGGCCTTTTCCTTTTAGATAAAGACCATGTGGTCCGTCACCAGGTGGTCAATGATCTACCATTGGGCAGAAATGTATCTGAAACTCTAAGGATGGTTGATGCACTTCAGTTCACAGAAAAACACGGTGAAGTCTGTCCTGCAAACTGGAACCAGGGGGCAAAATCAATGAAACCTACTCAGGAAGGGTTGGAAGAATTTTTTAAATAATCCCCCTGGTTAGAGACATTTCTCCACTCTTTTAAAAACGCCTCCTTGCAGCATAGGATTATGAACAGTGATATCAGTCCAGCAACAGGTAATTAATCCATCATGCTGCTCGGAGGATAATTTGTAAACAGGGATTTTTTTTTTTGATTCTTTTCCTTTACTCTTTTTGTAAATTATACTTCATTGCCGTACAATTCATCAGAACATTCAAAGCACAAACCATGGCTAAATGATGCTTCCGATAGACTTCGATGCCAATTTTTACTGTCCTGTAAAGCTTGTTCAGCGTTTTCCCGATGTATCAGTTAATCTGTTAGCGACTGCTGCATCAGTCTCCCGGCTGCTGACTTTTTTTAATCCTAATTTTTATAGTCATCCACAAAAATGATTTTACTATTCAATTCAAAATTTTTATCAAGTATAATAATCCCTTCAGGACCTGTTGAGTAGATGCCCTTTTCCACTGTGGCAATCCGTTTGTTTTTTAAAACCTGAAATTTAATTAGTGTAAATTTTTTAGATGATGAATTACCTACATATTACTTTACACAAATTTGAAACATTGATATGAAATTATCGACTTGATTTTTAAATTATTTCAGGTTGGATACCACACCATTTTTATTACATCCGGGCCTGCAATTGTTTACGCTATTTATAATATTAACCCGCTTTCATTCAATAAGAGTTTTTTTGAAATGATTTGGAAAATATTGTTATATGTTTTGACCGGTTATGTTGCCCTGTGCACCTTTGTTTTTATATTTCAAAGGAAATTGCTCTATCTGCCTGATAAAGCCCTATTGTCAAAGGACCGGGCCATTGAAGAAGGATTGCGCTATTGGCCTTCTTTTGAAAATTTCCAAGGATTTATCAACCCGGAAGCACCGGTTGATGTAAAGGGTACTATCTTAGTGTTTCATGGTAATGCAGGTACGGCCTATCATCGTAATTTTTATGCCAAGGCCCTCTCGATTCATAACTTCCGGGTTATTCTGGCTGAATATCCCGGATATGGGGGCCGTGGCGGATCACCCAGTGAAAAAACCCTTGTAGAGGATGCCATTAAAACAATAAAAATTGCCCGGCAAAAATATGGGGATCCCTTGTTCTTATGGGGTGAGTCATTGGGATGCGGAGTTGTTTCCAGTGTGGTAAAAAAAACGAATATTCCCATTAAGGCTTTGGTATTGTTTTTGCCCTGGGATTCACTGGCAGGGGTGGCTCAAACCCACTATTGGTACCTTCCTGCCAGTCGTCTGGTTTTAGACAAATACAGGAATATAGATAACCTTCAAGGTTTTTCAGGAAATATTGCCGTTATACTGGCCCAAAATGATGAGATTATACCGGTGCAGCATGGTCAAAAATTATATGGTTCAATAAAGACAAAAAAGAAATTATGGTTGTTTAAAAATACGGGCCATAACCAAATGCCAGTTGACCCGGATCTTCACTGGTGGAAGGAAGTTATCGATTTTATTTCACAATAAACCAATGCTGATACTTTAAGAAGTCACCCTATGATATGATTCCACCAAAAGCGAATCAGCAATTCATTTAATCCATATCGAGGAGAAAAAAATGCCATTTGTAAACATTAAAATAACCAATGAAGGCGTAACCTCTGAAAAAAAAGCTCAGTTAATAAAAGGAGCAACCGATTTACTTCAGAATGTTCTTGGGAAGAACCCCAAGACAACCTTTGTTGTCATAGATGAAGTAGACACAGACAATTGGGGAGTCGGCGGTGAGACGGTCACTGTCCTAAGAAAGCGCGATCAATAATTAAAATTAAACGTTCTTTTTCCGGATTATATTCTATAATACCTATGCGATTTAATTTGAAATTTAAAGCTTAGATTAACCCTTAAAAGGTGTATAATCAGTGTCGCAATAGTTTGATTAATCAAAAAATCCTAATACCCAGGAGGTGTTTATGAAATGTCATGAGGTTGATTATGAAATATTTGGGGACGATATGCAGACCGTAGAAGTGGAACTTGATATGGGTGAAACAGTTATTGCAGAAGCCGGTGCCATGAACTGGATGGAAGATGGTATCAATTTTGAAGCAAAAATGGGAGACGGTTCCCAGCCGGACAAAGGATTTATGGGCAAATTGTTCGATGCCGGCAAACGAGCAATAACGGGTGAGTCTTTATTCATGACTCATTTCACAAACCAGGTACAAGGCAAAAAAAGAGTGGCTTTCAGCGCCCCTTATCCCGGAAAAATAATTCCCGTTGATATGACAAAAATAGGCGGGGAGTTGATCTGCCAGAAAGATGCTTTTTTGTGTGCGGCGTTGGGTACTCAGGTGACTATTGCGTTTAGCAAAAAACTTGGAGCAGGCTTTTTCGGTGGTGAAGGATTCATCCTCCAACGACTTTTGGGAGATGGAATGGCTTTTGTACATGCCGGCGGAACGATAGTTAAAAAGCAATTGCAGGGAGAAACTATCCGGGTGGATACAGGCTGCATTGTGGGGTTCAGTCCAGGCATTGATTACGATATCCAGAGAGCTGGAAACCTTAAATCCATGTTTTTTGGTGGAGAGGGATTATTCCTGGCAACCTTAAGTGGACATGGTTCTGTTTATTTACAAAGCCTTCCATTTTCAAGGTTAGCCGACCGGATTATCCAGCATGCACCCTCAGCCGGCGGCAGCAGTAAGGGAGAAGGCTCAGTACTCGGTGGGCTTGGCAGAATGCTGGACGGCGACTAAGATTATCAGGAGAACAATTTGGTAAGTGAGATATGAAATGAAATTCAACCCAATTATGGTTTGCCTGATTCTGCTGATTTGTGTTTGTGCATCAGGATGCGGGAGCAATGACACACAAGAAAATTCTCCTCCTGTTGTGTTAAAAGAAAATGTGCTTTCCAAAAAGGAGAAAACCTATGCTGTTTTACCTGATCATGTAAAATGGATGACCAATGAGACAGATCCGGTTTTTTCATCTGACAAAGCCCAAAAGGGAGGTATCTTTCACTTGGCCATAATTAGTTTTCCCATGACCTTTCGAGTGATTGGACCGGATTCAAACGGCGTATTTAGAAGTGCTATTTTGGATAACCAATTATCGTTGATTAATATTCATCCCAATACCCGTAATATAATTCCCGAACTTGCGACCCATTGGGCCTTTGGGGATGATAAGAAAACCATGTACTTTAAGCTGGATAAGGATGCAAGATGGTCAGACAACAAACCTGTTACAGCCTGGGACTATGTATATACGCTTGAATTTATGCGTTCCCAGCACATCCTGGCACCCTGGTATAATGATTATTACACCAAAGAAATTCAGGCCGTCATTGTATATGATGATTATACCATAGGAGTGAAAAGTACCAAGGCCGTGCCTGATCTTTACTTGAAACTGGGCATTTCACCAACGCCTGAACACTATTTTGGAACGCTTGATGAAACATTTGTTCAAAAATACAATTGGAAGATCGTCCCCAATACAGGGGCTTATCAGATCAAAGAGTTTAAAAAAGGGAAATTTATTAAATTTCAAAAAAAAAAGAATTTCTGGGCAGAAAACCGGAAATATTTTAAGAATAGATTTAATGTTGAAACGGTTGTGTATAGAGTTATCCGGGATAATAATCTTCAGTGGGAATATTTTAAAAAAGGCCAATTGGATACGATAATGATGATTTTCCCCAAATATTGGCACCAGAAATCCAAAATATCTCTGTTTCAAAAAGGATATGTAAAAAAAATATGGTTTTTTAATGATCAGGAAAGACCATCCCACGGCATGTGGCTGAATCAGGATAAAGAAATTTTTAAGGACAGACGACTATGCTATGCTTTTGCCCATGCAATGAATGTAGAAAAAGTCATAAATAATGTGCTGAGAAAAGATTATTTCCGGTTGGACCAGGCCTTTTCCGGATATGGCCAATATACTGATACAACCATTAAACCGAGAAAATATGATATTCAAAAGGTTGATGATTTAATGGCATCTGCCGGATGGATAAGGGGAAAAGACGGTATCTGGCAAAAGGGGAAAAGAAGATTTTCCATAAAGGTCACTTATACAGCTGAAGAACATATGCCAAGACTTGTGGTGCTCAAACAGGATGCTTTAAAAGCCGGGATTGAGCTTATACTTGAACGGCTTGATTCAACAGCCATGTTTAAAAAAATCCTGGAAAAAAAACATGATGTCGCATGGATGGGGTGGGGTACCAATATAAGGCCCTCCTATTGGCAGGGATGGCATTCAGATAATGCTCACAAACCTCAGACCAACAATATTACCAATACGGATGATTCCAAGCTGGATGAATTGATTGAGAAATATAGAGCCAGCTTAAATGAAAAACAGAGAATAGAACTATCATTGCAGATCCAAAATGCCATCAACGAAACCGGGGCATTTGTGCCCACGTTTATGGTTCCCTATGTCAGGCAGGGCTATTGGCGATGGATGCAATTGCCCGAATTTCATGGAACCCGTCGATCTGAGGATTTGTTCGATCCCTTCTCAACTACAACAGGGGGACTTTTCTGGATAGATTCACAGAAAAAAAATGAAACCCTGAAAGCGATGAAAAGTAAAAGGGATTTTAAACCGGTGGAAATCGTGGATAAACAATTCAAAACAAAGTGAGGCAGATTGGAAAACCCGATAATTTTGAATGTGCATGACCTTGTAATAGAGTTTCAAACAGACATGGGTGTAGTCAGGGCTGTTGATCAATTGAATTTTCAATTGAAGAAGGGAAGTGTTCTGGGGATTGCAGGGGAGTCTGGTTGTGGAAAAAGTGTCACAGCGCTGAGTATCATGCGCTTGCTGCCGAAACCTGTTTCAAGGATGACCCAGGGAAAGATTTTATTTAAGGGTATGGATATTTCAAAAGCACCAGTTGATGACATGCACCGAATCCGGGGTAAAAAAATTTCCATGATTTTTCAGGAACCAATGACAGCCTTAAACCCGGTCCAAAAAATTGGTAAACAAATGATGGAGGTGTATAAACTGCATTTTCCAAAAATGTCCTTTAATAGAATGGAAAAAGCCGCAAATAACATGTTGGAAAAAGTGGGGATTCCTGATCCGAAAAAAGTAATGGGAAAATATCCACACCAGCTATCGGGTGGTATGAGGCAGCGCGTAATGATCTCAATGTCACTTTCTTGTGAGCCTGATATTCTGATCGCTGATGAACCCACCACCGCCCTTGATGTGACTGTCCAGGCCCAGATTCTGGATTTGATTAAAAAACTTCAAACAAAATCGGGCATGGCTGTTATTTTAATAACCCATGATTTAGGCGTTATTGCAGAAAACTGTGATGATGTTGTAGTCATGTATGCCGGGCGGATGGCTGAAAAGGCAGATGTTGTAACCTTGTTTAAACATCCTTGTCATCCCTATACAAAAGGATTGCTGGCCTCTATCCCATCCAGGGCAATAAAACCCAAATCAATTCTGCCAACAATTAAGGGCAATGTCCCCCCATTAAGGGGTATGTCCAATGCCTGCAGGTTTGCAGGCCGTTGCCCAGAGGCTGAAGACATTTGCAGGAAAATAGTTCCTTTTGAACGAAAAATGGGACGAAATCACACCGTAGCCTGCCATTTGGCAGAACTCAAATAAAATGGAAAAGTCATTTTATTTAAAAAAAACCTTGATTTTTTAATTCAAAGTCAATAATACTCAACGAAAGCCCTTTGTAGAAAGGCTTAGCAGTTTCGTTCTAAAGGCAAGACCCATCTGTTAAGTGGCAAGACCTGAAGTTTGAAACTATTATTATTTAATTTAAGTAAGGAGAAAGTCACTATGGCAAATGGGATTGTAAAATGGTTCAATGATTCAAAAGGGTATGGCTTTATTGAGCAGGAAGAAGGACCGGACGTATTTGTTCATCATTCCGGCATCAATGGAGAAGGTTTCAAATCACTTAACGAAGGCGATAAAGTCACTTTTGATGTGGAAGATGGCCAGAAAGGACCGGCAGCCGTTAACGTAAGTGTTCAATAAGATTTTTAAGGGGTTTTCTAATGCTTGGGTTAGAAAATCCCTTTTTTTATGCTCTATAGCTCCAGACAGATTCATTCCTAAAATTTATTATTGTAAAAAAGTTGCAGGATCAGTCTAAGCAAGATTTTTTCATATCGCAGCATTGAAAATTAATTTTTGATCTCATGTGGAGATATGACAATACTTGAAGTTGAAAATCTCAAAAAATATTTCCCTGTAACAGGTGGTGTGTTTCTAAGACGCACGGGCTGGGTTTATGCCCTTGACGGTGTTTCATTCTCACTGAATAAAGGAGAAACCCTGGGTATTGTCGGAGAATCAGGCTGCGGCAAAACAACATTGGCAAGATGTATAGCAGGTCTATATCATCCATCTGAGGGCAAAGTTCTTATAAAAGGCCAGAATGTTTCCCTCCTTAACTCAAGTCAAAGAAAAAAATTGGCCTTAAATTTACAAATGATATTTCAAGATCCCTTTGAATCATTGGATCCCCGGCAGACGGTCAAGGAGATCCTCCAAGAAAAATATATAATTCATGGGGAAAAAGTAAAAGATTTGGATTCACAGATTATCTCTTTGATTAAAAGGGTAGGCCTTTTACCTGAAGCCCTTTTAAAATTTCCCCATGAATTTTCCGGCGGACAACGCCAGAGAATTGGTGTTGCAAGAGCCATCAGCCTGGAACCGGAGATTATTATTTGCGATGAACCCGTATCAGCATTAGATGTTTCTGTCCAATCCAAAATTTTAAATCTTTTACTAAAACTACAGCAGAAAATGGGCCTGGCTTATATATTTATCTCCCATGATTTATCTGTTGTAAAACATATTTCTGACAGGATTGCCGTTATGTATCTGGGTAAAATCGTTGAGACGGCAGATGCGGATTCTATTTATCATAATAGTTTACATCCATATACCAAGGCGCTTTTATCTTCTATCCCCAGACCGGATCCAACATCCTCCCGGAAAGGGATTATTTTAAAAGGCGAAGTGCCTTCTGTGGAAAATCCCCCTGCCGGGTGCAGTTTTAATACCCGATGTATGTATGTTAAAGATATCTGTTATAAAAAAGAGCCCATATTACTTTTAAACAGAGAAGATCCAAACCATTTGACAGCCTGCCATTTTTTCAATTGATGATTTTTTTATCCAATAGTTCACGGATAATGGCTGTCATTATTGATCCCCTTACGGGTTTTTGTACATATCTGCTGATGCCCATATCCAGTGCTTTGTCTTCAGAAATCGCTTCGCTGAAACCGGTACAAAGAATGATGGGCATGCTTTTTCGAATGGTTAAAATTTCACGGGATAATTTGTCACCAGCCATATTGGGCATTGCCATGTCCGTGATAATTAGATCGAATTCATCAGGATTTTGTTTAAAGGCATGTAAAGCAGACACACCGTCATTAAACGCTTGAGTTTTATATCCTCTTTTTTTCAGAAATAATTGCAGGGTTTTAAGAATATCAGGCTCATCATCCACAATCATGATTTTTTCAGTCCCTGTGAATAATTCTATTTTTTTTTCAATAAAGTCCGCAGGAGGGGGGTTTTGCTTGATTATGGGCCAAAATACTTGAAATCTGGACCCGTGGCCGATCTTGCTAAAAACTTTAATAAAACCGTTTTGTTTTTTGACAATTCCATCTACAACTGCCAGGCCAAGTCCAGTTCCTTTACCTGTCTCTTTTGTTGTAAAATATGGATCAAATATTTTCTCCATATGTTTTTCATTTATGCCATGACCCGTATCAATGACTTCAAGTTGAATATATTTACCTGATAAGATATTAAGATTTGGAAAACTTTGATGACTGGTAATTTCTATCTCTTGTAAGCTCACTGTCAATATTCCTCCCTCATCACCCATGGACTGATATGCATTGGTACAAAGATTCATGATGACCTGATGGATTTGAGTCGGATCTGCTATAATCATCGCTTTGGAAGAAATATTCTCATTGATTTTTATATTTGAGGGTATTGATGATCGGATCAATTTAAGGGCTTCTTTTAATAGGGCATAGACACTCAAAGGACGTTTCTTAAATTCAGACTGACGGCTGAAAGTTAATATCTGTCTTATCAATTCAGCTGCTCTTTGTCCGCTTCTAACTAATTGGTCAATGTATTTTTTTGATTTTTCAGGTTGATTGATATGTATTTCAGCCAGTTGTGCGTATCCAAAAATACCTGCTAGAATATTGTTGAAGTCGTGGGCAATTCCTCCTGCAAGCGTCCCTATGGCTTCCATTTTTTGAGCTTGCATTAATTGACTTTCAAGTTTTTTCTGCTCTGTAATATCTAATAGAAATCCTCTGATTTGAGTCAGATTTCCTTTTTTATCAAACACACCTGAAGAATTTTCAATCAAGTGAAGAGGTGTGCCGTCAATTTTTTTTAAATTGGGTTCATAACCGGTTACTTGTTTTTCTTTCTTTAGAAGATTTAAAAAAGTAAATCTCTCTTTAGGATTAACTAAAAGATCTTGGATCGGGGTTTCCAATGCGTGCTGAGTGCTTTCGAATCCAAAAATTTTTTTGTATTCCCTATTACAGGCAATCAGCTTTCCTTCTGGACTTGAAATATAAGTTCCGGAAAAAATACCTTCAAAATATGCGCGATACTGCCCTTCACTTTTTAATAATTTTTTTTCAACCTGTTTCTGGGCCGTGATATCTATGGCAATTTGAAGTCTGACCATCCGTCCATCTGTCCATTCTATAGCCCTGTCATAGTTTATATACCATCTCCCATTAAAAGGGTTTTGGCCCTGCCAGATACAGACGCCGGTAGGTTTGTTATTTTCATCAAGCAGTTTGGCATTTGTGCAATGGCTGCATGGCCTTGAATTCTCTCTAAAAACCTTCCAGCATATTTCACCTGTGGCATCCCTTTTGAAAACCTTTTTCATGTGGTTGTTCATAAAAATAATTTCATATGTATTCAGGTCTGCAACATAAACGGTTGCATCAATACTGTTCAATACTGTAAGAAATCTTTTTTGAGATGACCGTAACTCTTTTTCTGTTTGCTTTTCATCGGTGATATCTTTAATATTCCATACTCTTCCAACAATTTTCTCACCTAACCACAGAGGCTGAGAGTTCTGTTCAAGAATTCTTCCATCCCGTAGTGGTATTATATCATGGAAAGTTTTATCCGGATGATTCTCAAGGTTATGAATTTTGGACAGAAAGACTTTGGAATCTATAATATTTTTGGCCACAAAATCAAAGGTGGTATTGATATTGTTAGATTCACCGGCTGATTCGGAGATATTCCAGATATCAAGAAATTTTTGATTAAATTCTGTCCAGGTGCCATTATTATCCACTACAAGAATCCCTTCGGATGAGGATTCAAGAGTGGCTTTCAAAAGAGATTTGGAATACGCTTTTTCAGATTCTGCAATTTGGATTATTTTTTCTAATTGTTCATAGGTTGGTTTTTGAGTCATTGAAAAAATCTCCAATTTTGTTTCACTGCCAAAGAACTCCCATACTTTTTAAGACAAATCAATGCAAAAATTGATTTTAAGATATTTGATTGCGCCATCCTCAATTTAATGCAAACGGATTTGCATTGTAATAAGATAAATTATAGTTCCGGTACAAGGCAGGTTGCACAGGACAATCCTTAACATTTATCCGGCCTTATTTGTCTTGCACAAAATATAGTGTAATGCTATCGTTATTAATTTTGGAATAGGGTGTTGTGGATAAAAAAATGAGGTAGGGATTATAAATTTTGATGACGGATTTAAAAAAGCATTTCAATGGCTGCCTTTTTCTATGCCTGGCACTTATTCTTTTTGGGTGCGATGGACCTGAAAAAGGAGAAGATTCCGCGTTTTTAATTAAAACCGCTTCAATTATAATTACCAGTTCAGATTTTATAGAAGAACTTGACCTTAAAAGGGCGGCATATCCATATGATATTGATGAAAACCCAGTTAGATATAATGAAATGGTGATTGATCTTGTTCGAACGCTTTCCAGGGAGATCCTTCTTCTCACTGCAGCTGCCGATAAAGGTATTATAGTAACGGATAAGGAGGCTGGCGCAGCGGAAGATGAATTCAAAAAAATGTATCCCGGAGACAGTTTCAAACAGGTTTTAATAAAAAATGCCATTTCTTATCCATTATGGAAAAAAAGATTCAAGGAAAATATGATCATGGATAAGCTGATTGATCAGGAATTAAAACAGAAAATAGAAATCAATGCACAGGACCTTGTGGAATTCTATAAAAAATATCAAATGTCAGATATCCATAATAATAGTGAGAATACGATTGGTTTAAACCGGATTGACAATGAAAAAGAGCTGGTATTCCGTCTTCGCTTGCAGAAGTCACAGGAACAATACGATGAATGGATACAAAATCTTTCCAAAGATTATCCAGTGCAAATCAATAATGAAAAATTGAAAATTTTTTTAATGGCTATCGAAAAGAGTGAGGGAAATAAAAATGAGAAAAACAATTAATGGGGTTATTTTTTCTTTAATTGTAATGGGTTTTTGCGGGTCTATATCGGCCGAGGTTATCGACAGAATTGTTGCCATTGTGAATAATGATATTGTCACGTGGTTTCAGTTGAGTAAGGAAACTGCACCATACATTAAAAATATGGAGTCTTCAGGATATTCGGATGAACAGAAAAAAGAAGCGATAAAACAAATTAATAATAAAATACTCATGGCCATGGTTGACAGGTCATTGACCCAGCAGGAAGCTCAAAAGTATCGTTTAAAAGTATCAGATTTTGAGGTTGAAAATGCCCTGGAAAATGTAAAAAAGTCACAATCACTCACCCAGGAGGAGTTTGAAATTGCGTTAAAAAAAGAGGGGCGCAATATAAAAGAGTACCGCAAAGATATTGAAAAGCAGATTTTGCACTCCAAGTTGATTAATCATGTTGTAAAATCAAAGGTAATTGTCACTGATTCTGAAATAAAAAAATATTATGATACCAATGCTCAAAAATATTCCGGTACCAAAAAGTATCATTTAAGAAATATCCTTATGAACAATGAGGAGGAAATTAAAGATATTAAAAAAAAACTTGATGCAAGCAATGATTTTTCAGCCCTTGCAAAAGAATACTCATTGTTACCTAATGCATCCGAAGGGGGAGATCTTGGGATATTTGACATCAATAATTTTTCTGAGAATATTAAAGAAATTATATCTGGATTAGAGGCAGGAAATTATTCAAACGTTATCTCAACGGCCCAGGGCTTCCAAATTTTCTATGTAGAAAATATTATTATGGACGGCAACAAAACTTATGAGCAGGCTCGTGATGAAATTCATGATATTTTATACAGCGAACAGGCTAAGAATAAATTTGAATCCTGGCTTGAATCATTAAAGAAAAATGCGCATATAAAAATCATGCTTTAAACAGGTTTTTGCTTATTTTATAAGGGAAGATTATGCACAATGAAAAGATAAAACTTTTGACTGCCAGTTTGAAAAGGCTGCTGCGACGTGGTGCAACCAAACAATTACTTAATATTATAAGTAAAACCCATATGGCAGATCTTTCCATTGCTTTTGAAGTCCTGACTCCTGACAACCGGAAAAAATTGTTCAACCTTATGGAGGATCCGGAACAAATCGGTGTCCTGTTTTCAACGCTTGATGAGGTCCTTTTTCTCGAGTTTGTAAAAAATGTAGAATTTACTAAACTTGTGGATATATTCGATCATATGCCCTCTGATGATGCAGCATCACTTTTAACCATCCTGGATGAAGACCTTTCAGATCAAATCCTTTCAAAAATGCAGAAAGAAGAATCCGATAATATTGAGCAATTGCTGAGCTATGACGAAGATACTGCCGGAAGCTTGATGGTAACTGATTTTGTCGCATTGGAAGAGGAAGTTGTCGCAAAACAGGTTATTGACGCATTACAGAACAAATATCTGGATGTTGAGATGCCGTTTTATATCTACGTTGTTGATGAATATGGAAAACTTGTCGGGGTAAGCTCATTGAGACAATTGGTGGTTGTTCATCCGGAAAAACCATTAAAAGAATTTATGGCCCAGGATCTTGTCACTGTAAAACCCTATACAGACAGAGAAGAAGTAGCAAGGCTTGTATCAAGATATGATTATTTAGCCATTCCTGTTGTTGATGATGATAACCGGATTGTGGGGATTGTAACAGTAGATGATGTGATTGATATTCTTCACGAAGCCGCCACCGAAGATATTTTAAAAATGGCAGGAGTCGGTGAGGAATATATTGAAACACAAACGGTTTTAAGAGGCACCCGTATTCGTCTTCCATGGTTATTTGCAAGCTTTTTAGGAGGCGTGGCCGCTTTTTTTATCATCGGGGGATTTGAGGCGGATCTGGCAAAATTCACAACACTTGCCGCGTTTATTCCCGTTATTATGGGAATGGGGGGAAATATTGGTACCCAGAGTTCAACCATTGTTGTCCGGGGTATTGCCACCGGTAGAATTAACCTTCAGGATTTTTCCAAAGTAGTGCTAAAAGAATTAGCAGTAGGGCTTATCCTGGGTATCATATACGGTATTTTCATCGGTGTTATTGCAAAAATAACCTTTACTGCCGAGCCGTTTTCATTGCCATTAGCGGTTGCTGTGGGACTTGCCATAATAACGTCCATGTCCATAGCGGCGTTAGTGGGTTCAATGGTTCCACTCATTTTTGAAAGAATCAATATCGATCCTGCCGTTGCAACCGGACCCTTTGTCACAACCTCAATTGATATTGTGAGTGTGTATTGCTATTTCATGATAGCCACACAACTTTTAGATCTTTAGGGCGGGTATCATATGCCTGGATTTCTTACCAACGCCATTTTACTTAGGAAAATTGAATATAGCGATCATGATTTTATCATTAGTTTTTTAACAGAATCAAAGGGTAAGATATCCGTGATAGCAAAAAATGCGAAAAAGAGTATTAAGCGTTTTTCCGGTGCATTGGATCTATTTTCGGTGAACCATATCCAATGCACTTACCCCAAAAAAAAGAAAGATGGCATGACCATATTGTCCCATGCCGATCTTGAAAATGGATTTGCAAATATCCGATATGATGTATTTAAAACTGCTTATGCAAGTTATTGGGCAGAAGTAATGCATTATTGGCTGGAGGAAAACAAACAACAATCAGGCCTTTATCATCTATTATTGTTTTCCCTTGATGCATTGAATAAAGGTAATCTGACTAAAGAGGTGATCAGTCTTTTTTTTCAGATCCGTTTTATGAGTCTGTCCGGATTTTTCCCAAATATAGAAAATTGTGAACAGTGTAAAACACCTGTAGATAAAATAAATCAAAAGAAAGTCTGGTTTGATTTTCAAGAAGGTCGAATTGTTTGCAAAAACTGTATTAACAAAATATCAAAATATGGGCTACTGGTTACAAAGGGCACCTTAAAACAGATCAACTGGATAAACACAAGCGATATAAGCAGGGCAGACAGAATAAAATTTTCAAAAGAAGCCATCATAGAAGGTGAAAAAATGGTGGAAGCATTTATTCCCTTTTATATGGGAAGAGAGCTCAAAAGCTTGCAATTTCTTGACCGGATAAGGCACGAAATATGAACTTTAACAAAATACTTGAAAAAAATCATATAGAAGCATCTGTTCCATGCAGAGTGGATTTAGGTGGTACTCTGGATATCAGTACTTTTTATCTGCCCTTGCAAAACCTTAACCCTGGAAGTTTTAATATTGCCCTGGGCTTAAGGACAAAAGTCAGTCTTTTTCCCTGGGAAAAAGGATATGTAAAGATTTCGTCCAGGGGTTTTGAAAGTGTCATTTTTAAAAAAGACGAAGCACGATTTGATCATCCCATGGGCTTGATGATTGCCATAGCCAAATATTTTAATGCCCATGGTGTTCATATTAATATTGAATCATCCTCACCCCCCAGAAGCGCTTTAGGAGGATCTTCTTCAGCAGCTGTGGCTATTATAGCGGCATTTAATAAAGCACTTGATAAAAATATAGAACCTGAACAGATTGCCTGGCTTGCTCATTATATCGAATCCAGTGTGGCAGGGGTCCCCTGTGGTATGCAGGACCAACTTGCAGCGGCCTTTGGCGGGGTGAATCAATGGATTTGGAAAATGGGAGATAGGCATCCTGAATTTAAAAGGATACCTTTTTTTGAAAACAAAGGTGATACGGATAGTTTTAATTCCAATATTCTGATTGCCTATTGCGGAGTGCCCCATGTATCAAAAGATATTAATACACAATGGATAAATTCTTTTGTCCGGGGAGAAACAAGATCTGAGTTTACCCAAATAGTGGAATTAACAAAGGCGTTTTCAAAAGCGGTAAAGCATAAAAATTTCAGGCAGGCAGCAAATTTTATGAACCAGGAGACAAAATTAAGGCTTGACATGACCCCTGATGTGCTTGACAAGCTAGGTAAAAAAATGTTTGAAATGGCCATTGATTGTGATTGCGGCGCCAGATTTACAGGTGCCGGTGGGGGGGGGTGTCTCTGGTCAATCGGAGAAAAAGCGAATATAGATAGCCTAAAATTATTCTGGCAAGAAATACTTGGGTCTGTTGAGACGGCAAAAATTCTTGATACCAAAATTGAGAGAAAAGGGATAATATAATTTTAACCATAAATTTTTATTGAAAAAATGGAGTAAAATGAATTTTCAAGATGTAATTTTAACTTTGAATACTTTCTGGGCTCAAAAGGGTTGTGTACTCATACAGTCCTATGACATGGAAGTGGGTGCTGGAACATTCCATCCGGCTACATTATTAAAGGCGCTCGGGCCGGAACCTTGGAACGTGGCATATGTGCAGCCTTCAAGACGACCTACAGACGGGCGATACGGGGAGAATCCAAACAGGCTTCAGCACTATTACCAATACCAGGTACTTTTAAAACCGTCACCACCCGATGTTCAGCAATTATATCTGGACTCCATGAAAGCCCTGGGTGTGGATCCTCTTGAACATGATATCAGGTTTGTAGAAGACGACTGGGAATCACCAACCCTTGGCGCTTCCGGTCTTGGCTGGGAAGTCTGGCTAGATGGCATGGAAGTGACACAGTTTACTTATTTCCAGGTAACGGGGAGTGTAGAAGTAAAACCGGTACCGGTTGAATTGACATATGGTCTTGAAAGAATCTGCATGTATCTTCAAGGCGTCGATAATGTATTTGATCTCAAATGGAATGATGAGGTGACCTACAGGGATGTATACCATATGCAGGAGGTAGAGCAGTCTACTTATAATTTTGAAATTGCTGATGTGGATATGCTGTTTGATTTGTTTAAAAAATATGAGACAGAGGCCTATCGAATAATAAAAAAGGGGCTTGTTATCCCCACCTATGAATATTGCTTGAAATGTTCCCATGCCTTTAATCTTTTAGATGCCCGGGGCGCTATCAGTGTGACGGAAAGAACAGGTTATATAAAACGGATCAGGAATATTGCAAGGGAAGCTTCCAAGGCTTATATTGAACAACGTAAAGAAATGGGGCATCCGCTTTTGAAAGAGGGAGGTGTAAATTAAATGGATACACTTTTAATTGAGATTGGAACTGAAGAAATTCCGGCTGGGTATATTAATCCCGCATTGGATGCCTTTAAGAAAAATATTCTGTTAGCTTTGGGCAATTTTAGAATTGACCATGGAAATGCCCGGACATTAGGAACCCCCCGGCGTCTGACATTGATTGTCGAAAACGTGGCAGACATGCAGAACCCAAAAACCACAACCATCACAGGCCCCCCGGAAAAGGTGGGATTCGATGAAAAGGGCAACCCTACTATTGCCGCAGAAAAATTTGCAGCGAAAGCCGGGCTTTCCCTTGATGAAATTAAAGTTCAAGAGACTAAAAAAGGCCGGTATCTGACAGCAGTTGTTGCAGAAGAATGCCAGTCTCGTGTCTCCATTCTTGAAGGTGTTCTGGAAAAACAAATTTTATCCATTCCTTTTCCAAAAAGTATGAGATGGGGAAATCTTTCCATCAGTTTTGCCCGGCCCATTATTTCATTGTTAGGGCTCTTGGGAGAGCAAAAACTTGATTTTAAAGTGGGCAATATTAAATCTGTCTCCTATACATTAGGGCATCCTTTCATGCATCCGGGCAAATACAAGGTAAAATCGGCTGCCACGTATAATGAGGTTCTAGAGTCGGCCGGTGTTATTCCGGATATTAAGAAAAGAAAGGCTCTCCTGATAAAAGAGATTGAGGCCTGCGCTAAAGCGCATGATTCTTTGATTCTTGAAGATAATGAATTGATTGATCTCGTAACAAATCTTGTGGAATTTCCGTTTCCTGTAGTGGGCACCTTTGATGATGAATTTCTTGAGGTACCGGATGAGGTTTTAATTACGGCAATGAGGGAACACCAGAAATATTTTGCTTTAGTGGATGAAAATAATAATTTAAAACCTCTGTTCATAGCTGTTAACAATACAAATCCAAAAGATATGCAGCTTGTGGCTCGAGGGCATGAAAAAGTTTTGCGGGCAAGACTTTCCGACGCAAAATTTTTCTATGAAGTGGATTGTAAATCTTCTTTAGATGAATTTACGGACAAGCTTAAAAATGTCACTTTTCAGGAAAAGCTGGGCTCGGTGTATGATAAAACGCAACGAATAAATGAATTTGTGGAATATTTAGTTAGTGAATCATCCTATGACAATAAAGAGATTTTAAAACAGGATGTTTCAAGGGCCGCACAAATCTGCAAGTCTGACCTTGTCAGTCAGGTGGTAATTGAATTTACAAAGCTTCAGGGTATTATCGGCAGAGTCTATGCCCAAAACGCCTCTGAAAAAGAAACGGTTGCCCTTGCTATTGAGCAACATTACAGGCCTGTTTATTCCGGTGGACCATTACCTGAAAATCCCACCGCCTGTCTGTTGGCCATTGCAGACAAACTTGATACAATTTGCGGCTGTTTTTCAGTGGATTTGATCCCTACGGGCGGTGCAGATCCTTACGCACTCAGACGGCAGGGAATCGGCATTATTCAGATTATGCTCCAGGAAAACATGGAAGTCTCTTTAACCGCCTTGATCGAGAAAGGACTTGAGCCTTATATTGAAAATGAGGCTGTCAGGAAAGATACATCCTTAAAAATACAGGAATTTCTTAAAAACAGGATGGTGAATATCCTCACTGACAAGGGATTTTCCAAAGAAGCAGTTAATTCGGCCCTATGGGCATCATTTGACAATGTCCCTGATGTTGTCTTAAGGGTTAAGGCGCTGGATTCCTTAAGAAAAGAACCTGATTTTGAACCCCTTTCCATTACCTTTAAGCGGGTTGAAAATATTCTTAAAAAATCAAATGAATTAACACAGGTGGCTGTGGATGAAAACCTTTTACAGGATCCGTCAGAAAAGGGTTTATTCAATGCAGCAGATAGAGTGCGCCTCTTGGTCGGGGATTTGATTAAAAAAGGAGATTATGATACTGCACTCACTCACATTGCCGGTTTAAGGCCTATTGTGGATGCGTTTTTTGAAGATGTGATGGTCATGACCGAAGATAAAAAATTAAGGCAGAACAGGATTGCTTTATTATCTTTTGTTTCGGATTTGTTTAAAAATATCGCGGATTTTTCTTTGATTTAAAATGATATGGTTTGGGAGAATAAGTTATGGCAGGATATGATCCTGAAAAGGACAAAAAAATAAAAGAGTGGAAAAACGAGGAGACCGGTCTCCTTATTTCAATCCATCAGTATGGAGAAGGTGAACCAAAAGTTCAGTTAGGTCCTAGAATTTTGAAAAAAAAAGACGGATCTGACAGGGCACCATCAAAAGCAGGAAGGCTTTCCATTGAAGACGTTATGTGGATTTACGATATTATTGATGAGGTAAAGGATGACTTATCCGACATGGTCGGACCTGGATAATGAATCCATAATACCACCTTATGGCGCACGCAAAGGGGAAAAGTTGGGCTCTATAGCTGTTATGGTAAGTTGTCTGCCTGATCTTAAGCTAATCAATTCACATATTGTCAAACCACGGATTTCCCCTTTTTTCACAGGCAGCCTTATCACCCTTCAAGGTAAACAAGAGGGAATTAGTATTGCAGGGCCCTTTGTCGGCGCTCCCTATGCTGCCATGCTGTTGGAGTCGTTAATTGCAAAAGGTGCAGACAAAATTATTTTTCTTGGCTGGTGTGGGGCTGTAACTGATCAATTAGAGATAGGCGATATCATTGTCCCATATAAGGCCATAGTGGATGAAGGTACCTCTGCAAATTACAAAGTTCTGGACAAAAAAAAACCTGTTTCAGTGCCTGATTTGAATTTAACTGATCATTTATCAAGCCATCTCAGCTCCTTTGGAAATGATATTAAAAAAGCGACTATCTGGACCACAGATGCCATTTACAGAGAGACAAAAAATAAGATAGAATATTATAAAGATCTTGGAGCAGATGCAGTTGAAATGGAAAGTTCTGCTCTTTTTTCTGTTGCCGGCTATCGACAGGTGAGCATAGCAGGAATCCTTGTGGTATCAGACAGTGTGGCATCAAAAAACTGGGACTCGGGATTCAGGAATAAGACATTTAAACTTGCCAGAAGAAATGCCTGTAACGCCATCATGACTTTTGTCCACAAATTAAATGAAAATGAATGATGTGATAAAAAAAGAGGCCAGAAGGCTTCAAAAGGAATTGGCTGAGCACAGCTATCAATACCATGTTCTCGATGATCCCGTGATTTCAGACATCGAATATGATGAGATGCTTAAAAAACTCATTGAAATTGAAGATGCCTTTCCTCAATTTTCCACACCTGATTCTCCAACTAAAAGAGTGGGAGCTCCACCTCTAAGCAGTTTTAAACAGGCCGATCATTCAATTCCAATGTTAAGCCTAGACAATGCCTTTAATGAAGAGGATGTAAAGGATTTTAACAAACGAATTCTTAAGAATTTAAATGTGGAAAAAGTGGCATATACGGCCGAACCTAAGCTGGATGGCGTTGCCGTTGAGTTGAAATATGAAAATGGATTACTTGTCCAGGCGATCACCCGGGGTGACGGGGTCACAGGTGAGGTTATCACTGAAAATATAAGAACGATCCATTCAGTTCCATTGAAACTTTATGAAAATAAAATTAAAGCACCAAGCCTGCTTGAAGTAAGAGGTGAAGTGATAATCACCCGGCCAAATTTTAACCGTCTGAATAAAATGCGCCTTGATCAGGAAGAAAGTGTATTTGCCAATCCTCGAAACGCTGCAGCAGGGTCATTAAGACAATTGGATTCCAAAATTACAGCCACAAGACCGCTCGATATATTTGTTTATGGCTTAGGACTTGTACAGGGAATTGCTTTTCAAAGCCAGGCACAGATTCTCATGACATTGAAAAAATTCGGTTTCCCTGTCAATCCCCACATACAATCCAATGTAACAATAGAGGATGTTTTAAAGTTTTATAAAGACCTTGAAACGATGAGGAATAATCTTCCCTATGAAATTGACGGCATGGTGATCAAAGTGGATGATATTTTTTTTCAACGCCAATTGGGTGAAAAAATAAAAAGCCCCCGATGGGCCATTGCCTATAAATTTGCGGCCATGCAGAAAACAACAACCATTAAGGATATCATTGTCCAGGTAGGTAGGACAGGAACCCTAACCCCCGTGGCAGTGCTTGAACCGGTCAATATAGGCGGTGCAATGGTTTCAAGAGCAACCCTGCACAACGAGGATGAAATTAAACGAAAAGATATCCGTATTGGTGACACTGCTCTGGTGATGAGGGCAGGGGATGTAATACCCAAGGTGGTGAAAATTATTTCATCCAAAAGAAAGGGTGATGAAATCACTTTTGAAATGCCGGATCATTGTCCTGTATGCCAGAGTAAAACAGAAAAATTCAAACGTGATAAATCTCATATCAGCAAGTGTGTCAATGCTTCATGTCAAGCCCAGTTAAAACAAAGGCTCAAGCATTTTGTTTCCAAAAAGGCCTTTGATATAGATGGATTCGGATCCAAGATTGTTGATCAATTAGTGGATAAAGGGATGCTTGTATCCTTTACAGATATTTTTTTACTTAAAAAAGAAAAACTCGCCAGTCTTGACCGAATGGCTGACAAATCAGCAAACAACCTGATCCTAGCAATAGAGCGTTCAAAAAAGATATCTTTGAGGCGTTTTATCTATGCCTTGGGCATTGATCATACAGGAGAAAATGCTGCCAGATTAATTTCAGAACGATTTTCAGGCCTTTCGGATATTATGGAGGCAGGTAACGAAAGGCTGGAGAAAATTAATGGTATCGGTCCTGAGACCGCATCATCGGTGTGTCGGTTTTTTTCGAATTCTGAAAATCACATGAATATAAATAATATTATTAGCAGCGGTGTTATTCTTACAAATGATCAGCCTATTGGCCTAAAATCAGATAACAACATGTTTTACAAAAAAAGAATCGTTCTAACAGGCACACTTGAAGCCATGACACGAAACGAGGCTAAAGAAATACTCGAATCTCTTGGTGCGGATATCAAAGCAAGCATCAGTTCAAAAACAGATTTTCTCATTGCAGGCGGAAAGGCCGGTGGCAAGCTTGAAAAAGCTAAAAAACTGGACATTCAAATACTGGATGAAACCCTTTTTAAAAATATGCTTAAAAATCAGTTATAAATGCAGGGGTACTCTCTTGTTATCAATTTCAATGGTTGTTTTTGAATAAGTGAGTTTGCAAATAATCTTTCCCTCCTGAAAATGCATCACATCAACACCTTTTCTGATTTCTGTTTTATTTTCAAATCCGGGTTCTGATGAAGGCCATTCAAGAACCCATCGATATAGAACTTTCTGGTGCTGTTCATCAATAAAGGTTTCTTCTTCCATGAACCGGAAGTTGCCATGATTTTTAAACCATGGTTCCCAGGCTTTTCTGAGCGGTTTTGCCCCCTTTATATAAGCCCCGGTCCAGTTCTCAAAAAAAACGTCCTCATGGAAAAGAGACATGACCTTATCAAGGTCATATTTTTCCCAGGCAAGGTTCCATTCGGTTAGTAATAATTTGATTTCTTTGCGTGAAAGTTTCATTATGCCTCCTATAACCATTGGTTAAGTGAATTGGCATAATATTGTAAAAGATTGGTTTCTGATACATTACAGGTAAATATATCACCTGTTTGTTTTATCATGCCTCGAAGCAACATCAATGAAATGGCTTCAGAAATTGCAAGTTTTCTTGTGCTGTGAGCCGTTTCAATAACCGGTGCACCATTTTTCTTAATTTGCAATAAAATTGCGCCGCATTCATATTCAATGTCTGAAATACTAAGCTCTTTGTCAAGATTTTCTAAAAATATTTTAGATACCAAGGATACAGGAACGATGGGAACAACATCAGAAATGTTTCCCATTAATATGTCGCAGAGTTTTTTGATTTCAGAAAATCTTTTTTTACGGGGCAAATTTATAAAATCAATTCTATGCTTTTTTGCATAATCCTTTGTTGAAACCGGTTTTCCAAAATTTACACATGCATATCCGAATCGGCGCCATCGGGAGAGCAACATCTGGGTGATGTTTTTTAAAATAAATAAAACAGAAGTTTTGAAAATAAACCAAAGGGTTCTCTTGTGCGAGTTAGCGTTTAGTGACCTTAAAAGGCTTCTGTCTTCAATGGTGCGATCATAGTTGATGCCAACAGGTATAAAAATGATATCACGGTCTTTTTCAGGATTAAAACCACGAAGCATGTAGTCAACCAGGCCAAGTCTGGGTTCCTGGATATTACCATTTTTGCTGAGACCGCCTTCAAGAAAAACCGCCTGGCATACACCCTGCTGGGTAGCCATATGGATGTATCGTTCCAGAACCCTTCTATATAAAGCATTTCCAGAATTTCTTCTCACAAAAAAAGCGCCCATGAACCGAAATAACATATGCAGCGGCCAAATTTTGGCCCATTCACCAACGGCATAGGAAAGTGTTGTCCTTTCAGCAGCCAGAAAGGCCACGAGAATATAGTCCATGTTTGATCGATGATTCATAATAAAAACAACAGTGGAATCAGTATCAATTTTTTTGTATTGATCATCTTCAAAGAGCCCTACTCGAACACGATATAAAAGACGGGCTATTTTTTTTGCAATCCAATATCCAATTCTGAAATAAAAATAGGCATTGAACGAGGGCACAATTTCTTTTGCGTAAGTGGACACTTTTTTTTGAACCACCTCAAGGGGCATATCTTTTTCATCTGCATATGTTTTGATAGCCTCTATTACTTTTGGATCATAGGATAAGCGATCAATCAAAACCTGGCGTTTGGTTAATTGAAACGGCCTTATTCCAATATCAAGCCGTGTTCCTATCTCTTCTATAACCCTGTTGATACGTCTGCGAAGAAACCACCTGCTGCTTGGAATGAGGATACGATCAAGCAAGGCTATGGCTGAAATGAAGATGAGAAAGAAAAACAACCAGATGGAAATTGTGATTTGTCCACTCATAAGTGCCTCCCAGATGTTCGCTTATTTCCTTTGTTTTTCAAAGGTAAGTTTTAACCCAAAACCAATATAATTAATCAGGAAAGCGTCTGCAATAAGTCTCCGCCCATTTCATTCAGCCTTTATGTGCTCGTCGTTATCGCAGCAGCCAAGGTCAAAATGAGGCACCTGATTGTTCCGGTAAAAAGAAAGGTTCCCCATTTAGACAGTATCTATGCCCTGAGTGGGATTGGAATAATGGCGGTAATTCTAAATCCTTTAAAATTATTAATCCCAAACATGTATAATTCCTTGATAATGGCTTAATCAAATAATGCATTAATAAAGAGCTTGGGATCAAATTCCTGAAGATCCTCAATCTGTTCACCCACGCCAATATATTTTATAGGCAGCTCCATTGTACTTGCGATGGCTGCAATAATACCGCCTTTGGCTGTTCCGTCAAGTTTTGTCAATGCAATTTGGGTAAGTCCGACAGCGTCATTAAACAAATTTGCCTGGGAAATGGCATTTTGACCTGTGGTAGCATCTAACACCATTAAAACCTCATGGGGTGAACCTGGCAGCTTTTTGTTTATGGAGCGTTTGATTTTTTTAAGTTCCTCCATCAGATTTTTTTGTGTATGGAGCCTTCCTGCGGTGTCAATTAATACAATGTCAATATTCCTGGCTAGAGATGCTTCAACAGAATCATAGGCAACTGCTGCCGGATCAGCCCCTTCTTTATGTTTGACAATGGAAGCACCGGATCTGTTTGACCAGATTTCAACCTGCTCAATGGCAGCTGCCCTGAAGGTGTCCGCTGCAGCAATAAGCACTTTTTTGCCCTGGGATGTGAATTTCATGGCAAGTTTTCCCAAAGTAGTGGTTTTGCCGGTGCCATTGACGCCAACAACCATGATTACATATGGTTTGGGAATGGGGTGGCCGTTTTTCATTTCTAAATTATCATTACCCGAAGGGTTTGGGAACAATCCCATTAATTCATCTTTTAACACTTGTTTGAGCTCTTCGGGACGGGTCAGTTTTTTGGCGTGGCCCTTTATTTTTTCCATCATTTTAAAGGTGACATCAACACCCAGATCAGATGAAATCAATATTTCTTCCAATTCATCAAAAAGAGCTTCATCAATGGATTTACCAGAAGAAAAGAGATCATTGATATCTGTTGTTAAAATCTTTCTTGTTTTTGACAATCCGGTTTTCAGGCTTGAAAAGATGTTGGTTCCTTTTCCTTTTTTTGCCGTTTCTTTTTTGCCAGGGTCTTTTTTTTTAAAAAAATTAAACGCCAATTGCTTTACTCCTTAATTACAGTTTTTATTATGATCTTTACCATTTTTATTGAATTGGAATCAAGGACTGCCGTTGAAAATTCGAACAAAAGATTGACTCAAAACCGAATGTGTCATAGGTATCCCTATTTATTATAATTGGAAAGATAGGGAATGTTTCAAAAAATAAAGGAGCAGTGGTTTTTGCTCAGCCTTGTTATTGTTTTTGCAGCAGTTATCATTGATTCATCCAATATATTGTCAAAGACAGGCCTTGTTCTAAAAGAACATCACGGTCCTGAAATTATGATATTTTTAATATTTATCATTTCAGGGTTGTTAATAGAAATAGATCAGATAAAAGCAGGTGTTAAAGATGTTAAATCTACGGTTTTAGCTTTGGCCCTTATAATAGTTTTTGCCCCGATAGCTGCATGGTTGATTAGTCTTTTCCCCCTTGAAACAGGTGTGACGCTTGGACTTTTTATAGTTGCTGTAATGCCAACCACATTGTCTTCAGGTATAGTGATGACCCAAACAGCAGGGGGCAACATGGCCCATGCTCTTTTTATAACGATTCTATCCAATTTTATTGGCATTTTTTCCATTCCCTTCACACTGTCCATTCTTTTATCTGTTCTTGATCAGCAAAAGGAACTGGTGTTAGACCGTGGCGCCATTTTTATTAAATTGGTTTTTCTGGTCCTATTCCCCCTGATCATCGGAATAGCGGCAAAGGCTAAGATTTTTAGACCGGGTAATTTGTGTAAATCCAAATTGCAGAATTTAAACCAGTGGATGATAATTGGTATTGTTTTTGTTTCTCTATCCGGTGTAAAACAGGTGATATTAGGCAGCAGCACAACTTTTTTATACATACTGGTCCTTGCAGGCGCTTTCCATTTAATACTTTTGGGATGTTCTTTTTTATTGATACTTGTTTTCAAAATTGAAAAAGGGCGCTATGAAAGTATTATTTTCATGGGCTCGCAAAAGACGCTGGCCTTATCGGTCATGATCCAGGTAACCTATTTTAGTGAATTTGGTACGGCGCTGCTCGTATGTGTCCTGCACCACATCATTCATTTATTGATGGATGGATATTTGAGTACAAAAATGAATAATGGCCTTACAGTAAAAAATGAATAATGAGACTTTACTTTCTATTCATCTGTGGTTAAAAATAGAGCAATATAACCATATCATAAAAAGCAGGATAATTAATCTGAACGTGCGTATAAATTAAGGATACCCTTTTAATTTTCAGGTTTTAGTTGGACAATAAATTAATAACAGGAGTGAACATGGAATCTTTGAATTTTGAGTCGCTGGAGTTTTTGTTAAATCATCCTAAAACGAATCATGCGACCTCGGATGTAAATACTGAAACCATTGAAAGACGTTCTTTTTCTCCAAAGAAAATTAAAATTTTTTCTTCAAGGTACACACATATTAAAAACTGCCCGGAATATAAATTTTCCAATAATAAGGAAGCAGAGAAAATGCTTCCCGATATTGTTGATAACCAAGTTCAAAAACTTATTTCAGGGGATGGGGAAACCAAAGCAGAGAAGGATTCTTTTAAAAAGCGCAGAAATATCGGTGTATTTTTTTCTGGGGGGCCGGCTCCTGGCGGGCATAATGTGATAGCCGGACTTTATGATGAGATAAAAAAATATAATTCAGAGTCTAGGTTGTTTGGATTTCTTTCAGGTCCTGACGGCCTCCTTGAATCAAAATATGTTGAAATTACCAAAAGCCTTGTGGATGCGTATCGGAATATGGGTGGGTTCACCATGATCAAGACCGGCCGAACCAAGATCGATTCCAAAGATAAGATGGATATTTCTTTAAAAACCTGCATGGATCTTGAACTGGATGCCCTGGTAGTGATAGGGGGAGATGATTCAAATACAAATGCTGCTTTTCTTGCTCAGCGGTTTAAAAATGCAGGTATTAAAGTCATTGGCGTTCCAAAAACCATTGATGGTGATATTCAGGTAAATACGGATGATAAGGAGACACTTTGTGCCATCTCTTTTGGGTTTCATACTGCGGCAAGGGCATTTTCACAAAATATAAGCAACCTGACAAACGATGCCAGCTCAGACACAAAGTACTGGCATGTTTGTAAAGTAATGGGGAGAGTTGCAAGTCACCTAACATTGGAATGTGCTTTTCAAACCCATGCCAATCTTTCCTTCATTGGTGAAGAGTTAGCCGATTATACAGATCAGCAGAGAATTGAAAAAGCCAAAGAAAAAGGAAAGATTGATTACACCGCATATGGTATGACATTGCGTCATTTGTCCAGATTAATATGCGATACTATTGTCCGGAGAGCCTCAATCGGAAAAAATTTTGGCGTGATGATAATTCCGGAAGGCATTCTTGAATTTATAAATGAAATCCAAGTCTTTATTATAAAGTTGAATACAATTATTGCAGATTATAATAATATTCATGATAGTAATTTTCACACATCGTTTCCGACTTTGAATGCAAAACTTGAATATTTAAGGCGATTGACCAGAGGTATAGGCAACAAAGATAAATTTTTTATCTGGAATTTAAGGGATGATGATTTATTTAACCAGCTGCCTTCATTTTTTCAAGATGGTCTGCTTATGGAAAGAGATACCCATGGTAATTTTCAGTTTTCCCAGGTAAAAACTGAAGAGATAATCATGGATATGGTCAAAGAATATTTAAGTATTTTAAAAGAGCAGGGGAAATATAAAGTTGGTATAGAAAAATCATATTACCGCTCAACCATGAGACGTTCAAAATTTTCCCCAGATAAAATTGCAAAACTGATATTTAAAAATCCCGGGGATAGATTTCTGATTGTCAAAGAATCAATAATTTCTTTGAAAACACTGAAACAGGTTTTAATCAATAATGATGTGATCAGCCAGGATGAAAACCTACCAGGACCGATTACCCAGATATTTAAAAAATCAGATCCGGATTTTAAAACCCAGACCCATTTTTATGGATATGATGGGCGGGGATCTGACCCAACTTATTTTGACTGCAATTATACGTACAACCTTGGTATTACAACATTTCATCTGATTGCAAACGGGGCAACAGGACAGATGGCAGCCATTAAGAATCTTGAGAAGAAATTTGATAAATGGGAGCCCATCGGTATCCCCATAGCAAAATTGATGCGGCTTGAAGAAAGAAAGGGAAAGTTGGAACTGGTGATTGAAAAAAGTCTGATCGATTTAGATTCAAATGCCTTCAGAGTTTTTAAAGCCTTAAGGAAAGATTGGATGGCTGCCAATGAGCTCCCTGATAGATACAGGCGCCCCGGTCCTGTGCGCTTTACAGGCAGTGCAGAGGAAGACAGGCCTATTACACTAATGTTAAACTCCATATAAATCGTGCTTTTGAAAAAACCCTTGATACCTTAATCAGGCTTTGGGGCAATTTAAGAAAAGTTTTACATAAAAGTATTACAATAATTTCCCATTTTTATTTCAACTCTTATCACATTGCTCTGACGGATGTTTAATATATCTGAATCAGGTAAAAAAATAAATTTTCTATCACTTTGTAATTCTATGGTTTTTAACTAGGAAGGGAAATATTGTCTTAAAACAGGCACAAAAATTGCTGTTATATAGTACTTTCTATTGTAAAAAGGCATATTGTCAGGCAAATCCAATTAGTCTCCGTCACTAGGCTATTTCGGCGCACATGGTTAGAGGTAAGTTTTCAATTGATTTTTAATGATCTTCTTTAAGGGAGAGTATGGTGAGAAATTGGCTACTCGGAATTTTAATCAAATTGTTAGGTAGAATGCAATCAACTTCACAGGCCAGCCTAGTGGGTGCAGCAGACTATGATATATTCAATAGCGATGATGTGATGCACAACCATCGGCATAGAAATTTCAGCCAATTTACTAATAGATCATTTGAAAAGAAGATATCTATAACGACAACCCTAACTGAGTCAAGTTCACAAATAGAACCTCAGAGATGGGCTGATTTGAATTACAACGAGTCCTTGAATTCCTACGGGGGCAATGAAATTCAATATGACCTTGTGGCAAGCAAACCCGCCTCACTGCCAGCAAAAAAAACCATACCGGAAGATAAACAGCTAACCGCAAAAAAGA
>CAYVZG010000024.1:0-58175 GCA_964455805.1 uncultured Desulfobacula sp.
GTCCGCACCAGAAACGAAATTGATCCTGAAAATATTTTTATATGGGGGACCTCCTCTTCTGGAAATTATGGAATTTTTGTTGCAGCACAAGACCAACGCATTGCCGGTGTAATCGGTCAAACACCGTCCCTTGATCATCAGGCAGACGGAAAAATGATTCTTAAACGTGACGGACTGATCTGGTTTCTCAAACTGATTTTCCATGCACAAAAGGATAATTTCCGTTCAAGATTCGGTTTATCTTCACATACCTTTCCAGCAGTAGGTAAGCCGGGTACGACAGCTATGTTGATAGCACCTGACCTTTTTGAAGGATATCAGAAGATAGCCAAGAACTCCAAGACATTTAAAAACGAGGTGTGTGCCCGGATAATGCTCACCCTTGATGAGCCAAATCTTTTGAAAGCGGCTCAAAAGGTCAATTGCCCTGTCCTGTTCCATCTTTGCGAAGGAGATAGCCTCACCTTACCTGATTCCCACAAAAAAATTGAAAAAATCCTTGGCAAAAAAGTTAAATTTATCACCTATCCTATTGATCATTTTGATATATATTTTAAAGAATATTTTAACAAAAGCATTGCAAATCAGATCGCATTTATAACTAATATTACTCAAAAAAAATAGCTGAAACACATTTATAGAAAAAAGTTCGATTTCAAGCAACCCGATATTAGGCCAGGATACGGTGGGGAAATGTATAAACTGCAAAATTACTGCTTCTCACAAATCCCACTATGGTAATTCCCATCTGACGTGCCAGAAGTATGCTCTGATGGGTGGGAGCACCTCTTGATACAATGATGCAAATTCCGAATTGTTTTGTCTTATAAAGGATCTCGGATGAAATCCTGCCGGTTACCAAAAGGAGGAGTTCGTTTGCATTGGAGCCATCTAAAATCAGCTTGCCTATAACTTTATCCACGGCATTGTGTCTTCCAATGTCGTCTATGTAAAACTCAGGTAATGCGCCTTTAAAACTGACTGTTGCACTGTGAACCCCACCTGTTGTCCTGTGCAGTTCAGAGGAAGACTGTAACCATTTCATGGATTTGACCAGATCTTTTGATCTGACCTTAAGATCTGTTGTCAGAGGATAACGGGTGGAAAGTTCAACTATGGACGTATACATAACCCCCTTGCCGCATCCCGAGGTATATACTCTTTTCCCAAGATCAGCAGGATCGATGAAATGATCGGTTTTAACATCAATTCGCCATTTGATGTCATTACATTGATAAAGGGTAATATCATCCACAGACTGAATCAAACCCGAGGTATATAGAAAACCATATGTAAATTCTTTTAAATGCGAGGGGGTGCACATCATGGTGGCAACCTCCACATCATTTACCACAAAGGTGCATGGTACCTCAGCGGCAACAATAACCTCTTCCTCAAATTCGCTTCCCTTGTCATGGCGGTTAATTTTGTAAACAATTGAAGTCCCGAACTCAGGCGTGTCACTCATATCAGCCATTCCTTTTTGAAAAATGTGTTCACGTACAAACTGGTCCTCTTAATATAATACGGATTCCTTTTTACGCAAAGACTAAAATATAAGGATGCAAATTAGTTTTTTCTTGTGTGTTTTCTCAAAACCAATTACAAGTTACACTTATAATGAAACAAAATTCTTTGTGATCTTTCAAAATGCAATTCAAGGAGGAAAAGCGTGGCAATAAAAACCATTCAAAAGACACAGTGTGACGTTCTAATCATCGGAGGAGGCGGTGCAGGACTAAGAGCTTCCATTGCTGCATCCGAAGAGGGTGCCGATGTTCTTATGGTGTCTAAAACAAGGATAGGGCATGCCACCAATACCTATATTTCAAAGGCGATCATTGCATCCTCGGGATGGGGGAATAAAAATGACAACAGCGATACCCACGGCTTAGACACCATTCAAGGGGGACGATATTTAAACAACCCGGATTCGGTTGCCGGCTTTGTTAATAAAATACCATCAGAGATGGCCCTGATGCAGAAGTGGGGAATGGAACTCATTACTGATGAAGCAAACAAACCGGCGGTCACAAAAATACCCGGTCACAGCTTTGCCCGGCACCTTGTGGGTAAAAACTGGAAAGGAAGCGATCTAATACTACCGTTAATGAAAAAAGCAAAAAGCGCCGGGGTACGGTTTAAAGAACGCTTCTTTGTTTCATCTTTGATCGTCTCAAATGGCAGGGTGTGTGGTGCAACATGCATCTCTGCGGACGGCCGTTTCCTTTTTGTTAGTGCTAAAACCATAGTACTAGCCACAGGTGGATTCGGCCATGTTTACCAGAACACCAATAATGCGCCGGGTATTACAGGCGATGGACAGGCTCTGGCCTGTCAGGCCGGTGCCCTTTTGCAAGATATGGAATTTGTTCAATTTTATCCAACAGCCTTAGGTAAACGAGGCAGCCGGATCCTTTTGTATGAAAGACTTCTGGCACAGGAAGGTGTTATTCTTAAAAACAGCCGCAAAGAGGATATACTCAAAAAGAACGGATATACCATGCCGTATGATATTAACCGGGATCAGCTGGCACAGATGATCATGAAAGAAACACTGGAAGATCCGGATCAAAATAGCCATGTATACATGGACTTAAGCAATCTCACATCTGAAGCAGCAAAGGAATTGGCAGCACTTCTTCCAACCAAATGGTTTAAGGGTACCCGGATTTTTAAAGTAAGCCCCACCACTCATTTCTGCATGGGAGGGGTGAAAGTGAACCCCCAAGGTGAAACATCCTGTAAGGGGTTGTTCGCAGCAGGAGAGGTCACAGCCGGAGCCCATGGCGCAAACCGCCTGGGAGGAAATGCTCTGGCCGAAGTCATTGCCATGGGCAGTGTGGTGGGCAAATCTGCTGCTCAAATTTCCATGGACCTGGATAGGAATAAAAACGTTGATACAGCAGTCAAACAGGAACGCGCTCGCCTTGAAGCCATGTTCAATAATAAGGGGCAAACGCCCAGACAACTCATAGAAGAAACAAAGCAGACCATGTGGATCAACGCAGGGATTATCAGGAATAAAAGGTCCCTTGAAACGGCTCTGGAAATTGTCTTGAACCCAAAAAACCGATCCGCTGCAGTGAAAACTTGCAAAGACCTGATAAGGTTCCTGGAATTTGAGAACATGAGGCTTATTGGAGAAATGATATGCCGTTCAGCCCTTGAGAGGGCCGAAAGCCGGGGATCACATTTCAGAGATGATTATCCCAGGGAAAATGAAGACAATTGGCGTGTAAACATTCAGATCCGGCAATCAAGGTCCGATCTTGCGCTTGAACATATTCCCGTGGCCCGGTCCACTTGATAAATGAACTAAGGAAACCAAAAAAAATGAAATTTATTGTAAAAAGTCAAAAGACCATTGACCAGCTATCCAAAGATCTTGAGGCTTCGGTTCTGCATAACAAGTTTGGAGTGCTCCATGTACATGATCTTAAAGCAACAATGAAGAATAAAGGGGTGGATTTTCCAAATGGATGCAGGATTTTTGAAGTTTGCAACCCGCTTAAGGCCAAAGCCGTTTTAACAAGCGATATGAGTCTGAATATGGTCCTGCCCTGCCGAATTTCCATCTGGGAAGACAATGATCAGGTAAAAATAGGTACGTTGGAGCCAACAAAACTGTTGTCAGTATTGAATGAAAATGAAGATTTAATAAATATTGCCAGCGAAGTTGAGTCCACGATTAAAAAGATAATCAATGAAGCGAAATAGGCTAAAATGAATAAGCGCTATCAAGTCAATGCATTTATCGTTTTACTGACCCTGTTGGTTTTCATGTTCAGCCGCTCTGGTGATGCCAGGTCACAGGTCTCCCAACCAGTGACAGATACAGGACAGAAAGTTTGTTACAGCAATAATGGAAAAATCAATTATCCGTCCGTCGGATCAGATTATTATGGGCAGGATGCCAATTATGAAAGCAATCCCATGGCATATAAGAATAATAATGATGGAACAATTATAGATCTTGTCACTGGGTTAATGTGGTCAAAAGCGGTTAATAAAACAAAGGCAAGCCTAATTCAAGCCCACAAAATTGCGGACAAGATGACCTTGGGTGGCTACTCAGACTGGCGGGTGCCCAATATTAAAGAGTTATATTCATTGATGAACTTTAATGGAAATACTGGTTTTAACGGTAATCGTTCTACAAATGGAATCTCTTCAAATGCTATCCCTTTTATCAATACAGATTATTTTGATTTTAGGTTTGGAGATATGGCAGGAGGTGAAAGATATATTGACGCCCAATGGTTGAGTTCAACCAAATATGTCAGTACCACCATGAACGGCTCAAAAACATTATTTGGGGTTAATTTTGCCGATGGCCGCATCAAGGGATATGGGTATTCAGATAATCGGAGCCTCCGCCCTGAAAAAAAATTCTATGTCCGTTATGTTAGAGGCAATGCTTATGGAACCAATGATTTTAAAGATAACAAAGATGGAACAATCACTGATTTGAAAACAGGATTAATGTGGATGAAAGAAGACAGCGGCAAAGGTATGGATTGGGATGATGCAATTAAGTATGCTGAATCCCATGTATATGCCGGTTATACAGACTGGCGACTACCCAACGCTAAAGAGCTTCAATATATTGTTGATTATACTAAATCCCCGGATACCACGAACTCTGCAGCCATTGATTCAATATTCAATATCTCGCCGATAAAAAATGAAAAAGGACAGAAAGATTTTCCCTATTTCTGGACATCCACCACCCATCTTGATGGCCCGCAACCGGGTAAACACGCCGCCTATATATCTTTTGGCAGAGCCATGGGGAAAATGAACGGTACCAACATGGATGTTCATGGCGCCGGCGCTCAGAGAAGTGATCCAAAATCCGGCCAGGGTAATTTTTCAAGGGGGCCGCAGGGAGATTGGGTCCGGATACAAAACTATGTACGTCTTGTTCGTGGCGGAAAAGTTACCAAAATAAAACATGCACCATACATAGATAAAACTGTTTATCCGTATAATGTTAAAATTACAGATTATTCTAAAACATCTCCTTCCTACAGTCAAAAACCAGGGAAAACTTTGCGGGCTCAGCACCCCGAAGCGGGCATTTTTCAAGGAAGAATGGGCTTCATCCTGCGCCTGGATCTGGATGGGGATGGCAAGGTATCCAGATCAGAATTTGATGGCCCAGCACATCATTTTACAAAATTTGATAAAAACAATAATGGTTTCATCTCTGAAGCAGAAGCCCCTAAAGGCCCTCCGCCTCACGGGGGTATAAAGAGGCAATGAGAACTAAGCAAAAGAGACGTGTTTGATTTGAAATAAAAATTTTTAACATTCAATTGTAAATTGAAGCGATAAAATTATAAATTGAGGCAAATATTATGAAGATGTTGATATTGAACAGAATTAGCTAAGAATTAACATTTTGAGGAGTTTAGTGTGGACGGAAAAACACGATCAGATATTAAAATTGGCGCAAGGGTTAACATCGTATTAAAAAAAAATCAAAAAAGTGGCAGACTCACAAAAGGAAAAGTGAAGGATATTCTTACAAAGTCTGTCAAACATCCCCATGGAATTAAAGTCCGCCTTTTGGACGGTCAAGTGGGCCGGGTAAAAGAAATCTGTGATTAATATCAAAAGCATTGTTTGTACATCAAGAATAGATTATTTGGCAGAACAAACCTATGGTACTTAAACATTTTTCAATTTTTATAGAGGGACAATCCGTAGATATTGTTGCCAAAACCCGTTTAGCATCCGATGATATGATTGTTTTTATACATGGGTTAGGCTGCTCAAAGGAATCTTTTCATCATTTCTGGAATAGTAAGGGATTTGACCACTATTCGGTTTTAGCCATAGACCTTGCCGGATTTGGTGAATCCTCAAAGCCAAAAACTTTTTCCTATACCATGGAAGCCCAGGCACGAATATGTGCTGAAATCCTAACACAGTTATCATACAAGAATATCCATATTGTTGCTCACAGTATGGGCGGTGCAGTAGCCCTGCTCTTTCCCGAAGAGATATTGAGTACGGCAAGAACGTTTGTAAATGTTGAGGGGAACTTAATAAAAGCCGATTGTGGAATCATTAGCCGACAGATAATAAGTTTTTCGCAACCCCGGTTTGAATCCCAGTTTTTACCAAAGTTAAGAGATACTTTTAACAGCCTTGGTAAAAACTATGCGGCCATAGACGCATCATCGGCTGACGCTCTCTATAAAAGTTCAGGATCGCTTGTTGAATGGTCTGACAATAACAAACTGCTGGACAAATTTCTCGGCCTTACCTGCCGGAGGGCATACTTTTTTGGGGATAAAAATGCAGACTTACCCATATTAAACCTTCTTGGAGGCATCAAAAAAGTAAAAATAAAGAATAGCGGCCATTTTCCCATGAACGATAATCCAAACCGTTTTTACCGTGAACTATTTAAATTCTTAAAATTAGAAGAGGCATAAAGTACTGGAATAAAAAAATTGGTTTTAAAAATGCTATCGCATATATTCGAAGCAATCAATATGAAGCATACTGACATTTTGGGAGGTTCAATGACACTAGAAAACAATATCAATTATAAAAATTTTTCATCTTGCTTTTTGCCTGTAATCGAAAAACAGGTTTTCAGAATGGGTATTGCAGGCAATTACGGGATTAATTCTTCTGATATTGAATGGGCAGCTGATCAAGGGGCAAATTACTGGGTTTGGGGTGCTAGTTTTAAAAAAGTTACGGCAGGAATCAAGGAAGTAATCAAAAAAAATAGAGAGAATCATGTTGTGTCTCTGCTTGGCTGGGGATTTTTTGGCTGGCAGGTCCGCCAAGGTATTGAAAAGGCGCTGCGCAAATTAAACACGGATTACCTGGATGTTTTCAAACTCGGTTGGCTTGGGAAGACGTCCTTTTACAGCCAGGGAGTTGTTGATTCATTGCTGAAACTTAAACAGGAAGGTAAAATCAAGGCCATTGGAACCAGTATCCATGATCGGAAAAGGGCAGGCAAATTGGCCCTGGACTCAGATCTCGATCTGCTGATGATACGGTATAATGCCAAACACACAGGTGCGGAAGAGGATATTTTCCCGTATTTAAAAAAACGTAATCCCTGTGTGATCAGTTATACTGCCCTGGCATGGCAGCAATTAATCAACCCAATAAAAGGTATTGAAATACCTCCCTGGCCGGGTGGCAATGAAAAGGAACAAATACCCCCTTTGACACCTGAAATCTGCTATAGATTTGTTTTGTCGAATCCGAATGTTCACTTAACTTTGACCGGACCTAAAAACAGGGAACAGCTAAAGACAAATTTTCGTGCAGTAGAGCAGGGGAAATTGACTAACGAAGAACTGGACTGGGTTCGACAATATGGAAAACTAATCAGATCCAAGAGAAAATTTGATTACATCAAATAGGAAAAACAAGTGACTATACGTGGCAAACCAAAATTCTGATTACCATATTTCCCAAAGGAAAAAACTGTTAAAAAATTTTGACAATATTGCAAAACGAGCTCAAAAGAAATTGTTTAAAAGCTATGATGAAGATTTTGCCAAACTTGCAATCTCTGAAACCCGGGTTCCGGAACAACTCAAAGGTATAATTCCAAGCCGGGAATTATAAATTTAAATATGCAGTCACTACAGATGTTTCAAATCGACGCTTTTACAAAGGATGTCTTTAGCGGAAATCCAGCAGCGGTATGTCCCCTTGAAAAATGGCTTGCCGATACCACATTGCAAGCCATTGCCCAAGAAAACAACCTTGCTGAAACCGCATTTTTTGTTCCAACCGACAATGGATTTCATATTCGGTGGTTCACACCCAGGCACGAGGTTCCTTTATGCGGCCATGCCACTCTTGCAGCTGCCTTTGTGATCTTCACCGAAATTGAGAAAAAACTAACATCTGTCCGTTTTGAATCAAAAAGCGGGCTGTTGGTCGTCCAGCGCAAAAATTCACTTTTGGAAATGGATTTCCCAGCATATCAAATGATACCCTGCCAAAACCCCCCAAAGCAATTATTACATGGATTGGCTCATCACGCCCGGGACATATTTATTGTTGAAGAAGATCCTAATTATTACGTTGTTTTCAAAACAGAAGATGAGGTTCTGGCCATTGAACCCGACTTGAATTCCATAGGACAGCTTCATCCATACGCAGTGGTTGTTACAGCACCGGGAAACCGGACAGATTGTGTTTCCCGGTATTTTGCACCCAGTTACGGGATTGACGAAGATCCTGTAACCGGATCCATTCACAGTGCCTTGGTGCCCTATTGGACAAATCAGCTTAAAAAAACAAAAATTCATGCCTACCAAGCTTCTCAGAGAGGTGGTGACCTTTTTTGTAAATACACGGGAAAAAGGGTACTTATTGGCGGATACGCCGTTAAGTATATGACGGGTATGCTCTATATTTAGAGATGATCAAAATGGCCATGAAGTTGGCTCAAATAAAGCATTCATATCTTTAAAAATAAGGATTCTTAATGGAATATGACAAGGACAATTTAACGATTGAAATCATAAATAAACTGGTTGATTTCAGAGGTAAAGTCGTTCTTGAAGTCGGTTGCGGAGATGGAAAAATATCATCGCTTTTAGCCCATAATACAAAAAGATATATAGGTATCGATACAGACAGTCAATCGATTAAAAATGCAACATCCGATTTTGAAAACGTAGATTTTCAAATGGGTAATGGAGAGTCGCTGGACTTTAAAAATTCTTATTTTGATATTGTACTATTCACACTTTCACTGCATCATCAAAATAGCAAATTAGCCCTAAAAGAGGCTAAAAGAGTCCTTACACCAAAAGGACAGCTATTAATTTTAGAACCCTCAATCTTTGGTGAGTTACAACATTTTTTTCACCTTTTTAATGATGAAACAGATCAGATTCAAGAGGCCTTGAAAAATATTAAGCAAAGCGATTTTCGCCTTGTTCAACAGGATTCTTTTAATGTTGTAATGACTTTCAAGACCATAGATGAATTATACAGCTACCATTTTGGCCGGGAAAAAACCACACCCCAAGATACAGATCTTATCATTAAAAAGCTGAAACAGTTTCAACATATTTTGGCTGATGATCAACCTATTGATTTAAATGATAAAATTAATATTTATTTTCTTATCAAAAAACAGGTACAAGTTTGTCCTTGACCCTTCCATTTTTATCCACTATATCGAATCATCCGAACGGAGAAGGACGGCAAAATGTATACACAGTTACTGCAGCATTGAAAGGGAGGCTGTATTTTTTAGTTTTTAAAACTATGTACAAAAATATATGAAGGCTACTCCAAATCGACTTGCACTTATTGCTTTTTGTTTTCTTGGAATCATCTGGGGAAGCAATTTCATTTATATGAAAAAAGCGGCAGAATTAATAAGCCCTACCCAAATTGTTTTATTCCGGGTTCTTTTTGGCTTCATTCCCGTCCTCACTTATGCCACCTTTGCAGGTGTATTAAAAAGGAAACATTTAAGGTATTCTATCCATTTCTTTGTAATGGCATTATTGGCAACAACCATCTATTATTATGGATTTGCAAAAGGAACCTCTTTATTGTTATCGGGTGTGGCAGGCGCTGTAAGTGGTGCGATCCCACTTTTTTCGTTTTTGCTGGCTATCATATTTCTTAGCGAAGAGAAAATATCCAAACTCAGAATATCAGGGGTATTAATTGGCTTTATGGGTGTTCTTGTAATCGGTCGCCCGTCTGGCCAGGATTTATTGGCAACAAACGTGGAAGGTGTTCTATACATGGTGGCAGGGTCATTGAGTGTGGGCGCGTCATTTGTTTATGCCAAAAAATTCATTGTCCCGCTAAAAATACCTGCTGCTGCTTTGACTACCTATCAGTTAGGGATAGGATTATTACTTTGTGCCATCATAACAGATTACAATGGTATAAATAATATATGGGCAGAAACACATGCCTCCATAGGTTTAATTGTCGGTCTGGGTTTGCTTGGAACCGGTTTGGCCTATATCATTTATTATTTCATCGTTGAAAACCTTGGTGCTGTTGCTGCATCGTCTGTGACCTATATACCACCTGTAGTTGCTCTTCTGATTGGATTCCTCATAGTGGGTGAACCCATTGACATTTTGGACTTTGGTGCTACATTTTTAATATTTATTGGTGTATTTCTACTGAAATACGAATAGTTACGAACACATAAACTCAAACTAAAAAAATTGATTATTAACAAAGAAAATACTTCCTTTTCCATAAATTTACTTCGGATACTGGTCAAATTCATGGCTAAAAATGGAGTTGATCTTTTGGACGCCTTTAAAGATGCAAAAATTGACCCTTTAGTTTTAAAAGACCCTGAAGCAAGAGTTTCCGCCCTTCAGTTTAATTTGATCTGGAAAAAAGCGGTTCAATCAAAACACATGGCTCATATGGGACTGTGTTTTGGACAGGAAATTGCAAAGGCATATTTTCGGGGAAACATTCTATTTGGGTTGATGGCGAATGCAGATAACCTTGGAAAGGCATTGGAAATTTTTTGCCGCTACCATGTACTTTCCGAGGATGCCATCTTACCAAAAGTCAAATTTAAAAATAATTTGGCCTTGCTCTCATGGGAAACAGCTTCTAATGATTTTCATATCACAAGACCTGTTTCAGAAGCTTTGCTTTGTGCTTTATATCAAATTCTTAAACATATTACAGATGATAATCTAAAACTTAAAGAAGTGTGTTTTCAGCACAAGTCACCTATGGATATTAAGGGATATGACGATATTTTTCAGGCCCCTTTGCGGTTTAACCAGAGAAAAAATGAAATTGTTATAAGCAAAAAAATGCTTAGCCGGTCTCTCTTTCTCTCTGATCCTGCACTTTTTGACACACTAGAACATTTAGCACAAAAGCTATTGGACAAATTATACGATCCAAACAAATGGTCAAGCTCCGTTTTGAGTTTGATCAGCAAAAAAACGGCTCGCGGACTGAAAACCAATATAGATATTATTGCCTCTGATCTTGCTGTGAGCCCACGCAAACTCCAGGACAGATTAAAAAAAGAAAATACAAGCTTTCAAAAAATCCTTGACCAGTCAAGAAAGGAAATCGCTTTAGCTTATTTGCAACAAAAAACTATACCCATTTGTGATATTGCCCTGCTGTTGGGTTTTTCTGAACAAAGTGCCTTTAATCATGCTTTTAGGCGATGGACCGGTTCAACACCGGGTCAATACAGATAAGACAAGTTTTGTCCGTCTAATATCAAGTCTTTACTTTAGCGCTATTAATCAATTAATTTTCGTTAATCATCAATACCCACCTCTTTTTTACCCCTATATTGATCCATGTGCAAAAAACCAAAGAAAGGAGGTTAAACAATTGAAAGCAAATACGACCATTAAAATTCGAGGCTATCATATTGATCATTTTGGTCATGTAAACCACGGACGTTATATTGAATTTTTAGAAGAAGCCCGTTGGGATTACATGGAAACCAACGATTTGATCAGGTTGTTTCACAAAAACAAAATGATTCATGTAGTTGCAAATATTGCAGTGAAGTATAAAGGAAGCGCAAGGACCGGTGATACCATTCAGATAATAACACAGCTGAAAAAAGCTGAACATGTCAGTTTTGTTATGAGCCAGAACATATTTTTGAACCGCACTCTTATCCTGGAAGCCGAGATTAAAAATGTATTCATTGACATTAATCATTATAATGTAATTGAGCCGGACGATGAAATGATTTCATCCTGGCCTGATCTTTGTAACTATTTAAATAGTAACAGGTTAAATAGCAACGGGTTGAATACTCACCCCGTTAAATAGTAATAGTTTAAAACAAAAGGAGGAAAAAATGGATAACACCATCCTTAAAGGCATGTGGAAATACCTGATGCCTGTGCCGCCATTTTTTTGGAAAAAGAAAATCGATCAAATGGCTAAAAAGGCAGCTTCCAGAGTTACCTTCATGACAAAGGACCATCATAGAGTCCGCAATTTTGTAGTCAAAACCCTGCCTGAATATGCCAAACCGATACCTTTGGACAAAATAGCAAATGAGCTTGTGCTTTCCCCTGATCGTGTTTCAAACATCATTGATGAGCTGGAAAAAAACAAGTTTTTTATTTTTCGTAACAACCACGGCGATGTGGCATGGGCCTATCCTGTAACATCTGAAAAAACACCCCATATGGCCTATTTACCGGGCAACGAAAAAATATATGCTGCCTGAGCCCTTGACGCATTTGCGTTGCCCTTCGTGCAAGGGTGGTTAAGAAAAAAGACCTTGAAAGTCAGAATTGAAACCACGTGTGCCTGCTGTTCAAAACCAATGACATTTGATATTGACAGCAACTTGAACATTATCGTCCATGAATCTTTGGCCAAACCTCTTGTTTTTATACCTGATGTTGATTTTGGTTCCCTTTCGGATCCAAGTATCATTGAGGCATTCTGAAAACAGTCTGTCTTCTTCTGGTCAGAAGAACATGCTAAAAGACATAGAAAAAACAAAAAGCGATTACCAGGCGGATATCTTACGACAAAACAGTGTGCATTTATAACGCCCATTATTCAGGGAGCCATTTTTCAAATGGGAAACCCTATTTAACCGTTATAATGATTCTCAAAATAACGTTCCGAAACGATCGACCGCTCCTGTTCGACGTGAATTAAGAATTGAAAGGGAATAGAACAAATGAATGTCCGGTGTAAAAAATCTTGTACTGTCTGAGGCAGCGACGCGGCGAGTTTACAAGATGCGCCGGGCAAACACTTATTTATTAGCCTTGATATTTTCCCACGGAGAACCGAACGGATCGATTTCAAAAAATCCAGGCAAATTTAGGCACATATTTCTGAAAACTGCTATGTCAAATTTCAAAGGATATTATATTATTCCCGGTTTTAGTATCTAAAATACTCGGATTGCGATTTATTTTGGCAGATGATAAGAGTTCTTAAATAGAATCTTTTTCAAAGGGCTTAAGAAATTTAGGATAACTTTATATTAAAAACAGGAGAAAATGAGGTCCATGAAAAAAAATGCTGCCCAAAGCCATCGTTTCAGACTGATAAAAGCCTATAGCACTTTTTTTCGCATTTTAATTAGTTTTGGATGGATCCAACTGATTGGCCGTTTTTGGGGAACAAAATGGCAGACACAAAAAATGGATTGCGCTCAAATTAGAAATGCCCGGCGTTTGAAAAAAACAATCCTGGAACTAAACGGTTTGTTCATTAAGGTTGGCCAGCTTATCAGCATCATGAGTAATTTTCTGCCGGAAAACTTCAGGGGAGAATTAGAAGGCATGCAGGATAAAATTCCGCCAAGGCCTTATGATGAGATAGCCGAAAGAATTCAAACTGAACTGGGTGATTTACCAGAAAATCTGTTTAAATCATTTAATAAAGCACCAATTGCCAGCGCATCTTTAGCGCAGGTGCATGAGGCGGTTTTGCCTGATGGCCAAAAAGTGGCCGTAAAAGTACAGTACATGGATATTGAAAACATGGCGTTGCTGGATTTAAAGACCATTCAAAGAATTCTTAAAATTGTTGGATTTATTTTCCAGTTTAAAGGAATAAATACAAATTTTAAACAGATAAAAGACATGATCCTTGATGAGTTGGATTTCCTAAAAGAGGCGGAACATATCGAGACCATTGCCGACAATTTAAAAGATATCCCTGATATAGAACTTCCAGCAGTTTATCATGAGCTTTCCACCCAGCGAATTTTGACCACAGAATTTATGCAGGGAATTAAAGTCACAGATCTTTCACATCTGGAAAAAAATATGCTTGATCCCGAAACCATTGCAAATCGTATCATAACAGCTTATTGCCATATGATTTTTATCGACGGTATTTATCATGCAGATCCTCATCCTGGTAATCTTTTGGTTCAGGAAAACGGCAGCATTGTATTTATCGATTTCGGTGCTGTGGCAAGGCTTTCTCCGGCTATGAAAGAAGGGATCCCGCAATTTCTTGAAGGCGTTTTAAAACGAAACAAAACTCAAATCACCGATTCCTTGCGGGTAATGGGGTTTATTGCCCTTGGCGATGATGGATATGACATTGAAACCATAATTGATTATTTCTATGGGCGATTTTTACAGGAACTCTCTTTTGACTCCTTTAATTTAAAAGATATCCAGATGGATATGGGAACCAAATTAGAGGTGATGGGAGATTTTCGCAAATTAAACATCTCCCTTCGGGATTTGATGGCAAAGGTTCAAATACCAAAAGACTGGGTACTTTTAGAGCGTACAATTATTTTATTGCTGGGATTGTGCACCCATCTAAAACCGGAAATGAATCCCATGAAAACCATTGGGCCTTATCTGGAAACTTTTGTTTTGGGCAAAGATCAAAACTGGAAAAAATATATTGGTACCATAATCAAAGAAATGGCCGTGTCCGTATTTAAAATTCCCGAGGAATTAAATCGCCTTTTATCCAAATCAAATCAGGGGGAGCTGGAATTTCGGGTCAAAGATGTTACCAAAAGTGCTGAATTACTTTATACACTAGGCCATCAAATTTTATATGGATTATTCAGCATGACGACAGGGTGTCTGGCATATTTTTCTTTTATCCATGGAAACACGCTATTGGTAAACTGGCTTGGCGCAGCAACTGTTTTTTTTGCCATTTGTCTGTTATCTAGTATGTGGCGGGTTCGTAAAAGACGAAAAAAACAAAGATAGCACAAAAATCTATTCTTGAATCTATCATTAATATTGCCTACATAACATCATTCGCGACATAAAAGATTAAATGGTCGTACAACTTTAAGACATGTATTAAGGCTTTCATATGGCAAAAAACAAATGGAATTTGGAAGGTAAAAAAGCCCTTGTAACCGGCGGCACAAAAGGTATTGGTTTTGCTATTGCCCAGGAGATATTGGCCTTTGGTGGAGAAGTTTTTATAGCCGCGCGCAATGAACAATTAATTAAAGACAGGCTTGTTTCATGGCAAGAACAGGGATTCAAAGTATTTGGGGCTTGCGCTGATGTTTCAATAAAAGCGGAGCGCTCACTTCTTTTTGAAAAAGTCCTTGGCAAATGGGACCGACTGGATATCTTAATTAATAACGTCGGTACAAATATAAGAAAAAAAGCCATTGAATATACTAATAGTGAATATGATTCTGTGATCAGCACAAATATGCATTCTACTTTTTCCATGTGCCAATTATTTTTTCAACTTTTAAAAAAATCCAAAGCCGGAGCAGTTGTTAATATTACATCTGTTGCCGGGTTAACGCATCTGAAAACCGGAGCACCTTATGGGATGACTAAAGCTGCCATCCATCAACTCACAAAAAATCTCTCTGTTGAATGGGCTGGCGATTCAATTCGCGTCAATGCGGTAGCTCCCTGGTATACAAAAACACCCTTAGTGAAAAATTTATTAAAAGAGAAAGAATATCTTCAATCAATTATTGATAAGACACCATTGGATAGAATTGCAGAACCAGAAGAAGTTGCTTCTGTGGTTGCATTTCTTTGCATGCCGGCTGCATCTTATGTTACCGGACAATGTATTGCTGTTGATGGTGGATTCCTGGTAAATGGATTCTGATTGATTTAACATGATAAATGATTAACTATGACATGAATTAAAATTTAGTAACAACACTTCTGGAGGGAAAAATGGAAAGAATGGGATCTTGTCTAATCGTGGCCATCATTTTCTTGCTACTCTTTGTGTCACCCTTTATTGGAATATCAGATGCAACTCCGGGAGAGGCTACTTACAAAAGACTCACCAACGCCGCAAACAGCAAGACAGACCCTTCCTTATTGGAGAAACTTAATTCTGAGTCCCAAACAATTCAATGGGAAAATGCTGTTGAAGAAGAGTTTGTCGGCAATTTAAGAATTGTTAAGAAAAAAAAGACAGATTCCTCCAAAACCCAATCAGGGGTTTATCTTGTGAGAAAACTCACAGGAGAGCTGCTGATCCTCTGGGTACCGGAAAAAACTGATCAAACGGATTCAAGCTCTGCCTACCAAAATTTAGATAGTGCATTTGAAAGCAAAACCTTATTTAAAATTAAAACAATTAAAAAAAATATAGCCGGTGAGCCTTACACCTTTGCCCGATTGGTCGAAAAGCCAGAGCAATTACCCATGGACCGTTTGTTCAAAATCTCTATCATTCTGATGTTATTCTTTGTGATGGTGGGCATGGGCATGACCCTTACCACTGCCGATTTTGCCCTTGTTTTTTCGAAGCCAAGAGGGATCATCATAGGTCAAATTTTAGTTTTTGGGCTCATGCCGTTATTGGCAATGATTTTTGGACGAATTATGGGGTTTTACGAAAGTTATCCTTTTATTTTTGTTGGATTAATTCTTATTACGGCAACTCCGGGGGGGGTTACCTCGAATCTTATGACCTATTATGGTAAAGGGGATTTAGCGCTCTCTATTTCAATGACTTCATTTTCAACCGTTTTTTCCCTGATTTTTACCCCTTTATTATTATCATTTTATTGTGCAAACATGCCTGAAGTCATCATCCCTGTTAAAGTGGTTATTCAGACAATTATGATTCTGGTTATTATTCCTTTGATTGTGGGCATGCTGTTCCGATGGAAATGGCCGTCAGCTGCAAAAAAGGCGACTCCTTTCTTTTCCGCCCTGGGTATCATTGCCTTGCTCGTTTTAATCATTGCCGGCATTTTAAGTAATCTACACATTTTTGTGGATACAACCCGCTATGGCTTTGCTTTCTATTCTGTAATTTTTGCCCTCACCCTGGTGGGGATGATGTTTGGAATAGTTTTTTCAAAAATGTTTGGTATCGATAACTACCAGGCTCGTGCGATTTCAATTGAAACAGGTCTTCGTAACAGTGCTTTAGCCATGACCCTGGCTCTATTACTTCAAGATACCATGGGGGATTTTTTCAGCTCCATGTTTGTTACTGCCGGCATCTTTGGATTGGTGATGTATGTATCCGGGCTTATTTCAATTTATCTGTATCAATATATTTTACCGGTGGAAGCAAAATCTTTTGATTAGGAGAGAATTATGGCTCAGGGTTGGTCCCGTGACGGGGCTGTGCAGGATCAAATAGATGCCAGTGTGGCGGATGCCGTAAAGTTGGCCAGAAGCCGTTTGCCAAATGGGGGAAACTTCAAATTCTGCCAGGTATGCGATATCATAATTCCGGATGCCCGTCAAAAGGCCATCCCAGGCGTTCGTTTGTGCATCAGCTGTCAGTCAAAAATAGAAAAACAGCAGACAGTTTCCACAGGATTCAATCGGCGCGGGAGCAAAGATAGCCAGCTGAAGTAACGTTTATAGTTTCCTTGCAGCAAATTAAAAATTCATTTTTGTAAAAAAACAGGATATGAAAATAAACCGGCTTGGCTCAATTTTGGATAACCCAATTGGTTGAAAGGCCATTATCATACTCAATTGATATTCAAATCCGATTTAATTAAATCTAACCCGATTCTTTCAACCATCCGGCCCATGCGCTCGCGCTTTGAATTGATTTTGTAATACTCTATAACCCTGGCCATCATATTCTTAGCATTTTCAAATGAAAGATTTTCTACCAGGATATCAGCCAGCCGTGGCCGTGCAGAACCATTGCCGCCAATCATAAGTGTCCATCCATCCTGGGTTCCATAAAGGGAGATATCCTTTATACAATTTTCAGCACATTGAATTTTACACCCGCTGACCCCCATTTTCATTTTACTAGGTAGAACCATCCCATGGTAGATCTTATCCAATTTCATTCCCATTTTAAGGCTGTCCTGTTTGGCAAGACGGCAATACCTAGTGCCGGGGCAGACTTTAATGCTTCTGACACAAAGCCCGGTTGCATGTCCGGCATCCATGCCAAGATCATCCCATATGTTATCCACTTGCTCTTCTTTAATACCTAAAATGGCAATTCTTGCAGCACTTGTAATCTTTAAGTCAGATACATTATACTTTTGGGCCACATCAGCCAGTTTTCTGAGTTGATCCGCATTAACCATTCCGCAGGGAATATGCGGGGCAATGGCATAGGTTGGATTTTCTTTCCCCCGTTGTCGAATCACCCCTTTTTCTCCATCTTTCAGCATACCAGACTCCTGTTTTGTTTTTTTTAAAAACGTTACTTTATAAAATCATTTTCCGTCTCAGTATTTATGGTTTCACCGTTATACAACGTTATCAAACATAAAAAGACCATCTATTTATATTAATCTGCAGCCTTTATGTCAAAAAAATTAGATGATAAAAATTAATAGGAAGTTGGATTTTCTTTATAATTTCTGTAAATATCGTTTTTGTGTGATAAGCTATATACAATCGAATTTAAAAATCCATATCTTTAATGGAGGACAATATGACAACTGCATCTTTGTTTGATAAATTGACCATTGGTGATTTGCAACTGAAAAACAGAATTGCCATGGCTCCAATGACAAGAGGCCGTGCCGGCGATACGCGAATACCAAATAAAATCATGGCCGAACATTACTTTCAGCGTTCCTCTGCAGGACTTATTATCACAGAGGCCACGGTGGTTTCTTCCCAGGGTAATGGCTGGATCGGCTCTCCCGGTATATATACTGAACAAATGGTTGAGGGCTGGAAAAAAGTTACCCGACGGGTGAACCCTACAGGGTCGATCATTTTTCTACAGATGTGGCATTGCGGTAGAGCATCTCACAGCGATTTTCATAATGGTAGCCTGCCTGTTTCTGCATCTGACGTGAAACTCATGGGAGACAAAATCCATACACCGTTGGGGAAAAAAGATTACGAAACACCCAGGGCGATGACTATAGATGATATCAAAAACACGGTAAATGATTATCGTAAAGCCGCTTTGAATGCGAAAGAAGCTGGTTTTTCCGGGGTGGAAGTACACAGTGCCAATGGTTATCTGCTCAATCAGTTCCTTGACTCCAAAACCAACCTGCGCAACGATGAATATGGCGGTAGCCTTGAAAACAAATACCGGTTTCTGGGTGAAGTATTGTCAGCAATTCTTGACATATGGCCTTCACAAAGGGTTGGTATCCGTTTATCCCCCAATGGGATTTTTAACGACATGGGAAGCCCGGATTTTCGGGAAACCTATATCCACACCATTAAAGAGCTGGCAAAACTTAACCTGGCATATGTTCATATAATGGATGGCCTTGCCTTTGGGTTCCATGAAAAAGGAAAGCCAATGACCCTGGCAGATTTCCGAAAGCATTATAAAGGGAGGATCATTGGAAATTGCGGGTACACCAAAGCGGATGCCGAAAAGCGGATTTCTGCCGGTCATGCAGATATAGCAGCCTTTGGCCGCCCCTTTATCAGTAACCCAGACCTGGTAGAACGGCTGAAAAATGACTGGCCTTTAACCCCTTTTGATGACATGTCCCTTTGGTATACCCCCGGCCCAAAAGGGTATACAGATTATCTTCCCTACACGGGTTAACTTTATTTATAGGAAATGAATATGGCAGGTAAAAAAATTGTTGTGGCAGGAATTCAGATATCGCAGGTGATGGGAAAAAGGGATGTCAACATTTCTAGGGCAATAAAAGCAATCAAAGAAAACCCCGGCCATGACATCTATGTTCTACCTGAACTTTCAAGCTCGGGATATGGCAGAAAAGTGTTTCAATCACTAAACGACTTGGCAGAAGATGTTGAGGGGCCCAGTTTCAAATCATTTTCTGATCTTGCCACGAGGCAAAAATGCTTCATATGCTACAGCTTTCCAAAAAGGGTGAAGAACAATAACTTTAAAATTTCAACATCTGTTGTGGATAAAAATGGGAACCTTGTTGCAAACTATGACAAATGGCATGTGTGCAGTACGGGTGTGTGCTGTGAGAAAGACTATTTTGCTGCCGGAGACAGTCCTCTATCGGCTTTCGATGTTAATGGTATAAAGGTGGGCTTAGCAATCTGCTATGACATCAGATTTCCGGAATTGGCTCGTAAGCTAACCATGGAAAACCATATTTCATTATTGTTGCATCCGGGAGGATGGCCCAGGGACGTCGGTTTCCATACCTGGCATTCATTTGTTCAAGTCAGAGCAATGGAAAATTCCATTTATATTATGAGTACAAACTGGGCTGGCCCGGACAATGGCTGTACAGCATTTTGTCCGCCATTTATCGATGGTGATAAATATAAATTGAAAAAACTGGGAACTGCCCCGGGTCTGCTTAAAGGAGTTGTTGACCCTGACTTTCTCAAGGAAGTGAGACGCAAATGTCCATATCTTAGGGATAGAAATGTTGATATGTATGGCGATTATGAATCTTAAAACCTTTGAAATACCCTTTGATAATCATACTATCCATGGAGATACATATAAAGAAGGCTGCGATACCTTAGTACTTCATGGCGCCGGCAAATCGTCACGCAAACGATTTTCACGAATGCGGGAAAAATTGAATGATCATGGCCTTGCCTCTGCAAGCTTTGATTTCATCGGCCACGGCAAGACCGGAGGAAAAATTTTAGGCACCAGCCTGCATGGAAGGACAAAGCAAGCTGAAAAAGTTATACGACAGACCTGTATAGAACCACTTACACTTATTGGAGCAAGCATGAGTGCTTATACCGCCATAAAACTTACCAAAATTTTTTCTGTGAATAATTTAATTCTGCTTGTACCTGCTGTGTATACACATTCTGCTTACGATATCCCTTTTGGTGATGATTTTTCAGCAGTCATTCGCATGCCGGACAGCTGGCAGGATTCAGACGCTTTCAATATCTTAAAAGAATTTAAAGGAAACCTTTTGGTCATAGCTGCTGAAAATGATGCTGTCATTCCAATAAAAGTGATAGAAAAAATTCATGAATCAGCCAAACATGCGCATTCAAACCGTGTCCATATTGTACCGGATTCAGCTCATTTAACACTTTTCCCTAAATTACAGGATTTCAATTTTGTACTGGATATGATTTTAAAAATATGCGAAAGGAGAATGTAAAATAAGGTTTAGTGCAACATTCACATCGGATTAGGAAAATTAATATGGACTCATTTGAACCTTTAGACAAAAATTATGAAAAAAAAATAAGAGACAGTTTTTCCCGTCAGGCCTTTATGGATTTTATCAATGCAAAACTAATTGAGGTTCGACCGGGCTATTGCGAAATACATCTTCCTTTTAAAGATGATCTTTGCCAGCAGCATGGATATTTTCACGCGGGTATTATTGGAACCATTTCCGATAATTGTGGCGGTTATGCCGCTTTCAGTCTAATGCCTGCCAATGCATCTGTATTGACCGTTGAATATAAAATGAATCTTGTTGCCCCGGGAGATGGAGACCTATTAATCGGCAGGGCTAACGTTTTAAAACCCGGGCGTACCTTAACCATTTGTAACACAAAGGTTTTTGTGCGCAAAAATGGAGCAGAAAAATTATGTGCCACCTCTTTAATGACGGTTATGACAATGCATGGTAAAAAAGATTCACCTTCTCTGACATAGTAATAAAATTTATAATAAATTTGAATTTCATGTGAGGTGAAAATGCCCCAATTAAAAACAAATTATAAAAAAACCGGATTCCTGTTACTTGGACTCCTATTGTTTGCCATTGTTTATTGGTCCCCTGCTTGGCCCGATGCTATTGATCCAGAGGGTAAAATCTTTGCCCTTAATGTGGCAGGGAAAGGTGCGATTGCCGTTTTCCTTCTGGCAGCAACCTGGTGGATATCCGAAGTCGTCCCCATTGGCGTGACAAGCCTTGCCATTGGTTTATTGCAGGTATTATTTTTAATTCGGCCTGCTGATAAGGCGTTCACTGATTTTATGGACCCCAATGTCCTTTTTATTTACGGTTCTCTCATGATTGGACTGGTTTTTACAAAGACAGGTCTGACCCGTCGCATTGCCTATAAAATGCTGGCAATCGTGGGAGAAAAAACCAGTATGATCTATCTTGGGTGTTTTCTTCTGACCTCAGCCCTGACACATATTATGGCCCATACTGCTGTGGCTGCCACAATCTATCCCTTACTGCTAGCCATTTATGCCATGTATGGTGAAGGAGACGAAAAAACCCGGTTTGGTAAAGGATTGTTTATGGGAATGGCTTATATTGCAGGAGCCGGGAGTATAGTGACCCTGTTGGGTGCTGCCAGGGGTGCAGTTGCACTTGGTTTTTACACCGAGGTTACGGGTAAATCTATTGGTTTTTTTGAACTTTCCTATTATATGTTCCCCATTGGATGGATAATGACGTTCCTGTTGTGGGGATATTTTATGCTGGTTTTGAAACCGGAAAAAAAATCCATTCCCGGGTTGAGAGAAAAGGCTATAAAGCTTAATAATGAACTGGGGAGAATCACCCGTCAGGAAATTTTAGCCGCCTTGATCGTAGGCGCCACAGTCGTGGTACTGGGAATTTCAGCGATTTTAAAATCAATGAACCCAGAGTTTATACCTCCTCATAAAACAGCTGTATTGCTGGTATCCACTGTTCTTTTCTTTGCAACTGATATTCTGGATGCAAAAGATCTACAGGAAATTCCCTGGAATATTGTTTTATTGTTTGCCGGTGCAATGAGCATTGGATTTTGCCTGTGGCAGACAGGTGCTGCCGAATGGATGGCCATCAACTATCTGGCATTTTTCAAAAACGCTAACTGGTTTGTTTTTGTTTTGAGCATTGCATTCCTGGTCATGATCATGACAAATTTTATCATGAATGTGGCAGCCATTGCCATTGTGCTTCCTGTGGCATTGGTTACGGCGAATTATCTCGGTGTTGCCGGAGAAATAATCCTTTTTGCTTCACTTGTAACTGCCGGCATGCCTTTTTTACTTCTGGTTGGTGCTGCACCCAATGCCATTGCTTACGATTCAAGACAATTCACCGTGGGTGAATTTTTCTTGTATGGCATTCCTGCAAGCGTCATTTTAATGCTTGTGACTGCTCTTGCCGTCTATTTTATCTGGCCGGCTATGGGAATGCCTATTCTTGTGAATTAATTGAGTCAAGCTAAATGGAATAGTGCATATCTATCTTTAACTTAAGGAGTATGAGATAAAAATATAAATAATTGAATATTGAAATCCCAAGCAGATTTTTATTGGAGCCTTTAATATGGATGTAAGAGAATACCAAAAAAATAATATGGCTGGTGTCATTTCTTTATGGGACGAGTGCGGCCTTGTTGTCCCGCAAAATGATCCGGCTAAGGACATTGAAAGAAAATTAAAAAAAGACCGCGATCTTTTCCTGGTTGGCTTCAACGAAAAAGAGATTATCGCAACGGTTATGGGTGGCTATGACGGTCACAGAGGATGGATAAACTACCTGGCGGTTAAACCCTCGCAGCAGGGTAATGGTTTCGGACAACAGATCATGGAGGCGGTTGAATTCAGGTTAAAAAATATGGGTTGCCCCAAAATCAATCTCCAGGTACGAAAAACGAACAGAGATGTTATCGCATTCTACTCATCGATGGGTTACGGCAATGATAATGTTATTGGTTTGGGCAAACGCCTTGAATATGATATAAAATAAAGGGTTAATAACCGTCACAACCCGGCGCGTTTACCTTTGGACATCATGATGATAGTCGTATTAAAGGAGTATTTAAAATGTCGGAAATCCATGAAATTGTAAAAAGGCAATTTGATAAACAGGCATTAAATTTCAGCAATTGGTCTGTTACCCGAAACATTGAATACCAAAAGGCTTATTTTGATTTTTGTGACATTACCTCTCAGGATACCTTATTGGATTTTGCATGCGGAACTGGTGAATATGCGATCTTTGCGGCACCCATGGTAAAAAGCGTTCAAGGAGTAGATATTTCAAAGGGAATGATTGATGTTGCACAAAAACAAGCTCTGAAAAAAAAACTGAAAAATATTCATTTTTTATGCAATCCTGTTGAAAAAATCCCTTTTAAAGATGGATCATCCTCTATTGTGATCTGCCGGTCAGCTTTCCATCATTTTAATGATTATACTGCCATTTTTTCTGAGATGATTCGGTGTTGTCAAAAAAATGGTAGAATCAGCATTCAGGATATTGCTGCCTATGAAAACGAAAAGATAGATAACTTTTTTGAGGAATTTGAAAAACTGGTTGATGTGAGTCACCATAAAACGTTGTCCAAAACGTTCATTGAAAACTTACACCTTGAAAAGAAAATAAAGGTAAAAAAGAAGTTTGAAATTGAAGTCGAACTCAATTTTCAAGAATATCTGACCCACGCGAAACAACCAGAAGAAAGTATAAACAAGATAAGTGGTCTGATCGAAAAGGGGTTAAAAGACCCTGATATTTCAAAATTCTTTATTATAAAAAAAGGGATCCTGTTTTTTAAACGGAATGTTATTTTAATATTAGGCGAAAAATAAAGGTACTCTAAAATAAATATTAAGGAGTCATGCAATGATTGATATTGACAAAAACCTTTGTCATGCCCGTAATGCGTCATTATATCAAATGGTACAGGGAAGGTAAAAGTAACGAAATCCTGAGAGACTGTCCTGCATTGATGCTGTTTCATAGTCCGATTCAAGAACCTAAGGGTGCTGAAAACTGCATAGTTGCTACATTTCACAGTGTTTTTATGGCTCAAATTATTGGAATTGGGACATGCATCAATGATTTAATTTCACCTGCGTGTAATGAGGACCCTAAAATACGGAAACTACTTGATCTGCCAAAAGACCGGGAAATATATGCAAGCATGACAATGGGATATCCTAAGTATAATTTCAAACAGTCTATCCCAAGGAAATTAGCTGAAGTTCGATATTTAGACTAGTGCAATAATTTTCAAATTACACCGGAGAATGACAGCCTTGGACGATCTATCGTTAAGTCAAGACTATGCCGTACAGGGCATACATATAAAATAGTTGATTTAGGAAATATCATATGAAAAATATTTTTTGTGCCTTTTGTATCGGTGTTATTGTAACCATGATATTTCCGGCTTCAGGGTTTTCAAAAAAAAAACAGATACTACCATGCAAACCCTGCGAAAACCTGGACGGTTTTATTTCGCCCCTTCTCATCAATGATGACATCCGGAAAATGGTAGGCAAATATAAAGGGGGTAAAGGGCCTGAAAATGTAGCTGTTCAAAAGGCCAGAGGAGTCATTGAGACAGGCCTTATACCCAGATTTATCAACAATGGAAATTGCCCGCAAATTGATAGCGAAAAATGGGCCATAGATTATACCTCCAAGAGGTCACAAAGCGCATTGCACAAAGGTATCGATATCCCTCAAAAAAAGGGAACGCCGATATTAGCTGTGGCTGATGGAGTAGTGGTTGGGAAATTTATAAATAAAAATAATAGGAAAGGTATAGAAATTATGCTCCGCCATCGTCCGGATCAGACGGGTTTGCCATTTTGGACATATTCGCAATATACCCATCTTAAGGACATGTCACCTCTGACCCTGGGCGAAAAGGTAAAATTAGGAGAGGAAATTGGGAAAACATCAAATACCGGCAAAATGGGAAAAAGAATTCGGCGTGATGCTTTGCATTTTGCAATTCTTTACAGCAGTTCTCCGGAATGGTCCAACGACGGCTGGGTTGTGACGCCTAAAAATGGATATTTCATGGACCCCAGTGCCTTTTATCGTCTTGAACCGCCCTATGCCTCACAATCAGTAAAAAACTTGCCAAAAAAAGAAAAATATATACCCACACCCTATATGATGCGAAATAAAACCCTGATACCGGCCAATACAAAACGTATTTGGCCTTATTTATGTAAATAATTACAAAGCGAATTTTACAATATCACGCTTCTAATCCGTATTTGCCAATAGTTTGATGGGTTTTGAGTTCACGACCTTACGAGAGGCTGTAACAGCTGTGATCATGCAGACAAAGGTGGTCAGGAACAGTATAAGAATAGAGATACCCAGGTTTATCTGCCAGAGATTGTCAAATAGATACCAGGAAACAGCCCATGAAAATGCGTAACTTAAAATAATGGCAAACATAGCTGCCGTAAATCCTATAACCCCAAATTCCAAAAGGGTTATGGCCTGGATCTCCCTAAATTTTGACCCCAGTATTTTTAAAAGATTGAATTGACTCTCATTTTTCCAGGCCTGGTGACGTGCAATGGAGAAAATGGAGATCAGCCCGGCAGCAATGGCCAGCCAGGCCATAAACCGAATGGATAAGGAAAGTTTATTTGTTATGGCAAGCAGGGTTTGGGCCATCCGTGTTACATCTATGATCGAGACGTTTGGAAAAGCATCTACGATTTTATTCTTTAGATCTTGTCTTTTTGACACCGGTACTCCTGAGATGGCTGCCAGGAATGTTTTAGGGGCATCGTTAAGAACACCATTCTGAAACAGCAGGAAAAAATTGGGCTGAAAACTGTTCCACCTAATTTTTCTCAGGTTTTTCACCCTTCCCTCAAGTGTTATACCCTGAATCTCAAAACCAAGCAAATCCCCTATTCCAATGCCATATTCTTCTGCAAAGGATTGTTCAACAGATATTTCAAAGGGAAGATGCGAATCGTAATCCCAGGCAGTGTTGGATAGCGGACTGCCCTTCACAATGGATTCAGATACATCCAGGTTCCGGCGATAGGAAAAATTAAACTCCAGTCTACGCCCCCTTCTTCTGCGGGTCTGTGTTCCGGATTGATGGTTTCCACTTTGAAATGCGTGCTGATTCTTTGATAAAATTCGTCCCCTGACTATTGGGGACAGGTTGACAAGCTCACCATCCTGGTTTTGTATAAATTTAATAAATGGCGTTTTTTGTTCATCCTGGATATCCACCAGGAAAAAAACCGGGATTTTCAAACCTTCCGGTCGGATGATTTCATTTTGTAAGCCATTTTGTATCTGGGGGATAAGGGATATTAAAAAGGTACCCATGGCTATGGTTACAAAACAGGAAAGCGAAGACCACTTATTCCGAAACAGGTTTCTAAAAGCGATTTTTGCAATCGTATTTCGGGTATAAGAAAGGTTTTGGCAAAGAGAAAAAAGGAGCCACCCAATAAAGGATAAACATGCCAGTGCAACTAAAAAACCGGCAATAAAAACCATTCCGTTTTGAATTGAACCTGCTGCAAAAATGGAGATCATTAAAAATGCAATTAGGCCTGGTATTATACTTGCTATCTGTCTTATGTGCCAAATATTTTTCTTAATAATTAATGGAGAACCCCGTAGCAGTATCAATGGCTTTATCCCAAATATCCGGACAAAAACAGGTAAACAGAAGACCAGGCTGCCCATGGACCCCAGACCCATGGCCAGAATAATTGTGGCAGGATCTGTTTCAAGGCTGATATTATCCGGAATCAGACCCTGAAATATGATGGGGAAAACCGGAACAAGTACCACAGAAATTAATATCGCCAGCACTGAAGCCAGGATGCCCAGAATCATGAGTTGAAAACTGATATAAAACCAGATGTCCCGGTGTCTTGCGCCAATACTCATCAAAATGGCTATTTCATGTTGCTTCAGATTCAGATATCCCCGGAACAAATAAGCTGTTGCAATACCTGCCAGAAAAAGGCTAACAACACTTACAAGGCCCATATATCCTGTAAAATAACCGGTTAACCGCCCCAGACCCCGGTTAACATCCCGACTGTCATAGATGTTTACCCTTTGCTGCCCTGAGTAGGCTTTGGCAAATTCCTGACGAAGATTTTTTGCTAATATCGGGATTTGCGCCTCCGTGTTAAACCGGTAATATCGGGAATACCAAATCCGGCTGCCAAACTGGATCAAGCCTGTGCCTTCCAATTGATCCACCCCTATATAAATTTTGGGTGCCAGTTCAACAGCGGTTAAGGATTTATCCGGATCATCGATAAAAAAATCGTGTACTTTAAAAATTTTATTGCCCAGTTTTAAAGGAAATTTTTTGCTTTCTGTATCTCTGATGCCCAGGGCATAGGCCGTATCCCTGGACATGAACACACCCGGGGTTTGCTGGATATTCTTTATTTGAGATCCTTTTTCAAGTGAAAATTTACCATACAAAGGATAATGATTATCGACTGCCATTATCCGAATCAGGCGCGAATTCTGTCCTGTCTTGACCATAGTATAAAAACTGATAAGCCGGGCATGGGATTTTTCCGTTCCAAGTACCCTGTCGACCAGAGCCAAGTCCTCTGTTTCCAGTGCCCTGTTGGCAGATATAACCAGGTCTGCCGTTAATATTTCTTTTAAATTGGTTTCCAGATGGTGTTTCAGTGACCTGCCAAAGGAATGAATGGCAATAAAACCTGCAAGTCCTAAACTCAGATTTAATATAAAAAAAAAGGTGAAACCCCTGTTTTTTATAAGGTCCTGAAATCCTAACCGTATCCAGATCATCAGGCTATGTTTCCCTGATCAAGCTTCATGATTTTCAGGCATTGAGCAGCCAGATCAAGATTATGGGTCACAAGGACCAGAGTCTTATTCTCTTTTTCAACCAGATCAAACAAAAGTGTTGCGATTTTTTCTCCGGTCTTGATATCCAGGTTGCCGGTTGGTTCATCAGCCAAAAGAAGCGCCGGTTTAATAATCAAAGCCCTTGCAATTGCCACCCTTTGACATTCTCCGCCGCTCAGCTGTCCGGGTAAATGGTGTTGACGATCCTGCAGGTCAATCTTTACCAGCATGTCATCCACCTTATCGTCAATATGCCGGTGTTTGAGAATTTCCAGAGGCAGACTGATATTTTCCCGGGCAGATAAATGGGGCATGAGATGAAATCGTTGAAAAACAATCCCTATTTTGGATGCTCTGTACCTGGTAAGCGTTTTTTCATTCATGGTGCACAAATTCTCTCCTTCCAATAAAATCTCACCTGAATCCGGATTGTCCAGCCCGGCGATAAGAGAGAGCAATGTGGTTTTTCCGCTGCCTGACTGGCCCGTTATGGCAGTGGTCTGTCCATTTTCCAGACTGAAACTGACCTGGTTTAATACCTCGATAAGGCCGGATCGGGGTTGGTGAAATGATTTGCAGACATTTTTAAGGTCGAGAATCATATCATAATAGCTCCATAAGAATATCAAACACGGTGACCGCTATCATTTTATGGCCTTCTGAATTGGGGTGGATACCATCAGCCTGGTTCAAGGAAGCATTACCTGCCACATCCTTTAATAAAAAAGGGATAAAGGGCAGATCATATTTTTGGGCAAGTGATACAAAGGATGATTCAAAGGCTTTGACATATTCAGTTCCATAATTGGGAGGGATCTTCATACCGGTCAAAACCACTTTAATTTCATTTTTTTTTGCAAGAACTATGGATTTTTCCAGATTTTGCTTCATTAAGTCGGTTGACAGCCCCCTCAAACCATCATTGGCTCCCAATGCCAGAACAAGTATATCAGGCTTTGTTCTCATATACCACTTGAGCCGGGAAACAGCACCTGCCGTTGTTGAGCCGCTGATGCTACCATTGGTTATTTTAACCGTGTGAAAGCCTTTTTGCTTGAGCATATTTTGAAGCAAAAAAGGGAAGGCCTGCTCCTTTTCCACGCCAAGTCCTGCAGAAATTGAATCCCCGAGAATTATGACTTTAATCTCTGTTTCCTGGGCGAATAAGGAGGGAATAAATCCAGAACGGATTGAAAAAATGATCGCCAGAAGGATAAAAAGAAAAAAAAAGAATCTATATTTCTTCACGGTTTTTTTGATCCTTGCCTTTGTTATGTTTAAATATTTTTCTTTTAATATGGGTCTTTAAACGATGTCTGTAAACCCTCTTATTTGATCTAAGAAAAAAAATCCTTTGAAAGGATCCTTATTTTTATGTTATATTTGACAACATATAAATTATTCCCTTTTGATAAATTATTTTTTATTTTCTTGATTCAGATCAATTCATTTTATTTTTTTTCTTGTTAATTTTTACATAAGATTAATCATAAAAGGAGAGAGATATCATGCATGACGCCTGCAACGACGCATTTCAATCTGGAAAACAAATTGTTGATAAAATAAGAATCATGGGGTTTAATACAAGCCCTCTTGGTGCGGAACTCAAAATTAAATGTACAAATTGTGACGCTGAATTTCACATGGCACACATGGAATCCCAGTGCCCATCATGTGGGATGGTATATGGCGTGACTCCCTGCCATTCCCATAGTGCACAATTTGTTAAAGCCGCAGGAGTAAATTATTAATATGACGGACAAAATAGAGGACATAAAAAAACGAATGGACGAACTGGAGGCATTTATCCGTGAGACTGAGGCACGTCTTCCTGCCCATTCCACAAAGCCTCCAGTAATGGTCGAGCTACTTGAGTACGAGGATGAATACGATATTTTGTTAAAAAAACTCAACAAGCTGAAAAATATGTGATCAGGTATGGAAAATTCAAAAATATTTGACGATGTTTACCCTGACCTTTTGTCCAGGGTGAAGTCCTTGGATTTATCTGAAAAACTAACTGTACTTGGGATTCAAAAACGAGGATCTATATATATTTTTGATTTTTTTAATCATCAAATCGCATTTGACGGTAATGATTTTTTTGATACAACTGGTAATGACGTAACCCCTGCCCTAAAAGTGGTATTTTGTACCTATATATTGATGAGTCCTGAAAACGAACCACCAAGTGATGGAAAACTGGTAACTTTTAGAGAATTTTCCGATGCCGGTCCTTTGTTTTCAAGATTTACAGAAAATACGGCAAAAATCATTCAAACAAGTTTCTCTAACCGGCTTGAAATCCTCAGACACAAATGTTTAAAATTTGGCGGTTCACCACTTGTCAATAAATCTTATGACATCAGTGTCCGTTTCAGGGCTCTTCCAAAAATCCCCATAATTTTAAATTTTAATGATGCAGATGAACTCATGCCTGCGAATGCAGGATTCCTTTACCGTAACACAGCTGCTACCTATCTTGATCTTCAATGCTTGACCATCACCTGTACATATCTTACCGGCCAATTAATCCAAAACCAATAATATGATTCAGGGCATGTCTGAATCTTAGCTCCGGGATTCTTATAAACATAGAATCATTTTGGTTTTTATAGTATTATCAGGCATTCCATCCAAAAATAAAAAGGAATTTTGAATGAAAAAAGCGTATATTATTGGTCACATCACTGTCAAAGATCAAAAAAAGTGGACTGAGTATCGTAATAAAGTCCCTTCCACGTTAGAACCATGGGGTGCCAAATTAATTCTCAGAGGTAAACTTTGTTCCATACTATCAGGTAGCCATGAGCACCGTGACGCGGTTGTTATCTGCTTTCCAAATTTGAGTGCATTAAATAATTGGTACGCCTCTCCCGAGTATCAATCTTTAATACCGCTCAGGCAAGAAGCAGCCAGGATGGATTTGCTTTCCTTTGAGGAATAACAGGTCGGCAAATCAATTCTTGACTTCATTCTTTTACTTATGCGATTTTTAATTGTACAATTTCATGACAAAAACAGCTTTTTTTAGCAATTCATCGGGTCATTGGGATTGTAAAATCTCTTTGCAGGGAGGGTCAGCATTAAATGGACTGTTTTGCATGCCAATCCGAGAATCGAAATGGTGTCAAATTTTGTGAAGAATGCGGCACCAAAATCGCGATCATATGCCCCAATTGTAATTTTAGCATTCCAGTGGGAAAAAAATTCTGCGGCAAATGCGGCCAAAAACTTGTCTTAGAGGGTGTGATTCCATCAGAACCTAAAATTGATTACAACCGGCCGGACTCCTATACACCAAAATTCATGGCGGAAAAGATATTGACCACCAGGGCCAGTCTTGAAGGAGAAAGAAAACTTGTCACTGTATTTTTTTCCGATGTCACAGGGTTTACCTCCATTTCTGAAAAACTTGATCCTGAAGCCGTTCATCAAATCATGGATGGATGTTTTAAAATCTTGATGGAAGAAATTCATAAATATGAAGGAACCATAAATCAGTTCACCGGCGACGGGGTGATGGCGCTTTTCGGAGCTCCTCTTGCCCATGAAGATCATGCTCAAAGGGCTTGTCATGCAGCTCTTGCCATTCAAAAATCTCTGGCTGATTACGGTGGAATGGTTAAAAAAAAATTTGGACTTGATTTTAAAATGCGAATCGGTTTGAACTCCGGGCCTGTTGTTGTCGGCGCCATCGGCAATGACCTTCGTATGGATTATACAGCTGTAGGAGATACGACAAATCTTGCAGCCAGGATGGAGGGTCTTGCAGAGCCTGGTGGGATTCTTGTTTCTGATAGTACATATAGATTGGTTAAAAAATATTTCCAGTTTAAAAGCCTGGGTGAGGTCACAATAAAAGGCAAACAGGATCTGCAGGCGGTTTACAAACTCTCCCGGGCGAGTGATATTAGAAGCCGTCTGGATGCATCAAAAGACCAGGGATTCACCGATTATATAGGCCGTAAAGAAGAGATGCACGATATCCAAAAGGCGTTTGAAAAGGCCAGAACAGGTCGTGGCCAGGTCGTTGGCGTTGTGGGAGAAGCCGGTATTGGAAAATCGCGTTTCGTTTTTGAAATGTATCGGAATACTGATGATCCATGTATTTATATTGAAAGCCGATGCCTTCAATATAGTAGCAGCATTCCTTTTTTACCCATGCGGGAGTCTTTCAGAAGTTATTTTGATATGAGGGAGGGAGAATCATGGGAAGGGATAAATGAAAAACTCAAAATCGGTTTGGATGAGCTTGATAGGGATTTGATTCCATCCTTGCCGGCCTTCAGGCATTTTCTGTCGCTACCTGCAAATGACAATCAATGGGAAAATCTAGATCCTAAAGAAAAACAGATAAAAACATTTGAGGCCATTAGGAATTTTTTCATCCGGTTGAGCCAGAATAAACCGCTATTATTGGTTCTTGATGATATTCAATGGATTGATAGGACTTCTGAAGAATTTATCAGCTATTTTATCGAATGGATATCAAATTCACAAATTCTTCTATTATTGATCTACCGCCCGGAATATAATCATCCCTGGGCAAGCAAATCATTTTATAAGCAGATCGGCATATACCCGCTTTCCGAAAATGAAAGCACAAGATTTATCCACTGCCTCTTAAGTGATGGCAAGATATCTTCACAAATTACAAAGATAGTTCTGAGACGCACTTCGGGGAACCCGCTTTTCATGGAAGAGCTTATAAAGACCCTGATTGAGAACGATTCCATTGAAAAAATCGATAACAAATATCATTTGAATGAATCAGTTTCCGGGATGCAGGTGCCTGAAACGATCCAGGGCATAATAGCCGGTCGAATGGACCGTTTGGAAGATAACATTAAAACAACGCTTCAAACCGCCTCGGTGATTGGACGCAGATTTGTCTTTAAGATACTAAAGACCCTTCCCGGATTGAGCGATGAGATCAAAACTTATTTACTGCGGCTCCAGAGTCTGGAATTCATATATGAAAAAAATGTTTTCCCGGAACTGGAATATATCTTTAAAAATATTATTACCCAGGAGGTCGCTTACAACAGCCTTTTACTGAACCGTCGCAAAGAAATTCATGGCAGCATAGGCATTGCCATCGAGAAGATGTATTCAGATAGGTTGGAGGAGTTTTATGAAATCATTGCACACCACTTTTCTGAAAGTGATGATTATGAGAACACATTAAAGTATTTAAAACTTTCCGGAGACAAAGCGATCTTTAACAATTCAGCCTGGGAGGCCTTTGAGTTTTATAAAAAAGCGTTAAGTGTTATTGACCGGCATTTGGAAAACGTTGAACAGCTAAAAAACAAATTGGAAATCATTCATGCTATGATCAGCCCTATTATCCTCCTCAATTTTCCGGAAGAAAGCCTGGAACTCCTGGAAGAAGGTGCAAAAATTTCTTTGGAACTAAAGGATCAAAAGAGCTTAATTCGATTCTATAGCAATATAGGTTTTTTCCATTCGGTCAACGGGCGGCACCAGGAAGGAATAAAATTTTCAGGTAAAGCCTTTGAAGAGGCAACCACAATTAATGATCTTACGGCAATGGCCCAGGCCGCGCCTGACCTCTGTCAGTCCAATTTTGCCATCGGCAGGTATAAAAAAGTGATAGAAATATCTTCAAGAATGATTCACGCCATTCAAAAGGCAGGTAAGGAAAAGGAAAACTTCGGTGGCCCGGCGATTGTTTATCCGGTATTCTTTTGTTTATCCGGTTTCAGCCTGGCCCACCTGGGGCAAATTGATAGAGGAGTTTCCCGTTGTGTGTACGGGCTTGAAGAAGCCATTGAATCAGATAACCTATTCACCATAAGTCTGTGCCGTTTCTATCCCGGGATGATCCTTTTATTAAAAGGGGCCTGGAAAGAAGCCAAATCTTATTTTACCGATTGTCTCAAAGGCCTGGAAAAGGTCCAGTTTATTCAAATTGAAGCAATTGTCAAAGGCGGATTAGGCGTGGCCGAGGCATATACAGGAGACACGGATCATGGTAGATTTTTGGCCCAAGAAGGACTGAATGCGATTCAAGAGATCGGTATAAAATGGGAGGTATCAACCCTTCAATATTATCTGGGTGTGTGCTGTTATGAATCCAATGATTTTGAGAAAGCGCTCTTATTCATGGAAAATTCACTTGAGACCGCCATAAAAAATGAAGAATTATACTTTATAGGAAGAGCATTAATCTGGACGGGACGCATTATGGGTAAGCGACCTGAAAATTCTCTACAAAAAGCGCAGTTGAAAATCGTTCAGGGGCTTGAAGCACTCCTAAAACTGGATGCAAAACCGGATATCTCCATGGCTCACTTTTTTTTAGGAGAACTTTATGCCCACCATGGTCAGAAAGAAAAAGCCGGAAATCATCTAAATACGGCTGAAGCATTGTTCAAGGAAATGGACATGGCTTTCTGGGTTAAAGAGACAAAACAAGTCATGAATCTTATTAAAGTAGAGTAATTTCTTCTATTTATAAGCCAATTCACTTGATGGCATTCAATTATATGCTTATTTTGGGGGAATAAAGGGATAAAATATGAAGACACTTATAAAATGGGTTCGGGAAGTTGAAAAGATGGCAAAGGAAACATATTTGCAAGCCGCTTTAGTCTTTGCCGATGACCCTCAATTCAGATCCTTTTTTGAAAATATTGCAAAAGAGGAAGCCTGGCATTATCAAGTAGTTGGAAATGCGGAAGAATATTTCAGTTCAAAACAGGCGCCTATACCTGCTATATCAATCGATAAAGAAACCCGAGACAGAATTCGAACTTTGTTTTCAGATATTAGAAGACAATTAAAGAGCAAAACCATTTTAAAAGAAGAACTTGCAGAAAAAATTGTTGAAATCGAATTTTCAGAATGGAACGATATATTCCTTTATGTTGTTAATATTCTGAAACTAAATAATGGCGACTTTATAAACCCTGCTTCAAAAATTCAAGCCCACCTAGATGGAATTGTTTCTTTTTTAGAAAAAACTTCCCCCCATAAAGATAAATTATTATCAAAACTAAAGGATTTACCCTCTGTATGGACTGAAAATATTTTGATCGTAGACGATGAAGAAATGATTACAACGCTTATAAAGTCACTTTTAAATCGTCATGGGAATATTGATGTTGCCCAAAATGGAGAATTAGCCTTGAATCTCATTGAGGAAAAATACTACAAATTAATCATCTCCGATATAAAAATGCCTATTATGGATGGCATATCATTTTTTAATAAGGCCGTGGAAAAACAGCCTTCTATAAAAAAAAGATTCCTATTTATGTCTGGTGGCCTTACTTCTCAAATGAAAGCATTTCTGGATGAAAATAATTTACTATATTTGCAAAAACCAATGAAGATAAAAGAATTAAGAGACCTTGCTTCTAAAATCATACTTTCAAAATAATAAACAAAATTCACCATATATTACCTAGGTAAATGTTATATTTATGGGGCTCATATCTTGCTGGGTTTGGAAATCGAACCGGCCAGTTCAGGCGTAAAACTTCTAAACAACATCCCATATGGGAATGATGCCAAAAATAAAATGGATGTATACTTGCCCCACGATATCAAGAATGCCCCGGTAATTTTCATGGTTCATGGAGGCGCATGGCGAAATGGTGACAAGGCATACAATTCCGTCGTAAAAAACAAAGTCAATCGATGGGTTCCAAAATGATTTGTTTTTATTTCAACGAATTATCGATTATTACCAAATGCAGATCCGCTTAAACAGGTAAGGGACGTTGCAAGCGCTTTGGCTTTTACCCAAAAAAAATCCCGGAATTGGGAGGTCATCCATCCAAATTTATCCTCATGTGACACTCAGCCGGATCCCATCTTGTAGCTGTCTTGGCTGCATCACCCTCAATTGTATTGGATCTGGGTGTAAAACCATGGCTTGGAACTTTATTTATTGATAGTGCCGCTCTTGATATCCCAAAATTAATGAAAGCGAAGCATCATCTTTTATATGATGATGCTTTTGGAAATGATGGTATCTATTGGAAATCTGTGTCGCCATTCCATCTGTTAAAAAATGACCAGGGGCCATTCTAGCCCATTTGTTTACAGATACGTGAACACGATTCCTGTTCACCAACAACAAAATTTGTTAAAAAAGCATCCCCTTTAGGCATTCGGGCAAACATTTTAAAAGTAAATCTCGCTCATCGAGACACCAATGTGCAGCTGTGAAGGGACCCTTTTTATACCAAAGCTGTTGAATCATTTTTGGTAACGCTTGACAAATCCATTAGACAGAGACTTTAAAAAAATCATGAATACCCAAATGGGTGTCTGCTTTGATATCGCGAACTCAAAAATATCACAAAATCTATTGGTTCATATTAATTGCGTTGGCCATGGCCATAAATAATTGCAGTTGACTTTATTATAGTGAGCCATATTTTATGGATATAGTCGATTTAAGAGCCGTATATATAAATATCAATATTCGCTATTATTAATCTCATTTAACTATATCAAAAATGGATGTGCATGAGGTGATCAAATGGAAAATTATTTTGGACCCATAGTAAAAAATTGCTGCACCCTGGAAAAGGGGCAGTTGATGGAAGCATTGATGGCATGTGACTATTGTACTGAAAGTATTGAAGAAAGGCATATGTGTTATCGCAAAACAGCAAAGGAAAGCGGCAAAAGAGCAAGGGCCTGTATTGCACAGTATCGATAAGACCTATTGCAACTGTCTTTGTTTGAAATGATTAAACCCGTAGCTTCTTAGGAGGATATCATGCCATTTTCGGAAAACCCTGTCAAAAAATATATTGTAGATCTTAATATGTTAAACACTCATAATGAAAAAGGCTGTGAAGCCTGTCATCAAAAATTTAATCTTGGTGACACCGTGGTTGTCGCATGTGGCCCGTGGCCAGACGGTTGTGCCAAAATGATCCATGAGAATGAAGCCATTTATGACAATTTAACAGACACGTATTATGAACGCAGTTTTTACAACGCTTTGAACAAATAATTGGCAACGCTCAAAATAGACATTTGAGCATAAAAACGGAAGGCCATATGCCATTTGAAATAGTTGTCTTTTTGACTGTGTACTATTTGCTGATATGATTTAATGCGGAACCGGCATTATTGATCAGACATTTCCCGGATAAGTTTGTACACAATTTTATCCGGCTGTGCTTCAATGATCTCTATCTGCCCGTCCTGAAACGAAATAATATTTGATTCCTGGAGATCAAACTCATAAATTTGTTCATGTACATCGGGCGGAACTGAAATCGGATTCCCGTTGACATCATATCCATTCTGCGTGCCCCTTTCCTCCATATACCGCAGGGATAAAAAATCATCATCAAAAGAATCAAACTTCAGTGTTTTGCGCAAGAAATTGGGATTGTAAATATTGACCATGCTTATGGCTGCCATCACAGGTTGAACCTTCTGATCCAGACCCATCTCTCCCAAAGACCCATTTTTAAATTGAACAACCGTTCCTATTATTTTTAAATCTTTCTTTGAAAATTGAATCCCACACCTAAGGTTTTTAAATCGTGGGTTCCAGGATTCAACGGGTTGGTAGACATCCGTCTGGGAAAGTGCATAAAAATAATCACCTGATTTCTCAATTCTCACAAACACCTGTGGGGAGAGGTAACATTTATTCCCAAACTTGCTCCCTGATGCTTCCTGGTCCAGTCGATATGCTTTAAAATGCTCACCCCTTGTGGTTTGCATCATCATGTTTCCGGGTGTTACAACCACCGGTCGGTTGACTTCAGGCGAATGATGGCTGACCTTCGTAACAGGCCTGATCTTTTTTGCGGTTGTTGTGTTACACCCGATAAAAACGATAGATAGCAAAATAAACAATAGGGTTCTTAATTTCATTTTTCCCTCCTCATGGTTAATAGGGTCTGCATTTTAAATTCCAACCGACTCCATAGGCCTCACCGTCAGGACAACGAGCTTTTATACAGGCACTGTTAGCATTCCCGCAAATTGCCTGACAACTTGAAATCTCTTTATGTGTACCTGTTTTGGGACATTTTCCCATACAATTGTAAAATGCATCTCTGCATTGACTGACATCAATGGGATAGGATCTGGCGGGTGGTTTTGATTTATTCTGGATTCTGGCACTTCCTTGTCCCGTGGCCCAGGCCGGTGTTGACGTCTGTTTTATTTTTCTCAGAGCCGCTTTATTTTCCCTTTCCAGAGTCTCCATTTCCGATTGATGTTTATTCCTAATAGATTGCATTTCTTTTGTATAATTATCCGTTATGGATTGAAGTGTTTTTTTATAATCAGTTGATGTCCCTTCTGTCCGCTTAATGGCAATAGGTGACGGTTTCGGCGGTGCTGAATACAATTTCACCTTTGACCTTTTTTTACTGGCAATCGTTTTTGAATCAAGGCCCCGAACTTGTACAACTGCCTTTCCCCTAGCAGTTTTCCCTCTGGCATCTGTAACTTTAAATGTCATGGTATAGGCCCTGTCTGAAGTTGATATGCTCCCCCGAAAACGTCCCCGAAGCGGATTCGATGATTTACTGACCGAAAGACCTCCACCAGCAATGCGAACAGAATATGGCCTCTCAAACCCCTCAGGCACATTAATTGAGTACCTGCCGGCCTGATCACCGATTAGAACTCTTGAGGCACGAATTTTCAGATCAGACGAAACAATGGAGAAATCGATGGAACGGGTCAATGCTTCAAAGATTTCCGGACTAGATGATGACGGCATTATGCTGGCAATAAAGGTAATATAGTCACCGGGATTAACCAGGCCTTTCGGCAGTCTGATCCCTGTGACCTGCAACTCTTTATCAGGAGAATATCGGTACTCATTTGGCACACTATATATTTGTTTCCCCGTCCTTTTGTTTATAAAATCAAAATTTGTCTGCACGGCACCCAACTCTTTGTTCATGTCAAACGTGAAATACAGATGGGGGATCTCATCAGGTGCAAAAACTTTTTTCTCTTCCTTGCTTCCCAGTTTGTTCGTTGCCCATAACCCCCTGATTTTCACCGGCTCGTATACCTTAAAACTTACGCGCGCTTCAACCGTTTCTTTTGGATTCTCCACCAAAGACTGGCTGAGCATTATCGAATAACGCCCCTGGGACAGGGATTCAACAGGAATTTTTATAAAAATCTCATGGCTTTCACCGGCTCCTTCCAGTTCTTCCATCTTTGTGGACAGGATCATTTGATCTTTGTCCTTCAATCGCCATAGCACCTTCACTTTCCTGGTGATTTCGGATTTCGGGAATGTCACTCTTGATACGGCCCAGACCGTTCCTTTTCGACTTAACAATCTCAGTCCGGTCTTAAAATATTTTCCCCTGTCAATATCATCTCCCTGACTGAGGGTTATGGCAATCTTGTCATCAAGTCCACCCTTTTCTTTCATCTCTTTGCCTGCCTGGACAAGGGCCTTTTTCAGTGCCTCTATATCTTGCTTGACCGCCATTAGCTCTTGACAACTTGCCACTAGGTTATCTTCGAACTCAAAACTGGCCTGTTCCGCCTTGCGCTGAAAAAATGTCTTCAATGTTTTATGGAGGTATTCGTTATAGAACCTTGCGGCAAAAGGCTTCTTAAATGTTGCTTCTGCGAGAGCACTTTGTTGAAATGGGCTCGGCTTTTTATAATATTTAATAGCTCTGGTTAACGGGTTATATTCATCATAAACCCAGAACTCATTCAGCCGGGCATTCACAGCATCATTGTCTTGAATAGCCAGGGATGCCCATGAATCAGGCCCTGTGACAATTTTTCTGTATTTCTTGTTGAGATACATGCTATAGGCATTCCACCAATATTCTTCGTATTGCTGATGCTGCGCCTTCATAAATTCAGTAAGAGCATAATCCATAAAGCTGACCCCGATCATTGCAACATTTAACGACTTTGAACCAATCTTTCCGATTAAGGAATTCATCTGGAACTTCATTGTTTCGGTGACGGATTTAAGACGTGCAGTATCGTCCCCCATCAACACATCATAGATATTGGTTGCCAGGGTTAAACCTGTGAGGGCGTAATTAAATCCCTGCATATATTTATCCAGATTTTGCGTAAACACTGCCGGTTGATATGATTTGCCAACCATTTGTTTTAAACGGGGAATCATAATTGCATTGTTCTGTTTGATCAAAATCTCCCATTGTTTTTGGTGAACTAGATATTTCATCTCTTTATAGTACACCCCATTACTCAATTCATGGGCAAAATCAAAAAGCAATTTTGTCAAACCAAATTCGGTTTTAGCGATATCCAAATATGTCCTTTTAATATCTGATTTGTTGTTCACTTTCAGGATATCTTTCCCGTATGATTTTAAAAGTCTTTCCGGCTCATATTTAGACGGGGCTGAATACGCCAAAGAATGACTCCCCATTACAAATAAAACAGATATTATCATCCGGATCGAACAGACGTATTCTGCAAGATACTGAAAAAACGATATATCTTTACTCAAAACATCAACTTTCTCTTTAAAAATTAAACTTTTTTTATTCTCTATAAATAATGGCACTGTTTTCATAAATGTTTTTTTATATTGTAGACTGTTAAACCCTTTAATACATACTGTCTTGCAAGAGGCTGTATCCAGATACTTGGTTGAGCCGAATTTATAATATTATAAAAAATAAGCCATACTCATATATAAATTTTTAGTAGTCAAGTATCTTTTTGTTCATACCGGTTTAAACAAAACTCGCAACTTTTGTTAAAAAGGGCTATTATAATAAAATGATTATTAAGCAATCCGGCAAAATCGGTGATGGTCTTTATGTTATCGGTCCCCCGGCCATACCGGTTTATCTGATAGACGGGCCTGAACCCGTAATATTTGACGCCGGGTTCACCTCCCTTGCACACATTTATGAAACCGGCATCAAAGATATTTTAAAAGATCGCAAGCCTGGTTTTTTGTTCTTAACCCACTCCCATTTTGATCATATAGGGGCGGCTTCCCATTTTAAACGGATCTGGCCCGGGCTTCAGATAGTCGGGACTGCCCACTGTCATGAAATCCTGTTGAAACAAAAAGCCATTCAATTGATCAGGGCTTTCAACTTTGAAGGCACAAAGAATTTAAAAAAAATGGGCTTTCACCCCTTAAATGAGGCGCCCTTTGAACCTTTTGATATGGATATTATAATCACCCCGGATCATCAGATTGAGCTTTCATCAGATGTTGTAATACAACCTGTAAATACACCGGGACACACATGGGATTTTATGAGCTATTGGATCACCGGAAAAAAAATCCTTATTGCCTCGGAAGCGGTGGCCTGTTGCGAGAATAATGGATATCTGCAGCCGGAATTTTTAGTTGATTTTGATGCATACCTTGACTCCTTACAAAAAATTAAAAACCTGGATGCTCGGATTCTATGTGCCGGTCACCATGCCGTGTTTACCGACAAAGATGTCCTGGATCATATCCTTGCCTCAGTGAGAGCGGCAAAGGAATATCTCACCATGGCAACGGACTTTCTCCTCCAGGAAAAAGGGGATATCAACCGCGCGGTTTTAAGGGTTAAAAAAATGGAATGGGATAACAGACCCTGGCCCAAACAACCTGAGTCTGCCTATCTTTTAAATACCCGGCAAAGGGTGAAAACAATATGGAAACGAATGAAAAAATATCAATAACCCAGATTCAAATAATAAATGACATCAAACCCATCTATCGGGAGTATCTGGATTATATGAGCCAGTTTTTTATAATTCATGATCTTGAATCCTGGCGTGAATCTGCATTAAAAAATTTACATCTCTATTCCATAGCCGAAGACAGGTATATTTTTGTACTAAAAAAATCAAATGCGATTATCGGCTTTACTATGATTAATACACATTTGCGGTTCAACTCAAAGGGATTTGGTGTGGCTGAGTTTTACATTCAAAAAGAACATATGAAAAAAGGCCTTGGCCGAAAACTGGCTATCTATGTGTTTAAAAATTACCCGGGTATTTGGGAAGTTGCGGTGAGTTCAAAAAACAAAAAAGCATTGGCGTTCTGGAAACAGGTGGTGTCATCCTATACAGATGGCCATTTCATTAAAAAATGGAACGCTTCCTTTCGCGGATATGGTTTTGTCTTTAACAATGCAGGAAAAAACATTTGATGTTTATGCATCATTTTCAATTTGATTTATCAGGCAGGAATATCCGGAACAATTGGTACCGCAGTAACGGGTACTGGTGAATTTTTCAAGACTTTTTCAGTTACAGATCCAAAACTAAATTTTCCTTTTTCGCCGCTTGAGGCCATAACAACTGTATCAATTTGCTCTTTGTTGATTAATTTTAAAATTTCTTCTGCAGGATCTCCCACTGCAATATGTTTAACATATAAAGAGCAACCATCCATGTACTTATCACAAATTTGGTTCAGTCTTTTTGTTGCTGATTTGTGGGCCCAATCCATGAGATCATTTATATGGTTTTTCCCGAATTCACCATACCATGATCCGTGATGTGCAATATCCTGGATAACGTAAACCACATGTATTTCGTAACCATATTTCCCGGTTAAAGATTGAACATAGGGGAATGCTTTTTCAGCATTGCCTGAAAAATCTGTAGGCCAAAGTATTTTTTTTATTTTCATGATAACTCCTTGTTTTAAAAAAAATATTGTTCCTGATGTCTTTGAACTATTAAAATCACAGATCACTAGATCATTGAAAAACTGCCATGACCGGATAATGGTCTGAAGGGTAACGGCCAAAAAAGGAGTCTGTGATGATTTTTCTTTGAATAATCTTTATATTACCACGATATAGAATCCAGTCAATATGATCTTTGGTTACTTCACCGGTAAAGTTGTGGAATGTTGTGGAATGATCATTGTCAAAGGCGTCTAAAAAACGATTATCCAGAAAATAAGCATGTGTGCTGCTGCCTGGATTTGAATTAAAATCTCCAGTAATAACTATCGGGCAGTCCCTGGGAAATTGTGACAAGAACCCAAGCACAAGTTCCGCACTTTTTTCCTGAACTATTTGTAAAAAATCAAAGTGGGTATTTGCTACAATGAGCCTGTATCCTTCTTTTTCAAACATACCGACAACGAACTGCCGAGGCCATTTACTACCCGGGAGCGTGGATTCGACTTCCGGTGTTTTACTTAAAAAATAATGTTTGGATTTAAGACAATTCCAGGATTTGTCATAAAAAATCAAATTGCTTTGCCATTGTTTTTTGAATTGATTATGCCAGCCGATGTAGTTATGGTCAGTCAAATTTTCAATTAAAAACCGGGTTTGAAAATGGTTTGATTCCTGAACGCCCAAAAAGCTTGTGGGATAAAGCTTCAATACTCGTGCGCATAATAACTTGCGGTTTTGCCAGGAATTTATACCTGTATCGGCAAGGCCAAACCTGAGGTTGAAAGTCATTATTGTATAATCGTTTTTTGCAAAAGCCATTATTTATTTTGATTTAATTTTCGGCAGCTTTTAAACATCCCGGGTTCCATGAGATCCAGATAAACACAAAGCTGGCGGACCATTTCAGGGTCGCAATTTTCACCTTGCTTCAGCTTTTCAAACGCCTGTCTTGAAATGTTGAGTGTATGAAGAATATCAGGAAGTAAATGCTTATTGTCTTCAAGATTGGCAACCACCTTCATCGTGGTTGAGCAAAGGTGACATTCTTTTTTGTAAAATTGTTTAAAAGAAGGATCTTTTAGTTTGAGATCTTTGATTTCTTTAAAAAATAACACGGCAGACGTCCTCCAGTTTTTTTTCAGAAACCCGTTCCAAAAAATCGTTTCTGTATGCTATAACCTTGTTGATATGCTTTTTGGGGACCTTGGCGGTATTTTTAAAAAATACATAATACAGAACTATAAACTTTTGATAACAAAAAAAATAAAGCACCCTTACCCTTTCCTGTGATAAGGTAAACCTGAGTTCATGTATACCGTCATATAGAAGGTCTGCGTAAGGTCTTGGTAGTATGGGCCCCTTTTCTTCAAGTAGTGACAATAATCTTAACACCTTAACCTGATGCCTTGGGCTGCAGGTATTTATAAACTCTGTCACAGGGCATGCCCGCTCCATTTCATCGCAAAACAGGATACTCCATTTTTGACGCATGCCTTCTCCAATTTGTTAAATTTTATTTTTGCCGCCATTAAAAAATATCAATATCAGAATTCCCATGAGTTTTAAATCAATTATTCGTAAAATTAGACGTTTGCTTTATTTGTGGGCGTTTGTTGCTTCATTATTCTATATTTTCAGGCAGGCATATTTGAAATGAAAATATTGTGATTCTCAAAATAATGTTCCGAATCAGTCGATTTAAAAATTTCGATAAATTTAGGGACATATTTATGAGAATTGAAATGGTTAAATCAAAAAGCTCAAGCTCAATTTCATTTTAGATGATAAATATGCTAATTAATAAATAAAATACACCTTTTTTTAAACAATCAATGGGAAGGTTGGCATGACAGATGACTGATATAGTTAACCCAAAAGATATTAGTATTTTAAAAGATATGGATGAGGTGTTCTCTTTCATAGATAACAAATACGGCTCTCCACCGAATTGGACAAGACCGCAAGGCTTTGTTTCACTTTCAATGATAATACTGGAACAACAGGTAAGCCTTGCTTCAGCAAAAGCGCATTTTTCAAGATTAGATCATTATTTGCCCGGATTTAATCCGACAAATATATTAGGCCTGACAGATGAGGAAATGAGAAATTGCCATATAAGCCGTCAAAAATCTAAATATCTGCGTGCCTTATCAACTGCCATTTTAAATGAAGATATAAAGTTAGAAGCGTTACAGAACCGGGACTGTTCTGATGTAAGAAAGCAGTTAACACAAATAAAGGGCATAGGAGACTGGACAGCTGATATATATTTAATGTTTTGCTTGCAGGCGAAAGATATTTTCCCCTTTAAAGATATAGCCGTCATTAATGCTGTGACAGAACTGTGTAAGCCTCAAAGAGAAAAAGATATCCTTTTAATGGCCAAAAGATGGAAACCGTTACGCTCACTTGCCGCCTATTATTTCTGGCATTATTACCTTAAAAAAAGGAATAGGCACTCCGGCTGACACCGGGCCGATTATGCCAAAGGTGGTGGCGGCGGCGGCAATTCTCCCCTCTGCAACGCTTCTCGGGCAGATCTAACGGGGATGCCGGCCTCGCAAGGAACGCCAACTTGACAGAGGCCACATCCATATCCCTCAAACTGATAGGTTTTCTTTACATATTCTCTGGCAAGTCCCAGGTGCGCCCTGCACTTTTCCTTGTCATGCCCGTCCAGTGTAATTGCCCGGGCCGGACAGCGGTCTATGCATTTGCCACAAGTTCCCTGCGCGTAATATAGGCAATAGGCCCTGTGATTAGCGTAAGGCCTTGGGGTGGGTTCTAAAGATATTTTTGCCACCACTGACCCTGCCCGCATGGCTTTGCCTTTTTCAGTGATAAGACCATCACACAATCCAAAAGTGCCCAGACCGGCAGCATGGGCAGCATGGCGCTCAGACCATGAAGATGCATAAGAAAACCGCTGAGATTTTAAAATAGTCCAGTTGGGAACAAGCATGGGAGCAACAGCTGTACATCCTTCATCTATAAGGCTTTTAACCACATGATTACGTAAAGCCACATTGAATTCTTCACCATAGACCCTGATCCTTGCCCATTCTTCGGAAGGGTATGTTTTTTCTCTGCTATTGGTTTTACGGACCTGTTTTCGTTGAGGTAAAACCCAGGAAATGACCGTCAATTGTTCTGCTGTTACCATTTCATCAGGACAATGCTGATTGAACACCTCCCAGGGAGTCCAATGGAAAGCGCCAACATACTCTTTGTATTGCTGCCAGATCTGATCAGTACCCGATGCAAAACCCACCACTGCCAGGTCCCAGGCAGAATCGTTGTTTTCATTTTGCAATGAATTAAGTGGTGAACTTGAAATGAAGTCTTGAATCAACCGATTAATCCAGGTTTTGGAAATAGCATTATTTTTCCCCATTTGTATCTCCTCTTCTAACACAATGACTTTGGTTCCCCTCAAAATTTGAAACAGGATCAGGCCCTGATTACAAAAGATAGCATAAACTAAATAGCAACCATAATATGCAGGTTGCAAGAACGAATATTATCAAACCAGGTAAATACGCCAGGACAGATGAATTATTCGTGGATAACGGTTATATTCCGCCCGGTCTCTTTTGCCTTGTAAAGGGCTTTGTCTGCAGAATCAAGAAGCGTATCAAAAACTACAGTTTGATTTTCTTTTGTTCCAAAAACCCCTATACTGACTGTCAAATTTATTTTTTTGTCATCAATTATCAAAGGTGTCCTGCAAATATTTTCACGCACACGTTCGGCTGCGTGGAAAGCTGTGTCAGGGTCTGTTTCCGGCATAATGACTACAAACTCCTCACCGCCATACCGTCCGAATATATCTATACTACGGATATTTTGCTTCACAATCAGGGTAAACGCCTTTAAAACCTTATCTCCAATAAGATGACCAAACTGATCATTCACATCCTTAAAATCATCCAGGTCAATCAACAGTATGGATATCCACCGGTCCGTTCTTTTTATTTTTGCAATTTCGATTTCCGAAAGGGATTTGAGATAACGGCGGTTATATATATTGGTTAATTCATCAAGGGATGCCATTTTTTCTAACTTTAACATCAGATCTTTTTGCCGGGAAATATCCTTAAATGCGATAATGGTCCCTATCTTTTTATTTTCCCCATTAAATAGCATAGACAAATATACGTGGAAATAGAGAATTTTATTGCCATGCGTGACTAAAATCTCATCTTGTGAGGATGTGTCTGAGGAAAGTATTTTATTAATATTATATCGATTTCCCAGTTTCGTTCGGATATCAAATCCGATATATTGTTTTGAAATATCCGGAAAAATTGTTTTACATACCTGATTAAAATCCACTATTCGATTCTCCAAATTCAGCACCAGGATACCATCTTTTAATTCCTCAAATATGGTATCCCGTGCAATGGGAACAAGATCGAAAAGAGCATATCTAAAGATACCGAGGGCAAATATGGGTACACTAAGGGCAAATAAAAGCGGATTAATATCAAAATTCCACGGGATATCCCAAATAAGATATACGACAAATCCTATCCATTGAATAAAAGTGGCAACCAGCATGATAATCGCCTGCATTTTATATAAGGGGGCTGCCCGGATAATAAATTGAAGCAATATTATTGAGGTGATGATTAATGCGATAAAGGTATAAAAATCATGAAGCAGATAAAAAGGCCCTTTTTCAAACACCAGCATCGGAAAAGGGGAGACTGTGTTTATAGACACAGTTTTATAAAACAGATGATGAAATTCATTTAATTGTCTTGATACAAAAGTAATCAGGGGGATAATGAAAATGATACTCAATAGGCCATGGGTTTGCCACTTTTCCTTACCCGTATAACAGATGGCAATCAATAGGATCAGCGCCGGTAGCACAGAAATCCCAATATACTGGATTCTAGACCAAAAAAGTATTTCAGAAAGGGTAGAGCTTGATAGCTCAAACCCATAGCCGAATGCATAAACAGCTACTGCAGCCCCTAAAAAGCGATAGCATTTTATTAAAAGAGATGATCTGAACTTAAAGGAATACATAGACAAAAACATACTGATCATCCCAGCGACAAAAAGAAAAAAAATTATAGTAGACCTGAATTCCATATGAGCAGTTTAGCCTTTAAAATCTGTTTCTTAGCAAAAAGTATTCAAGATTAAGTACCTGAGTGAAAGATAATTTTTGTCGATTGTCACGTCATTTTCCGGAATTCATCCATGGATCGTCCTCTGATAGCTTCAGCAATCTCGAACACGTAATCATAAATATGAAGTCCCTTAGAGGATGCTATAATTTCACCGTTTTCGACCCCGATCTGTTCGGCGCAGTATTGTTTCATCATTTCAATGGCAGCCAGGTTTGCCGGGAAACCCCCGAACAAATCCCAAGACCTGAAATAGGGGTAAAAATGAAGCTTCCCGTCCTGGATTCGGGTATCAATATGTCTAAGGCATGGCGGATCAACCAGCACCATATCAGAAGGCTGACCGACCTGCAAAATCATCTGATTATTCCTGTGTCCTTTATTTTTATATGTCCAGATCATCATTTCCATCTGGTTTATAAAGTACCTGCCTGATTCCTCAACTAAGATATTTCTGTCTTCCCAAACCTCTTTTTCCTGAACCAAAATGTCAGGCAAGTTTTTATAATTAGCAGGCAAATATTCTGAATCACATTTACATATCCGCTGTCCATATGTATAGGATTCTCCTATTTTTTCCTCACCAGTCATAAGATATGGTAGATAATCGTCCAGGTAATCCTCTTCCACAGGATCAGGAAATCCCAGCGCCGGGTTCACCTTTGGCAGTAAGGGGACGCTTGACGGATGTGTAATATGGATAGTGATAAAATCGAACTCAAGTCTTTTTTGGCCAACAAAAGACCCGCGGTTTATAGTAAAGGCCCGGCCGGTTTCAACACACCTGTAAAGGGTTTGAAACCATGCATCTGAAAGGCTTGTGGCTTTTATGAACAGTGGCTGCAGCATTAATTACTCCTTGTTTGATTTTGCCCTTTTGTACAAATTTAAATATATACTTAAATCCAGATGGTGACAACTATAATCTGATCTCAACCTGGCTAAAACGGTGTCCAATATACTTTCAAATCCTTCAAACCCGGTCAAAGCAGGAAAAAGACGCCTCATTATGATTGAGTTTTGTTAATAATAGATACTATTAGTTATTATTTTACATATATATTATTTTGTAAAAATTCTTATTGGCAAATATTTACTTTTTTGTAGTTAAAATGACACTAAATCGAATATTGTCCTGGATCTATATTAGATCAATTGATAATGAATAATAAAAAAAATGATCACTAGGATAAAACATCCCATAATGGATAGTGACAGGAATTTGTTTTACTAAAAAACAAAACCCCTTCTCCTTAACAATCATTATCCAGCATCCTGTTCTTTCCCAACCCTGATAGAACAGGCTGTATTTTTTATTCAATTGAATATTTAGATTTTAAAATATCCATTAGAATAAAATCCGTCTTTGTAAAAGTTCATATACTCATCCACGGTTTGATGTTGACATTTAACAAATGATGGATTAATATATGAACAATTGCTCAAATGAGGAGATATTAAATGGATATATGTGCTGAAAAATGTATTAATAAAAAAAAAGTGCTGCAGACGGCAAAAACCATACCTTCAATGGAAGCTACCCAGAAAATGGTTGATATATTTAAGGCATTGGGTGATCCAACCCGGCTTAAAATTGTTCTTGCTCTCTTAAACCAGGAACATTGTGTCTGCGACATTGCGGTAATTTGTAATCAGACAGATTCTGCCATTTCCCATCAGCTTCGATTATTGCGGACAATGAAAATTTTAAAAAACCGCAGAGAAGGAAAAATCATTTACTACTCCATTGATGATGAACATGTCATCTCACTTATAAACAGAAGTCTTGACCACGTCAGACATTGAAATTCAGGTATTATTCACCATGTTATATATATATGAAATTTTAAAAGAATCCTGGCATATTTATCTTGATGTTGCCATTTATATGTTGTTTGGTTTTTTTGTTGCCGGAATCCTGTATGTTTTTTTTAAAGCTGATAAAATAAAGCAATACCTTGGAACAGGTAAAATCAAACCGGTTATCTTATCTGCACTTTTTGGCATCCCCATTCCATTGTGTTCCTGCGGTGTAGTCCCTGTTGCCACAGGCCTTAAAAAGCAGGGGGCCAATAATGGTGCAGCCCTGTCTTTTATGATTGCCACTCCAGAATCCGGAGTGGATTCCATTGCCGTATCCTGGGCCATGCTGGATCCGATCATGACTGTTATCCGGCCCGTGGCCGGATTTATTACTGCGGTTGCAACGGGAATTGCTCAAAATTTTTTAGGAAACGAAGATCGTCCTGATGTGCCAGGTGCAATCAAAGAGAAAAGCGGCTGAGGGTGTAAACAAAACAGCTGTGCAGTTGCACCCGAAAACAATGAAACTTTGACTGAAAAACTACTAAGAGGAGCTAAGTACGCCTTTGGAGAATTGCTCACTGATATAGCAAAACCATTCATCATCGGAATATTCATTGCCGGTGTCATCACTTTCTTTTTCCCGGATGACCTTACGCTCTGGGCAAATGAGCACCATTTTTTATCAATGCTTGTCATGCTTGCAGCCGGTATCCCTATGTATGTCTGCGCGACTTCATCAACACCTATTGCTGCGGCATTGATTCTAAAAGGCCTGAACCCCGGTGCAGCCCTGGTTTTTTTGCTGGCAGGTCCTGCAACCAATGCGGCAACCATAAACATAGTAAAAAACATTTTCAATACAAGGGCTCTTGTCATCTATTTGTCCATGATTTCCATGTGCTCCATTGCAATGGGATTCTTTGTTGACTTTGTGTATAAGGTTTTGAATGTGCAGGCAAGTGCCATTGTGGGTCAGGCGTCCGAACTTTTTCCAGAGAGTGTACAGCTTATTTGTGCAGCCATACTCACTGGTCTTATCGTCTACAATTTAGTATCAAATTTCAGACAAAAGCCCAGAGTTGTATTGTCTCCCGTTAAACACGAATAATATTGGCCAAAACTGACCATTTTCTTCTCAGGTCTCCACAAGTTTGTGGCTGTCCTGGGAAGTCAGGTCCAGTTCATATACCCCTTTCAAATCCTTAATTATTTTAAGATTTTTTTCACTGAACGGCGCTTTGCCATCAAACGCATGCAAAACAATGCCTTCAATCAGGTTGCCAAGGGACATATCATGATATTCAGCAAGTCCTTTTAATACCTTTAACAGCCTTTTTTCAATGCGAACACCGGTTTGTACTCTTTTTATCTTACGTGACGGATTTTGAGAGGGGTTTTGCTGCCCTGCCATCTTTTTTCTCCTTATACAATATCAAAGAAATTATACTCAAGGCCATTAGTACCAGACCTGAAACCATTAGCAAAGCCTGGTAATCATATTTTTCCAATAAAAAACCATAAATAATCATGGCTCCGGGTATGGATGCATTTCCAACGGACCCTGCCACAGCAAATACTCTTCCGGCGAATTTATTGTCTATGCTATTTTGTAAAAGTGTCTTAAATGAAATGCTTGCACATATAATACAACAGCCGAATAAAAATATCATGGCAAGAAATAAACTCAGCATAAGGTACTGACCCCCTTTAAAAAAAAAGCTTGCAACGTAGAGCAAGCCGATACAAAAAACGCTTGTAAAAAGTGCTGTTTTTTCTTTTCCATAATTATTTTTTATGCTCAACACGACCGCCATTATAATGGTTCCAAGCCCGAAAGCGGCTTGGAAAAATCCAAACGACCTGGCACCGTCCTGGCTGATTGCATTGGCAATGACTGGCATAAACACTTCTATGGATCCCACAAAAAAATGGATAATCATTACCATAAATAATAAGATCACCAATATTCTTTTTGAAAGAATATATTGGTACCCTTGTTTCAAATCTACAATAATTCCTGTGGGATGTCCCTTTATTTCATTTTTCCTCCTGTGGGGAATTTGAATAAAACACTCTAATACAGCAGACAGAATAAAGGATACAGCATTAATGATAAATACCCATAAATATCCAAATGCTAAAATGAAAATCCCCCCTAAAAAAGCCCCGGCAATGGTTGAAAATCCATTCACAAATTGATGTTTAGAGTTTGCTGATGCCAGATCCTTTTCATTTACAATCTGCGGAATCACAGATGGTATGGCTGGATCAAAAAATGCCGCATTAACACTCAAAATAACCTGCATCAATAAAATCACATAAAAATTCATCATTTCAAGATAAAAAAGAAGGGCAAACAAGGCGATAATAACGCCCCGTAAAAGATCTGTTCCAATAATAATCATTTTACGGTTATAGCGGTCGATAAAAGCACCGGAAAAAAAACCGATAAATAAAGAAGGAATTAGGGATGCGGCCAGCACCGTACCCATCTTTGCTGAAGAACCGGTTGTTTTCAGGACCCAAAACGACAAAGCGATATAATGAAATTTATCTCCGATCTGTGAAACCAATTGACCCATCAACAAATAAAAAAAATTGCGATTAATCATCATAAAGACAACTCCTAAAACAAATAGATTCATAAAACTGTATATTGTTACCAATGTACCAAGATAATGTCAAGCGGTTTTGAACAGACAAAATCGCCGGCTTTACCTGAAAACGATATTCATGTATAATAAATAAAGTTGGCATTACTTATAAACACAACCAATTATCACGTAAACATATTCACAAGGAGGATATCATGATTAAAGCCGAAGATATCATGGAAACCGATGTAATAAGTGTCTCCTTGGATACAGAGATACCAAAAGCTGTGGAAATCCTTTTAGAAAATCATATTAACGGAGTCCCTGTTATGAATGATAAAAAGGAACTGGTTGGTATCCTTTGTCAGAGCGATTTGATCTTCCAGCAAAAAGAAATGCCAGTTCCTCCGATTTTTACAATCCTTGACAGTATCATTCCGTTGTCATCATCTAAAAATTTAGAAGACACTTTACAAAAAATTTCAGCCGCGACTGTTGACCAAGCCATGATCAAAGAGCCGGTAACCGTTTCTGCTGATACACCTGTTTCTGAAATTGCAAGCCTGATGGTTGAAAAGCATTTTCACACCATACCCGTTGTGGACGGCAAAAACCTTTTGGGCATTATCGGTAAAGAGGATGTCTTAAAAACCTTGATGTCAAAAAAATAGGGAACAATTGATACCTACTTTTTCCATTCCCAATATTCGTTTATTTATTGCCTTTAAAGTCTTTTTTAATTCAAGATTCTATTACCCTGTCTTTACCATCCTATTCCTTGATTTCGGCCTGACCGTGGCCCAGTTTTCCATTCTCAATGCCGTATGGGCCGCTACCATTGTTCTTGCAGAAGTTCCTTCAGGGGCTTTGGCCGATATTATCGGCCGAAAACGATTACTGGTTTTTGCCACATCCATCATGATTGTTGAAATCGGAATAATCAGTTTTATTCCCAAAACCAACCCCTCTCTCATTTTTATTGTTTTTTTGATCAATCGATTTTTGAGTGGTCTTGCAGAAGCCGCTGCCAGTGGTGCTGATGAAGCAATTGCATATGATTCTTTGGCACAAAAAGGAGATGCCCGCCAATGGGGTAGAGTATTGGAAATCCTGATGCGGTTTCAATCTATTGGATTTATTATTGCCATGACCGTTGGTGCTGCCATATATGATCCAGATCTGCTGGAAAAAATTTGCAGGGTTTTTGGCTTTACCATAAGTTTTACACAGGAAACCACCATGCGGTTTCCCTTATATCTTACATTTATTTTGGCCATCTGTGCATGTATCACGACCCTTAGAATGGAAGATCCCAAAAAAGATCCAGAAAAAATATCAGGGGAAAATCAGGGCTTTTCCAAAGAGAAAAAACCGCAGGCCCGGCAGGCCATGGGCCATACACTAAAGGCCGGCCTCTGGATAATAAAAACGCCTTTTGCATTTTCTATCATACTTTTCGGCATGCTGTTTGACGGCATTATCAGAATTGTTATCACTCTCTCCAGCCAATATTATAGAGTGATTGAACTGCCTGAGTCAACCTTTGGTATTATCGGATCACTTGTGGCAATGTTCGGGCTTGTGATTCCCAAAATAGCAAAAAAAATTGCAGAAAAACACTCCCCTTCCTATGCCCTGTGGATCACGACTGCCTTAAGCATTACAGGACTTACCTTAATGAGTTTTTTCTGGCCCTATGTCGGATTAATCCCTGCCCTTATCACCTTTTCCGCCATGTACTTCACAGGTTTTTTTGTCAGCTTTTATATCAATCAGGTGGCATCATCTGATCAGCGGGCAACTGTTTTAAGCTTTAAAGGACTGGCTTATAACATTTCCTATGGTATTTTAGGCATTCTCTATGCCCTGCTTCTAAAAATCAAAAAACAGGACCTTAACACGGATTCTGCTGAAAATACCCTTTTTATGGATACTTTTTCCGGCTTCCCCATCACATTTATATTCTGGTTCCTTATTTTACTGGCTGTATATTTTTTCTATTTAAAAAAATCAATGCCGCGTCGATATCACATTAGATGAATCAAAACATTTCTACACTTTTTTAAATCGGTCCCATTAAAAACGTTCATCGTTTGAAAGAGGGTTGAAAATATCTAAGAATCTGATACCGTTAAAAAAACGGCTAAAATAAAAAACAGAATTTACTAAAGAAATGGATAAAACAAACCGAATAATCTATTATTCAAATTAAATATTAAAATTTTTTTCAAATGCACTTTGAGGAGGCAGCATCTTAACCATGAGGAAAAACTTTACAGTAACCTATGAATCAGGCTTTACCCTCATTGAGATTATTGCGGTACTTTTAATCTTTGGTATTCTTTCGGCAGTAGCATTACCCAAATATATGGATTTACAAAATCAGGCCAGAATAAAATCAGCAGATAGGGCCATTGCTGAAACCAAGACTAGATTATCTTCAGCATATGGTAAATACCTGCTTGTGAACAATGGGTCTGCACCTGCAAATATTGCTGCAATCTGCAACCTGGTAAACGATACATCGATATTACCGGCAAATGCAGATGGGAATGTTCCCATGGGAAACGATTACACAGCGACACTTAAAAATGGACTTATCACCATAACTAAAGTTGACGGCGTGGCCGTAAGTGGCGTATCAGACACCTGGACAATACCCAATTAATTTTCACCAGATCATATCAACATGGTTCCTATCAAAACGGTCCTTTTCAAAATAAAATTGGTCATATTAACAGATGACACACTCTGTTCTGTTAAAATTACCATTGAAAAGTAGGACCGGTTCCAAGCCTTACACTAAAATCAGCAAAGTATTGTTTGTCACTTAAATGGGTGTCATAAAATGCGTGTAACCCTATTTCATCCGGCTGGTATGTAGAAAAATGTTTAGTTGTAAGAATATTGCCCAAAACAAGCTTTGGATTATTATTTTCCCATTGAATCATATTATGATTACCAGAATCCCAATTTATATGACCTAAAGGTGATAAAGAAGATCCCTGAATAAATCCTGAAATATGATTTTGCCTTGCTCCATCCTGACCATCAAGCTTTTCTTCAAGCCTTAAAAATATGGTTGACCAGTCCTTCAGATGATTTCCATATAGAACATTGTCATCCCTGGTTAATTTTTTGTAATCTATCAAAGAAATAATGTTATCCGAACCTGTCTTTTCCCATAATACAATATAGACCCCATTGTTCATGATTTCTTTAAAGGAATCGTCAAGACCTACATTGAACGGCCAAATGGAATCCTTTGCCTTGAAATAGGATATCCCATAAGATCGAAGCATTTTATGGTCAGTCCAATCCGGGTTCTTAGATGAAATCCTGAATGAAATTCCATGCATGAAATATTTCCCATAAATCCCATTCGTCTTAAGCTTGATTTTGACCTGTATTTCATAGCTCAGCAATTCATTGTAGTCAGACCAGGCTTGATTCAGATCAGGTTTTTTGGGGCTTGTCTTCCACCATCCAAGGCTTAAAAGCACGGCATTATAAGTTTGGATCTTTTTTGTTTTTGGACCTTCTTTATCTATTTTAGGCCCTTTTTGACTTTTAAATCCAAGAACGTCTCTGCCGTCATCTTTTTCCACTTTTACTTTGGGCTCACCTTTTATACTCCAGATGGGATTCAGGATAATTCTGTCTTTTTTGTCTTTTACAGTTAATCCGACTATTGGTCCTAAATCTATTCCCCCGGATTTTAAAAAATTTGAACTAAGATCATATTTTGATTCAAACCATGACCCTGGGTTGGCAATACCTGTTGAATTGATAATCACCCGGGATGGATCTTGTGGATCATATTTGGTTCTAATAATAAAAGCATCGCCATTGTCCAGATTAAACCTTGTTGCATCTGTATAGGTTATCCCTTTTTGTATATTTAATTTGCCGTAATTAATACCGGATTCTGCAAGATAATATGCCCTTGAATTTGCATTGGCAAAAAGTGATGTCTGGTTGGCACCAGAGGTAAAATATACGGTTGAAACACCTAATATTCCAAGAATGGTAATCAGTATTATAATCGTTAATAGCATGATTCCTTCACTGTTTGTAACGGACTGCCAAATATGAGTTCTTAATTGCTTCATTACCGAATCTCTTTTATTTATCAAGGCAGATTCCTTGGCGCTATTTTACCTGTAAATGTTGAGGAGATATTATCCATTCCTATGAGTTCCAGTTGAATTCCGATCAATCTGGTGGATCTACTCCAGATAGAATCCGGGGTCAGGTCATCATAGTCATCATAGTATTCAAGTTTAAAATTTTTAACCCCGTTGACAAGAATGTTTCCATTATTGGAAAAGTCGTCATACATCAATGGATCATCCGGGGTCCCTGCCCAGGATAATTTATGAGTTTCAAGGCTTCCTTTCCTATAAATATCATAAACTATAGAATTGGATTTGCCCTCGCCCTTTGAAACTCTAACCAGATGTCTGAATTCCTTTGAGGCTCTTATCATTGCCAGCTGGCCTTTATACAAGGTTTCTGAATTCGTTTTATGGGAAAAATAAATGTTAACAACCTTCATAATACCAAAACTGCCAAAGAGGACAAGAAATCCTGAAAGAACCAATACAACAATTAACTCAACCAATGAAAATCCAGATTTGTTTGTAACTGATTTTATCATAATCGTTTGGTGTTTTTATGGTATAAAGCGGTTAATCTTTCTTTGGAAGTCATTGATTCAATAGTCACTTTTAGCAATTCTCCGTTTTCAGGATCTCCCCGGGGCGCTGGTTTTTCCAAATTTGCTGCAAATTTAATAAACCGGTTATGGACTACCCGGTATGCACCATAGCTATTGTTTTGTTCACTTCCTTCTCTTTTACCAATTTTTTTTTGTAATAGGTTCAGGTTCAAGGTATAATTTTGAGAATAATCTGATGTAATATTTTCAAGAATGTCATTAAGTTTCAAAGAGTTATCAAGAATAAAAATCGGTGATGCACTCCTTAAATTCGAGGTATGGACATACTGGACCATCATGGTTATGAAAATTGAAGCAACCACGATGACAATAATTATTTCAACCAAGGTAAATCCGTTTTTAATGGTGTTTAATTTCATATCCTTTAATGAATAAAACCTGTTTTTCGGGTGATTGTTATTTTTCGCGGATTTTTTCCCTGTTTTTTAAATGTGATGATAATATCAGATTTTCCCGGACTTCCAAGCTCATCAAAACGTATAACCTGTGTGCCCGGGTCTGTTTTGATTCCTTTTGCAAAGGCATGGGTGGCAGAATCTTTATTGGGCAAATTCACAGGCGCAATAGAACCATTTTTTTGAAGCGTATATGAGGTACCGTCACTGATATGAATACCCCATGATTCGTTATGATTCATGGCACGTATCTGGCTGTATCTCAGATGGGTTTTCAAAATTTCAATTTCCTTTACCACATCATATATATCTGTTGAATCCATTTTGGAGAGGGTAACAGCTGAAAGGACACCGATAATAATGAGCACGGATATGATTTCAATAATTGTAAAGCCTTTTGAGTTAACAGACAGTTTGAAAACCTGATATTTCCCTTTTTTTCCCATACAATATCTGTATGGATTTATCCTAG
>CAYVZG010000025.1:0-57616 GCA_964455805.1 uncultured Desulfobacula sp.
GATGGCACTATTGATGAAGACAGTTTCAGAGTCAGTGTGACAAAGATTGATCGGGATTTGATGATTGGAAAAGACCAACTTAAGGAACTTTATTTTGCCCTTAATGCCGGTAAAGGAAAGGTTATAAAAGACACACTGGAATTAATTCAGGGTGACTTAAAACGTTATAAAAGGTGGTCACCCGACTGCCGGAAACAGTTCGTTAAAAAACATTTTGATAGATTCGTAATCAATCCTAATGCTGAAATGACGAGCATTCACGTTCTTTGTGGACATAGCTATACCCGTAGGGACATGGATTCATTGCCGCTACCAGCATGAATTGAGCGGGAAAAGTAGATTTCATACCAGCCCTTGCAATTAATATTTTCCCATCCTCAATGGGTTGTCTTAATACTTCCAATACCTTTCTTTTAAACTCAGGCAGCTCATCCAAAAAAAGGACGCCATGGTGCGCCAGACTTATTTCTCCCGGCCCAGGTCGCGATCCTCCCCCCACAAGGCCTGCATCTGAAATAGTATGATGGGGAGATCTAAATGGCCTTATTGAATGGCACACTGCTTTATCTTCAATTAGTCCCGACACAGAATAAATTTTCATGACCTCCACTATTTCTTCAAATGTCATCTCCGGTAGAATGGTCGGAAGCCTTTTTGCCAGCATACTTTTACCGGATCCGGGCGGTCCTGTCAAAAGAACACTGTGGAATCCTGCTGCAGAAATTTCAAGAGCTCTTTTAACATGGTACTGGCCACCAACCTCTGAAAAATCAACTCCATATGTTTTTTCCTTAAAACGGGTTCGATATTTCTGATCCTTTTGACCCTTTTGAATGTCTGTATATCCTGAAAAAAAATCCACAATCTGTGGTAGGCTTCTTACCGGCAGAACATCTATATCATCGACTAATTCGGCTTCTTCTGCATTTTCGAATGGAAGAATAATTCCCTTATATCCGTATTTCTTTGCTGCCAGTGCATAGGGCAGGACTGCTCTGACCGGTTTTATTTTTCCGTCAAGAGAAAGCTCACCTGTGATCAAATAGTTTTTGATCTTATCTGAAGTGATAATGTCTGATGCGGCCAGTATTCCAATGGCAACGGGCAGATCAAAACCGGTCCCCTCTTTTCTAACATCAGCAGGAGCAAGGTTGACCACAATTCTTTCCACGGGAAAGGTATACCCGGAATTTTTTATGGCCGTTTTAACCCGGTCTTTGCTTTCTCGGACGGCGACTTCGGGCAATCCGACAATATTAAAGACGGGGAGTCCATAGGAAATATCAACTTCAACGGCAATAATAATTCCATCAATGCCTATCACTGAACACGAGTTTACTTTTGCAAGCAAGACAGCCTCTTTCCAAATTGTTTGATTCTGATGGTATTATAACACTTTACACTATTCGGTCTTAATTTTCTCTACCAAAACAACCAGAACCCAAATAAATTTTTCATTTGCTTTGCTTTGTGTATTAAAATCAGATATATATAGCAAACAAAATTAATTGGCATACAATGATTTATAGTATATAAAATTTATGAACAAATATTTTTTGCAAAGAACACTTTCACAAAGCGTCTCTGTTTCCGGGACCGGGGTTCACTCAGGAAAAGAGACACACTTGAAAATAAAACCTGCCCCAAAAAACCATGGCATAAAATTCCGTCGGGTTGATCTGCCCGGCACACAGGATATCCAAGCGCTTTTTAAGCTGGTTGTGGACACAAGCCTTGCCACAGTTATCGGTAACAATGGTGCCATTGTTTCAACAATAGAGCACCTAATGGCCAGTTTTGCAGGACTTGGAATTGATAATGCGCTGGTGGAGGTTGATGATCATGAAATCCCCATTATGGATGGCAGTGCCAAAGTTTTTACACAACTTTTTGAAAATGCCGGTGTTGTTGAACAGTCTGCTCCAAAGCACTTTTTAATCGTTAAGAAACCAATCAAAGTGGGAGATAAAAACAAGTCCGTTATTGCCTATCCAGAACCCAGTTTCAAAATAACCTGCCATATTGATTTTAAGCATCCTTTAATAGGAAAACAGGAAATCACATTTGATCGGGCTAAAAATAATTTTAAGAAAGAAATCAGCAGAGCCAGAACATTTGGTTTTATAAAAGATATAGAACTTTTAAAAAAATTCAGTCTTGGTAAAGGCGGAAGTCTTGACAATGCCATCATTATTGATAAAGATAGAATTTTAAATGAAGACGGGTTAAGATATCCTGATGAATTTGTCAGGCATAAACTTTTAGACAGCCTTGGAGATTTTTCCCTTCTTGGCATGCCCATTCAGGGACATATTGTCACCCACAAGTCAGGTCATTCCCTGAATCACTCATTTATTAAGAAATTTTTGGAAAATAAAGACGCCTGGGAAACCGGCCCGGCAAAAATGGAATAAAATGTTTAAATAATGATAAATTCCTTTTTTCATAAACAGTTGATTAAATTTATTTTTTCTGTGAGTGCCCTTTTATATCTTTTTAATCCATCCATTGTTTTTTCAGAAGAAACCGCTGCCATAGAAAACATTAAACTTGCCAACACGCGGGATGACCTTTTAACCTATTTTGATGTAAAACAAGCCTTTACTGAAAAAATAAACCAGGCCGTACTCAATGGGGTTTCAACCAGTTTCTCATTTTACATTACCTTATATAAAACAGATGGCTCCTGGTTTGATAAAAAAATATCTGACATTCAAATTAAATCTACCTTAAAATATAATTCTTTAAAAAAAGAGTTTTCAGTTCTTAAACCCTGGAAAGATGAAAAGGCAATTGTTACACAATCCTTTGAAGAGGCAAAATCTCTTATGACGGAAATTGACAATTTAAAAATTATTCCGTTGAGCAAACTTATCAAAGGAGACAAATATCAGCTCAGAATCAAGGCTAAGCTTGATAAAGTCACCTTACCCTTATCTCTTCACAACGTTTTCTTTTTTGTATCATTTTGGGATTTTGAAACGAATTGGTATTTAATCAATTTTACCTATTAGAGATCACAATGTCTTAATCTTGCCTACACTTTGACCCATGGCTGAATCAAAAAATATAAAAATCGAGCAGGCCAAAAAAAAAAAAGAAAGAATTTTAATCCTTGTCATCCTGATCGCAGTAGCGGCTCTGACATTTATTGAGACCCGTATCACCAATTTTGGCAGTGATTTCCCCCTATCCAGCACCATAGTAATGTTTATCCTAATAAACACGAATTTACTGCTGCTGCTATCTTTGCTTTTATTGGTATTTAGAAATCTTGCAAAACTGTATTATGAAAAAAAGAATAATATTTTAGGGTCTAAACTTAAAACCCGACTGGTTGCAGCTTTTATTGTTCTTGCGCTTTTACCGACAACGGTTCTCTTCTTTTTTTCTATTCAGTTTATTTCCGCCAGTGTCGCCTTCTGGTTTAATGCCCCGGTTGAACAAACTCTGGACTCTTCTCTGGCTGTTGGCCAAAAGCTTTATGAATATATCGAAGAAAGCAATGAATTTTATGCCAAAAGAGCTACATTTCAAATAGACTCAAGAAAACTTTTAGCCAAAAAGAATGAAAAGAAACTGACCCGACACTCCCAAGTCATACAGCGTGCATTTAACCGGCATGCTGTCGAAATCTACACATCTGATGGCCGGCGCGTGAGCCTGTCGCTGGCTAATGAGCTGGAAAACCTTCATTTCGGTCTTTTAACCAGTAAAGAATTAACCGGTATCCCTATGGGTCAAAATACGCATACCATTTCCCAGAACATAAAAGAGGGAGAATTTTTAAGAACCATAGCCGCCATACCCTTTGGTACTGACCCCAAAAAGGCCAAGGCTTTCATTGTTATCACCACTTTAATATCCCCTGAACTGTCTCAAAATCTTCAAGCTATTTTACAGGGTGTAGAAGAATATCACCAACTCAAACTGGCTAAAAAACCGGCACAGGTTTCCTATTATATTGCGCTTTCAATAGTTGCTCTTCTGGTTGTTTTCTGCGCTATCTGGTTTGGTTTTCAGCTTGCAAAATCAATCACGATACCCATAATGAAATTTGCTGAAGGAACACAGAGGGTTACTGATGGAGATTTAAATTATCAGATAGATTTTAAAACAGACGATGAAATCGGCACCCTTATTAAATCATTTAATTTAATGACAAAGGAACTTGCCTCGGGAAGGGAACAAATAGCGCTTTCCGGTGAAATGCTTAAAGAACAGAACGCCGAGCTTAAAAAAAGCCGCCAGTATATAGAAATTGTGTTAAAAAATATTTCTGCCGGGGTAATCTCCATTGATAATAACGGGACCATTACAACTATTAATACAGCGGTGGAATCCATGCTGGGTATTGACAGCCGCGATATTTTAAATCAAAATTTTAAAACGGTTTTGCAAAATGATTATTTACAGATTGCCAATAAAATTTTTGACCAAATGATCCAAGGGCAGGATACGATTGAGATACCTCTTTCTGCCACTATTTCCGGAGTTCCCAAGCATTTTTCTTTAAATTTTAACACACTAAAAGACGACATGGACCAGGAGATAGGGGCTGTTCTGGTTTTTGATGATGTCACCGAACTTGAAAAGGCACAGCGAGTTGCTGCCTGGCGGGAGGTTGCCAGAAGAATTGCCCATGAAGTAAAAAACCCCTTAACACCCATAAAATTGTCTGCCCAACGGCTAAAACGCAAATATGGCAAAGAAATAAATGACGAAATTTTCACAAACTGTGCCGACACTATTGTGGAGCACGTGGACCTGATCAGAAATCTTGTCAACCAGTTTGCGGCTTTTGCCCGGTTTCCTGATACAAACGTTGCAAAGTGCAGGATTGAAAATGTTGTTCTCGAGACCATCGCACTCTACAAAGAAGGTCTTGATAAAGTGGAAATCAAATCCAAGTTCGCCCCCAATATTCCCATACTCAAACTTGACCATCAGCATATGAAACAAGCATTTATAAACCTGGTGGATAATGCTGTCTACGCTGTTAATAAAGAAGGCATTATTCTGATAGATGTTTCTTTTGACGACATTTTAAAAATTGTCAGGATAGAAATTTCCGATACCGGTAAGGGTCTGTCTGATCATGAGAAAACAAGACTATTTGAACCTTATTTTTCCACCAAAAAATCGGGTATGGGACTGGGACTTGCCATAGTCAGCTCTATTATTTCCGATCATAATGGTGTAATAAGGGTTCAGGATAATAAGCCCAAAGGGGCAAAATTTATTATTGAGTTTCCGGCTTAATAATTTAAACTATTACAGGAGAAAAACATGTATCCTGCGGTGTTGATTGTTGATGATGAAGCAACCATAATAGAGTCCCTTGAAGGAATTCTTTCAGATGATGGTTTTGAAGTCATACATGCCTTTAACGGGTATGAAGCATTAAAAAAGATTGAGGCAGAGTCCCCGGATATCGTATTGCTTGATATATGGATGCCCGGGATGGACGGAATTGAAACTTTAAAAGAGATTAAAAAAATAGCCCCTAATCTTCCCGTGGTGATGATCACAGGCCATGGGACTATCGAATCTGCTGTGGATGCCACTAAATCAGGTGCTCATGATTTCCTTGAAAAACCATTATCCATTGATAAGGTCATGGTAACCATTAATAATGCCCTGAACTTTAGAAAACTTGAAGAGGAAAATATTTATCTTCGTAAAAAAAGCATAGAAAAAAATTCTATTACCGGAAACAGCCCTGCCGTTCAAAAACTGTATGGAGAAATCATGAGTGCTGCCCCTTCAAGTGCTTCTATTCTAATTGTCGGGGAAAATGGTACTGGAAAGGAAATGGTTGCCAGAACCATCCATCAATTGAGCTTAAGACCTGAACAGCCATTTGTCATAATCAATTGTGCAGCCATCCCGGAAGAAAATCTTGACAGAGAACTCTTTGGGTATGAAAAGGGTGCCTTTGAGGATGCCACATCTAAAAACAAGGGCAAATTTGAACTGGCATCGGGTGGAACGCTTTTCCTTGATGAAATCGGGGATATGAATATTAATACCCAGGCCAAAATCCTAAGGGCACTTGAATCAAAGACATTCCAGAGAATCGGCGGGGGAAGAACACTTCATATGGATGTCCGTCTTATCGCTTCATCAAATAAAAATCTTAAAAAAGAAATTGAAGCCGGTAATTTCAGAAAAGATCTTTATTTCAGACTTAATGTGATACCCATTTTTGTCCCTCCTTTAAGGGACAGAAAAGAAGACATCCCTTTGCTTGTGGATACTTTTCTTGAAAAGTTATCCAAGCATTCCTCAGAAAATAAAAAAACCATATCTGAAAATGCCCTGAACCTACTTATTGATTACGAATGGCAGGGTAATGTTAGGGAATTGAGGAATCTTTTGGAACGGCTTTCAATAATGGTTGAAAAGGATCATATAGACATGGGGGATATCCCTTTGCCTTATAACCCTGTATGCACACCAGTCGAACTGATTGAAAAAGAACTCTTCCTTTGTGAAGAAGATCTTAATCAGGCCAAAAAAAGGTTTGAAAAAGAATTTATTAAAAACAAGCTTGACATAGAAGGCGGTGATTTAAAATCTGCGGCTAAAAAACTGGGAACATCTGTTAAATATATAAAAAAAATAATTCATAAACTTCATGAGAGTAATTAGCGGTCTTTGCAAAGGCAGAAAACTCGTCAAGCTCAAAGGGAGTCAGATCCGACCGACATCCGACAGAATTCGGGAGGCCGTTTTTAATATACTGGGTCAAAAGGTAAAAAAAGCAAACGTGCTTGACCTTTTTGCCGGAACCGGTGCTTTAGGTATTGAAGCATTAAGCCGGGGGGCGTGCCATGTAACCTTTGTTGATCTTTCCTGCGATATCATTCATCAGAATCTTAAACTATGTCGGTTTGAAAAAAAAGCCAGGGTTATTAATTACGATATAATTGAAAACCATCGGCTTGAAATCCTCAAAAACAATCGGTTTGATCTTGTATTCATTGACCCTCCTTATGGCAAAGGATATATTGATGTTGTTCTTCAAAATGAATCATTCACCGATCTATTGGATGAGAATTGCATCATCATTGCCGAACTATTCCATAAAGAAAATCTTCAAATCGAACTTTCCGCCCTTGACATTTACAGACAAAAAAAATACTCAAAAACAAATATCTATTTTATCAGAAAAACTTAAAAAGGATGGTTCAGCAATGACGCACAAAAACAGAATAGCAATTTACCCAGGTTCTTTTGATCCCTTAACCAACGGACATATTGATATTATTGAGAGGGCTTTGGAAATTTTTGACAACGTTATTATTGCCGTGTTGAATAATCCTTCCAAAAAAGCGCTGTTTACAATAGATGAAAGAGTAAAAATGATCAAACAGAGCTTTAACGGTAAAAACAGCATTCAGGTGGATTATTTTGGCGGGCTTCTTGTGGATTATGCAAAAATGAAAGACGCCGTAGCCATAATCAGAGGGATGAGAGCCATCTCAGATTTTGAAAGTGAATTCCAGATGGCATTGATGAACAGAAAGCTGAATAAGGATGTTCAATCCGTTTTTTTAATGACAGGATTTAGATGGATATTTACAAGCTCTTCCATTATCAAGGAAGCTGCACAATTTGGTGGAGATATCTCTGATATGGTTCCAGAACCTGTTTTGATAAAAATGCTTGAAAAATTTCCTGGAACCCTGGAATAACATTTCATTAGAGGCAGATTCTCGTACTTGTTTGCGTCATTGTGTAAAAAAAATAACTTTTTATTGTCAATTTTTCCGTAGCAGCAGTCAACTATAAAATTAAAGGACAAAGATAAAATCAACCCATATTGAGGCCGGTTGACAGAGTGTGGATATTATGAATTATCAGGATGTTGAAACGAGCCGGCTTAAACCAAACCCCTACTATCGATATTTTCTTGTGGCAATTGCATTTATAGTGATGATGATTGCCTGGGGAGTTAATTATAGTTTCGGCGTATTTTTTACGCCGCTTTTGGATGAATTCGGTTGGACCCGGGCAATGACATCAGGAGCTTTTTCACTTGGTATTTTTCTTGAAGGTTTCTGCGGAATGTTTATGGGTAGAATTTGTGATAGATTCGGACCTCGGCTGGTAGTATCTGTTTGCGGAATTATGCTGGGCGCAGGATATATTTTGATGGGCCAGGTGTCTTTTGTCTGGCACCTTTACCTTTTTTATGGTGTGATGGCAGGTATTGGGCTCAGTGGAACATATGTTCCGATTATATCCACGGTTTCAAGGTGGTTCAGCAAACGAAGAGGTCTTATGACCGGAATTGTTTCAAGCGGGATGGGTGCAGGCACTCTTTTAATGACGCCTATAGCCGGCTGGTTAATATCCATTAAAGGGTGGCGTTTTTCCTATATCGCTGTGGGTATATCTGCTTTGGTTATTATCATTGCATCAGCCCGTTTTATGCGGATACCCCAAAAAGGGGAAAGCGGCAGAAACCCTGCGCCTGCCATAAATCCACATAAGACTCAGACGATTCATACTACAGGGGCTTTGGATGCCTCAGAGATCATGAAAATGGTTTCCTTCTGGTTGATCTGCCTGGTTTTCCTATGCTGGGGAATGGTCACATTTGCCATCCTTGTTCACATTATTCCCTTTGCCATTGAAGCCGGTTTTTCAAGTGTAAAAGCCATTAAAATACTGACAATATTCGGGGGAAGTGTATTTTTCGCAAAAATCATTACCGGTATATCAGCTGACAGATGGGGAAGTAGGCCTGTACTGGCTATGGGTATAGGAGTTATGACGTCAGGCCTTGTTATACTTTTAACACTAAATGAATTTTGGGTATTTTATTTATTTTCCGTTCTTTTTGCATTTGGGTACGGCAGCGGTTCTGTTATCATGCCCAATATTGTTGCCGAAATGTTCGGGCTTAAATTTCACGGGATTCTTCTGGGTGTTGTCAACTTTTGTGCCTGCATCGGATGTGCTACAGGCCCTGTGGCAGCCGGCTGGCTTTTCGATATAACCGCCAACTATTATGCAGCCTTTATTGCCACCGCTCTGCTTGGTACGATGACCCTGATAATGATTCTGTTCATTGGAAAAAGAAAAAAAATAGAGATAATTTCAGAAACCTCCTAGTACTTTTGTTCCCGTTTCTTTGACCATGTGCCATATCATGTCCATATTCATATGATCAGATTGGTCATGGATTTCCTCCCATACCCCAACCTGAAAAGACCTGGTTTAGTTTAAATATTATCCTGTTTCACCCATTTTTCTATCCGTCTCCTATCCTTCTATAAAAAGGTTCAAGGATTCGATTTGCTCTTTATCTTGTGTTTCCATAACCTGGATTATATCTTTGTGCATTCTTTTTTTCAATTCACCAAAAATGCCTCTTTTTTTCATGAATGTCCTGGCAAATGTCACGGCATCTTCCATCAACTCTTCCTTGTTGGCGCTTGCTTTAACGATCACATGGCTGTCTTCCAATTCTTGAGCACCAAGCCGCTTTCCTGTAAGAATCATTTCATTAAATTTATATTCCGGAATGGCTTTTCTCACAAAAGCAATCATTCCCGGAAGAAACGGGATACTGATATCCACTTCTGGAAAACAGAAAAATCCTTTGTCCTTTTTCATAAACCTGAAATCACAAGTGCTGGCAAGCATTGCCCCGTTTCCGAAGGCATGACCGTTAATGGCGGCAATTACCGGAATCGGCATATATAAGATTCTCTTAAAAATTGAATTCATGCCATACATAAATGATTTTATACTGTCAAAATCCTGCTCATTCATTTTCTGCCCCAGCCATTCAACATCAATACCCTGGGAAAAATTCTTTTCATCTGTTGAAGTTAAGATAATTGAATAAATCTCTTTATTTTCAAGTATTTCATCAAAACATTTATTCATATCCATGACAAATGCAAGATTCTGTTTGTTTGGACCATTGCACATGTTGATAATTGCCACAGACTCATTTTTTTCCCATTCAATGACTGCCATAAATCGCTCCTTAAAAAATTGTGTACAACATCTAAGAAAATAGAGATATTTGTAAATTAAATATGGAGATAATTCAAGTTTAAAACCAATTTTTAGGGCGTGTCTCAGTCAAATTTCAAAAGAAAATCTGATTGACAAGCCATGCGTTTTCTGACAAGCTTTGCTGTGGCTAATATCGGCAATTTAGGCTGTAATATATTAAGGGTCAGGAACACTCCATGATTATTGGAATTGATGTAGGCGGCACACACACGGATGCTGTTCTTTTAAGCAGCAATGGAATTAAGAAAAAGGTTAAAGTACCCACAGACTCTGCAGATCTTTTCAATACAATTCTCTCTGGATTTACACGGCTTTTGGATGACATTGATCCAAAAAATATTAAACGGATTGTCATTTCAACCACTCTGACAACCAATGCTATTGTACAGCAAAATATGAAGCCGGTTGGAATGATTGTTTCACCAGGACCTGGGATTGACCCCAATGCTTTTCAAACAGGGGATTACTATTATAGTGTCTACGGTTCTATCAATCACAGGGGAAGAGAGAAAGCGCCTGTAAACAAAATACAGATTGAGGATATTGCTAAAGAAATGAAAAAGGCCGGCATTGAATATGTTGGCGTTGTCAGCAAATTCTGTGTTCGAAATCCCAGCCATGAAATCCTGATTAGAAGGATTCTAAATAAATATTTCAAGAAAGTTTTTTTAGGGCATCATGTTTCTGGAAACCTTAATTTTCCTAGACGGATTGCCACCACACATTTAAATGCGGCTGTATTTTCCCTTCACAAATCATTTTTCGAAGCAGTGAAACTTTCCCTTGAGGAAAAGGGTCTTCTGGTTCCGATTCAAATCCTGAAAGCGGATGGTGGCACCATGTCCCTTGAGTCTTCCATGGCATTTCCCGGCCAAACGGTTCTGTCCGGGCCTGCAGCAAGTATTATGGGAGCCATTCCATATGCCACAGAGAAACAGGATGCCATTGTACTTGATATCGGTGGTACCACAACAGATATTGCCTTTCTGGTAGACAAAGCGCCATTGTTGGAACCCATGGGAATCCAAAGAGGGCAATATAAAAGTCTGATCAGATCTTTGCAAACCGATTCAAAGGGAATTGGCGGAGACAGTTTTGTCAGGGTAAAAGATAATGAACTTGTCATTGGCCCCGACCGCAAAGGACCTGCAATGGCTTTTGGCGGTCCTGAACCGACCCCGACAGATGCACTTTTTGTCATTGGCCTGATGACGGATGGTGATCAGGAAAATGCCCAAAAGGGCATTCACAAAATTGCCATTAAACTTGGCCTGACAGATATTGAAGCAGCTGATCAAATATTTAAAAAATGCATCTCTATCATTTTGAAAAAGACTTTTGAGATGATTGATAAACTAAATTCCAAACCTGTTTATACGGTGCATGAGTTTCTTGAAGGCTATAAAATCAGCCCGCGTAAAATCCTTGTACTGGGTGGGCCTGCAAAATATTTTGCTAAAAAGATTGAAGAACTTTATCATATAAAAACGATTGCAGTGCCTGAGTCTTCAGTGGCTAATGCGATCGGTGCCGCTCTTGCACGAACCACCTGCGAAGTTTCTTTAAATGCCGATACAGAGCAAGGTATTGTAACCGCCCACGAAGAAGATTTTGCAGAGCCCATTTCCAAAACATATTCCGACGATGATTTGATTGAAACCGCCCATACCCTTTTAAAGGAAAAAGCAATCAACTTTGGTGCAGATCCAGATAACTTAGATGAGGTGGAAGTGGTTGAATTTCAAAAATTTAATATTGTTCGAAATTTTTCTCCCAGGGGTAAGATATTTAGAACTAAAATGCAGCTCAAACCCGGAATAATAAAAGGTTTTGAGAATATTTTGCAATAAATTAAAGAGGTTTAAATGTTAAAGGCATTACATAAAACTGGTCTTGTATTCTTCCCTGCGTTTGACTGGGCCATTGATCCCACTCATCCTGAAAGAGAAGAACGGCTATTGTATACCCAGGACCAGGTTATTGAGGAAGGTATTTTTGATATCAATGGTATCCTTGAATATAAACCGGATCTGGTTACACACCAGGATATCCAGAGAGCCCACTTTTGTGCTCCTGATGAAAAAACCATTACCACCCAATCCCATCTGATCAGCGCAGGGGGTGCCAAAACCATTGCAGATGCTGTCTTAAACCAGGAGGTAAAAAGCGGATTTGCCCTGGTTCGCCCGCCCGGACATCATTCCATGAGAATCTCTCACGGGGGCAGAGGTTTTTGCCACATCAATATTGAAGCTATCATGGTGGAGTATATCAGATCCCAGTATGGTGTTAAAAAGATTGCGATTATTGACACCGATTGTCACCATGGAGATGGTACAAATGATATTTTCTGGCATGATCCTGATTTATTGTTCATTTCCCTGCACCAGGATGGAAGAACCATGTATCCCGGTTCTGGATTTCCGGAAGAATTAGGGGGCCCCAATGCAAAAGGATCTAATCTGAACATACCGCTGCCTCCGGGCACATCAACTGAAGGATATCTTTATGTCATTAGAAACTGTGTATTGCCTGTAATAGAAGAGTTCAAACCTGATCTTATTGTTAACTCAGCCGGTCAGGATAACCATTATACTGACCCGTTGACCAATATGAATTTTTCAGCCCAGGGGTATGCAAAACTGACCACCCTTCTTAAACCAGATATCGCTGTCCTTGAAGGCGGATATTCCATTGAAGGTGCTCTTCCCTACGTAAATTTGGGCATAATACTTGCCATGGCAGGTCTTGATTATTCCGGGGTTGTTGAACCGGATTTTAATCCTGAACGATTGAAGCAGTCTGTTAGTATTACGGACAAAATAAAAAAAACCACTGACATCGTAAATGCCTTCTGGCGGCAAAGAGGCGAGTTAAGAAAAAAAGCCGGTACTCCTGGAGATCTTGCAATAAGACACAGGGAAATATTTTATGATACAGATAATATTTTTGAACGGCAAAAAGAAAAAGTCCGAATTTGTCAGGATTGCGGGGGGTGTTTTGAAATAGACTCCAGCGCAAGACCCGGGCAGCACATACTTGCTGTACATATTCCCATTAACGCTTGTAAAGACTGTATTGAAAATGGCTATAAATTTTTTGACCAGGCTGATAAGAACAAATTTGATAATGTTTTTTTACAGGACAGAACAAAAGATATTTATGAAATAAAGTGACACTGGATTCAAAAACCTACAGGCATCTTAAAACGAGATCCCTTGTAATTCAAGCCATTAGGGATTATTTCACCGACAACCTTTATCTTGAAGTTGAGACACCCATTGTCTGCCCGTGCATCATACCAGAATCTCAAATTGATCCTGTAATATGTGAAGATCAATATCTGCAGGCGTCTCCTGAACTTTGTATGAAAAGACTCTTGTCCAAGGGATTTACCAAGATATTTCAAATCTGTAAATGTTTCAGAAAAAATGAAAGAGGGAGACATCACCTGCCAGAATTGACTATGCTGGAATGGTATTCAAAAAATGACACCTATTTTGATTTAATGAATCAATGTAAAGGGCTGATTAAATTTATCGCGGTACGTCTTAAACTTGAGAATCAGATCAAATATCAGGGAAAAACAATTCATTTAAATCAACCATGGCAAGAACTCAGCGTTCAACAGGCCTTTAATTTGTATTCAGATAAACCCTTAAACAACGCACTGGCTGACGGCAGCTTTGATGAAGTCATCAGCTTCCAGATAGAACCCCAGCTTGGAAATTTAAGCCCTTGTTTTTTATACGATTATCCCTCAAGCCTTGCGTCCCTGGCAAAACTTTTACCCAATGATCCCCAGTATGCCCAGAGATTTGAGTTTTATATTGCCGGGATTGAACTTGCCAATGGATTTACAGAACTGATAGATCCTGTTGAACAGAAATCAAGATTTGAAATGGAAAACAAGAGCCGCCGGTTACAAAAAAAAAAGAGTCTGCCCCTTCCAGAAAAGTTTTTAAGGGATCTTGAGAAAATGCCGGATGCCGCCGGGATTGCCTTAGGAATTGATCGGCTTGTCATGATTTTCAGTGATGCCGCTTCCATAGACGATGTGGTGGCTTTTACTCCGGAAAACCTATAATTCTTTGTTATTTTTGAAATTCTTTCCTGATGAAAAAGGACATTATAATGCATCCCATAATAAAAAATCCCAACGCAGGTATTAAATGGCTTCCCATCTGGGGCATTTCATTAATATTCGTATATATTCTAACATTTTCGGCGATACTGATCACACCGTCCTTTTTAATATATTGTTGTGCCATTATAATGCTTTTTTTAAAGGGCCACAATGCATATAAAGACCCGGCCATCAATCCCATTAAGAATGCCATGGTGGCATTATAATATCTTTTTAAAACAGCTGTAATTATTTTTGCAAATAAAAGGCCGCCGACAATAACACCTATGGAAAAACAGCCTAAAAAAGCAAGATTGTCCCAATTCAACTCCTTCAAACCTGATATGGCGGAAATGACTTCAAAATACTCTCCCATAAGGATCAATACCAAGGATCCGCTTATTCCGGGAAGGACCATGGCAGAAACGGCTACCGCCCCGCAAATCAAGATATACGCATATTCATTAAGCGTATATTTGCCTGTGAATGATAATATTTTAACAGTTTTTACTTCCTTATCAGAATCTGTATTCTCCACATATTGCCCTGCATAGACGTCTGATTTTTTCTTAACTTTTTCGTAAGGATTAACTGCATCGGCCACATAAATCGTACAAAAAGCTCCTAACACAACAAAAAAAAGAAGAAAGACCTTTTTCTCTTTAAGCAACCTTACCGGCATAATGATTGATACCAGGATTAACCCGAAAAACAATGCATAGGTTAGGCTGAAATGAAAAACAATGAGATACTTTATCAACGTTGAGAGGGAAATAATGGCAACACCGGCTCCGCCAATTAATTTACAAAGAAAAATAAAGTCATTCTTTCTTAAGAACCCAAGCAGATTATCCAAAGAGCCTGCTTTGCCCGGTTTAAAAATGAGCCGGCCTGTACAGGTCAAAAGCCATAGAATATTTTCTTTATTAATTTTGTTAAGCGTTGAAAAGACACGTTCATAAATATTAAAAATCAAAAGGAAAGTACCGCCTGAGACCCCGGGAATAATATTTGCCATTCCCAGACAGAACCCCATAAAAAAATCTTTTAAGAACAACGCCTGTTTAGTATTTTGTCTCATCGGTTTATGTTAGGAACTATTCATTCCATCCATGCTGACCAATCAATTTAACGAATCTACATGCACCGAGGTTTGTAGTATGTATCCGGTCTTCGGTCTTTTCAAGCCTTATCAGTTCCTGGGAAAAACTATCGCCCACCGGCATTACAAGCCGTCCTCCGGGTGAAAGCTGTTCAATCAAAGGGCTGGGAATCTTTTGGCCACCGGCTGTGACAATGATAGCATCAAATGGACCTTCTTGTTTCCATCCCTGAGTCCCATCTGAATATCGGGTGACAATATTGTGGTATTTAAGCGTATCAAAAAGTTTTCGCGTCTGTAAAAAAAGAGCGTTATTTCTCTCTATTGTATATACCTTATATACAATCTGGGCCAGGATGGCTGCCTGATATCCGGAACCGGTTCCGATCTCCAGCACCCTTTCTTGGCCTTTTAGATTCAGACTTTGGGTCATCTCAGCAATTATATAGGGCTGTGAAATGGTCTGCCCCTCTCCTATTGGCAGTGGAAAGTCTCCATAGGCACTGTCTACAAGAGCCTCGCTGACAAATAGATGCCGGGGCACTGTGGACATTGCAGACCGAACCAATGGATCGGTCACCCCCCTTGAAACAATTTGCTTTTCAACCATTTCACGACGGCGGCTAGCATATTTTTTAAGTTCATTTTTCATGTACACCTTAATACCAGCAACCACTGCGTCCGTCAAGAAGATACAGTCCCTTTGCCGCCTGACATCTTATCTTGTTTTTTATCCTTAGATCGATATTTATACCCATATGAACAGACTTCAACAGATCATCAGAGCGATTATTGTTTCCTGGGTTCTTTTTGCCATCGGTGTATTCGGATATATGCTTATTGAAAAATGGAGTTTTCTTGATGCCGTATACATGACTGCCATAACAGTTACTACTGCAGGTTTTATGGAGGTGCATGAATTAAGCGCCACTGGAAGAATTTTTACTAGCATCATCCTGGTCGCGGGTGTCGGCTATTTTTTTTACATTGCCGGACTTTTCGTGCAAGCCATTGTTGAAGGAGAGATAAAATCGATTTTGGGGAGAAAAAGATTGGATAAAAAAATCCGTAAATTGAAAAACCATTATATTGTATGTGGTTAAGGCCGTATCGGAAGGGTATTATCTCAGCTGATAAAAGAAGAAGATCAAGATATTGTGGTCATCGAAAAAGATAAAATGCATTACCTTCATGGGGATTCGTCAAATGAAGCTCTCCTTGAAAAAGCCGGTATTAAAAATGCATCTTTTTTAATTGCGGCACTTGGTACAGATACATCCAATGTTTTCCTTGTATTGACTGCAAGACAATTGAATCCAGAAATTTATATTATGGCCCGTGCCAGCAACCCTGATGTATAAAACAAACTGATTATTACCGGAGCCAATTTTGTTGATTCCCCATATGATATCGGAGCCATATCCATGGGATTAAATCTGCTAAGACCGAGTGTCAGCCGTTTTCTTGCTGTTGCTTTATCCAGAAAAAAAGAAGCCATTCATATCGATGAAATTTTTATACCAAAAAGCTCACAATATACCAATGTTGCACTTAAAGATTCCGGAATTCGGCAGAATTTTAATCTTATCATTATATCCATAAAGAAAAATTCAGGAGAAATGCTTTTTAATCCACACTTCGAAACCTTGATTGAACCTGGTGACACTATAATTGTTATGTGAAAAACACCTGATTTGAAAAAAATTGCCCAAGTTATCAACCCTGGATAAACTTAAAAGGACCATTTAATAATAATGGTCCTTTAATGGGATCTCAACACCGCAAATTCATGGTTATATTTTATAAATTATCCGTTTATCGGTTATAATAATATCAACTGTAAATTTTCTTGATTCCATCTGGATTTGATCTACAATCTGATCCTCATAGGCCAGGGACACTTTCCTGCATGTTTCAGGCAATTTTGTAATCAGTTTATTATAAAAATTATTACCAAAACCGATCCTGCCCCCTTTATCATCAAATGCAAGCCCTGGAATAATTGCAATGTCGACCTCTTCCAAGGATATTTTTTTGCATTTTTCAATATCCGGTTCAAGAATATCATTGGCACTGGTTATAATATCTTTATCATAATTGTTAATCTTATAAAGGTTAATGGTGTTTTTTGAATAGGTGAAGACGGGTAAGGCAATCCCTTTTTCTATAAGTAATGCTTTTTTAATGATTTTTTCAGTGGGGATTTCATTACTTATGGGCGTATAGAAAAAAGCCAGTTGGGCTTCCATAAAATTAGCAAACTCAAAAAGCTTATATTCAATTTTTTTATACTTCTCAAGAAGCTCTTCTTTATCAAGACTTTCTAACCGATTGGCCACCAACGTCAAATTATTTGTCTTCCCATTTTTTAATTCATCCATCTATTTTATCCCTTTTATTACAAAATAGTTTTTTTGAACTATTATACACCTTTGGCCAATTGTCAACCTGCAATAATCATTGACTGTTGACACCCCTCATGGTATCAGGTGACAATTGTTGAAGAATCTTAAAAAATAAGAACTTAGGGAATATGGAAAGGATAAAATAGTTACCAATATGCTGGATTTAAAATATATAAAAACCCATCTGGAATCTGTTAAAAAAGGCATGGAAAAGAGAAAGGCTGACATTGACTTCACTTTGCTTTTAACTAATGAAGACAAGAGAAAAAAACTGCTCCTGGAAATTGAAGCTCTGAGGCATAAAAGGAATGTTGTTTCCGGTGACATCGCTAAAATGAAAAAAGCTGGGGAAAATGCAAACTCTTTTATTGAAAAAATGAGGGAGGTTTCTGAAACCATTAAAACTTTGGATAAAGAACTTTCAAAAGTAAAAACCACGATACACGATTTTCTTATCACTCTACCAAATATCCCACATGAAGATGTCCCTGTTGGTAAAGATGATACTGAAAACAGATTAGAAAAAACCTATGGCGAACCACGGGTCTTTGATTTTAAAGTAAAGCCCCATTGGGAAATTGGCGAGAATTTAGGTATTCTTGATTTTACAAGGGCTGCAAAACTAACCGGTGCAAGATTTCCTCTCTATTTGAGAGAAGGTGCAAGAATGGAAAGAGCTCTGATCAATTTCATGCTGGACATCCATATTTCTCAACATGGTTATACTGAAACCCTGCCCCCTTTTATTGTTAACAAAGACACCATGACCGGAACCGGACAATTACCCAAGTTTGAAGAAGATCTTTTTAAACTCAAAGGGTGGGATTACTATCTGATCCCCACCTCTGAAGTTCCCATGACCAATATTTATGCAAATGAAATAATTGTTGAATCAATGCTTCCATGCAAATTTACAGCATATACACCTTGTTTCAGGTCCGAGGCCGGCTCTTACGGCCGTGACACCAAGGGTTTAATTCGTCAGCATCAATTCAACAAAGTGGAATTGGTTAAATTGACAACTCCTGAAACCTCATTTATCGAACTTGAATCTTTGCTTTCCAATGCAGAAAAAATCCTTCAGATCCTTGAGTTGCCCTACCATGTTGTAACACTATGCACAGGGGACTTAGGATTTTCAGCAACAAAAACCTATGACATTGAAGTGTGGATGCCGGGCCAGGACGAAAAAGGCCTTTACAGGGAAATATCTTCCTGCAGCAATTGCCTTGATTTCCAGGCCAGACGTGCAGGCATACGATTTCGAAGGAAAACAGCAAAAAAACCTGAATATGTGCATACCCTGAATGGGTCCGGTCTGGCTGTTGGAAGAACATTTGCTGCCATTTTAGAAAACTATCAGCAGGCAGACGGATCTGTTACCATTCCTGACGCTTTGGTACCTTACATGGGAGGCCAAAAGGTGATTCACCATGAGGCTTGATTACTTCCCAGAGGATATAAAACCTCATATTATTCCAAAAGTTCAGGGAGGCATGTATTATAAATGCCTGGGGTGCTCTGCTGAATATTCAATTGAAACACTTTTATATGTATGTCCTGAATGTAGTAATGTCCTGCTCATTCAGGATAAAAACGCACAGTTGTTACAAAAAATTTCCGGACAGCAATGGCAAAAAATATTTGATTTCAGAAAAATAATGAAAGCAACCCCTTTAAAGGGGATATACCGTTATCACGAATTTATTGGCCCCAACATTCCTTTGGACTCTATCATTTATCTTGGCGAAGGCCATACCCCTGTGATAGAGGCCTGTGAGGATTTGGAAAACACGGTTGGGCTGTCGTTCTTTTTTAAAAATGACGGGCAAAACCCAAGCGCTTCTTTTAAGGACCGCGGTATGGCCAGTGCCATGTCAAGTATCAAATATCTGGCTGACAAAAAAGGGTTAACCGATATCATCGCCATATGCGCTTCCACTGGTGACACTTCTGCTGCTGCTGCTCTATATGCATCCTATCTGGGACCTTTGATCAAATCTGCTGTTCTTTTACCCCATAAAAAGGTAACATCCCAACAACTGTCACAACCCCTGGGAAGCGGTGCTCAGGTGTTTGAAATCCCGGGCGTTTTTGACGATTGCATGAAAATCGTTGAGCACCTTTCAACAAAATATTCGGTTGTACTCTTGAATTCAAAAAATGCCTGGCGGATTCTTGGCCAGGAATCATATTCCTATGAAATTTCCCAGGAATTTGACTGGGATATGAAGAACAAAGTTATTGTAGTCCCCATTGGAAATGCCGGGAATATTTCAGCCATTATGAACGGATTTATTAAATTTTATGAAGCCGATATCATTAATTGCCTGCCAAAAATAATCGGTGTTCAATCAGAACATGCCAACCCTGTCTATAAATACTACCTTGAACCTGATGAATCCAAAAGAAAATTTGTACCCGTGGACACAAAACCGAGTGTGGCCCAGGCTGCAATGATAGGCAACCCGGTCTCAATGCCCCGGGTCATACATATTAGAAAAAAATATAATTCCCTTGCCGGCGGCCAGCAGGTGTTTTTTGTTCAGGTAAAAGAGCAAGCCATCATGGATTGCCAGCTTTTGGCCAATAAAAACGGCCATATTGCTTGTACCCAGGGGGGAGAATGTCTTGCCGGACTTATAAAGGCCTTTGAAAAAAATATAGTTACAAACAAAGAGACTGCCATATTAGACGCCACAGCACATGCCATTAAATTTTCTGAATTTCAGAACCTGTATTTTCAATCAAAGATTCCGGAAGCCTATGAAATAGACCCTAACATGGACAATATTAACAATCCCTCGTTGATAATGCCGGATGATCCAAACATTGTTCCATCACAAAAAAGACGCTTAGAAGAAAAGCAGTTCCAACAATTTGTAAGTGATATTTCCAATAAAATCGCAAAAAAATTGGATTTAGCAATATCTATATGATTCTTGAAAGATTAATATTTTTTAAGGTTTTTATTTTCACAGTTTTAATCCTCTACGTTTTAAGTGTATTCCCGGTTTCAGCACTTTCCAAGCCCAAAGGGGTTAAAACCTCTTACAAACGATATTCAATTTTTAAATATAAAAATGAGGATATCCTTTGTGAACCCTATATTGTGAAAAAAGGCGATTGGCTATACAAAATCTTCAAAAAAAAGGGGGAACTGTCTATAAAAAATTTCCCTCTTTTCTTAATTATATTCAAGGAAATCAACCCCCAAATCAACAACATCGATATGATTAAACCAGGCAGGCAGATTCTTATCCCGCTAAAAAAAGCAGGTGCCAAAGACTACGAGCAAACCACACCGGGGAATATTGATGTTCCTATCATCGAATTTTCAATCCTGCCGGGGGAATTAACTTTGGCCCCATTCATCAAAAAACACAATATTCAAAAGGGCGAAACCGTTTCTGGACTGATTAGCAAGGATTTTCTAAATCAATGGGGTGGTATTTCAAAAGAGGGGCTAAAGGCCTTTCAACTGGTCAATCCCAATATAAAAAACATCCATAAAATTTATGAAGGAACAGATATCTATCTGCCTGATCCTTCCATAAAATCACAGTCATGGTTTATGCGTCTTGTCCCGGGAAAAAGGGGAGCATTCAAAAAGGATGAAACAAGGAAATCGTTTAGATTAGAAAAAGCCAAAATAGCCGCCTTAAAAAGATATACCTCACTTATTGAAGGCACCCTAATAAACAGCGGTAAAATGTATTTTCCCAATAAAAACAATTCCGGCGGATTTCTTGATTTATCATCCACCCCTATCATTGACACTAAGGATGGGTCAAAAATACTCATTCTTTCAGGCCATAATGTCAGTGATGCCCTGTTAAAAAACATAAAAAACCATTGGACGGACTTGAAAATTCAATTGATATCACAAATCATGGATAAAGCTGAAAATGCCCGCAAAAATAAATTGATAAAAAAAAACCACGGTTTCATAGATCACAAAAAAATGATTGAAACACTGTTATCGCAAACAAACTATACTTATCATCCAAATACAACAATTCCTTTCATGATGAACAATATACCTCTTGAAGCACAATTGGGTCGTGTCACCAAAAAAGACACAAGGGAGGTATTGATAAATTTCGGAATCGTTTATGGGGCTGCTTTAGACATACTTAAAAAACAAAAATTTAAAGTTATTTCCATGTCCCCGGAGTTGACACCACTTGAACTGGCAGAAAAGCTGTTCTCGAATCTGGGATACAAAACATGGAAGAACCCCTCTTTTTCAGGTAAAAAAGAAATTCATCGCATAAATGGACTTTATGCGATAAAGGGGAAGGAAAAATTGTTTCTTCCCACTGGAAAATTGAATTTGGATGCGTTTACTTATCTTAAAAAAACAAGGGTAAAAATTTTATCCTTTGAATAAAAAACACAAGTCCAATAAAGGAGAAACTTTCATATGAGACGTCTTAGTTCTGTTTTTTTTGTCCTCCTTTTCATGGTATCCTGTTCGCCTAAAAATATAGATATGGAAAACAGAGAAGAAATAGCCATGGCTACCCAAAGGCTTGGCGAGGAACTCTATAGAAGCGGCAACCATACCGCTGCATTAAAAAGTCTTCTTGAAGCCCAAAAAACCATCCCCGATAGTCCCTATCTTTATAATAGTCTGGGGCTTGTCTATCTGGCCAAGCACCGATACGATCTTGCAGAAAAAAGTTTTAAAGAGGCCTTGAGGATTAAATCAGATTATGCCCGGGCAAAAAATAATCTGGGGGCGGCTTATATGAAGCAGGAAAAATGGGACCTTGCCATCACGCATTTTAAAGCCGTTTCAGAAAATCTTTTATATGCCACTCCCGAGATCCCGATATCAAATATTGGTTGGGCCTATTTCCATCAAAAAATGTATAGAAAAGCAAAAATTTATTTTAAACAATCCCTTGATATCAGACCGAATTTTTTAAACGCGGCACACGGTCTTGCATCCGTTCACATTGAGACCGGGTATTACACCCAGGCCATTGACTTTCTTAAACATGCGCTGGAAAAAAACCCTGGTGCTGCAATCATTCATTCTGATCTGGCAACCGTTTATGAGGCCCTGAAAGATATAAAAAATGCAAAAAGGTACTGGGGCACAGTGCTCAAATTGGAGCCTGCCAATTCACCGCTTGCCAAGGAAGCCCAAAAACGACTTCTTGATTTGAATTAATTTGTTGTTGTAAATGTATTTCTTTTTTGTTCCAACTGAACAATTGAAGGTGTTATGAAAATTAGAAGCTCATTTCTCTTGTCATTGTCGATATCTGTTCTGAAAAGTCTTCCTAAATAGGGAATCCCTGAAAGAAAAGGCGTTCCTGAACTGGTTTTAGTATCTGTTGTTTTTACAATCCCGCCAATGACAATGGTATCGTTATTATTTACGAGGAGCTCTGTCTCTGCTTCATTGGTTGAAAGAGAGGGAACCCCGCTGGTAATAGAGTCAATATCATTTTTAGTCAAAAAGACATTCATTGCGATCCGTTTATCCGGTGTCACATGAGGCGTCACTTCTAAAAGCAAATCAATATTTTTAAATTTAACAGAAGACCCGCCAGTGTCATCTCGTTCAAGATATGCAAACTCAAGACCCTGTTTTATTTTTGCACTTTTGTTATCAAGGGTGAGGATTCGTGGGGAAGATACGACCTTAACATCCCCTTTTATTTCTGAGGCTGCCAATTGGGCGTTTAAAGAGGTAAGACTTGAACCAAACAATCTAAAAAAGTTAAAAGTACCCGTGTTAACCGGAGCAGCTATGGGGTGATTTAATGCAATGGTAAAATCAGATACGCCTGCTGTTGCCGTATTTCTTTCTTCTAGGCTCAATCCCAGCCCCAACTCCCTTGAAAAGTCTTTTGTTACCTCAACCACTTTTGCCTCTATCATGATTTACGGGGTCACTTTATCCAATCGAAAAATAATTTCCATGGCCTGATCGATTTTTGCCTGGGTATCCGTGATAATGATCATATTCGTCCTTTCATCAACACTAATACGGCCTCTGGCTTTTGACAAAATTTGGACGAGATGAGGTTTAATATCTATTTCTGCATCAGAATAATTTACAGGAATATACTCTGTGACCAATGGCTCAAGATTCTTTTTCTGCTCCAAGGATTTTTGCCTGGTAACAATGGTTTCCTGCATCATTTTTTCTTCTTTGTTCAGAGTTTCAATGGTTGCAATCCGAATAACATTACCCATTTTTTTCATTCCCAGGTTATTCATCCTTAGGACAAGATCCAGCACCTGATCCCATGGAACCGGATCTTCAAGTGTTAAGGTCACTTTCCCTTGAACATCTCTGTCGATTGCAAAATTAAGCTTTCCCACACTTCGAAGAATCCTGAATACATTTTTAATATCGGTTTCATAAAAATCCAGTTTTATTTTCTCGCCACTATATTTTTTTTGTGATCCAAAAATCGATTCATCCTCGGTTTGTTTTTTGTCTTTTATTAATCCATGCTTTTCATTTGAGTTGTTCTCTAATTTTGCGGTGCCGATGATTTGGCTTTGAGACCCATTGTTTAATTTTATATTTGCTTTATGGAATACGGGTGGGTCTACAGCCGATGGTTCAAAATGCAAAGTAACTATATTTTTCTTCTGAACAATTCGATAGGGTACATGATCCCGAATTCTTATTTCAATTTTAGAGTTCTTTTTTTCTCCAGGGATTTGAACCGGCAACAGACCCTCAACAGCCGATTTGAAATATTTAGTTAAAAGCGGTCGTTTATGATACTCTGGAATGATTGTGTTATATAGATTTAAAAACAACTTATTGTTGTCATAGTCATGGGTGACGTCATACTTTACCGGTTGGTCTGTTTGAACCACTATAGCGGTTTTCCCATCTTCCCTGCTATTAAATTCAATATGACTCATTCTTGCCGTTTTTTCAGGGATATTCACAGGTGGGGTTGGAGCCGGATCTTTTTTAAAGTCTTGATCCGTGTCAACGCCTGTGGGATCAGACGATTTGTCGGCCAGGGTTTGATTTTCTACCCTGTTTTCTAAAAGTGATATTGTTAAAACATGGTCTTTTTCCAATACTTCATAATGAAGATCCTGATTTAATAAAATTTCAACTTTTGCACTTGTTTTCTCATCATCAACATAGGTTACAATCAAATCACCAATACTGCTATTTTCGGGAATCGTCATCTTGAAATCTTTTGCAATTCTGGTTTCAGGAAAGTAAATAGCAATTCCAAAGGGAAACGGTTGTTTTATAGATGTAAAGACCAATTTTTGGTTCCCTTTAATTTTGATCTCAATGGGTTGCTTGTCCAATTCAACACTAATGGAACTTATCTGCCTAACTCCTGTAATAGCTGCATTTTTATCTGATGTTGCCGAACTGGTTTCTATTTGTTCAGTTGTTTGTATTTTTTTCGTTTGGGATGGTATACAGCCTGCGACCCCGGCGACAATTGACACAGCCAGAAAAAAGCCAACTATTTTATTCATTCTGTTCATTATGTTTTTTCTCTGTGCAAAAGGCATATTATTCCCCATTATCCGTTTTATGAAGTTTTATTTCCTGAATACGCTCTTTGAGCCTTCCCTTATAATCTTTAACCAATTCCTTGACCACAATACTACTGTCTTTAATTTGGGATACTTTCCCCTGATTTTTCCCTATATATGTGCCCAGGGTCACCTCATAACCTTTACCATTGGCTTCCTCTACCATTGCAATCCGCCTGCTTTTCATAATGATGACGGCAACCAGGCGCAGTTGGTTCAGCCCGACCTTTTCAAGCGGCGTTAAAATTCTTTTTGGGCGGTTATCAACCTGGGGGATGCTTTCTATTGGTTTTTCTTGAAAGAGTGACTCAAAGGGATCAATCTTCCCCAGGGCATTGTAATGTTCTTTCTCTTGTTCATTTTTTTCTATTTCTAGCAATTGAAGACGGTTATCCTCAGCCTCAATTGTATTGGTTTTTTGATGTGATTTATTATTTGTGATGTTGCTTTGAGAACCGGGCGGAGAGGATATCTTTCCTGAAATTATACTGGATGAGGATTTGTTTGGTTTAGGCGGCTGGTCCTCACATGCAGAGAATAAAAAAATACCCCCCCCTATTATCGTTAATAAAATTATCTGTGATTTAAGTACCATTGTGATCTTTTCATCAATTCCCAAGTTCTTTTTCGGTTATAATTATTGTTTATTTTTAGGTTCTACTTTTTCAACAAACATATAGGTGACTGCTTTGCAGCTCATCTCTATCAGATTGACTCCTTTTTTGGACTTCACATCAACATTATTAATATTTACAATCCGGTTAAGCCTTTTAATTTGAAAGAAAAAATCTGTGATTTGATGATAACGGCCCTGAACCTTTATGGAAACAGGAATTTCTTTAAAAAATTCTTTATTGATCTCCTTACCGGGTTGAAAAAGGTGAAAAGCCAATCCTGCATCACTTCCCGCTTTGGAGATGCTTGTGAGCAATGACGGCAATTCCCGTTTGTCAGGAAGGGCTTTCATCGCCAGGTTAAATTCCTGGGTTTTTTGGGCCATTAATTTTTCATATTTTGAAATTGCTGACGCCCTTTTTTTGTATATTGAAAGTTTGGCTACCTGGCTTTTATAATTATTTTTTTCTCTTTTTAAATCATTGTGCTTTGGTAAAAATATAAAATAAGAATATACTGCGCCAATGACCACGAATGAGATCAAATAGATGAGCACCCGTTGCATTCTTGTAAGTGCATCTAATTTTTCAATAAAAACGCTCAACTTTGTTTTTTCAATACTTTTGTTTTTCTCTTTGACCATTTTTACCTTATTTGGATTTCTCCGGTTTCTCTTCTTTTAATCTTTCTTTTGTACAGAGCAATTCAAATGACTTTAAAACAACGCCATCTTTAAACATTTTAATTCTTGCGGTTTTCAAATCAACTTTGTCAAAAATTGGCGAATTCTCAAGTTTTTCCATGAATTCTGCAATGGTCGGGTTATCAAATGCAATCCCTTTGATTGTAACATTATTTTCATTTGTTTTAAAACTTTCAAGCCACATTCGGTCGGGGACGATAAGGTCGGTCATGCTATCAAACAAAATCAGCTGTTTTCCTCTCTGCTTTTTCAATGAGGAGACGATTTCAAGTTTTTCTTTAAGGATTTTCAGATTTTTTTTGATTTTAGCGACACGGTCAGCCTTTTTTTTGTACTTTAAAATTTGATGATTGACCTGTCTTGTTTTTTCTCTTACCGTTAAAATTTGATTATTTATTAGCATTGTATACCAGATCAGTGCCACAATTGTTAAAAAAATTAACAGCAAAAAAATAGATATCTGTTTTCTGATATTCTCTTTTTTTCTGGCAACTCTAAATGGTAAAAGATTAATTCTTATCATTTATCGTCCACTCTTCTTAAAGCAAGGCCTATGGCAATTGGTGCCAATGGCCCTGTCCGGGTTGTAAATGAGTCTGAAAAATGATGTTTATTTACAATTAAGGCGTCAAAGGGATTAATGATTGATATATCTGCATCCAGCTCAGACAACAACCTATCTCTAAATCCTTTAATGAAAACGCCGCCCCCGCTCAATACAACTTTTTGGATATTGTCATAATTTGCAGCGGTTTGATAGGTATTCACAACTTCGCTGATTTCAGTACACCATGACTGTGAAATATCCTCACATATCTCCTGAATGCCATCCTTGCCATTTTTATCATTTATATGCCCCTCCAGCATTTGTTGTGCTTCATTCATACCTATATTAAATTGCGTGGAAATCTCATTAATTATCTGATTTGTTCCAGATACAGTATCCCTCATCATTAAGGATGCTTTTTGCTTCAATATATTTAATGATGTTTTTGATGCTCCAATATCTATCAATAGGGTTACTTCCCCATTACTTTCAGATGGCAGTATTTCGTAGGCATTTTGAAGTGCAAAGGTGTCAACATCAATTATTTTTGGATAAAGTCCTGCCAGATGAATCAAATCAATATAATCGGCCACCAGATCTTTTTTAACGGCAACCACCAGCACACTCATATGACCTTGAGAAAATTCGCTTTCACCAAGGATCTGATAATCGATATTCACATCGCCTATATCGTAGGGGATATATTGTTCCGCTTCAGAATAAATGGTATCGTGAAGCTGTTTTTCTGGTCTATTGGATATATTAATTGTTTTTATTACGACTGAATGACCGCCGGTTGAAATGGCTACATTCTTTTCACGAATTTTCTGAGATTTAAAAAGTGCCCGTATGTCTTTTGCCAGACTATCCATGTCTACAATCCGGCCCTCAGCAATTGTACCCGGGGCTATTCGGAACATCCCGAATTTATGCAGGACAACTCCTTTCCCGGTTACTTTTAGCTCAGCAACCTTAATAAACGAAGAGCCGATATCCAGACCGACAAGATGATCTTTTTTACCAAATATCATACACGTTCACAATAATAAGGCAAAGCCAATGCCACTTAAGTAAATCTAATTTGCAATTTTTTATATTGATTACTCCTATCAATATGACTATACTCTGATCCGATATTGCTGTAAAGTCAAGTCCTATAGCGTATTAGCTTAACCTATACCAAAGGAAAGATAGGCTTGTCAAACTCAAAAACCAAAAAATTGTGAAATAAATGTTACAAAAATTAGAAAATTTACAGGGCATAAAGTCATTTAGGCTGGTTAAATTTTTCACCTTTTCCTCTCTTGTGATCATGTTTACAGCAACCATTACCATCTCTGCTTTAAATGCCCACTGGGTCAGAAATATTCTTCTTGAAAAAAGTGAAGAATACGCATCACTTCTTGTTGAAAACTTAAACCATCAAATCATTTCCAGGTTTATGCTCCCTTTAATCATACGAAACAAAGAGATCAGGCTTCGAGAAAAAGAACAATTCCTCCTTATGGATAAAGTTGTGCGAACTACCCTGCATAGCTTTAATGTAGAAATGGTTAACCTTTATGATGGAAACAATATCATCTCCTATAGTTTTGATCCGAGTAAAATTGGAGAAAAAAATGCAGGGGGTGTCCATTATGAAAAAGCAATGAAGCAAGAAACAACCTCAAGGCTTATTCAGCAGGGCAGCTTTCTGGAATTATTATTTTTGTTTCCCCAGGAGACAAAAATAATGACCTTTGCACCCCTTAAGGCTGACGAACTCGCCTACCCTGGTTTAGGCGGACCGGCACGGGGGGTTGTTGAAATTACCCGTGATGTTTCAGATGATTATAAAAAAATAATTAAACTCCAAGGGCTTATTGTTGGGTCCTGTTTTATTATCATGGGTATACTTTTCGCCGTACTTCGATTTGTTGTTAAACATGGTGAGAAAATTATCGAGCGCCGGGCTGAAGAACGGCTTAAGCTTGAAGAAAAACTACATCAGGCCGAACATTTGTCAGCCATTGGTGAAATGACAGCAGGCGTTTCACATGAGATTCGAAATCCCCTTGGGATTATAAAAAGCAGTGCCCAGTTATTGAAGAAAAAAATGGCAAAATTGGATGCCACAAGCAATATCCCTGACATTATTGTGGAAGAGTCTGCCCGTCTGGATGACATTATTACAGACTTTTTAGATTTTGCCAAACCCAAAATCCCGGATCTTCATCTGTGCAGGATTGAGGAAATAATAGAAAAAAACATTGTCTATCTGTCCCCCCGTATAGAAGATCATAATTTGAATATCATCAAAGAAATATCTGGAAACTTACCTAAAATTTTGGCTGACAGTGCCATGCTGCACCAGGCGTTTTTAAACATTTTTATTAATGCTTTCCAATCCATTGCCAATGGGGGCTGCCTGACTATACGAATAAAAAGCATATCCAATTGCATTGTTATTAATTTTATAGATGACGGAAAAGGTATCCCGGATAAAGTCCTTAAAAAAATCTGGACGCCTTTCTTTACCACAAAAGAAACAGGGACAGGATTAGGTCTTGGCATTGTAAAAAATATGATTGAAGCCCATAAAGGAACAATTACAATAACTAATAATAAAACCAAGGGCGCAAACGTTGAAATTAGGCTTCCAATCTAGGAGACAAACCCCATGGAAAATATTCTGATTGTTGATGATGAAAAAAACTACCCCACAATCATAGGAGAAATTCTTCAGGAAGAGGGATATACTTCCTTAACAGCTTCCAGCGGAATGGAAGCATTGGACATTTTAAACAATGAATCCGTAGACTTGGTTTTAACCGATGTAAAAATGCCTGGGATGAGCGGCATCCAATTACTTGAAAAAATTAAAGGGATCAACCCTGACATTCCTGTCATCATAATGACTGCTTATGGCAGTGTGGAGAAAGCTGTTGAGGCGATGCACAAAGGCGCATACACATTTATTCTCAAACCTTTTGAGAACCAGACGCTTATTGCGCATATTGACAAAGCCATCTCTGTTTACAGGATCGTTCAGGAAAACTGGATGCTTAAAGATGCCATCCGTTCACGATACAAGTTTGATAATATTATCGGAAAAAGCAAACCCATGCAGGAGATTTATAAGCTAATTGAAAAAGTGGCTCCTTATAACGCCAGTATTCTAATTGAAGGTGAAAGCGGTACCGGAAAAGAGCTGGTGGCAAAATCAATCCATTATAATAGTTTAAGAAAAAGCAAACCGTTAATCACAGTAAACTGCTCTGCATTTGCTGAAACTCTTTTGGAAAGTGAATTATTCGGTCATGAAAAAGGGGCTTTCACAGGTGCGGCCGCAATGAAAAAAGGCCGGTTTGAGATGTCGGATCAAGGGAGTTTGTTTCTGGACGAGATAGGCGAACTGCCCATTTCTCTGCAGGTGAAGCTACTAAGAGTTCTTCAGGAAAAAACCATTGAACGGGTTGGAGGGACCATACCCATTCCTGTTGATTTTCGCCTTATTGCAGCAACCAATAAAAACCTTGAAGAAGAAGTAAAAAAAGGGAATTTCAGAGAAGATCTATTTTACAGGCTAAATGTTGTCAAAGCGGTTATACCCCCCCTTCGGGATCGATCTGAAGACATTCCTCTGCTAATCAGACATTTTATCGACAAATATACGAAAGACCAGAAATCAGATGCAAGTGTATCTGAAATCCACCCTGAAGCAGTTAAAATCTTATGTGATTATCAATGGAAAGGAAATGTAAGAGAACTTGAGAACATTATTGAACGCTGTGTCATCCTTTGCAGCTCTGAGACTATTATCTCGTCAGACCTACCCTTACATGTTAGGCAGGATATACCTTTTAGCCTTGATTTAGATGGAATTCCCGAGGGGGTGGGCCTTGCCGAAACCTTGGCAGCTGTTGAAAAAAGAATGATACAACGAGCGATGAAACTTTCAGGAGATGTACAGACCAAAGCTGCCGACCTCCTGGGGATAGGGAAAAGCGGTTTAAACCAGAAATTAAAAAAATTTAACCTGGATAAATAGGTATTGAAATAGTAATAATAGATCGTTCAAAATTATAAATCAGTTTGATAGTCATCATTTCCATCTATGTTTTTAAATAGTTAGAGACAAAATTTGTTACATTATAACAAAATCAGTTCAAGATTATGAACTCATTAAGCGGTTTTTATTCATCTGAGTAACCCCAATAAAAAACCAAATGCTTGTTAAAAAAAATAAATGCTGCAATTTTAGATAGTTACGAAATTTGGAGAGATTTAATGTTTATTCTTATTAGGAATGGCAGAGAAATTGCATTTTATGTTGTGCATAAAAAAAATGCTAACATATCATCTTTTTTCCTTTTCAAAAAAAAGGCTGCCCAAAAATATTAGGCAGCCTTTTTTAGTTTTTATCAATTCATTCCATCTATCTTACTCTCGGCTACCGGCCGGTACATTGAAGTTTCATATTTTGATACGATTTTTTGGTACATTTTTTTGCTCTGATCCAGCTTATCGCCTTTTTCGTAGAGCATAGCCAAGGCAAATATTGCTTCATCTTTTAATAAGTTTGTATTTCCTTTCTCAATCTGGAGGAAATACTTTTCCGCCTCATCAAATTCATTTCTAGCCAGACTAACATGCCCCAGGGATGCCAGAAGAAAATTTTCCATGTGGGCTTGATTTTTTAATATTGCAAGAGATTCCTTATAATATTTATAGCTTTGATCAAATTTTGAAGCGTCATAACATATTTTTGCAAATTTTATTTTAGCCATCTTACCGGCTTTTGTATTCCCATAATCTGAAAAAATATTCTGAAAGGCCTCTGTCGTTTCCAGATATCCTTTTTCAGGATCATTGATAGCCGCATATTGAGTTAAGGCCTGGCTGACTAGCTGGTCAGCGGTATTTTCAGCTTTTTGAAAGCTATACATAACTCCTGAAAAAACAATAACCACCAAAATAATGGCGCCTGCGACCAAAATTAATTGCTTTTTGTACTCTTTTGCATAGGCTATCGCCTTTAAAAGACTTTTCTGAAAAGGATCTACTTCTTCAAGTTCCTTTTTCCTTTCATTTGACACTCTCTGTTCTGACATTCGTTCATTCCACCTTAAAAATATTATTATTACAAATTACCATACCAGCGTCTTATAAATCCAACCCACATCACCATCGGCATGTTCAATTTTAATCCAATTTTTCTTTCTTTGAAGTACCCTAAAGGGCACGCCTTTCTCAACTGTAAACAAAATTTGGCTGCTGGTATTTGGTTTGGATCTGATATTACACTTTTCTTTTTTTGTAATCACACCCTCTGTTTTGCTTAAAAGTTTTTTATGCAGCCAGGCAATATCATTTTCAAAATCCTTAACTTTATACCAATCACCTTCTTTTTGGATGATTATAAATGGATGAAATTGTTCAACCTGCCACAATAAGTCATGTTCCGTTCCGGGACCTGACCGTATATTGGCGTTCCCTACCTTTACGGTAAGCCTTTCCTGGGCAAAAACAACACCCGGTAAAATCAAACAAACCGCCGTAATGACCAGTATAGCATTGAAAGTTTTAATTGTGACCTCCATATTTAACTGCTTCATAAAAATTCTCCATAGTAGTTTTTTAGCCAAAACCGAAAACCATTCCTGTCTGGTATACCAAAAAAGACATGATCCATGCAACCATAGTTGTATATATCAAGTTAAAACCTGTCCACTTTGCCGAAGTTTCCTTATAAATCATTAAAATAGTAGCAAAACATGGGATATATAATAAAACAAAAACCATCATTGACAATGCGGAAAGCGCTGTCATTCCCGAATTTTTAAGTGCATTTTCCAATGCCTCGCCCTCATCATTTCCAACACCATATAACACACCCATCGTACTGACAACAACTTCTTTGGCAACAAAACCAGTAACCAGTGCAACACTTGCCTGCCAACCGATTCCAATGGGCTCAAAGAATACCTCTAAAACTTTCCCAATCTTACCAATATATGATTTAGAAACCCGTTCCTGTTCTCTGTTATTCTCGATTTTCCTTATTTTTAAACCTAATTGAATATTTAATTTTTGTGTTTCATGATCAGAAGCTGACCCGATTTTTTGGGAGTACTCAAGGTTTGCTTTCTTGATCATATCGTCATAATCCACGGAATAAGAATTTATTTTTGGAAAACTAGATAAGGCCCAAATGATAATTGAACCGATGAGAATAACCCCGGTCATTTTTTTTAGAAACATCTTGCTTCTATCCCACATGTGGATGATAAGGCTTTTTAGCATGGGCATCCTATATGGCGGCAATTCCATTATAAAAGGCGCATCTTCTCCTTTAAACAAAATAGTTTTTAAGAATCTGCCTGACAAAATAGCAACAACAATTCCTATGAAATACAGGCTAAAAATGACCGTACCCGCTTTTTCAGCAAAAAAACTGCCGGCCAGTACTATATAAACGGGAAGTCTTGCTGAACAGGACATGAACGGTGTCATCAAAATGGTTAGAATACGATCTTTATCGCTTTCCAGGGTCCGTGCCGCCATAATCGCTGGTACACTGCATCCGAAACCCATTAACATGGGGATAAAGGATTTTCCGTGAAGCCCTGACGTATGCATCACACGGTCCATTATAAATGCAGCCCTTGCCATATATCCTGTGTCCTCAAAGAGTGCAATACAAAAAAACAAAATAAGAATATTGGGAAGAAAAATAATAACACTGCCGATTCCAGCGATGATTCCATCCAGTAATAGTTCTTTTACCAAAGATTGTGGCATGACTTTATCAATACTGCTAGACAGCAGGGAAACTCCTGTATCTAACCACTCCATGGGATATGCTCCAAGGGAAAATGTCAATTGAAACATGGCCCATATAAAAAAGATAAACACTGGGATTCCAAAAAATCTGTCCGTCAGCACCAGATCAATATTGCGGGAGATATCTATTCTTTTGCTCACAAGGTTGGTTACGGTCTCTTTTACAAGTCCTGCAATCACCCCATACCTGTCTTCAGTCAGAACAATTTCAAACTCATCTTCAAACAAATCATGAATTCGGCTGCGACAATCCTCTGCTGTCTGAAAAATCGGTATTGATGCATCAGATAAAAGATTTTTAATGTTATCCTTAATGATCTTATCATTTTCGAGAATTTTAAGGGCATTCCATCTAATCTCACCATCAATACTATCTATGTTATTATAAATTTGGGTTTCAACCTTTGAAATGCACAACTCAATTTCCTGGCTGTATCTGATGTCCCTGCTTTTTTTCCCTTCATCAAACAGCTTAATCTCATCAATTGCCGCCTTAAGTAGAGTGTCAATCCCTCTGTTTTTGTTTCCTATGGTAAATACAACGGGCAAACCCAGCAACTGGGACAATTTTTTCTCATCAATCTTGATCCCTTTTGCCTCTGCAACATCTGCCATATTTAGTACAAACAAAGCAGGTCGTCCTAACTCCAGAATTTGAATGGCAAGAAAAAGACTTCTTTCAAGATTTGAGGCATCAATAATATTTATTACAATATCTGGTTTCTCATTTAAAATAAAATCTCTTGAAGTAATTTCTTCAATTGAGAATGGTGTGAGGCTGTAGGTCCCCGGAAGATCAATAACGCTTAAATCATATTCTTTGAATTTTAATTTGCCCTCTTTTTTCTCCACAGTTACGCCGGGCCAGTTTCCCACTTTCTGTCTAGCACCCGTAAGGTTGTTAAAAATGGTTGTCTTGCCGCAATTAGGATTTCCCGCAAGGGCAATTGTCACTTTTTTGTTCATATTATCTTTTCTTGAACCTAACCTTTTCTACAAAAATATCTGCTGCTTCCTCAACACGAAGCGATATGTGGTATCCCTTTATAACAAGTTCAATAGGATCTTTGAGAGGCGCATATTTTTCAACATAGATTTTGGATCCTCTGTTAATTCCCATTTCAAGCAATCTGCGTCTTAACGCCCCTTCACCTGCTACCTTTCGAATAACCCCTTCCTGTCCGGTTTTCATTTGACTGAGCACTTGGTGGGGTTCCAAAATATTTTGAGATTCATTTTTGCCGTCCCGGTCTGAATATTTCATTGGGTTTAAGGGTTGAACCCTTATTTTCTCAGCCATTCCCTTTCCTAAAACCAAACGGTTTTCTTTGCTTGCGATCACCATCTGGCCGCCAAACCCGGCAGAAACTATTTCAATGGGATCCCCAATTTTGAGCCCCATTGAAGACATTCGCAATTGCATGTTTTTCCCGGCTTCAAAACCTTTTACTATTAGTTTTTCCCCTTGCCGTGCCTTGTGAAGAGATACAACATGATTTCGTTCTGCCATACATTTGGAACAAATACCGTATATTTCCATTTTGTGTTGCAGCATGTGAAATCCATAAACATCTGCCACCTTGAGTTGTTGTCGTTCTATGTCTTCATCTTTAAATTCCAGTATGCTGTCACATTTGGTGCAGACCATGTGGTCATGGTGCAATCCGAGATGCCTGTGCTCATATTGCGTTTCTTTGTCATCAAATTCTATTTTGCTAGCAAACCCGAATCGACACAAAAGTTCCATACTGCTCAATACAAGCCCTTCCTCAAGCTTGATCTTGTCTTTATCAAGCTGGGCTATGATATCTTTTATCGTGACATGATGCTCAAGTTTTAAGAATGCTTCCAAAACCTGAAGCCTGGAGGCAAATTGATCAACACCTTGCTGTTGAAACAATCTTTTGAATTGCTTCTTTTCTTGTTCATGTGTATAGGTCATTGTCGGTCCCTTAAAAATAACGTTCTAAGATATTATAGCGCTTTGTGGTTGTCAAGCAAATGCAATACAAAAAAAAGATAACCCCATTAAAAAATAGTTCTTGACCCTATAAAGAAGATCTGTTTTAGTCTCAGAATAATTTACTTACATCAGGACACCTCAACCACCAAAAAATGAAAAACGACAGGCTTTCACAATATCTTTTAAAAGACCTGAAAATTAAAGATAAAATCATTCATAACAGGCTCGTACTTGCGCCCATGGCAGGGCTTGGTCACATTGCCTTAAGGCAGCTCATCTCTGAATTTGGCGGATTCGGCCTCTTGTTCACAGGAATGTGCAGCGCAAAGGCACTCCCCCATGAGAATCGGGCTGTTTCACCGGTGTTTAACTGGAGACAAAAAGAGCTTGAATATCTTGTTTGCCAAATCTTTGGATCTGAACCAAAAAGCATGGCAAGAGCAGCTGAGCGAATCGAAAAAGAGGGCTTTTTCGGTGTTGATCTTAATTTTGGTTGTTCTGTTGCGGCGATCTGCAAAAAAGGGAGCGGGGCGGCTCTTTTAAAAAAACCTGAGCTGTCATCAAATATCGTGACATCTGTGAAAAAATCTGTTTCCATTCCTGTATTTGTTAAATTCAGACTGGGATGGGAAAACAACCCTCAATTTGCCGTGGATATGGCCAGGCGCTTTGAAGATGCCGGAGCTGATGCACTCACTTTCCACCCCCGGATTGCCCCTGACAGGAGGAGTAGGCCTCCTCTATGGGAGGTCATAGGCCTTGTAAGGCAGGCTATTAAAATTCCTGTTTTTGGTAATGGAAATCTTTTTCTGGCGGAAGACGGTGTTAAAATGATTGAGCAAACTTGTTGTCATGGGCTTTCAGTGGGGCGCATGGCGGTTGCACGGCCCTGGTTATTTGCCCAATGGACAAAAAACTATTCTCCGGGAAAAGATATTTTTTATACCACTGCATTGAGAATGGTGGAGATCCTTTTAGATCATTATGCAAATGATGACGCCGTAAAATTATTTAAAAAATTTTCACCTTATTTTTGTGCAAATTTTAAATTCGGACATCATATTTTAAAAAAACTAAACCGGGCACAAACCATAAATGATATCAAAGATAACATTGAATCTATATTCCCATCTCCACCCATTACTCTCTCAAGACCTAATCTTAATTTGTTCTTGTAAAATTAATCCAGATCACAACCCAAGTATTGCCAATCCCTCTTCAAGTTCAAAATAAGGTTTAATATCATATTTATATCCAGGAACACCAAAATAAATTGCCAGACTTTCACCAATGACTTTTAGACCTTCAGCAAGCCTGTCATTATCCAGTTCATAATAAGTAATGGAATTCATGCCATTGGTTTTGCTGGCTGAAACATATGGCCCCTTCTTATTTAAAAACCCAGGCAGAACAGGTGCCTTAAGATACCGTTTTGCAATTTCCCTTGTGCTTTCAGGTGGATAAGTAACATTTGAAATAATAACCATGTGGTCCTCCATTTTTTTTCATTATTTGTATATTTCATTTCTTAAGAAAAGTATGGTCATATAAGGCCCTAGCTGTCAAATCATTTTAATTTCCGTCTATAAATTTGGATATTTTTAAACTCCAGGGGCTTATATTTTCTTTTGGTTTTAAATGATCCTAAAAGAATCAAAAAAATAAAAATAGTTCACGAACAAGAGGCATTGGGAGAGGTGCCGCTGATAATAGTGACTAAAGGCTCTGAGGGGATGAAGAGGATATGGAGACATACACTTTATTTAGTAAAGGGATATTTCCTTTAACCTTTTCCAGCCATTTTCAGGCTCTCATTATATACGGTGTAAAATTGTTTATGTTCTAGTAAGGCACTGGATAAAAACGGTCCGATGTGATGGATGTCATCATGGTTAAGGATAGCGTTCACACTGCCATGCAATGATGCCAAATTATCATTGGTCTTGAATTCACTGGTGATCCAAACCAGACAAATCCGGCGCCTCAAAGACATATCCATGGTATTCATACTGTCAATAATATCCGCTATTCCTTTTTTTTGATCAAAAACATCATCAATGATAACCAAATGATAAATATGGTATTCAAGTCTTTTCAGCGCTGTTTTGGTATTTGCCACAACGGCTGTATTCAGGCCCATCCGTTTAAGCGAGGAAACTACCTTTTTTTTAAGATCATCACCACCAACACAAATAAGAGCGTTCAAACGCTCATCCAATGAAAGTTCAAAGGATCCGCCTTTGTTTTCAGTGACGGTATTTATTTGTTTTACCGCAAGGATCTGTAGTCGTTTCTTGCATTTGGGGCACTTAAATATTGAGGTTTTGTCTTTGGGAACTCTGTCATCTGGAATAATAAATTTTGTGTTGCAATTATTACATGCTACTTTCATGGCTTACATCCCTTGATACCCATGATCAATCTCCAATGAATTAATCTTTGAAGTGGTCTCACCCCTTGCACTTTTTATTGAATCAAGCCCTCTACCCACAATATCTTTCCGTGTTGCATACGAAGTTGCCGTTTCCTCACTGATATTTTCATTTTCAAAAAGAGAAATGATATATTCATCAAAAGAAACCATGTTCTGGGCCCTACCGGCAGTGATAATATCGTTAAATGTTTTGCCCTCAGATTTTCCATTGAGAATGGAATCTTTCACCCTCAAATTCGAACCTATAATCTCAAAGGCAGCCACTCTTCCCCCTCCATTTTTTGGCAGCAGCCTCTGGGAGACTACCCATTTTATGGTATCTGCCAGACGAATTCTTATCTGTTTTTCTTCTTCGGTGTGAAACATCCCTAAAATACGGTTAATGGTTTGACCCGCATCTATGGTATGCAATGTTGATAGGACGAGGTGGCCGGTCTCTGCTGCAGAAAGACCTATTTTTACGGTTTCCCTGTCTCGCATCTCACCCACCAATATGACCTTTGGCGCTTGGCGTAATGCGGCTCTTAAACCGGTTGAAAAAGTATCAAAATCTATCCCCAGTTCCCGCTGGTTAAAGGTGGATTTTTTCTGGGAATGTATATACTCAATGGGATCTTCCAGGGTGATTACATGGACTGATTTTTGTTCATTAATTTTGTCTAATAATGCGGCAAGGGAAGTGGATTTTCCAGAACCTGTTGCACCGGTAACAAAAATGATACCGTTTTTCTCTTCTGCCATGGTATGAAATGCTTTGGGCAAATTCAGTTCTTCAATAGTGGGAATTTTTGTTTCCAGTTTTCTCAAGACTATGGAATACTTGCCTGATCTGGAGAAAATATTCACCCTGAAACGTGCTTTGCTCCCAAGTTGATAAGAAAGATCGCACGACCCTTCTCTAATAAGGGTTTCTGTTAATTTGCGATTATTATTGATCAAATTCATTGCAATAATTTCAGTTTGAAAGGCTGTTAGCACTTTAAATTCAGGTTCAATATCCACTGAAACCAATTCGCCGGAACTTTCAACTTGTAATGGTTTACCAGGGGTGAGATTCAAATCCGAAACATTGTCATGGGAGTCCAGCATTTTGGAAAGTATATGGTCAATTTGCTGCTTCTTCACTCCGGCTTCCTTTTACTATTAATTAATAAACAAAGAATCTTTATTATATGATATCGCCCAAAAATTATAAAGACCCTTACGCTTCTGTAAAATCAGCGGGTGGACTTTTTAGGAAAGGCCTGAACATAGATTTCGTATTTGCCTTGCCATAGGCTTCATCAGGGCTAATCCATGCTTTCTTGTATAATTGCATGATCGCATCATCCAGCAACTGCATACCGTATTGCTTTCCGGTCTGAATCATGGAAGGAATCTGATGCGTCTTTCCTTCCCTTATAAGATTTCTCACAGCCGGGGTTGCCACAAGAATTTCCATGGCAGCACATCTGCCTTTTTTATCTACTCTTTTAAATAAGGTCTGAGCCACAATGGCCCTTAACCCATCGGATAATGTCGATCGTATCTGGGCCTGTTCAGATGAGGGAAAGACTTCAACAATTCTGTCAACGGTTTTAGCCGCACTGGATGTATGAAGGGTGCCAAATACCAAGTGCCCTGTTGATGCCGCCTCTATGGCGAGGCTAATGGTCTCAAGGTCTCGTAACTCACCCACAAGGATAATATCGGGATCTTCACGTAAGGCACCTCTTAGTGCCGACGCAAATGATTGCGTATGAAGGCCTACTTCTCTGTGACTAACAATACATTTCAAACTTTTATGCACAAACTCAATGGGATCTTCAACTGTTATTATATGATCTTTTCTGACCCGGTTTGCCTGGTCTATAATGGCTGCAAGTGTTGTTGATTTACCAGAACCGGTTGGCCCGGTGACTAGAACTAAACCCCTTGGCAGTTCCGCCAATTTTGAAATAACAGAGGGAAGTCCTAATTGCTCCACTGTAAGTATTTTGGAAGGAATTTCTCTGAAAACAGCTGATACACCACTTTTTTGCATAAAATAATTTGCCCTGTATCTGGCCATTCCTGGAATTTCATACCCAAAATCAACATCCCCTGTTTCTTCAAATATTTTAATTTTCTCCTGTGATGTTATTTCATATAACAACCCCCTCAGTTTATCACTGGTCAGGATTTCGTATTTTATACGTTCTATTTCGCCGTGAAGCCTTAATGCTGGCTGCTGGCCGGAGGCCAGGTGGAGGTCGGAAGCGCCTTGTTCGTGCATCAGCTTAAAAAAAGCATCAATCTCTGCCATTTCCAATACCTTTTTTAGTTTTTACATAATTGAAAAATTATGCCTGTTTGATAAATTTTAAGGTAGAATCGGTTTCGTCGGCAACCTTATTTTCTTCCTTTGTCATCTCAAGCATTTTTGAATGGGATTCAAGTACGGCGCTTATTTGCATTTCAAGCTGAATCCGCTGGCGTTTCAGCTCGATTATATCACTATGAAGTTGTGAAAGCCTTTTATGGGTTCTGTTTAATATTTTTTCAGCTTCAACTTCAGCATTGGCAATAATCAGCTCTGAAGATTTTTTAGCATTTTCTTTCATTTGATCCAGAACTTTCTGGGACTGAATCATGGCATTTTTCATAGAATTTTCTCTTTTTCTATAGCCTTGATTTTCCAGATTTATCCGGTGATTTTCCTCTTGAAGACTTTGAATTGAATGATTCAGGTCTTCTAATTCTGTTCCCACTTCTTCAAGAAAATAATCTACTTCTTGAACATCAAACCCCCTGAATCTTGTATTGAACTCTTTTTGTTTAACAACCAGTGGTGTTATGCCCATAAGAATACCTCACTTTTCGTTATACTATTGTGCGAGCCAGTCCGCGAAGACTGTTCACAACAAAGGTCTGAAGAAAAATAATAGCTAAAATTACTATAATAGGAGATATATCAAGCCCCCCGAAACTCACGGGAAGCCTTTTTCTTATTTGATAAAAAACAGGTTCTGTTGCCGTATTGATAAATCTAACTATGGGGTTGTAGGGATCAGGACTTACCCAAGACAGAACCGCACCTGCAATAACAATCCACATATATAACGAAAGCGCATAATCCAGTACCACAGCTATAGCTTCAAAAAAATTTGCGAGTATGAGCATTTATACACCCTTTTTCAATAATTTCGACCCTTTCACTGCTTTGATTAACTATGGATAGTGCTAAAAGTCAAGTTTTTTTGCATATTTAACGGTTTAAATATTTGCTCCCATTCATTGACATCTCCTAGTGGTTATATTATTAACGGTTTAACCATTATAACATTTAACCGTTTGCATGTAAATTTATATGCCATTAATATGACTATAAGGAAAAAATGTGATATAAATCATTGGATTAAAATGCAAACACATGAAGATATTTTAGGTGAAGGAGCAATAAAATGAATCAAGTCAGTCTTAAAGAAATCAAGTCCATTTCCTATGAACGAGCAGAAATTAATAAAGGATATACAGATAAATCCCTCCGGATTAACCTCAACGATAGTGATATCATTATCAATTCTATCGAGGAAAAAATCAGAAACACGTTTATCGGAGGGAAAGGGTATGACCTTTGGTTGATGTGGAATGCTGTTAAAGCCAGTACCCAATGGAATGACCCTGAAAACACCATATGTATTTCATCGGGACCCCTTGGCGGGACACCCGGATACCCCGGTGGCGGAAAAAGTATTGTTACGGCTATATCCCCTTTAACCGGCGCCCCCATTGATTCAAACGTGGGCGGATATTTTGGACCCTATAAAAAATTTTCCGGATTTGATGTCATACAGGTTGACGGAAAAGCAAAAAAAGATACGATTATTTTCATCGACGGAATTGAAGGCAACATCAAAATCCTTGAGGCAAAAGATCTGCCGACAGATTCCTATGAACTTTCAGACGTTTTAACCAGACATTTTGACGGAAATAAACCTGTCAACGTTTCAGTAGTCACAGCAGGACCGGGGGCTGAAAATACATATTTCGGCTGCCTTAATTTTTCCTGGTGGGATGCCGGACGGAAAAGGGTTAGGTATAAACAAGCCGGACGAGGCGGTATTGGGACTGTTTTTGCCGACAAAAAAGTCAAAGCCATTGTCGCAAGATTCGGCGCCATTTCAATGAAATCAAATAACCCTGCTGATCTGGACAATCTCAAACTTGTCACCAAAGCCCATTCAAAAGAGATAAGAGAGCTTGATCCCAAACAGAACAGAATGTCCCTTGTGGGAACCACTCACCTTGTGCCCATAATGAACGATCATGACTGCCTGCCGGTTCATAACTTCAAGTTTGGTTCTCATCCTGAAAGCCGCGTCATTGGAGAGGATGTTTATGAACACATTTTTGACAAAGGTTTTGACGGTTGCTGGAAAGGTTGCAGTGTTGCCTGTTCCCATGGCGTAAAGGACTTTTCTCCTTTTACAGGACCCTATAGAGGGAAAAAAGTATTTGTGGACGGACCTGAATATGAAACAGTGGCGGGTTGCGGTTCCAGTCTTGGTATTTTTGATGCCCATACCATTTTAGAAATTAATTTTTATTGCGATGCCTACGGTCTGGACACCATTTCCGTAGGAACTTCAATTGCATTTGTCATGGAATGTTTTGAAAACAAGCTGATAACCCTTGATCATACTTCCGGCATGGATTTAAGCTTTGGTAATCGTCTTAATGCCCTTGAAATTATCCATCAAATGGCAAGAGGAGAGGGATTTGGCGCTATTGTAGGCAAAGGCATCCGTCAAATGAAAAAAATCTTTTCAAAAGACTTTGGTTCTGACATGGCCTTTATGCAGGATATTGGAATGGAATCCAAGGGCCTTGAATTTTCAGAATACATGACCAAAGAATCCCTTGCCCAGCAAGGTGGATACGGGCTTGCATTAAAAGGGCCCCAGCATGATGAAGCCTGGCTGATCTTCCTTGATATGGTTCACAATTTTATGCCGACATTTGAGGAAAAGGCGGAAGCCCTTCACTGGTTTCCCATGTTCAGAACCTGGTTCGGCCTTTGCGGCTTATGCAAGCTTCCGTGGAACGACATTATTCCCGAAGATAATAAAAACACATCTGAACCTGCCAAAGTTGCCAAACATTTAGGTTGGTATGCTGATTTATTTTCAGCAGTTACCGGTAGAAAATCCAGCCCCCAGGATCTCATTTCAATGAGTGAAGCTGTGTACAACTTCCAGAGAGTTTTCAACCTGAAAATGGGTTTTGGAACGAGAGAACATGACACCGTACCCTATAGGGCCGTCGGTCCTGTGACTGTGGAAGAGTATGAATCGAGACTGGAACGATATGATAACCAGCTCAAAGATAAATACAGCCTGGATATAAGCAGGATGGATTCCAAAGAAAAAGTGGCTGTTTTAAGACAAAAAAGGGAAGAGCAGTATGAATTGCTCAAAGATGCGGTCTATGAACGGCGGGGGTGGAACAATAACGGTATCCCAACCGTTGAAACCATCAAACGTCTTGGTATTGATTTTCCAGAGGTTCTGGAAGTTTTGAAAAAAAATGGTGTTGAATAATACATGATAGAAGTAGATGGAAAAGAACTGCCGTGGTCTGAGCAGCTGACCATGGCACATCTTCTGGGAACACTTGAAAATGTTGAATTCTGTTCAGTTGTCCGCTTAAATGGAAGGCTTGTCTCAAGCCCCCAATTTGCTGAAACGATCATCCCTGACAATTCAATAATTCAATTGCTTCCCCTGGTTGCCGGCGGATAAAATAAAATTCTCGCAAATTTAGCTTCACAAATACCAGTCTGTCTGTTACAAACCATTGGTATTGTAACAGACAGACTGGTAATATTTTAACTTAACAAAGAAAGTATCGATTGAAACAATTTTTTCTATTTTTAAAAACGCTTTTTAGCAAGAAGCGCCAATCAAAGGAGCCTGAAGCCCAATCACCATCCCGTCCTAAACCGAAAGCTCCCCAAAAAAAGTACATAAAACCCAAGAAGCGCAAATGGTCTATTCGTGATTTTCCAGTGGAGCCAAAGCAAGGGGAAATAAGATTTCATGATTTTCACCTGCCTTTAAGTGTCATGCATGCCATTGCAGATTTGAAATTTCATTATTGCACCCCAATTCAGGCAAAGCTGTTGTCACACACATTGGAAGGGAAGGATGCCACAGCAAAAGCGCAAACAGGAACCGGAAAAAGTGCCAGTTTCATTATTACGATCCTATCGGCATTCATAAGAAACCCATTTAAAAACCGGAAAGGAATGCCAAGAGCCCTAATCCTTGCACCGACAAGAGAACTTGTTTACCAGATTGAAAAGGATTTCAGAGATCTTGCAAAATATACACATTTAAGGATTGTTGCCATCTTTGGTGGAACTGGCTATAAACAGCAGCAGAACAAGCTTAAGCAGCGACCGGTTGATGTCATTGTTGCAACCCCGGGTCGTTTAATTGATTTTATGGGCAAAAATTTAATCAACCCTTCCAAGGTCGAAATTGTTGTCCTTGATGAAGCCGATCGGATGCTGGATATGGGATTTATCCCAGATGTCCGCAAAATCATTTTAAAAACACCGCACAAAAAAAATCGGCAGACCCTGTTCTTTTCAGCTACTTTAACATCAGAAGTCTTACGGCTGGCACAAAGCTGGTCAACAAAAAATGCTGTTCAAATTGAAATTGAACATGAGCAGCCTGCAGCTGACAACATTCATCAAGTCGTCTATATCTCACCTGAAAAAGACAAATTCAAACATGTCTTTAACCTGATTAAAAGCGAGCATCTAAAAAGGGTACTCTTATTTGTAAACCGCAAAGACACAGCCAGGGCCCTGTCTGAAAAACTTAAAAGGTATGGCCAAAAATGCAGTGTACTTTCAGGGGATATCTCCCAGGACAAACGATTTAAAGTTTTGAATAATTTTAGAAAAGGCAACATTAATATTTTAGTTGCAACGGATGTGGCTGCCCGTGGACTGCACATTGAAGACATCAGTCATGTCATTAATTACGACCTTCCCCATGAGCCCGAACATTATATCCATCGGATTGGAAGAACGGGTCGGGCCGGTGCAAAAGGGACATCCATTAGTTTCGCCGATGAAATGAGCTCCTTTTTTATCCCCAAGATTGAAGAGGTGCTGGGAAAAAAAATAAAATGTGAGTACCCGTCAGACGCTTTGGATAAACCCCTGCCAAAACCTCAAAAGAAATATTATTCAAAACCAAAGAATAAACACAGAAAACCCTTTAAAGGCAAGCGCAGGCCTGTCAGACATAAAGAAAAATAGTTTATTTTGTCCGGCAATCTATCCTTCTTGACACTCTGCTTGCATTCAGTGTAAAATTACAGGCCTAATTAATTTTAGTAATTTTCATCAAAGGAGCGAATAAAAAATGTTTGGTCTAGGAATGCCCGAAATTTTAATGATTCTTGCAATTGCCCTCATTGTAATTGGGCCCAAAAAGCTGCCTGACCTTGCCAAAACCCTGGGACGCGCCATGGGAGAATTCAAACGGTCTGCCCAGGATTTTAAACGCAGCATTGATGTTGAAACCACAGTTAAAGAATTTAAAAGCGGCGTAGACATCCCCAAAGCAGATCTTAATAAAATCCTTACCGACGACTCTCCTTCAACAGATGAGACTGATAACTCTATCCGGGAAAAAGTCTATGAAACAGACAAAGAAGATACAGACAAGGAGAACAAAAAAGAGACAGGCCCTGATCAAGAGCAAAACGGATTTCAGGAGGACGAAAAAAAACCCCCGGATAATAACGATGAGTTTGATTTAGAAAATGATCATCCGGGCGAGACAGATAAAACTTCAGAACAAGATAAGATTGATAAATAATGAGCGAAGAAAACAAAAGCCCTTTTACAGAACATCTGGGTGAGTTGAGAGATAGACTGGTCCGTTCCTTTATTGCAGTTGCCATCGGTTTTGTGGCAGCTTATTCTTTTAAAGAAAAATTATTTGAGATTCTAAACGCACCTCTGGTCACTGCCATGGGTGAAACTGGAAACGCCCAAATGATTTTCACAGGGCTACCTGAAGCATTTTTTACCTACCTTAAAGTTTCCCTGCTTGCCGGAATTATTCTGGCCACCCCTGTCCTTTTTTATGAATTCTGGATGTTTGTCTCTCCAGGCCTTTACAGAACAGAAAAAAAATATCTTTTGCCCATCGTCGTCCTTTCTGTTTTCTTTTTTATTATTGGCTCGTCTTTTGGCTATTTTGTTGTTTTTCCCTATGGATTTAAATTCTTTTTAGGGTTTGCCACAGACACCATATCTGCCATGCCATCCATGAAAGAGTATCTTGCATTTTCCTCAAAAATGCTTCTTGCATTTGGTTTTGTTTTTGAACTGCCTCTGGTATTGACTTTTATGGCCCGTATGGGATTGGTTACCGTGCCTTTTCTAAAAAAGAACAGAAAGTATGCGCTTTTACTTTTCTTTGTCGGTGCGGCTATTATCACCCCACCCGATGTCGTCACACAGATCATGATGGCTTTACCCCTGATGGTTCTTTATGAAATCAGCATCATCGGTGCCAGGGTATTTGGGAAAAAAAAACCTGAAGAAGAGGATGACACAACTAATGGGAAAGAGGATATCGAATCTCAGGCAGACACAAAAACCCAGGAAGAGTAAGCATAAAACAGATACGTTTTTAGTGTTGACTTTCCAGCACGGCTATGTGTAAAAATGGTGTAAAATTTTAAAATTAACCATCAGTGGTATGGAATTATCACTGATAAATAGAATAAATTTTTAATGAACAAAGGAGTAGAATAGATGATGAACAACAAACTGTTGACTCTGTTTTTGGCTGCGGGTATTGCTGTGATTTTTGTTTCAACAGGTCTTTATGCCGGAACAGAAGTCAAAGATAATTTAATCTTGGAAGATCCGGGTTATAAAAAACCCAAAAAACGTGCTCCAAAATTCAAATCACTTGCATTCACTCATAAAAAGCATATTGAGGTTCATAAGATTACATGCGGTGAATGTCACCATGATAAGGATAATAAACCTTTGGATTTGAAAATGGGTGATGATGTTCAAAAATGCAGCGAATGCCACAATAAGTTCAAAAAAGATAAAAAGAATAAAAAAGACATCATGGTTCATGAAAATGCCATGCATGGAAATTGTAAAACATGTCATAAAGAAATTAACAAAAAAGCAGGGGACCCTAAAGGCATGAAGGGCCCGGCACCCGCTACCTGCGGTAAGTGTCATATCTCTACCAAACCAAAGAAAAAGAAAAAATAAGCGGTTTATAAGCACAATTGAAAAAGGGGTTTTCCAAAGATTTGGGAACCCCCTTTTTATTGATGTGATTACAATAAATAAAAAAATATAAGTCAGGCCTGGGAATTTTTGAAGTCTCTTGCCTTTTTGATCAAAGCAGGTGCCCAGGACGGGCTGCCAAGCGCATGAATATGTGTATAAGTGCCAAAAGTATTCTGTTTAAAAAAGCCATCTCTTTTGTTAAGAATACCTTTTCCCCTTTCCATTTTAAATGCCATTTCATCTTCCTGGTAATTAATATCCAGGATACTTGAATATCTGAATTCGTGGCCCTTTAACGTTTCCCCTTTTTTAAAAAACGGGTTTTCATGAACAACTTCAACCCTGGTATACCCATGACCTTGTGGACGTTTGGACAGACCGAATTTAATGGGTAAAATTCCAGCCATGGGGTATTCCTGTTCACTGAGCCGAATACTTTGGCCCAGGAATATCAAACCACCGCATTCAGCGTAAATGGGCAGTCCTTTTAGAGACAGATCCTTTAAATTTTGTCGGAAAGTCTTATTTTGAGATAATTGAGCCGCATGGGTTTCAGGAAAACCGCCTCCCATATAGATGGCATGAACTTCTGGTATGCATTTTTCGATTAAAGGACTTATGAAAACAATTTTAGCACCCCAGTTTTTTAAGGCATCAATATTATCTGGATAATAAAATTGAAACGCAGAATCTCGCACAATGCCGATGGTAACCGGTTCATGTTTGAATAATTTGTTTTCAGATGGATCAAGTGGTGTAATGGTCTCAGAACCTGTTATCGGGCATTCATTAATTACCGCCTCGTAAAGCGCCTCCAGGTTAATATTATCTTTGGCAACACGCAAAGCCGCGTTGATCGCTTTTTGAGTAAAACGATGTTCCTCTGATGTTACAAGCCCCATGTGCCTTTCCGGAAAATCCTGAGCCTTTAATTTCGGGATAGCACCAAATACTGGAATATTACAAAATTTTTCAATATTTTTTCGAACCTTTCCCTCATGTCTTTTACCAGCCACACGGTTAAGAATAACCCCACAGATTTTCGTGTCAGGATCAAAATTCATGCAGCCCATGAGCAACGCTGCCATTGTTCTGGTGCTTTTACTACAGTCTAAAACCAACAGAACGGGCAAATTTAATAGCTTTGCCAGCTCAGCAGTACAAGTAGAACCATCTGTATCAATACCGTCATAAAGACCCCTGTTTCCTTCAACAACAGCAATGTCGCAATTTTTTGAATTTTCCCGGTAGGATTGCTTTACAATTGGAGAGACACAAAGAAAAGTGTCCAGATTATAACAAGGACGGCCGGCTGCTTTTGAAAGCCAGCCGGCGTCAATATAATCAGGTCCTTTTTTAAATGGGGAGACCCTAAAGCCTTTTTGTTTCCATGCAGCGGTAATCCCCAGAGAGATGATCGTTTTTCCTGATCCCCCTCTAAGGCCGGCAATGACTACTCCCGGTACTTTTTTACCAATTTTATCCATTGGCTTTTGCATGGAACTTTAAACACGTCTTATCTAAAATTTTATTCTTCGTTTTCAGATGCGTGCTGTTTCCCGGAGCCTTTCAATCCATACATGGTTGTACTTCCGGAAGACCAGTATTCAAGGACTTCATCCTGAACCATTTTATTAACCACTTTTTTAATCATTCTGGGCTTGTCATCTGGAAAAAGCTTATAAAAATCTTTGAAATAAAACTTGGTTTTGCTTTTGGACTTTTTTGTCATCCAGTCCACAACCGCTTTGGTTGCCGCTTCTTTATCCTTAAGAAGATCACTCATTGTTATACTCCTTTGAATTGAAATATATCAGCCGGAGTGCAAGATACACCCCGGCTGAAACTACTTTATAAAAAGATAATATTCAAAAAATCTTCTTAAAATTTAAACTGAGTTGACTGACGCCAGCTCATGTATGCCTGCTGACGGAAATCATCAATCAGGTGATGGGTAAACTCAAGTTCGCAAACTTCAAAGAATTTTTCCCATCCGATTCTCTCAGCCCAATCTCCAAGTCTTTCATACTTGTTAGCGCCATTGGAATATGCATTAACCATTTTGTTGATTGCATCTGTCATGCCAGGCCATCTTGGCATGTCATTGGGAAGGAAACCCACAACAACTTTGGAAAATTTAGGATCGGAAATTCTGTTGGAAACTTTACCACCAGCCATGAGAACAATACCATCACCTTCAGTATCAGCAAGGGGCATGGAAGGACACATGGTGTAGCAATTACCACAATACATGCATCTTTCGTTTTTCATGGCAATTGATTTGACTTTTTCCCCATTGGGAAGTTCAACCTTTGCCGGTTTAAGTGCTGCCGTCGGGCAGGCTGAAACAGCCAGAGGAATTTCACAGACCCTGTCAAGATATTCATGATCTAACATAGGTGGTTTTCTGTGATATCCAAGGATGGCGATATCTGAACAATGAACTGCGCCACACATGTTCAGGCAACAGGCCATGGAAACCCTGAGCTGTGCAGGGAGCCTCATGTCCTGAAAATCATCAAACAGTTCATCCATGGTTGCTTTTACTGTACCGGATGCATCTGATGCCGGGGTGTGGCAGTGGATCCAACCCTGTGTATGAACGATGTTGGTGACACCAGCACCGGTTCCACCGATGGGGAATTTAAAGGAACCGCCGTCAAACTTTCTGGAGGCCAGATCATTTTTCAGGGGCTCAACTTTGTCCTTGGAATCAACCATGAATTCAATATTGTTACGGGTAGTAAAACGGAGATGTCCGTCACAATGTTTGTCTGCAATATCACAAATTTCATTGATAAGGCTAGTGGACATCAAACGAGCGCCACCAACCCTTACCGTATATATTTCGTCTCCTGAATCACCAACATGGACAAGGACACCCGGCTCAAGAATTTCATGATGAGACCATTTGCCTTTGTTTTTAGCGATTACAGGAGGATAAAATTCATTATGGTCTTTGGGACCGATGTCAGAAATTCTGTTTTCCATCGGTTTGTCTGGATTGTAACCAGTAGAAATAAATGCCATTATAATTCTCCCTTTCTATCTTTGATGGTGTTTTCTGTATTCTTCAACGTCACGTTCCCAGCCACCTTCAACCTCATCTTCTTTCCAGAAGATATAGGGGTTGGTTCTCGGGTAGGCAACATGCTGAGGCTGAGGCTTGATCCCAGTCACTTCAAGAAGTTTCTGGAAACCCTGACGCATAATCAGCTCACCAAGTCTTTCGCGGTTTTTACCTTCTTCCATCCACCAATCCCATACGTTTTCAATGACTTCTGTAATTTCTTCGTAATCATTGTCAGGATTAACTTCCACAAATGGAACAAGCAGGGAACCCATCTGGGCACCATCCAGGATCGGGGCTTTTGCGCCAACCAGAATGGACAGACCGGTTTCTTTACCAATCTTAAGAGCCCGTGGCATAACATTGATACAATGCATGCAACGCGTACAATTGGCATTATCGATATACAGTTTTTTGTCTTTAAACATCATACATTTTGTCGGGCACAGACCGGTTACTTCTTTTTCAATGTCAAAGGGGCCCCAGTCTTTACTGCCTCTGAATGCACCAGCATTTGCCGGATAAGCGGCATCATTTTCAACATATTTATTAACAGCATCCTGATCAATCCGGATATCATCTTTCCATGTACCGATAAAAGACATGTCAGAACGTGCAATCGATGCTACGCAACAATTCGGGCAACCATCCATTTTAAATTTAAACTTGTATGGAAAAGCAGGTCTATGAAGTTCATCCTGATATTCCTGGGTCAAGAAATACACAAGTGCATTTGTATCATAGCAAGCATATTCACATCTGGACTCGCCAAGACAGTCAGCAGGTGTTCTCAGGTTAGAACCTGATCCACCAAGATCCTGTCCCATATCATGGGTGAGTGTCCAGAATACTTCTTCAAGCTGGGGAGTTGTGGTTCCCAGAAGGATGATATCACCGGTTGCACCATGCATATTGGTGACACCTGAACCCCTGAAGTCCCAAAGTTCAGTCAATTTTCTCAGATAATCAGTTGTATAGTACTTACCAGCTGGTTGTGCCACACGCATTGTATGAAAATGCTCAACACCTTTGAACATTTCCGGCTGATCGCAGTATCTGCCGATAACACCACCACCATAACCGAAAACACCTACAATACCGCCATGTTTCCAGTGGGTTCTACCATGTTTGTATGAAAGTTCCACAACACCCAGAAGATCTTCAATACAGTCCTGGGGGATCTGGAATTCAATGCCTTCTTCATTCTTAGCTCTGATTTCAGCCTGTTGTTTCAGGTCAGAAACAAAGCTAGGCCATGGGCCGGATTCCAGCTGATCCAGTAAAGGAGTTTCATGCTTAGCCATTTACTTACCTCCGTTAATAGTTAATTTACATTCATATAATGAAAAATTTTTCCAAATCTTCCATTCAATAGTCTAATTTGTTGTTATTTCGAACAGTTATAAAACCGATCTCTTTTTATCAGAAACAGCCTTTGCAAAATAACACTGCAGATATAAAATTTTACTTTGGTCATGTCAATAAAAAAGGTTGTTTTTACATGTTTTTGAAGATTGAATGAAGAATCTGGCAATGAGATTTCATATTTTTGTTTATCAATTCAAATTCCGAACCATCTGAATGGCATGATTTTAACATATTTTCCATCAGTTCTATTATCTGTTCCAGATTAAATTGACCAAAAAATTCCATAAAACTCAATTTTATATCACCATAGTCATGGTGTCCTTTTTTTTCATCCAGTCCAGATAAAAAACCATTCACTATGGGCTTTATAATTTTATCCCCAAGAAACACTGTTGGGCCGGTTCCATCTAATCTATCCAGACGGACTCTGATGGTCAGGTTCAAAAAGAAAAAGAGTAAAGCAGGTAAAATATATATGGTTTTATTATCATTTTGTTCACCCAATTCCATTAAGGATGAATATCCCCTCACCGTAATCAATTTGACTTCAGTTCTGCCATTTTTCTTTTTTACAATAAAATCACCGGCTGCGTGATGCCATGGAAAAACCTGTTCAAATGTTTCAATATCGTAATAATATGTCAGAATCCGGGATACCTCCTGATAAATCGGCAGAGCGCTTTCTTCTGATATATAATGACAGGTTCCGTCGGATTCCCATATCACTGTTTGACGTATACCCCGGTTTTCTGTGACGTGAAACTCCTTGTACCCTTCAAGCCATTCTCCTAAAAAAAATCCAATCTTCCCTTTAACCGTTTTAAAAACATCCGCTCCATAGGCTTTTGGAAGATAATGCTTTGAAAAAGTACTGTTTAAATGGGATATCAACTGGAACTCGTTTTCAATCAAAGCAAGACCAGGCTTTGATACGGCACCATTAAGAACAAAAGAACAAGATTGGTTGATTTTGTTCCTCACCTGAACTTTTATGGGATGATAAAAGGCGCCGTGTTTTTCAAGGGATACCACTATCCTTTCTACCTGGTGAATAGGAACAGGTCTTTTAAAAAATATGTCAAGACCTGTTCTAATTTTTAAAAAATCATTTTCGGCTAAGAATTGTTTGGCAGCTGAAAAATAATCACCAATCGTTATGGCCTGGGTTTTAGCTATATTTTGAGAAGAAATTTCACAAAATTTTGATGTTTTTTCCCCGGACAATGGGACATCCCATAATTGAGAGCCAGGGAAAACCTGATTCTCTTCGCCAGATACAAAAAAGGCAAACAGGCTGGATTTCATTATGCCTTTCTATGGGTCGCCAGCTCATCTTTCAATTCCTTGGAGACTTTAAACCCGAGTTCTTCGGCCTTATCGCAGTGGACAATGGCTTTTTCAAATTCACCTGTTTCCAGATAAGCCACCGCTAGATTATTATGCGCCACAGGAAATTCAGGTTGTACATTTATGGCTTCAAGATTTGCCTTGATGCCTTCGGGAAGCAGTCCTTTCATAAAATAAGCCGTACCTAAAGTCGCCCAGGCCTGTACAAAATTTTTATTGTGAGTGATGGCTTTTTTAAGATTTTTAATGGCTTTATCCACTTTTTCTTCGTCCCCTTTAGGATCTTTGCCGTCCACCAGTTGAAGCAGGACAAAAGCCATGTTTCCATATCCTTCTGCAAATCCCGCCCTTGCTTTTACTGCGCGCTGATTAAATCGATAGCACCCCTCAAGGTCCTTTCTTTTAAGACAGATTCCGCCGAGAAGAACGTAAGCCTCAGCCAATGAAGGACTGCAGTCAATGGCTTCATGAAGTTCGTTTTCAGCCTCCGCATACTCCTGTTTTCCCAAAAGGGCCACAGCTAAATTATAGTGGGTAGTTCCACATTCTTCATTTTTACTCAGCTGGCTTTTCAGCATGGCAATATGTTCATCTGCGTCTTTTGGAAGATGTTTTTCGTGTTCACTCATTATTTAAATCCTTAAATTATATTTTTAATATATTTGGGCTCCCTGTAAAACATTATATCATATTTCCGACACAAGATTGTGTCAAGACCATTGAAAATATTCGGTAAGTTTAATTTTGGCTTGAACCATATTTAAACTTGTGATAGCAAGTGGTTGTAGGAAAATCCATTGGAAAAATAATTTATTTACACATTAGGAGTTAAACATGCAACAAGGATGCTATACGGCATTAATCACCCCTTTCAATCAATCAGGGGAGCTTGATCAAGAGGGTCTTGAAAAACTTATCGACTTTCAGATTAAAAACGAAATTACAGGAATTCTTGCGACAGGAACAACAGGAGAAAGTCCTACATTTAAATGGAAAGAACACGATCATGTGATTGCCCAGGTTGCTAAACTGGCCAAGAATAAATGCCTTAGGATTGCTGGAACAGGAAGCAATAACACTATTGAAGCCCTTGAAGCTGCAGGCCGGGCGGCAAAAGAAGGGGTTGATGCCATTCTTATGGTTGACCCCTATTATAATGGCCCAAGCTCCCTTGAAATCCGGAAAGAATATTATGAGGTCGTTGCCAAAGCCCACCCCGATGTATCCATCATACCCTATATTATTCCCGGAAGATCAGGCGCCCAGATGCTTCCTCAGGATTTGGCCATCCTGGCAAAGAACTTCCCAAATATTTCCTGTGTAAAAGAGGCCACAGGAAATCTTGAAAACATGAAACTGACCCGTAAATTTTGTGGAGATGATTTTAAAATATTCTCTGGGGATGATGCATTGGTTTATGAAATTATGACCCATCCTGAAATCAAAGCATGCGGGAGTATTTCGGTCATGTCGAATATCGCACCAAAATTTATGGCACAGATGGTCTCAATGCTCAATCAGGGGGATACTGAAGGGGCTTCAAAAATACATGAGGCTATAAAACCACTGCTTGACCTTGTTGTGGTGACCACACAGGAGGAATCAGAATTCGGCCCTGTTAGTTGCAGAGCAAGGAATCCGCTACCGTTAAAGACGATTATGCAATTATTGGGAATCCCAGGAGGACCCTGCAGAAGTCCGTTAGGAAAAATGACACAAAAAGGATTCCATGTGATTTTGGATGCAACCAAAAGCGTTCAGACCAATAATCCTGAAATTTTTGAACCCATTGCTTCATTCTTTAATGTTGATATTGAAGAACGGCTCAATAATACAGAAGTGCATGAAGCTTTATGGTATAATTACTAAATTAAAACAGGCCGTGCGGGAACCCGCATGGCCTGTTTTATCAATACAATTCATGTACTACTTGTTCTCTTTTATTTTAAAATTCTCCTGTCCTGTTTGAAAAAAGCTGAATTTAAGCCACTCAAAACCGAATTGAAGAAGTTTGACATCATCATTTCTGATCTCATCAATTTTTTCTTTAGAAAAATCGTACCTTTCAAGGAAGGTGCTGTTAAATACAAATTTTTTGAATTTATCAACATTATAGCAAACCATAAAAAACATCTTTTTGCTCTCTTCTGAAAGCTTCATACTGTCGGGCAATGACTTTTTCCGAACGATCAAATCAAACCAGCCATCATTAACTTCATCTCGAAGGTCAACACCCTGATCTTCTCTCCACTCAGCCACAGTCCATTCTTTATCTTCTTCAAATCCCAAACAATGGGCTTCTTTCACCGTAAAAAAGAATTCATCCTTCTCACCCTTCTCTCCGGAATAACTTAAAGAACCAACCCCTATTGGATAATATCTGCAAGTTGTGGGACGGTCCTCGTATATAGCACACCCATCCTTGTCTTCAACAAATGGACACGATTTACGTTCATCATCCAAAAGCTTAAGTGTAACCACGGGAAGGTCTCCTTTCTCGAGGATATGCGGATCCGTAAACATGGCAAGAAATTCTTCAGAGGTTAAATCCAGTTTTTTACGCATGGTTAAGATATCGTATGGGGTAAGCATAATATTTATTCCCCGGCAGCAGTCGGTAAAACATTTAACACCTTTATGGCAATTAAATTTAAATTTGCTCCTCATGCTGAGCTGCTCAGGCGGTATTTCAGATGTTTTTCGGGTTGTATCAGTCATTAAAACTTCCTTTTTAAAATTATTATGGTGCTTGAACTCGGGGAGCATACGAAAAAGATTCAATAAAGTCAATCTATTACAATTATTTCCTTATTTTTTATTACAAATATTTTAAGCGATTAAATAAATTAAATTTGACATCTGATTTATTTCTAAATACATAAGAGGCAATACCATATATAGCGTCTTGTATACTTGGATATGACACACCAAACCTTTAGGAGTTTCCATGAAAATAAAGAAAGCAGTTTTCCCTGTGGCCGGCCTTGGCACAAGATTTATTCCCGCTACTAAAGCCATGGCAAAAGAGATGCTTCCCGTTGTTGACAAGCCCATCATCCAGTATGCGGTTGAAGAAGCGTTTGCTGCCGGTATCGAACAAATTGTTTTTGTTACCGGCCGGGGGAAAAAGGCTTTGGAAGATCATTTTGACAGATCCTATGAAATAGAGCACGTTCTAGAAAACAAAGGGAAAACTGATCTTTTAAAACAAATCCAGGAGCTTGTACCCAAAACCGGAACCATTATTTATACTCGGCAGCATGAACCTTTAGGGTTAGGGCATGCCATATGGTGCGCCAAAGATGTTGTCGGCGATGAACCCTTTGCCGTGCTATTAGCCGATGACCTTATCCAGACAGATAAGCCGGTTCTTTCTGAAATGGTAAAAAAATTCGACCGGGTGAGAGCCTCTTTGGCTGCAGTCATGGAAGTGGAAAAAGATCAAACTGATAAATATGGTATTCTTGAAGCCCAACCTGTGGAAAAAGATATTGTAAAAATCAACGATATGGTGGAAAAACCTGCTCCTGATGAAGCACCATCCAATCTGGCCATTATCGGCCGCTATATACTCACTCCCAAAATTTTTGAATATTTGGGAAAAAAAAAGAAAGGTGCCGGAGGCGAGATCCAGCTAACCGATGCCATGAAAAGCCTTCTCAAAGAACAACCCATATATGGATACAAATTTGAAGGTCAGCGATTTGATTGTGGTGACAAGGCCGGATTCCAGATGGCCAACATGGCGTTTGCCCTTCAACGACCTGATATGCGAGACAAGTTGATAAAATTTATCAAAAAAATTCAAAAAGACTTTTAAAGATATTCAAGATTTTTTATACCGGCTATAGGTCGCCATCACCTTTTTGACATAATCTTGCGTTTCTTCGTAAGGGGGGATTTTTTTATATTTATCCACTGCCTCTGGCCCTGCATTGTATGCAGCAAGTACCAGAGGCAGCTTATATTTATACCGTTTTAAAAGCCTCTTAAGATATAATGCCCCCCCCATGATATTCTGATATGGATTAAATGGATCCTTAACGGCAAGGGACTTAAAATTAAACGGCATAATCTGCATAAGTCCTTTAGCCCCTTTTTTTGATACCGCCTCTGGATTAAAATCTGACTCCACCTTTATCACAGCTTTAATCAAAGAAAACTCAACCCCATATTTTTTTTGTGCTGTTCTAATCATGCCGTCATATTTTT
>CAYVZG010000026.1:0-45834 GCA_964455805.1 uncultured Desulfobacula sp.
ACGACCTTCGGGTTATGAGCCCGACGAGCTACCAGACTGCTCCACCCCGCATCACAGAAGGCAATATATAGAATAGTCTTGTTTGTGTCAAGTTTTTAATTAATTTGCTCGATTATTTTTTAGTGGGCAAGCGCCTGTTTCAGCTCATCAATAGATGCTGTGGCTGTTCCCACCTTTGCCACAACTATTCCTGCTGCCAGGTTGGCAACCATGGCACTGTCTACAAAACTGGCGCCAGTGGCCAGACCAAGGCCCAATAGAGAAATGGCTGTGTCTCCGGCACCGGAAACATCAAATATCTGCCGGGCTTTGGACTCAATGGTATAGGGATCATGGCCCTTTTCAAAAAGGACCATGCCGTCTTTACCACAGGTAATTAAAAGACGCTCCAGTTTCACCTGGTCCATGATTTTATTTCCGGCGGCAAATAGATCTGTTTCAGATGTGATATCAATATTTACTGCGAGGCTGGCTTCTTTTTTATTCGGGGTAAGAATGGATACCTGTTCATACTTTGAAAAATCAAGGGATTTGGGGTCAGCCAGTGTGATAACCTTGTGTTTTTTTGCCAGTTTAACAATCTGTTCAACCAACTGCCTTGTCAAAAGTCCTTTGTCATAATCGGATAGAATAATAAGATTTGCATCTAAAATTTTGTCTTCAATTTTTTCAACCAGTTTTTCAAGGGTATCTGCATTGATATTACGCTTTATTTCCTTATCAATCCGCAACACCTGCTGGTTGGAAGCAATCACCCTTGTTTTCCGGGTTGTCGGTCTTTGGGGCTCACTGATGATTCCATCTGTTTCTATACCCAGACCCTTTAGTTTTTCAAATATCATTTGACCGGCTTTGCCTGTTCCTGCCGTACCCACGGTTAAAACAGTTGCTCCCATGGCTACCAGGTTATGAATCACATTTCCCGCTCCTCCTAGTGTATGGTTTTGTTTTTCCACGCAGACCACGGGTACGGGCGCTTCCGGTGAAATCCTGTCCACTTTTCCCCAGAGGTACTCGTCAATCATCAGGTCGCCAATGACAAGGGCTGTTACATTTTTAAAATCATCAATATTAATCATCATATTTCCAATAATGAAGCAAGCATGGTTTTAAGCTCTGAATAGTTTTTTGTCACGGGAATTTCTGGAAAATCCGTGATGACAGATGCAGGCGGACTAAAGAAAAATCCCTGATCAGCCTCCTTGATCATATCAATATCATTATAGGAATCTCCAAAAGCAATGACGTGATAATTCATTGTCTTTAATGCCTTTACCGCTTCTTTTTTCTGATTTTCAATCCTGAGCTTATAGTCTGTGATATTTCCTTTTTTGTCAATGATCAGGCTATGGCAAAGGAGTAATGGGTGACCCAGCTTGGCTATCAAAGGCTTTGCAAATTCTTCAAAGGTATCTGACAGCATGATAATTTGATTGTGTTCATTGATCCAGTTTAACATATCCAATGCCCCTTCAAGGGGCTCAAGGGTTTGGATTACATTTTTGATATCCTGAATCTTTAAATTATTCTCTTTGAGTAAGGATAGCCTCTTTTTCATTAATACATGATAATCACTGATATCCCGGGTGGTCAGCTTCAGCTCCTCAATTCCGGTTTTTAACGCCACATTTATCCATATCTCCGGTAAAAAAACACCTTCCAAATCTGCTACTAATATCTTCATCAAACTACTCCTGATCTATATTCTTTCTGGGTCTGTTTCTTCAATTCTAATTACAATGGGGGCTCCGACAATGGAATCGGTCTTCGAGATTTGTTTTAACGCCTTTTGCACCCATGCTTCCCTGGCTAAATGGGTGATCATTACAACGGGCACTTTACCATTTGTTTTGCGGCCCTTTTGATGGACGGATTTAATACTGATGTTATTATCACCCAGGATTCCTGAAATTTTAGCCAATACCCCGGGATGGTCCTGGGCTTCAAATCTGAGATAATATCTTGTAAATAAATCAGCCATGGGAAGAATGGGTATGGGTTTAATATTATCTTCAGGATATCCCAGAATGGGAACCCGTCTTTTGATTCCTGAAATAATATTTCTGGCTATATCGGCGATATCGCTTAATACGGCACTGGCTGTCGGCATCATTCCTGCCCCGTGGCCATAAAGCATTGTTTGTTTCGTGGCATCAGCATCAATGGCGATGGCATTCATTGACGAATCTACATGGGATAAAGGATTCAAATTGGATATCATTGTCGGATGCACCCTTGCTTCCACATGATCCTCATGTTTTTTCCCAATGGCCAAAAGCTTGATGGTATACTCAAAGGATTGGGCAAATTCAATATCCACAGGAGAAATATTTCTGATACCTTCCACATGGATATCCTCTAAATTAATTTCCATGCCATGGGCAAGGGAATTTAAAATGGCCAGCTTATGGGCCGTATCAAATCCATCAATGTCTAAAGAGGGTTCGGCTTCTGCAAATCCCAGGTCCTGGGCATCCTTTAACGCTTCTTCAAACCCCAAACCATCCTTGGAAATTTTAGTTAAAATATAATTACATGTTCCGTTTAAAATGGCAGACATGGAATTGATGTCATTGGCAACAAGGGACTCCCTGAATGATTTGATAATAGGCATGCAGCCGCCGCAACTGGCCTCAAAAGCCAGATCAACCAAATTTTTTCTGGCCACTTTGACAAGATCATTTCCAAACCCGGCCAAAAGTGCTTTGTTGGCCGTTATCACATGTTTTTTATTTTCAAGGGATTCTAAAATAAATTTTTTGGCAATGGTTTCGCCGCCAATGGTCTCCACTATAATATCGATTTCAGGATCATTAATAACCAGGTTTGCATCGGATACCAGAGTGGTCGCTCCAATGTCTATGCCCCGATCTGTCGTCGTATCTATGTCAGCAATGGTTTTAAGGTTTAAAGCAGCCCCGATTCTGGATTCCAGCAATTGCTTTTTCTGTGTTAACAGTTTTGCCACACCCGTGCCCACAACTCCATACCCTAAAATTCCAATATGGATTATTTTCATTCTTTTTGGGTTCTCCGATCTTTGCGTCTATTTATGGTTATCACCCTCTTTAAGTAATGGTTAAAAGGAGTGCGTTTGCTTTCCGAACATTTCAAATTTTCGGTCAGGCACTAAATACAATATTCAAATAACGATGTCAAAAATCTTTTGACTTTTCATGGCATTCTGTTTATCATTGCACGATTTCAAAGAAGTAATCAATCTAATTCAAAAAGGTAATCTTATATGAACAAATCATTAACATACGCCGAGTCAGGGGTTGATATTGACAAAGCAAATAAATTGGTTGACCGGATTAAGGATATTGCAAAATCCACCCCACGATCCGGTGTAATGGGCGAAATTGGCGGTTTCGGAGGCCTTTTTTCCCTGAACCTTTCCAACATTTCCAACCCGGTTTTGGTCAGTTCAACAGACGGGGTTGGTACCAAGCTTAAAATTGCGTTCATGATGGACAAGCATGATACCATTGGTATTGACCTTGTGGCCATGTGCGTTAACGATATTATCGTCCAGGGTGCCAAACCCCTATTTTTCCTTGATTATCTGGCCATGGGGGTTCTTGACAATGCTGTGGCGGAAAAAATTATCATAGGGGTAGCAGATGGGTGCAATCAGGCAGGGTGTGCTCTGATCGGCGGCGAAACAGCAGAAATGCCAGGGTTGTATCAACAGGGTGAATATGATCTTTCAGGGTTTTCAGTGGGTATAGTGGACAACGATAAAATCATAGACGGTTCCTATATCAGAAACGGTCATAAACTGATTGGTATTGCCTCAAACGGTTTACACAGCAATGGATTCTCCCTTGTCAGAAAAATCTTATTTGACAAGTGCAAATACACGGTTGACACCCAACTTAGTGACCTTGACACAACCCTTGGAGAAGAACTCATTAAACCCACCACCATTTATGTCCCGACTCTTTTAAGTCTGATAAGAGATCTGCCGATTCATGGCATTGTGCACATAACAGGCGGCGGCATTGATGAAAATATCATCCGGGTCATACCGGAAGCCTGCAAAGCCATAGTAAAAAACGATGCATGGGAGATACCCCCTGTTTTTAAAATCCTGCAAAAAGAGGGATCTGTTTCAGATGCTGAAATGCAAAGAACCTTTAACAATGGTATTGGTATGGTAGTGGTAGTACCGGATGCATCTGCCCAGGAAGTTATGGACCGTTTAGGGGCAATGGATGTAAAGGCATTTTTCATCGGGGATGTTGAATCCAGAGAAAACAACGAAACCCAGACACAATGGGTTTAGGTCCATTGGATCTGAGCCTTTTTTTGTATCATGATAGTTCTTGGGATTGAATCATCTTGTGATGAAACCGCAGCCGCCCTGGTCCGGGATGGCAGAGACATTCTTTCTTCCATAATTGCCACCCAGATCGATGTACACCATAAATACGGCGGTGTTGTACCTGAACTGGCTTCCCGAATGCATATCGAGGCCATAACCGAGGTGGTGGATGAGGCCCTGGCAAAAGCCGGTTTAACCTTTGATGATATAGATGCTGTGGCAGCCACAAGGGGCCCCGGACTCATCGGTGCACTTCTGGTAGGATTTACCTTTGCCAAATCCTTTGCCTGGGCAAGACGGCTGCCTCTTGCCGGTGTCAACCACCTGGAAGCCCATATTTACTCGCTGTTCCTTTGCGACCCCAAGCCTGAATTCCCCTTTATTGCCCTGGTGGTTTCAGGAGGCCATACCAATATCTACCATGTGACCTCTTATGATCATTTCGAACTCATGGGGCAGACAAGAGATGATGCAGCTGGTGAGGCTTTTGACAAAGTGGCAAAAATGCTGGGTTTAGGATATCCCGGCGGCCCGGTTATCGAACGCCTGGCTAAAACCAAAGATCCTGCTGCCATTACATTTCCCAGAACACTGCTTGAAAAGGGCAGCTTTGATTTCAGCTTCAGTGGTTTAAAATCAGCCGTTGCAAGGTATATTCATGACAAAAAAATTACCACTATGGATGAAAAAGCACAGGTTGCCGCCGCTTTTCAGGAAGCCGTCATTGATGTGCTTTCACAAAAACTGATTATGGCGGCCCAGGAAAAGAGCTGCTGGCACATCGGTATTTCAGGCGGTGTGTCGGCCAATAAAACCTTTGTAAAAAAATTAAGAAAAAAAGCAAGATCAAAAAAAATGGATGTGTTTGCCCCGCCCCTTGAACTGTGCGGAGACAATGCCGCCATGATTGCGGCCAGAGGATATACCATGATTGAGCAGGGGCAGCTGTGCCGGCTTGATCACGATGTATTTTCAAGAACAAAAATAGATTAGAGCCCAACCCAGAACCAAAAAAAATTTAGTAACTATTCAGTTCTTATGCCTGAAACAGCCCTGTCTGATGGATATTTGTTTCGATGCTAAACGCTTAACCTCCTGCAAATATCTATCAGACAGGGCTTTGGGATATTTTTTTTAATGCGCTGAACTATTACAAAATGTATTGTTTCTTAACCCTTAAAATTCTTTCCAAAGATTTTTTACCCATTTTATAAAGATTTTCATCTCTATTAAGCAATTGCGTAATTTCATGATAGGCCTTGTCAATATTGGGTCCTTTATGGCAGATCAGGGCCATGTCAATTCCAGACGTTAGAATTTGTTCAATGCACGTCTTGATATCATGATCAATGGCTTTCATATCCAGATCATCGGTCATCACAAGTCCGTCATATGCCATTTGACTGCGCAGCAAATCCCTGGTTACGAAAGGAGACAGACTTGCCTGCCAGTTTGCATCCAGCTTAGGATATGAAATATGGGACAGCATGATTCCCGAAACATCCTTTTTTTTTGCTTCTAAAAAGGGAACCAAATCCGATTGCCAGAGGGTCTCAAGATCAATGTCCAGGGCAGGCAGATAAAAATGAGAATCTTTAATGGTTCTGCCTATTCCCGGGAAATGCTTGGCCACGGCCATTACACCATTTTCCTGAAGGGTAAGGATGACTTGACAGCCAAGCATTGAAACTGATTTGGCATCTCCTTTAAACACCCGGTCTCTCATAATGCTGTCCACCTCTTTAGGGGCAATGTCCAGAACCGGTGCAAAATTCATGTTAACCCCCATATTCTTCAGCTCATGGGCGGTTATGGAGGCAAATTTTTTCGCATCCTCAACCGTATCAATAAATGGATTTCCCTTAAACACGGTAAAAGGCTCTTTCAGCCGTGCCACCGTTCCGCCTTCCTGATCTATGGCGATAAAAAGCGGAGGAAGGTCACATGCTTTTGCATATTCCTGGCAGGCTGAACAAAGGCTCTTCAATTGATCCGGTGATTCAATATTCCGTGTAAAAAGGATGATACCGCAGGCCTTAATTTCGCCTATTATATATTTTAACTCATCGTTAAGTTCAATACCGTCAAACCCCAGCATCAACCGATGCCCGGCCATCATTTTTTCTTTTATTACACTTTTACCCATTTTATTTTTATGACCACCCTTTTTTATAACAAGAAAAGACTATTATACCGTAAAATTGCCTTTTAAAAACCCATTCAAAACAAATAACCCTTTTAAGAATATCCTGTATTTGGATATCATGAAAACCACCACTTTTAAATCTGTTTTTGCAGTCATTGGCAGATCCTTAATTTTAAATGAATTTCTTAACTTTTTATTGGTTTTATGTTATTGGAATTAACGCAATACTAACTTTTTCATAAAAAAGGGTAAATATGAATACCAAAGAAATTATCGAGCTTGAAAATAAATTTGGCGCCAAAAATTATAAACCGCTGGATGTCGTTCTTGAAAGAGGTAAAGGAATTTGGGTTTGGGATGTTGAGGGCAACAAGTACATGGATTGTCTGGCTGCTTACTCTGCTGTCAATCAGGGGCATTGCCACCCGAGAATCATCAAGAAAATGAAAGAGCAGCTTGATAAACTTTGTATCACATCAAGGGCATTTCGAAACAATCAGCTGTCGCTGTTTTATAAAGATATCTGCAAACTGACCCGTTCACATATGGTTCTGCCAATGAACAGTGGTGCTGAGGCCGTGGAAACGGTTATCAAAGCCGTTAGAAAATGGGGATATACAACAAAGAATATTGCCGAAGGGAAAGCTGAAATCATTGTATGTGCTGACAATTTCCACGGAAGGACACTCACCATTGTCGGCTTTTCAACGGAAGAACAATACAAGGAAGGATTCGGCCCCTTTACACCGGGATTCAAAGCGATTCCATATGGCGATGCCAACGCCCTTGAAAAAGCCATCACAAAAAACACAGTGGCTTTTCTTGTGGAACCCATCCAGGGTGAAGCCGGCGTCATTGTTCCGCCCAAAGGGTATCTAAAGGATATCAGAGACATTTGTACAAAAAACAATGTTGCCCTGGTGTTTGATGAAATCCAGACAGGGCTTGGCAGAACAGGAAAACTTCTGGCTGAAGAGCATGAGGGGGTTGAATCAGATGTCACTTTAATCGGTAAAGCCTTATCCGGTGGTTGTTATCCTGTATCTGCAGTACTTTCCAATGCAGAGGTTTTAGGCGTTTTCCTACCGGGTGAGCATGGGTCTACCTTTGGCGGGAACCCTGTTGCCTGTGCCGTCGCAAGAGAAGCCCTGAAGGTGCTTGTGGATGAAGGTATGATTGAAAATGCGGCAAAACTGGGAGATTATTTTCAAACAAAGCTCAAAGAGATCAAAAGTCCCTATGTAAAAGAGGTCCGCGGCAAAGGTCTTCTCATCGGTGTTGAGCTGAAACAGGATGTAGGCGGAGCAAGGCCTTTTTGCGAACGCCTGATGAAAAAAGGCCTCCTGTGCAAGGAGACCCATGAACATGTTATCCGTTTTGCCCCGCCATTGGTTATTAAAAAACAGGATATTGACTGGGCTCTCGAAAGAATACGCGAGGTCCTTATTCCTTAAGTTTTTTTAACGCATTTCCAAGTTGCCGGGTAACGTCTTCAGACAATTGCCCGGCTTTTTCAATATCTTGGGCTATGTGGTCAAGTCCGGCTTCTTTTGCCCGATCCGCCCAGGTAAAAAACGTATCTTTGTGGCTGTTGTTGTGATCAATCCAATGGCCAAATAATTTCTCCAGTTTTTGTTCAAAGGTCAATTCCCCGGGTTGTTCATGGGAATGACTATGGTCATGCCCCCCGTCATGTGAGTGGCTGTGTGAGTGGTCATGGCTATGTGAGTGGCTATGACCATGAGAATGATCGTGACCCTGATTATCGTGATTCGTCATAATATTACTCCATTTATTTTTTTATTTAACTCCGCAGGCACCTGTGTAATGACGCCCTGGCCTTCAGAGGCTGAAAGTTATTTTTAATTTAATACCCGTCACAGGTTTATTGATACTCTTGTTATGCTCATTTTGGCAAGAATTTTTTATTGTAAAAATAAGTAAGGCTTGTTATGGAAACAGACAAACGTATGGAGGCGTGCATAAGATGCGAGAATCTTTATTTAATTTAATGATCTATGTATTTATCTTTATCTGGGTACTTTGTTTGTTCCCGTCGAGCACCTGTGCCAGATCCGGCTATGTTTCAGACCGGCTTCTATTAAGTTTCCGGCAGGAACCGAACGATACCTCGGCTATAATCAAAACGCTGAAAAGCGATACTCCCGTCATTATCCTTGAAGAAAAAAAAGAGTTTTACAAAATTGAACTCCAGTCAAAAGAAACCGGGTGGGTCGAAAAAAAATTTATTGTTTCCAAACTGCCGAAAACCATTATCATTGATAAATTAAAAAAAGAAAATAATAACCTTAAAAACAAATTCTCCAGATTTGACCAGCTTGAAACCAATTTGAAAAAAATGATGGGTGATCCGCTTTCACAAAAAGATATAACCTATGATGACCTGATCAAAAACATTGGAAATATACAAAATATTATTCAGGAAAACAAGGCTTATAAAAACAAGAACCAAGCACTTTCTCAAAAACTTGACTTACTTGAACAAGACGATGAAATTAATCTGAAAACCGGTATGATCAAATGGTTTCTGGCCGGGGCTTTCGTCCTTTTGCTAGGATGGATTATCGGCAATACTGTGTCTACTAAGAATAGAAGATCAACATCCATACTTTTAGACTGACCAGATCAACATTTGTCAAATAAATATGTAATCAACGAATAGACGATCATTTATAACCATTCTTGCGGCCGCCGCAAATAGGTGCATACTGAATTCACTTAACTGCAATGCATGTATCAAAACTGATTTTGAGTTTTGGATTTTTGAGTTTCACGGTTTAAGTTTTTTTGCCTTTTGCATTCTTGTGCTGTTTAATTTTTGCTCTTCCGTATGTATTATGCTAAATTTCATTCAATAATATAAACAATGTTCACTCTTTTGTTTTTTTTACTTGACAGACCGGTTGTTTTACTCCTATCAACCAGGAAAAAGAATCTATTTTAACAATGAAATACGGAAGGAGCTTTAAAGTGTCTGAACAAAATAATCACCCGGAAAGAATCTGGCTCAACTCCTATGAGCCGGGTGTAAATACATCCATTGACTTCAAGGATATTCTCATCCCCCAGTATCTTGAAGAATCCACCCAGAATTTTCCTGAAAACACGGCCCTTGTGTTTCAGGGGTTTACGCTTTCATTCAAAGAACTCAATGAGATGGTTGCAAAATTTGCTGCCGTATTAAAGGGGTTTGGCGTAAAAAAAGGAGACAGTGTTGCCATACTGCTTCCCAATGTGATTCCCTGTGTTGTTGCCTATTATGCAACGCTTAAAATTGGCGGTATTGTTGTTCTTAACAACCCGCTTTATTCTGACAGGGAGCTTTTGCATCAATTTAACGATTCTGGTTCTACTTTCCTTATCACTCTTGATCTACTTGCCAACCGGATGGTCAAACTTCGGGAGAAAACACATATTAAAACCATTGTGTACACCTCCATCGGAGATTATCTTCCCTTTGTTAAACGCCTTTTATTCCCGCTTGTTGCAAAAAAGAAAGGTCTTGCTGCTGATGTAACTCCGGCAAAGAATCTATACAAGTTCAAGGAGATCGTTGCAAACGCTTCCCCTGATTACACTCAGGCAGATCTGGATATGGATGATGTGGCCATGTACCAGTATACAGGCGGTACAACCGGTGTTTCAAAAGGGGTTATACTCACCCATAGAAATATCAGTTATCAAATTCAACAGATCGAGGCCTGGTTCCCCGGCTTTGAAAAAGGGGTTGAAATAATGCTGGGTGCCCTGCCGATTTTTCATGTATTTGGCATGTCCGTATCAATGAATTTTGCCATCCGGATGGGATGGTCCAATGTGCTTGTACCCAAGCCACAACCCGAACCATTGTTAGAAGCTATCAGCAAATTCAAGGTGACGTTTGCACCATTGGTACCAACCATGTATATCGGAATTCTGGACCACCCGGATTTTGAAACAACAGACCTGACCAGCATTAAAGGGTGCTTTTCCGGCAGTGCGCCTCTGCCTTTGGATGTCATTAACACATTCCAGGAAAAAACAGGTTCAATCATTGTTGAAGGATTCGGGCTGACAGAGTCTACTCCGGTAACTCATATCAATCCTTTTAACGGGGTGAGAAAACAAGGCAGTATCGGGGTTCCCATTCCTGAAACAGAGTGCAAAATTGTTGACATTGAAGACCCTTCCAAAGAAATGCCCATTGGAGAACCAGGTGAACTTCTCATAAGAGGACCCCAGGTTATGAAAGGGTATCTCAACAAACCTGATGAAACGAAAAAAACATTGATCCAGGATGGTTTCCTTTGCACAGGGGATGTGGCCAAAATAGATGAGGACGGATACTTTTATATTGTGGATCGTATCAAGGATATGATTATCTCAGGAGGGTATAACGTATATCCACGGGATATCGATGAAGTCTTGTTTGAACACCCTAAAATTCTTGAAGCCTGCTGCATCGGTATCCCTCACGAAAAACGAGGTGAAGCCGTAAAGGCATTTGTTATCCTCAAGGAAGGAATGGAAATGACCGAAAAAGAGGTCATTGATTATTGCGACTCCAAGCTTGCCAAATATAAATTACCCACCCAGGTGGAATTCCGGCAGGAACTGCCCAAATCCAATGTGGGTAAAATTTTAAGGAAGGATCTCAGAATCCAGGAAGAAAACAGATAAATTTTACAGGGAAAACAACCGTTTTAAAAAAAAAGGATCTGTTTTTTGCAAATACAAAACAGATCCTTCTCCTTTTGATTTTACCGGTTTTCTATTTCAATCTTCTTTATTTCACCAGGGGAACAATCAGACCGCCATCCATTAAAAACAAGACACTGGCATCACTACCCTTTTCTTCAAGGGCCAGGTCTATGGCCGCCTGCAGTTCTGAGAACGGTTTAATAAACAGTTTTGAAATCACCTGTGGTTCCACATCGGTTACCCCCCACATTTGCGCCCAAAGCCCGATTTCCGCCATTTTGGCTGCTTTGTGATACCCCAGGACATACCCTTTTTCAATGGTTTCAAGGGCAGCTTTAGGTGTTTCACTTGAACCTAGTAGATCAGCAAAGGCTTTCCCTCCTATGCCGCACCTGCATTTTGCCACAAGGATCAAAATCCCGTCTTCCTTCAGGGCAAGCTTTGCATTGTCAATGCCTTTCTGAGCCTGATAAAGATCAATGTCCTGGGGAAATTTTACCAGGGATACAACAATGTCCGCCTTCTCTTCCAGGGGAGCGGCAAACACCTCATTTGCCAGTTCTATGGCAGCATGGAACGAATCATTGATGTGACCGCAGCAGGTGGCATACACCTTATGATTTTTATCCAGAACCGTCATGATGGAAAAGATTTCCTGTTTCACGGTTTTAATGGCATCGATCATATCCTCGTGTACTGGGTTGCCGTCCAGAGCCAGGGCCTTTGCTTCAGGGGCAAGGGCAAGTTTATGATTCTGTTCTATGGTTTTATATCCTGCAATCCCAGGTAAAAAGGATTTTCTTCCCCCTGTATATCCCGCAAAATAATGGGGTTCCACAGAAGAAATGATGATGATCTTATCTGCTTCAACACCGGCCTTGTTGACCCACATCGGTGTTCCATTGGTAGACTGACCCAGATATGTCATATCTTCTTCAGCCCTGGCATCATGAACAATAATCCGTTCCTTGATCTCTTCATAAAAGGAACCGAAAATCTGAAGATATTCTTCATGGGACGGCCCCCTGTGTGCACCCGTTGCAATAATGAAATTATAATTTGTCTGTTTTAGATCATCAAAAATAAATTCAAGAACTTTTTTGGTGGGAGTAGGCCTTGTGGCATCATTGACAATTATAAGCACTTTTTTTGCATCACTTAAAAACGCTTTAAAGCTTTTACTGTTTATGGGGGAGCTGATCGCCTTTTTTATATTTTCATCCTCATCACCAATTTTAACATCATTTGCTTCTAGAAAGCTGACTTTGATATTATCACTGATTTTAGCTGACATGGAGCCGCTCTTTCCATAGGGTACATCGATTTTCATAAAACCACTCCTTTAGAATCGAAAATCATATAAATATTGTTTGGGGTTTTCCGTCCGGCATTAAATCGATTACGCCGCCTTATTCTAAATCTTAACGTATTGGGCCCATATGATTGAGCTTATCAACAAAGGTGTCAATTTCGGCCTGGAACAGGGTCTTGTCCCCGGCCGGAATCTGAACCAATTGAATCCTCTCCGGATCAATATCAATACTTTTGAATGTATTGCGAAGATTTTCAACTATTTTCTTAGCCCTTTGGTTGCCTTCATGCTGGCACTCATCGTCAGGGCATACGGCAGCCATAACTCCCCAGGCATTATGGAGGAAAGGCGCCATTAAAAGATGTGACTCAAGACGGCCGCCACACATGTTCACCAGAATTTCATAATTATTGTCCTTGGTTACTGATTCAGGTAATACGGAAGCCTGGAGATCGGGAAAATATGACCAGTTACATGCAAAAATGATGGCTTTAGAGGATTCATGGGTATTTAAAAAGGTGCTAGCCTTTTCTATAAGCTCTTCCCTGCCTGTTCCAAAATCATTCTCAATTTTGGCTGCTCCGGCCGGACAAACCTCAAGACATATACCACAGGCCTGGCATTTGGCAGGATCAGTGTCAATACCTTTTCCATCATAAGATCTTGCCTCATGGGGGCATGCACCCACGCAGATGAGACAACGGGCACAATTTAATTTGGTTATAGAGGTTGTCCCCGGGCCTTCAAGCCCCATTTCCACAAGATCTTTCCGGGTATCGGTAAAAATTTCAGTCAGGGGTACCCCTGAAGAACAGGCAGCTTCGCACCGCTTACAATAAAAACAAGAGAACATTTTATCGGCTGCAGATTCTGAGGGTTCAACCTCACCTGTGATCAGTCCAAATGCGGTAATTATCTTTGCCCTTGGCGCATCAGATTCCCAGCCGCTATGCTTGAACATTGGACAATGTTCAAAACAATATCCGCATCTGATACAATTTGCCAATGTGCCTTGCCATTTTTCAAGATTTTTAAATTCTTTTATTTTATTTTCCATGGAATTAACCTTTATATTTTAACTGTTCACAGAATATCTCAAGTTGGTTGCAGTCACCCAGTCTTCCGGAGCCTGGGCAAGTTTACCCGGATTCATAATATTGTTAGGATCAAATGCTTTTTTAATACCGGCCAAAAGATTTAATGAATCCGATTTTTCAACCTTGAATGATTCTGCCTTGGAAATTCCTATACCATGTTCTGCACTGGTGGTGCCATTAACGGATCGGACATAATCATATACTTGTGTGATCGCCTTTTTGGCAGAATCCCATTGGTCTTCTCTTTTTGTGTCCATCAAGATTTTGGTGTGCATGCACCCTGAACCGCAATGGCCGTATGCCGTCATGACGATATTGTTCTCATCAGCAATTTCATGTATTTTCCCGGCCATCTCTGCCATTTTTGAATAGGGTACTGCCATGTCATCGGCAAGGGATGTACTGGCAAGATTGTCATCATATTTTGAGAGTGCTGGAAACAATTTTTTCCGGCCCAGAAAAATTTTTGCCCGTTCCTTTGGATCGTAGCTGGCATAAATATCTTTACCATTATGTTTCTCACACGTTTTTTTCATCTTGTTGATTTCATAATCAACCGCTTCTTTTACCATACCGTCTGCTTCAAAAATCAATGCCGCTGCAACCTCTTTGAGGCCCAGATCCATTGTTTTGTTAACGGCTTTTATGGCAACGGAGTCTACCAGTTCCAGCATGGACGGAATCGAACCCGAAGCCATAATGGACCCGATGGCTTCTCCTGCATCCACAAGGGAATCAAAATTGGCCACTCCCATGCATCGAAATTCCGGGATAGGTACAAAACTTAAGGTTGCCTCAACCACAACTCCAAGAGTGCCTTCGGAACCCACCATGAGTTTATGGAGCTGGTAACCGGATGCTTCCACTCTTGTATGCGCTCCAAGGCTGATCAGGTCTCCGTTTGGCAGAACCACTTTCATTCCGAGAACAGCATCCCGTGTTGCTCCGTATTTTACAGATCTGACCCCACTGGCATTATTGGCAATCTCACCGCCAATAGTTGCGATTCTTGAAGAGGCCGGCGTCGGAGGATAAAATACACCGTATTGTTTTAACGCCAGATTAAGATCGTCATCTACAACACCCGGTTCAACGCGGCAATACACATCCTCAAGGTTAATTTCAAGGATCTTATTCATTCCCTTCATGTCAAGCATAATCCCGCCCTGGATGGGCACTGTCTGACCACACATTCCTGAGCCGCCGCCCCTGGCAATAACCGGAATTGTTTCATCATTTGCGTATCGCATGATTTCTTGAACCTGAGGGGTGGTCTCCGGTTTAACAATAACCCATGGCATGGCATGGTGCACGGATGAATCTGATCCATAAACATAGAGGTCAGAAGGATCTGTTTTGATATTGCGCTCCCCGACAATATCTCTTAATCGGGTGACATCAATTGTTTTCATTCGGAGTGCCTCCTTTTATTTTATTCAATTGAATCTACTTTATTTCTATCATATATTGTTTTAGTAGAACGTCTAATACTTCCATAAAGCCATAAAAATTTCAATGTTAATTCTCTAGAGATTAAACTATTATTACAAAATTTTCAAAAATACTATCCACAATTATCATCAGCGGGCGGATCTATTTTACATATAATATGATTTGTACCTTGATCTATTATAAGTTTATTATTATTTTATGGTTCAATGCCGAACAAAACCTTTAGGAGTAAATAATGTCTGATCCAAGCTTAAAACAAAACCTTTCCCTGGGCAGCCAGGAATTTGTCGTCCACAATATCACACTGCTTGAAAAAACGGGCCTTGCAAAAATCAATTCCATACCATTTGCAGCAAGGGTTTTGATCGAAAATATGGCAAGACATATGGATTCAAAAATCATCCAATGGTCTGATATCCTCTCTGCTGCTAAATTCTATGAAACCCCAGCACAAAACTCAGATTTAATAGCCTTTTATCCTGAAAGAGTCCTTATGCAGGATTTCACAGGAGTCCCTGCCATAGTTGATTTTGCTGCCATGAGAGATGCTGTGCTGCAAGCAGGGAAAGATCCCAGTCTGATTAATCCCCTGGTACCTGTTGACCTGGTCATTGACCACTCTATCCAGGTTGACCATTTTAAGGAAAAAAATTCGTTTTTCTTAAATGCCCAGAAAGAATATGAAAGAAACAAAGAAAGATACCAGCTCTTGAAATGGGCTCAAAAAAACTTTGACAATTTCAGGGTCGTTCCACCGGAATCCGGTATTTGTCATCAGATTAACCTTGAATATCTAGCAACGGTTGTTTCAACTAAAAAAACACCCAACGGGTTACAGGCTTTTCCTGACACCCTGGTGGGCACGGATTCACATACCACCATGATTAATGCCCTTGGTGTTCTGGGCTGGGGGGTGGGAGGTATTGAAGCGGAAGCCGTCATGCTGGGGCAGCCCTATTATATGAACCTGCCGGAAATTATTGGTGTCAATTTTATAGGGAAACCTCAAAAACATATCAATTCAACAGATATTGCCCTTTATGTAACCAATATTCTTCGCAAGGAAAATGTTGTTGAAAAAATTGTGGAATATACAGGAGAGGGATTAAAGTATCTAACGTTGACTGACCGGGCAACCATATCCAATATGTCTCCGGAATATGGTGCCACCGCGGGTTTTTTCCCGGTTGATGAACATACTTTGAAATATCTTAATAAAACAAACCGGCCTGAAACAGCTGCCCTTGTTGAAGCATATTGTAAAGCCTGCGGTTTTTTCAATTCCCACGATAACGAAATAAAATTTTCAAAGAAAATAGATGTGGACCTTTCTTTGATTGAAATTTCCGTTGCAGGACCTTCACGGCCGCAGGACAGAATTTCTCTTTCCCGTGTAAAAGAAAGAGCCAATAAGGTTTTTGACCTTAAAAACAGAAAAAACCTGCAGATCAATCCTGAAAATAAACCCCACGCACTCACTAATGGCAGCATTGTCATTGCCGCCATTACTTCGTGTACCAACACATCCAATCCCTACACCATGATCGGTGCTGGACTTGCTGCCAAGAACGCCGTTGAAAAAGGCCTGTCCATTCCATGGTATGTCAAAACCTCTCTGTCTCCCGGATCCAGAGTTGTCCTGGATTACCTGAAAGGTTCAGGATTAATGAATTACTTCCAGGAACTAGGGTTTAATAATACGGGTTTTGGATGCATGACCTGTATCGGAAACAGCGGACCGCTTGATCCGTTTATTGAGGAATCCATTAAAACTAACGACATGGATGTCATGTCTGTCCTTTCTGGCAACAGAAATTTTGAAGCAAGAATACACCAGGATGTAAAGGGCAATTTTTTAATGTCACCCATCCTTGTTGTGATTTATGCCATTGCCGGAAGAATTGATATAGATTTTAAAACCCAGCCCCTTGGTATTTCACAAAAAGGGGAACCCGTGTTTATGAAAGATATATGGCCAGAGGCTGAAGAAATTAATCACTTTGTTGAAACCTATGTCCATGAGAGATTCTTTAAAGATCAGTATGAACATATTTTTAAAGGGGACAAGCTTTGGCAGGAACTGACCATTGAAGACAGCACTACTTTTAGATTTGTTGAAGATTCAACCTATATCCGGAAACCGCCTTTTTTCAAAAATTTTTCCCTGGATCTTCCTGATATTGATGATATCAAAGATGCCAGAGCCCTTCTTGTGCTGGGCGATTCAGTCACCACTGATCATATTTCTCCTGCCGGCGCCATTCCTGTGGATTATCCGGCAGGAAAATACCTGGTTGAAAATGATGTAAAACCCTGGGAATTCAACTCCTATGGATCCCGCCGGGGAAATCATGAGGTCATGATGAGAGGTACTTTTGCCAATATCAGAATAAAAAACCAGATTGTATCTGAAAGTGGCGGAGTGACCTTAAAATTTCCTGAGAAAGATCACGGCTATGTCTTTGACATTTCCCAAAAATATAAGGATGAACAAACTGACCTTCTTGTTTTCAGCGGCAAAGAGTACGGAACCGGATCTTCAAGGGACTGGGCAGCCAAGGGCACCAGCCTTTTGGGAATAAGGGCGGTTATCGCGGCATCCTTTGAACGGATACACCGGTCCAACCTTGTGGGCATGGGAGTTTTACCCCTTGTTTTCAAGGAAGGCGAATCTTTTGAATCATTGGGATTCAAAGGAGACGAAATCTTTGAAATCAGCGATATAAATCAAATCAAACCCAATGGCCTTTTAAGGGTGAAAGCCAGCAAAGGCGGCGAAGAAACAATATTTCATGTCATTGTTAAGCTCAATACGGATATTGAAATCGATTATATAAAAAATGGTGGTATTTTGCACTATGTATTACGCCAGATGATAAAAGAGTAGATGATGTCCGGCCCATAGCTGTCAATTTTGACGATCCCCGGGCTGGGCTCAAACCATCTCACAAAATAGGTGTAATCCTAAAATACCTAATGTATTCCTCTGGATTAAAATTATCCCCCGCTTTGTACCCGTTTCAGCTTTAGCAAATGGTTTCTGAATTTTCAGGGTTTTGGTCATACCGTTTAGGGGTTCCCAAAATTATATTCCAGTTCCCTGTCAATAAAACGAATAATCGGATGAGAAAGGTGGGGTGAAGGTTGCCATGGATTAAATCCCTCGGACGGCAGGACGCTGCTGGAAAAGGGTTTTTCCCCGGAGAAAATCATGGATAATTTTCGAGTATGAGTGGAAACTTATACTCTGCCTGGAGCATCCTTATCATTCAAAAAATTTTATCGGAACATTAATATGAGGACAGCTATAGGTACTCGTTTCGTAGATACGCGTTCCATTTATTTCATATTTATGATAAAGTATATACTATTGTTTTTACAGATGTTTTTTAAAAAATTGTAATTTAAGGAATTATTTTAAACCATGGAAATAAATCATTATGAATTTAAGTATGGCGAGTATGGAGAAACCCTGGGGGTCCATATCAACCTCAGGGGCTTTGATGTTCTTCGCTTCAATAATATTAGCAAAGGCACGGCTTTTACCATTGATGAAAGGCGCAAACTGAAACTCAGCGGTTTTCTGCCGCCAAGGGTAAAAACCCTTGAAGATCAAATAAAGTCAAGCCTTGATATCATTGATCAAAAGGAAAGTGATATTGAAAAATTTATTTATATCAGAAGCCTTTATGACCGGAATGTTGTCCTTGCGCATGCCGTCATAGCCAGTGATGTTACAAAATTTTTGCCCATTATCTACACCCCCACTGTGGGGCTTGCCTGCCAGCAATACTCCAGATTATTCCGCGGAGCAAATGGTATCCACTTTTATCCTGGAAATATTGATTTTGCAGAATATATTTTACGTAACTATACTGATCAGGACATTGGAATTGCCGTTGTAACAGACAACCAGGGAATCTTGGGGATTGGTGATCAAGGGGCCGGAGGCATCCCCATCTGCCTTGGAAAATTGATGCTCTATACCCAGGGTGCCGGTATTGCACCATGGCATTGCCTTCCTATTTCCCTTGATGTGGGCACTGATAATGAAGACCTGTTAAATGATCCTAACTATCTGGGTTGGCGGCACAAACGTCTCACGGGTGATGAGTATTATACTTTCATTGAAAAATTTGTAACTGCTTTTAAAAAACGGTTCCCCCATGCGTTATGCCAATGGGAAGATTTTTCAAAACAAACCGCTTTTACGGTGCGGGATAAATACTTAAAGGAACTGATTTCTTTTAATGATGATATTCAGGGAACCGGTTCGGTTGCCCTTGCCGGAATTCTTGCTGCCATGAAGGTCACCCAACAAGAAATGACAGACCAGGTTTACCTTGTCAGCGGTGCCGGTGCCGGAGGTGTTGGTATAGCAGAGCAGATCCAGACAGAACTCATGGAACAGGGCCTGGATGAAAAAAATGCCATTGACCGGATTTTCACAATGGATTCAAGGGGAATGGTAACCGTTGACCGGGACCTTGAACCCTATAAGATGAAATTTGCTAAAGACCCTGAAACATTGACCTGGTTAAAGACGCCTGAAGACAATACGCTTCTGGATACAATTAAAAATGAAAAGGTTACCGTATTAATCGGTACATCCGGGCAGCCCGGACAATTTACACGACAAATCGTTGAGGCCATGAATAACAATTCACAAAGACCGGTTGTGCTGCCTTTGAGTAACCCAACAACAAAGGCGGAGGCGCTTCCCAAAGATATCTATGAATGGTCAAACGGAAAAGCGCTGGTGGCCACTGGATCTCCTTTTGATCCGGTCCATCACAACGGCAAAGACTATCGCATCGGGCAGATGAACAACTCATTTATTTTTCCAGGCGTGGGATTGGGTGTTGTAGCATCAGGTGCAACAGAGGTCCTGCCTGTTTTCTTTTCTGCGGCAGCCCATGCCGTTGCAGAATTTGTAAATGAGGACGATATCAAAGACGGTATTCTTTTCCCGCCCCTTGATCAATTAAAAAAAGTGTCATTAGAAGTTGCCAAACGGGTCGGTGCTGAAGCCATAAAAGCCAATGTCACTCAAAAAGATTGTGCTTTCTCAAAATTTAATCACAATAATGACCCTGAAAGGCTCAATACCATTGTGGACAAAATGTGCTGGACTCCCAGGTACTTTGATCAAATCTAACAGCGTTTGAATACCCATGCCAATTACCCCTTACCGGGGTGATTGGCCCAAAAAAATCCCTTCTCCAGAAGCATCCTGCCGCCCGAGGGATTTACTCAAAGAATACCGGCACCCATCTTCCCTTACCCATCCTTACATTTTGTCTATACATAATATTAATGGGTTTTTTAATTTCTCTTGACATGATATTTTGGGTCTGTTCTAATATAGAGAATTTAGTTCTGCATACAGAACTATTGATAGTAAAGGAAATTCTCCATGAAAGGTGAAAAGAAAAAGTCCACATACAGCCCAACGTCCCCGGCAGTGGAACAGGCAGCCCGGTTATTGCTCTGCCTGGGGAAAAACAAAGACAATGATATGGGTTTGACAGCGATATGTGAGGAAATCGGCATCCACAAAAGCAAGGGCTACTCCATTTTGAATGCGTTGAGCCGATACGATTTGATAACAAAAGACACCCGGACAAAAGCCTATTCTTTAGGTCCCGCACTCATGCCGCTGGCACGCAAGGCAAAAGAAAAACTGGATATCAACGTCATTGCAAAAAAACATCTTAAAACACTTGCCAATGATACAAAGGCCAGCGTATTGCTGGGTATCATCTTTAATGATCAATTCTATATATCCGGTAAATATGATGGAAATGACAATCTTACGGTAACCGTCCGGCAGCACTAGTCCCTGCACATCACTCACGGATCCCATGGAAAGGCTATTTTTGCCTTTTTAAACAAAAAAGACCGGCAAAGGATTATGGATTCAAATCAATTGTTTTTCCATGGTGATTTTGAATCTTTCGACAAAAAACGACTTGAAAAGGAACTTATTTTCTGCCGTGAAAACGGATATGCTGTTGATGATGGTGAAGTCACACCGGGAATCAAAGCGGTCAGTGCGCCTATTTTTGATCACAACAATGACGTCACTGCAGGCATAGTGCTTGTGGGAACATTTTCAAAAGACAAATTTGAGACTTTCGGAAAATTGATTGCCAAAACAGGTCGGGTTATTTCCAATAAGGCGGGTGCTCAATTACCATGACAGATAAAAAAAGGCAGGGGAAATCAATGGATAAAACTCAAACAAATATCGTTAAAACAACCACCTGGTCCGCAGGTCCTGGATGTCATGGCGGGTGTGGCGTCCTGGCACATATTAAGGATGACAAACTGGTAAAGATTGAAGGGGACCCGGACCATCCCTGGAACCAGGGCCGACTTTGCGCCAGAGCCCTTGCCATGACCCAGTACATTGATCACAACGACCGTTTAAAATCACCCCTGAAACGGACGGGCAAACGGGGGGAGGATCAATTTGAGGAAATATCCTGGGAAGAGGCATTTGATACTATTGAAAAAAAAATGAAAACCATCAGAGATGACTTTGGTCCGGAAAGCATGATTTTTTCAATGGGAACCGGTCGGGATATTGGACCTTGGATCTGTATGCTGGCCTATGCCTATGGCAGCCCCAATGTCATGTTTGCCTTGAGCGGCAATGCCTGTTACAGCCCGAGGATTGCAGCCCTTGACACTGTCCAGGGAGATTATTGCGTATTTGATGCGGCCCAATGGCTGCCGGGTCGCTATGACAACCCGGAATACAAGATTCCTGAGTGCATGATCATTTGGGGATACAATATTTCAGCCACCTGTCCTGACAACCTTTTTGGCCACTGGATAATTGACTTGATGAAAAAGGGAACAAAAATAATCACTATTGATCCACGGTTATCCTTTTTTGCCTCCCGTTCAAAACACTGGCTTCAAATCAGACCGGGAACAGATACGGCCCTTGCCCTTGGCTTTTTACATGTCATTATTAAAGAACGTCTGTATGATAATAATTTTCTTGAAACATTTACCGATGCGCCAAGACTGGTTAGAAATGATACGGGGAAATTATTACGGGAATCTGATCTTGTATCAAACGGATCAAAAGAAAATTTTGTTGTTTTTGATTCACAGGCAAACACCGTAATTATATGGGATACGCACAAGCAAAAGTACTCGACCGATGACTCAAATCCCTCACTAACTGGTCTTTTTACCGTTAAGCTATCAAACAAAAAGACCATTACCTGTACCACTGTTTGGGATAAATTCAGGGAAAGCTGTGCTTCCTATACACCCAAAAAAGTTGAAGAGATCACCTTTGTTCCGGCCGGGGATATTCAAAAGGCTGCACGATTTTATGCAAAAGCCGAACCCGCCTCCATTCACTGGGGGGTCCCCATTGACATGACACCGGAAGTTACCCCTTTGTGCCATGCCATCGCAGCCCTGTGGGCCTTGACAGGTAACCTTGATGTCCCTGGTGGAAATGTGTTTACACGCTCGGCATTTAATGCGGTCGCCTATGCCCTGCCCGGTGCTGAAGGAGTGATAAAATTAAAGGATCAGGCCCAGGACAGACCCCGGATCGGCAGAGACGATTATGGTCCGTTCAACAAATTTATATGGCGATGTCAGACAGACAAGGTTATTGAGCAGATTTTCAGTGACAAACCTTATCCGGTTAAAGGATTGTGGATGCAGACCTGTAACCCCTTATCAGGCATTGGTCTTGATCCGAAGCTGTGGCAAAAAGCGCTTGAAAAGCTCGACTTTATAGTGGGCGTAGATCTGTTCATGAATCCATCCCTGCGGTATGCCGATATTGTATTACCCGCTGCCACCTTTCTTGAAAAAGAAGGGGTCCGGTCCTGGTGGGTTCCCCTGCAGACCATTAACAAGGCTTTAAAGGTTGAGGGCTGCCGCCCCGATGTTGAGATCAATTTTGAGCTGTCAAAACGATTTGATCCCGGTTTTAAATGGGAAACGATTCATGACCTTTTTGATGAAATTCTTGAACCTTCGGGAATGAACTTTGAAGCGCTTTCAAAAAAAGGATGGGCCCTGCCACCGGAAAATCATGTCTCAAGGCCCTACTACCGACATGAAAAAGGATTATTAAGATCAGATGGAAAGCATGGCTTTGCTACCCCTTCAGGAAAATTTGAACTTTACTCAACACTCAGAGAAGAATGGGGCCTTGAAGCCCTGCCTTATTTTAAAGAACCGCCCTTTACACCTGTTTCAAGACCGGATTTGTTTAAGGATTTCCCGCTGATTCTGGGTACGGGCAGACGATCACCGGCTTTTTTTCATGCAGAACATCGCAACATCCCATGGTTGCGTGCCCTTGACCCGGATCCAGTCGTTGAAATTCATCCAGAAACAGCCCAAAAAAATAATATTTCAAACGGTGAATGGGTGATCGTTGAAAACTGGATGGGAAAGGCCAGGTTTAAGGCAAAGGTTACAAAGATTGTCCCGCCATGGATGGTGATGGCCGCCCATGGATGGTGGTTTCCGGAAAAAAAGGATGACCCCTTATTCCATACCTTTGAATCCAATATCAATATGCTGATTCCCATGAACGAACAGGGAAAGGACGGATTAGGTGCTCCCATCAAGCATCTTTTATGCAAAATCAAAAAAGAAGCTACGGAGGTTCCAGATGGTGAAATCTAACAAAAAAGGCCTTCTGATTGATTATGAATATTGTACCGGATGCTTTGCATGTACAGTTGCCTGCTGCCAGGAACATGGCTGGCAAGCCCCTTTAAGCGGCATAAAAGTAATGGAAATTGTACAGGATCTGCCAAAGGACAAGGCATATCTCACCTTTCTGCCTTTTCCCACCGAACTGTGTGTGTTGTGTCATAAGCGAACCAAAAAAGGGCTTGACCCGGCCTGTGTGAAACACTGCATGGCAAATTGTCTGCTCCACGGGGACTTAAGGGATCTGTCCCTGGAACTTGAAAAAAAACCGAGGATGGTACTTTGGTCACCCAAATAAAGAAATCTTTGAATCGTGTGCGATTCTGTCCCATAGCAGCGGAAGATCCAACAACGTGTCGCATGATTCAAAGATCCTATAAATTGAAATAAAAGAGCAACATCCTTTAAGGAGAAACAGCATGAAAGATGACGGCGTAAAAATAATTAAAACAACCACCTGGTCACCCGGTCCGGGGTGTCACGGTGGCTGCGGCATACTTGTTCATGTAAAGGACGATAAAGTGATAAAGGTGGAAGGTGATCCTGATCATCCCTGGAACCAGGGAAGACTATGCTCCCGCTGTCTTTCAATGACACAGTACATGTATCACAAGGATCGACTGAAAAAACCCTTAAAAAGAGTCGGGGAACGCGGACAGGACAAATTTGAAGAAATCTCATGGGAGGAGGCCTTTGACCTGATTGAAGATAAAATGAAAAAAATAAGGGCGGACCATGGGCCTGAATCATTTATCTTTCATCAGGGAACCGGCCGGGATATTGGCGGCTGGATATCCATGCTGGCATATGCCTATGGCAGCCCCAACTGGATGTTCGGCCTTTCCGGCATATCATGTTATACGCCCCGCCTGATGATGATGTCCATCACCCAGGGTGATTTTGCCGTGGTTGACGCATCACAATGGCACGAGAAAAGATATGATGATCCTGAATATGAAATTCCTGAAACCGTTACCATCTGGGGTCAGAATCTTCCGGCAACCTGCCCGGACGGCTTTTTTGGCCACTGGTATGTCGACCTGATGAAAAAAGGTACCGAGGTTTTGGTCATTGATCCCAGATGTACCTGGATTGCTTCCCGTGCAAAACTCTGGCTCCAGTTGAGGCCGGGAACAGATGCTGCGCTTGCCCTTGGTTTCATCCATGTCATGATCAGGGAAAACTTGATCAACATGGAATTTGTTGAAAAATGGACGAACGCTCCTTTTCTTGTGAGAACGGACAGTGAAAAACCAAACCTGTTAAAGGAAAGTGATTTAAAGGAAAACGGCCTGGATACCAATTTCATTTCCCATGACCCGGTTTCAAACCGATTTGTGGGCTGGGATTCCAACGGCCAGGCCTATAAAGAAAAAAACATAAGACCGTCTTTGGACGGAGAATTTAATCTTACTCTTTTAGACGGATCTTCAATCACAGCAAAAACCGTGTGGACGCTTTATAAAGAGAATGCAGAACTATATACACCTGAAAAAGTATCTGAAATCACATGGGTTCCAACGGATAAAATTATAAAAGCGGCCCGCATCTATGCCAAAAGCAGCCCCTCTGCCCTTCACTGGGGACTTCCCATTGACACCATTCCGTCAACGGTTCCCACCTCCCAGGCCATTAACCATCTCTGGTGCCTCACAGGCAACCTCGACAATCCCGGCGGCAATGCCATTGCCAGGTATGCCTATGATGTTGTCACCTATCCCTATCATACCGGCGGTGCTATTTTAAGTCTTCCCCCTGATGTGATGGAAAAAAGGATTGGTATAGATGATTATGGGGCCATCAAGGATTTCAGAGCATGGGCCCAGCCCGATAAAGTCCTGGAGCAGATTTTTTCAAACGATCCCTATGAAATTAAAGGGATGTGGATACAGACTGCCAACCCCATAGCCTGTACCGGCATGGAACCCCAAAAATCGCGGGACGCCATTAAAAAACTTGATTTTACCGTTTGTGTGGATCTTTTTATGACGCCCACGGCCATGCTCTGCGATGTCATCCTGCCTGCGGCAACCTTTCTTGAAAAAGATTCGTTAAGGGCCTGGTGGGTGCCCTTGAATGCTATAAAAAAAGTGGTGGAAGTAGGAGAGTGCAAATCCGATATTGAGATCAATCTTGAGCTTTGCAAGCGATTCATGAAAGATTTCCCCTATGACACGGTGCATGACGTTTATGATAATTGTTTAAAAACAGCTGATCTGACCTATAAAGATCTCTGTGAGAAGACCTGGATGGTTCCGCCAAAAGGCCATCCCAGCAAACCCTATTTCAGGCATGAAAAAGGACTGCTGCGGCAGGACAAAAAACCTGGGTTCAGGACACCGTCCGGGAAAATAGAACTGTATTCATCCTGGCTTGAAAAATGGGAACTTGACCCCCTGCCCTATCATGAAGAACCGCCCTACAGCCCTGTCAGCACTCCGGAATTGTTTAAGGAGTACCCGCTCATTTTATCAACGGGCCGGAGAATGGGCCCCTATTTTCACTCAGAACACAGGCAAATTGACTGGCTTCGTGAACAGCAAAAAGATCCGGTTCTTGAAATTCATCCTGATACGGCCGGAAAATATGGCATTTCACACGGCCAAAAGGTCTGTGTGGAAAACTGGCTGGGAAAAATCACGGTAACAGCACTTGTTACCCCGGTTATTCATCCGGATATTGTTATGGCTGAACATGGGTGGTGGTTTCCTGAAAAAGAAGGTAAAGAACCCGAATTGTTCGGTGTCTGGGATGTCAATGTCAACCAGCTCATTCCCATGTCCCATGAAGGGAAAGCAGGATTGGGCTCTCCTATTAAAACGATGCTGTGCAAAGTATATAAGCCGTCCTCTAAGGCGAAAGGATAATAAATGTCAGAATATGCAATGCTGATTGATTATGAATATTGCACGGGGTGTAAAACCTGCGAAGTGGCGTGTAAACAGGAATATGGCAGACCGGCTGGAAAAGTGGGTGGAGTTGAAGTTGTAGAATTCATCCACACACTTCCCAATGACAAATTATTTATTACCAATATTCCCCATTTTACACGGGCCTGTGTTTTTTGCGCCGGCCGTGTCAAACAGGGACTTGAACCGGCCTGCGTAAAGCACTGTATGGCAAGGGTATTGACATTCGGTAAAATGGATGAGATAGAAGAAGAAATCCCCAAAAAAAGAAAATCCATTCTCTGGACCAAAGGATAATTGTAACTATTCAGCTCTTATGCTTGAAACAGCCCTGTCTGATGGATATTTTTGTTCGATGCTAAACGCTTAACCTCCTGCACATATCCATCAGGCATGGCTTTGGGATAACTTTTTTAACGAGCTGAACTATTACGGATAGTTGTTTCTATAAACACAATGGATACAAAAAACCCGCAGTATAGCCATACACTGCGGGTTTATCCATAATGCTTATTTATTCTTGGGATGACAACTTTTGCAGGTTGACGGGGCAGGCACCTTGCCTTTTGGGTCCCCTTTTTCCTTGTTATACGCCTTGTGGCAACCAATGCAATTGGCGTGGATGGCTTCAAAATGGTACTTGGCTATTTTTTCTTTTTTAGGAAGTTTTTCACCCTTTGGTTTTTTTGTTCCCTTGTGGCATTCAATACAATTCTGAACAGGATCATCATAAGTCAACTCCAAAGGTTTTCCCTTATCATCATGGTGACAATCACCGCAGGCGATTGAGTATTTTTCCACATGCTGGTTATGGGTAAATTCCACAATCCCTTTTGAATGTTTTTTATACAACGGATTATTCATCACGATAATATCGAGGGATGCTTTGTCTACAACTTTTTTGATTTTGGTTTCAACTTTTGCAATAGGCTGTTCTGATCCTGCCTCAGGCTTTGCTTCAGGCTTTACCTCAGGTTTTGCTTCAGGTTTTGCCTCTGTTGAAGCTACTACTTTTTTCTCTACTGATTTTTTTTCACTTGTTTCCACATGTTCTTTTTTTAAAGAGGCAACTTTTGTTTGAGCCTTTTTTGATACTTTGTGTTTGCTCACATGCTCAGGCAAGGGGATTGCATAATAGCTCAAGAAAAAAATACATAGTAAAATAACTATAAAAATAAGGTGTTGTCCGCTTGATTCTTTTTTCACTCTTTTTCTCCTATTTGTGTTTGAACAAAAACCTGAAAAATTTTGCGGGCGATCGATCATGTGCAAGCTTAGCCCCGCTCAATAGTGGTGAAAGCCATTGGTCTTTTTCGTACACTATTTTCCTGTAATATTTAATTTTTTATACTCAGACAATGCCTTTACATCGAAATCACTTAAAAATCAAACAAATTTTTCTTTACTATACATGACGCAATTGATAATCAAATAAATCCATGGATCAAAATCTCACATATGAAGAATTAAAACTTAAAATTAAAGATCTGCAAAGACAATATATTGAGTCTCAGAAAACCTGCCAGATTTCAAGAGAGGCCAGTCGAAACTATAAACGATTTTTAAGATTTCTACCTTACCCTGTTATTGTCCGGGATGCAAAAGGATTGATCTCCTATCTGAACCCTGCTTTTTCCAGAACATTTGGCTGGAGCTTAGAGGAATTAAAAGGGAAAAAAGGGAACCAATATGTTCCCGATTCTTATAAGAATGAACTGCTCACCAAAATCAAAGCTTTGCCACTGAACAAAAATGTCCTGGAATTGAGCACCAAACGACTTACAAAAGACGGTAAAATCTTGGATGTCATGCTTAGGGCAGGTGTGGACAAGGATAAAAACAACGACCCTGAAGGCATGATAATTGTCCTCAGAGATGTGACAATGGAAAAAAGAATCCAACGCAACCGGAATGTCATGGCCAGGATCACCCAGGCACTTCCCCAGTACCCGGATTTAAGGGAACTCCTTTTCTTTGTAAATAATGAAATTAAGGGACTGCTCGAAACCGAGAGCGCCAATACGATTTTACTGGATGATACTCAAAAGGAATTTTATTTTATCAGTGCTGCCCACGATGATCCGGCAACGCGGGAGCGTATTGAGAAAACACGTTTTCCAATTGATGAACTGCTTTCAGGCCAGGTGGTGAAAACAGGTGATCACATCATAGTCAATAACTTTTCTGATGATCATCACCAGTATAAATCCAGGGATCTGAAGATTGGATACACGGTTAGAAATGTCATTCTTGTCCCCCTAAGAAATAAAGATCGCATTATTGGCATACTTGCAGCCGATAATAAAACAACCGGCGATTTTGATGAGACTGACCTTGAAAATTTAAATAATATTGCGGCAACTGTTGCCCTTTCAATCGAAAATGCAAGGGTTTCGCGGGAACTGAGAAAGGCCTATGAAGAGTTAAAAAGCCTGAACCGTGCAAAAGATAAAATGATCAACCATTTGTCACATGAGTTAAAAACGCCTGTGGCTATCCTTTTAAGTTCTTTTAAAATACTTTCAACAAAATTGACGGATTTACCTGAAGAGACCTGGCGACCTACCATTGACAGGATAGGCCGAAATCTGGATCGTATTATTGGAATCGAAAATGAAGTATATGATATCGTTGAAAAAAAAGAGGTCTTCCACCATAAAATCTTTTCCCTGATCCTGGAACAATGCCAGGATGAATTTGAGGCGCTCATTGCAGAAGAGATCGGCGAAACAAAAATCCTTAAAAAAGTCCGACAAAGGATAGAAGACATTTTCAGCCCCCGTGATCTTGTGATTAAAGATATTTTTTTGTCTGTGTTTGTTAAAGAACGACTCAAAGCCATTAAGCCGGATATGACCCATAGAAATATTTCACTGATGACAAATCTTGAATCTTCTTCTCCCATTAAAATGCCAGAAGAGCCTTTAAAAAAAACAGTGGACGGCCTTATCAGAAATGCAGTTGAAAACACACCGGACGGAGGCAAGATTGAGATCTTTGTGCGTCAAAAAAAAAATGGTATAGCTTTTATTGTGGAAGATCATGGGATTGGACTCACTACTGAAGCCCAAAAGAGGATTTTTGAAGGATTTTTTTCCACCCAGGAAACAATGAATTATTCTTCAAAACAGCCATTTGATTTTAATGCCGGCGGAAAAGGCGCCGACCTTCTCCGGATGAAAATATTTTCAGAAAGATTTAATTTTAAAATTTCAATGACCTCTAAAAGATGCGCCCGCATCCCGAAAAACAAAGACGTCTGCCCCGGCTCAATAAAAGCATGTGAAAAAATGTCTGGGGATGCATGTGATGGTAAAACAATAGTGACCTGTTTTTTCCCATTTCCAAAACCAGAGTTGAATCCGTAACACGATATTTTGTCCGCTTTTTATTGACGTTTCTTTAGCCGTACGCATGATCGAGCCACTTCTTCAAATCTGATTCACTATTGCTTTTAGAAAAACTATTTTTTATCATAACCTATTAATATTATAAGCAATATTATCAAATCAATTTTGAAAATAATTGACTTTTAAAGGAATATTCTTTTATTTCAAGTACTTAACTGAAAATCGTGCAGTCATTTTTGACTCAAATATTTTTTGCCGACAATTGAAATACCCCTTATCGCTCATCAAATAAGCCTATTTCCGTTTTTCTATCCATCTGGCACACAGTTTGCTTTTTCACACGTCAATAATAGTCAAATAGTTTTTAAATGCAAAAATGAATATTTTGATGATAGGCTAAATAGAATTTTTAATTTTCAGGAGGTAAAAAAAATGAGCAATCAATTACCCACCCAGGCACAGGTGGTGATTATCGGTGGTGGTATTGTCGGTTGCAGCACGGCATATCACCTTACGGAACTTGGATGGAAAGATGTCGTATTGCTGGAACGAAAACGAATTTCTTCAGGGACATCATGGGCAGCAGCAGGTCTTTTAGGGCAACTTTGGCCCACAAGTCCATTGACCAAGCTTGCAAAATATGGTGCTGACCTCTACGCGGGGCTGGAAGCAAAGACAGGACAACCTACTGGTTATAAACGTAACGGATCTCTTAGGGTCTCCCGCACCGAAGCCAGGCGTAGTGAATACCTTCGTGCTTTGGGTATGGCCCGGGCATTTGGTATCAAAATGGAAGAAATCAGCTTTGAAGAAGCCAAAAAATTCATGCCCGTTATGAACACTGATGATTTGACCGGTGTATGGTATCAACCCGATGACGGTGTAACCAATCCCGAAGACACAACCCAGGCCCTGGCCAAAGGTGCACGAATGGGAGGAGCAACCATACTGGAAAATATCAAGGTTCTTGACATTGAGACGGTCCAGGGGGCTGTGACCGGTGTAAAAACCGATCAAGGCAATATTCAATGTGAATATGTGGTCAATTGTGCCGGTATGTGGTCAAGAGAGGTGGGTAAAATGGTGAATGTAAGCATTCCCCTGGTTGCAGCGGAACACATGCACATGACCACCGAACCCATTGAAGGTGTTTATAAGGGAATGCCCTACTTAAGGGATATGGATGGATATATCTATATCAAAGAGGAAATGGAAGGTCTCCTCATGGGCGGATTTGAACCCATGGCGAAAACATGGGGCGTTGATGGCATTCCTGAAAATTTTGAATATACCCAGCTGGATGAAGATTGGGACCAGATGGATCTTTTCATTCAAAATGCCATCATCAGGGTGCCTGCCTTTGCTGAAGCAGGTGTAACCAACCTGACCACGGTACCGGAAAGCTTTACCCCGGATACGGCTTATCTTCTTGGAGAGGCTTCGGGTGTGAAAAACTTTTTTGTTGCCACGGGTATGAACTCAGTGGGTATAACCAGCGCCGGTGGAGCGGGTATGGCCCTTGCCACATGGATTGCCCAGGGATATCCAGAAGAGGATCTCTGGCCGGTTGATATCAGACGTTATAACAAGTGGCAGAACAACCTGAAATACATTGAAGAACGTGTTAACGTTGAATCCGTTGGCAACCTTTATACGGATCACTGGCCGTTTAAACAACCCACATCATCCAGAGATGTCCTAAAAACGCCTATTCACGACCGATTAAAAGATCGTGGTGCCTGTTTTGGTGTGGTTTCCGGATGGGAACGGGCCAACTGGTTCGCCCCAAAAGGTGTTGAGCCCAAATATGAATATAGCTGGGGACGACAGAACTGGTTTGAATATTCTGCCCAGGAGCACATGAATGTAAGGGAAAATGTGGGTATTTATGATCTGAGTTCCATGGGTAAATTTCTGATGCAGGGAAAGGATGCACAAAAAGTTCTTCAGATGATTTGCGCCAATGATGTGGACGTACCCGCAGGGAAGGTTGTCTATACCCAGATGCTCAATGAGCGGGGCGGTATAGAAGCTGATCTCACCGTGACAAAAATGGAGGAAAACAAATTCTTCATAGTAACAGCCGGTGCCACATCTACCCGGGATTTTGACTGGATCATGAGACAAATACCGGAAGATGCCAATGCGGTTCTGACCGATATCACCTGGTCCTATATCATGCTGGGTGTAATGGGTCCTAAATCCCGTGATCTTTTAAACAAAATTACAGACGCAGACCTTTCCAATGAGGCTTTTCCCTTTGCTACAGCCAAAGAGATCGATGCCGGTTATGCCACAGCGTTTGCTGTTCGCATGAGTTTTGTTGGAGAACTGGGCTGGGAACTCTATATCCCCACTCCCTTTGCCCAGGATGTTTTTGATAAATTAATGGAAGCAGGTGAAGAATTTAATGTCGGCCTCTGCGGCCTCCATGCCCTGGATTCCCTGAGACTGGAAAAGGGATACAAGCACTGGAGCAGTGATATTACCCCGGATACGACCCCCTATGAAGCCGGCCTTGGATTTGCAGTCAAGCTTAACAAGGATGACTTTATAGGCAAAGCTGCACTTGTCAAACAAAAAGAAGAAGGCATAAAACAAAAGCTGGTCATTTTTACCATTGATGATCCTGAACCTTTAATCTATCATGATGAACCCATCTATTGCAACGGCAAGATCGTCGGTGAAAACACCCATGGTTCCTATGCCCATGTTACAGGCAATTCCATTGGTATGGTATACTTTTACAACGAAGAGGGGATTACCGATGAATGGATCATGGAAGGTGACTATGAAATAGAGGTTGAAGATAAAAGATATCCCATCACTATTCATCTAAAAGCACCTTATGACCCCGAAGGAAAATCGATCAAGGTATAAATCACGCATGGACCAAGCAGGTGAGATCATGTATACATCGATCTCTGATTTATTGATCATGATAAATGGCAAATTGAATAAAGGAGTTTAAAATGAAGCGACCTATCAAGTCAGGTAAACTGCAAGGCGGCGGCTTCAGTCTCAATGTCCTCACAGATGATGAGCTGTATGAGATTCATCTGGGAACCCTTGAGGTACTGAAAAACACCGGTGTTTACGTGGAAAGTGAAGAGGCAAGAGAAATCTTCCGAATCGGTGGTGCCAATGTCAATGAAAAAGACAACGTGGTTACCTTCCCCAATTATCTTGTGGAAGATTGTATCCGTTCAACCCCGGACACTTTTCACGCCTACGGCCGAATCCCGGAAAGCGATGTGGTGCTAGAGTCAAACCGGGTTACATTTACTAACTTTGGCGAAGGAATCATGTTTGTGGATCCTTACACGGGAGAACACCGGGAAACAACAAAACAGGATGTAGAGATGGCTTCCCGGATTATTGATTACCTGGAAAACATTGAAACCTATGAGCGTTGCATGCTTTCCCATGACAAGCACCATTCTGTCCAGGCCCTGCACAACGCTGAAGCCTCATTGACCAATACCACCAAGCATCACTGGCTGGGACCCGTTGATAGATATCAATGCGGCAAAATATTTGAAATGTGCTGTGCCATTGCCGGAAGTGAAGAAAAATTCAGGGAAAGACCATTCCTTACATTTGTCACATGCCCCATCAGCCCGTTGAAGCTTTCCAGCCACCATTGCGAGATCATTATTGAGGCTGCCATGAATGGTATGGGGGTCAATTGTATCGGCATGGCCATGTCAGGCGGCTCATCTCCCATCCACATTGCAGGAACTCTTGTGCAACAGAACGCAGAAGTGCTTTCCAGTCTTGTATTAAGCCAGCTGGTCAAAAAAGGGGCTTCCTTTATTTATGGCAGCTCAACCTGTCCTCTGGACTTAAAACAGGCAACAGCAACGGTTGGATCACCGGAAACGGCTCTGATCAATGCAGCGGTATCAAGACTTGCCAGGTACTACAGCCTGCCTGTTTTTGCCGCCGGTGGCTAGGGCGACAGCAAAGTTACCGATTACCAGTCGGGTCATGAAAAAACCATCACAGGCATCTTGCCGGCGTTGTCAGGGTGCAACGTCATTTACGGTTCAGGAATGCTGGAGATGGGAATCACTTTCGACTTGGCACAACTGGTATTGGACAATGAAGTGGCCGGATTAATAAAAAGAACTGTAGGCGGTATCGAGGTCAATGATGAAACCCTTTCTCTGGATACGATCAAGGAGGTCGGACCCTTTAAGGATTATCTTGCCCACGAAACCACCTTTAAACACATGCGGTTGACTACAAGTCCTAAATTGATGGATAGAAGGATGAGACCCAGGTGGGAAAAAGCCGGTTCACAGAATGCTTATGAGCGGGCCTGTGACGAAGTAAAACATATTCTGGAAACCTACAAACCACCTCAATTGTCCGACGAGGTCCTCAAAAACGTGCGCGCCATAATCGATGGTGCCGAGGAAGAACTGGGAATCAAGGAATAATTCACCGCGGGCCAGGGCCTTTGGGATCTGGCCCGCAACAAAACGAAAAAGAGTAAGGAAATTAATAATGCGCATTTATGTGTGTGTCAAACATGTTCCAGACACAGCGGCAAATATTAAAATTGTCGACGAAACCGGGTATGATAAACAGGTAAAATATGTTGCCAATCCCTATGATGAATATGGAGTGGAAGAGGCTGTCTCATTGGTGGAAAAAGCAGGTGAAGGAGAAGTGATTGCCGTATGTGTTGGAAATGAAACATCTGCAAATACCTTAAAATCTGTTATGGCAATGGGAGTACACCGAAGCATTCTGGTAAAAACAGACGAGCAGTTTCCCTCCAGCGCTCTTATTGCAAAAGCCCTGGCTAAAGCCATAAAAAACGATGGCCAGGCCGATCTTGTTTTCATGGGGAAACAATCCGTGGACAGTGAAGGAATGCAGACCCCATACCGATTGGGAGTTGAATTAAGTCTTCCCGTAGTAACTGGTGTTGTTGGTTTTTCCCTGGAGGGATCAAACGCAATAGTTCAACGGGAAATTGATGGCGGTGCAAGGGAGTCTCTGACGGTAAGAACACCATGCATCATTGGTGCAACCAAGGGATTGAACGAACCCAGATTTCCTAAATTACCAGCCATCTTAAAAGCAAAGAAAAAAGAGATTAAACCCATTGATATGTCGAGCCTGGAAATTGTAGATGAAAAAGGATGCAGGATAAAAAGTCTTGAGCCGGTTCAGGAAAGATCCAACGCCAAAATTCTGGAAGGAAGCACTGAGGAAATAGTTAATTCCCTGGTAAAAATTTTAAGAGAAGAAGAAAAGGTTATTTAAGGAGAAATCATGTCAAAGATTGGTGTATTTATTGAAACTGCGGACCAGGATATAAAAAAGAGTGTGCCAGGGATCATTTCCGCAGCTATACAGGGTGGTGAAGTAATAGGATTTGTCCTGGACGGACTTGCTGAAAAATACAAGGAGAGTCTTGGCGAATATGGTATCACCCAATTGGTTAACCTTACAGCTCCTGATATCGACTTCTCAAAACAGCCGGAAGCTGCGGGAGATGCCCTGGCCCAAGGGGCGAAGGAATTTGGCGTAACCGCTCTTATGGGCGTTTCAAGCCCCACAGGCAATGATATTCTTGCCCGGGCGGCCATGGCATTGAAAGCGCCCCTCGCCCTGGACTGTGTAGATATAAATTTCCAGGACAATACCGTGAAAAAATCTCATTTTTCCGGAAAGGCAATTGCGACAATAGAAATGTGTGCAAGCCCGTTTGTGTGCGGGATCAGACCCAACAGCTTTGATGCAGCACCAATACCTGCCACCTGTATGGTTACAGAACATTCTATAGCTATCAATACCGATAGTGCCATTACCATCACATCCGTTGACAAGGCAGACTCAGGTCAAAAAGATCTCACCGAAGCCAGCGTCATAATCACCGGAGGAAGACCCATGGGCTCCAGTGAAAACTTTAAGCTCTTAGAGGAATGCGCAGAAACGCTGGATGCGGCAGTGGGAGCATCTCGGGCTGCAGTGGATTCAGGATATGCACCCCATTCAATGCAGGTGGGTCAGACCGGTAAAATCGTGAGCCCCAAACTGTATATTGGATGCGGCCTTTCCGGATCGGTTCAGCACTTTGCCGGCATGAAAACCTCCAATGTAATCGTTGCCATTAACACGGACAAAGATGCACCTATCTTTACAAAATCAGATTATGGCATCATTGGTGATCTATTCGAAGTGGTACCCGTTTTGACAGAGGCTTTAAAAAAATGATCACAGCCAACACCTTTTGTAATTCCAGTACAAGGAAACTTTCCAGAACCAAAATTGTCGGGCAGGGAGACCTTCCCAGAATCCACGAAGCAAGTATAGATCTTCTGGAAAATACCGGAGTTATATTTGAACACGAAAAGGTCCTTGAAATATTTAAAACCCATGGCGCAAAAGTACAAGGTAAAACTGTGTTTATTCCCAATTCCTTGGTGGAAACTGCCATGGCAAATACACCGGATGTCTATCGGCACGAAGCTGTAAATGATCAGCAATCGGTCACTATAGGAGACGGTATTGCGCCTCATCCAAATATCGGATGTGTTTTCTGTGAAGATATGGACAGAGGAAAGCGCCGGGGACTTCTTGAGGATTTTGCCAATTTCCAAAAATTGTCCCAGGCCAGTGAGATCGTTAAACTCACGGGAGCATCACCCGTGGCCCCTGATGATGTGGAAGCTTCGGAACGGGCACTATATATGCTTTATGAAACCATCAAGCACACGGACAAGCCCCTTGTGGGAAATTGTACCATTAAAAAAAAAGCAGACGAATCACTGGAAATGGTGGAAATGGTATTTGGAAAAAACTTTCTAAGGGATCATTATTGCATCGGGGTCAGCACCAATCCGTTAAGCCCGATGAAATACGCCACTGAAACCCTGGAAACCATACTTGCCTATGCCGGCAAAAACCAACCCATCTATCTGCTGGCCAGTGCCTTGGCCGGAGTCACTTCGCCCATGAGTATTTTTGGCAGCATTATCCAGCAAAATGCAGAAATTTTAGCAGGCACAACCCTTGTTCAGCTGATCAATCCAGGCGGACCCGCTGTTTATTGTCCTGCTTCCACCATGGCTGACATGCGAACAGCCGTCTGCGTATATTCACCACCTGAACAATTTCTTATCAATGCCACCTGCCTTCAGATGGCCATCGATTTTTATAAAGTTCCCACACGGATCATGTCCGGTATGACCGATTCCAAGGCAGTGGATATTCAGGCCGGCTACGAGACCATGCAGAATATGTTAATGGGGTTTTTGGCAGGAGGCCATATGGTGGAACAGGTGTTTGGTGTTTTAGATGCCATCATGACCATCTCCTATGAAAAATTTATTATTGATGAAGAGATGATGAGCCGGGTAATCAGAATCTGCGAAGGCGTGGATACTCAAGAAAGTGAAATATCTCTGGATGTGATGAAAGAAATTGGACCGGGAGGCAGCTACCTGTCCCATCCCCATACATTTAATCGATTCAAAGATCAATGGCTCCCCACGGTCTCCTGCTGGACCTCCTATGACAAATGGGAATCTTCCGGAAAAGAAAGCATCATGGCACGGGCCAATAAAAGATATAAGGAAATCCTGGCAGACCGACCCGAAATGATGATTTCAAAGAGCCTGGACAGAGATCTTATATCTTTTTTGAAAAAAGTAAGGGGATTATGATCCGGAAAAAAATTCAGAATATGATAATCTGAAAAGTGATAAAACGATTGCCGGGACAGCTTAAGCAAAAAAAGCTGTCCCGGCAATTTGCTTTTTTAAACCTATTTTTTCATTACAGGCTTTCTCTGATCTTTCAACCAAAAAAGGGCCTCATCCCTTACCCTGAATATGTTATAATTCCAATTCAATTTTCTTGGAAATTCACCCAGCATGGAAGTTACATAAAAACTTGCATTCCCCGGTGTAAAAAAAGCGGCTGCCTTAATCTGATTGATCGTTCCAATTTTTATTTGTGCATTAAAAGAATAGGTAAATGAATTTTTCTTATTAATCAGAACAAAACAGGGGTCTGGAAGGTTATTTTTTATCCAGTCATGATATTCAAAAACCATTTTAGAGTTTATTTCAATATCACTGTCCACTATGATTTCTGCAATATCGTCCTCTAAAATCTTTGCCGTGGCAAAACTTAATTTATGAATATTTAGTCTCTCTTCCAAAATAGTTTTCAACAACTTATTTTAATTAAACATGTCAATAAAAAGAATTAATTATGCGATTTTTAAAAAATCAATGTGAAGAAAAAGAATAATACAAATCTTATATCCCGGTATTTAATTAAATGTCAACAATTGAAATTAAATTTAGGAATCAAATAAGATTGACCCCTTCTGCCTGACTTGCTATGGTCTTATTTAAAGAAAACATTCAAACAGGATACATCAATGAGCATTCAGCCTGAAACTATTTTAAAAAATTCATTTGTCGGTGTCATGGGTGTGGACAGCACCGGGATTATACAATATGCCAATCTTCGAGCAGAACAAATGCTTGACTGTGATATTTCCACGGGCACTTCTTTGAAAGAGATTGATCCCTTAATGGCGGAACAGATACTATCTTGCATTGAACAAGACCATGAAAACCAGTCATTTCATTTCAAAAAACCTGAAGGCGGGTTTGAAACAACGGTCGCATTGGTAAAGGATGAAAATGGTACCAGTGGAGCTGCCTGTTTCATACGAGACCTTGATTCGCTTGAAGCATCTGCCTGGAAACTGCCCAATATAAAAGAAATGCTGATGCAGTTTCAAACCCTTTTGGACCACAGTTACTATGGGATATATATCCTTGATCACCAGGGAATCGTTTTAAAAGTTAATGATGTGGCTGCAGGGCTAATCGGGCTTAAAAAAGAAGAGATGATCGGGACAAAGATCACTGACATTGTGGATAATGGAATTGTGGACACAGCGCTTACCCCTGCCATATTAAAATTCCAAAAGCCATTGACCCGCCCTCTCTACGTCATTAAAAGCAATAAATATATCATGGCTTCGGGCATGCCCATATTTGATGACCAGGGCAAAATCCTGTTTGTTGTTGTCATTGAACATGACATGACCATTGTCAAGGAGTTGAGAACCAGGCTGGAGCAGGTAACAGAGGTTGCCGACACCATTAAAAGCGAACTATCCAATCGCAATCTTCTGGAATTGAAAAACAGTAAAATTATTGCTGATGCCCCTCCAATGAACCAGGTATTAACGGTGCTTCTTAAACTTGCAAAAATGGATGCCTCCAATATTCTTATTACAGGGGAATCGGGTACGGGCAAAGGCCTTATGTCTAAGTTTGTCCATCATAATGGCAATCGAAGGAACAAACCGTTTATCTCAATCAATTGTGCAGCACTGCCGGACATGCTTTTGGAAGCTGAATTGTTCGGATATGAAAAAGGGGCATTCACCGGCGCCTCTGATTCAGGCAAGGCCGGGTTGTTCGAACTGGCTAATCAGGGGACTATATTTTTAGATGAGATCGGAGATCTGCCCTTTCCGGTTCAGGCCAAACTCCTCAAATTTCTTGATGACGGGGAAATCAGAAGACTTGGAGGAACCCGGACCATCAAGGTGGACTGTATTGTCATAGCAGCCACCAATCAAAACCTTGAGGAACTGGTCCACCGGAAAAAATTTCGCCAGGATCTGTATTTTCGCCTCAATATTTTCCCGGTTCATATTCCGCCCCTTAGAAATCGAACAGAGGATATTTTAAAGATTTCAAATTTTTACCTGAAAAAATATAATAAAATTTACAAACAGAAAAAACGGTTTTCAGAAAATTGTCTTGAGCAGCTTCAAGCCCATGACTTTCCCGGAAATGTACGTGAATTGAAAAATATTATTAAAAATGCCGTTGTCATAAAAGAAAAAGATGTGCTGGATAAAATCCTCCCGCCGGCCTTAACACGGTTGAAATCAAAAAATATTTCCCCGCCCGGAAACAGGAACACAACGATTTCACAGGGTCTTAATGAAGAACTGCTCGAATTTGAAAGAAAAAAGCTTGAACAGGCAATGGAAAACTTTGATTCAACAAGAGACCTTGCCAATCATCTTAATATCAGCCAGTCCACGGTGGTGCGTAAACTAAAAAAACACGGTCTTTCTCTGGATTAAATTGCCCTGATTTCACCATGCCACATTACCTAAAACAATAGTTGTTCAGCCTTCGAAGACATGGTTTTATACGAACCACAAACCAACCATCTTTATAGCAAAACTGATAAGTTATGGGTAAAGGCGTCCATAAAACAAATCTCATTACAACTCACCCTGGAAAACTATCGGAAAAAATATCACTGAACCATTTACACGTTTAAAATTGTCTGCATAGGGATAGAAAAATGAATAGGAAATAGGATTTTATAAAATATAGTTAAAAAAAATTTATAAAATACTTGACACCCAAATGAATTGTAGTTAAAAAAAGGAAAACTAATTATGATAGAATGCTGACATTGGAACAAAATTTACCCAAAGAGAGGCCAATGACAACGAACCCAATCCATCCGTTATCTTTACTGCGGCATCCGAATAAGTATGAGATTGTAAATAAAATCTTCAATTTATAAATCACCGGTATATGAAAAATATTTCATATACCGGTTTTTTTATATAGGTTTGTGTTTTTGTACCACAGCATATTGCTGTACAGCAAAAAATGGTTGAAAATTTCAATTTAGGAGGAAGTATGAAACGATTTACAATTTTTAGTTTAATGGTTTTTTTTGTGGCAGCTTTGATGATCCCAGTCTCAGCATCTGCGGAAAAAACGCTGAAAATCGGTCTGGGCGATCCCATTGATTCTGACCAGGGTGTTCTGGCACTCCGGTTTAAAGAAATCGTTGAAAAGACCAGTAATGGTAGATACAAAGTAGATATTTTTCCCGCCGGCCAGCTGGGTGACGAACAAAAAATGGTAAAAGATGCCCGCCGGGGTTCCATTGATGGTGCAGTTGTTGCCATTAACAACATTACTCCTTTTGCCAAATCCGTCGGGGTGTTGACCCTTCCCTATTTGATCCAAAGTTTTAATGATGCCGTAAAAGTGACCACAGGGGATCTTGGAGACCAGTGGAGAGATATCCTTATCAAAGAAGCAGGCGTTCATCTTCTCGGTTGGGGATATTCAAATTTCCGGGTCCTGACAAACTCCAAAAAACCTGTAACCAACCTTGATGACCTGAAAGGTCTTAAAATTAGAGTTCCCAAAAACGCCATCATGATCGAAACCTGGAAAGCACTTGGCGCCGAACCGATTCCCATGGCATGGCCGGAAACCTTTACCGCATTGCAGCAAAAGGTGGTTGACGGACAGGATAACCCCCATGTAGCTAACTATACAATGAAATTTTATGAGGTACAAAAATACACTTCTGAGGTTCATTATCTTTTTTCTCTGCAGCCGTTGATCTTTGGTGAGAAATTTTTCAAATCGCTTTCAGCTGAAGACCAGGCCATGTTTACCCGTGCCGGTATTGAGGCCCAGCAGTTTAATCTGCTTTTCAGTGTCACTGAAGCGGAAACAGCCAAACAGAACATGATAAAAAAAGGGGTTAAATACCTTGAAATAGAAAATGAAGAAGAATGGTCAAAAATTGCAATGGATACAGTTTGGCCCAAGTTTTACGATACCGTCGGTGGAAAAGGTGCCGTTGGTGAAGTTGTAAAAGCGCTTGGACGTTAGATTCTGTCAGTCTGTCCGGCTTTTGTCGGGCAGACTTTCTATATATGATGGAGTAATTTATGCGAGCCAAAACCACCCTTAAAATTCTAGATAATCTTGAGAGCTATCTTTGCCAGATCCTGCTGGTATTTTTTGTCTGCCTGCTTTTTCTGCAAATTGTACTCAGAATTGTTTTTAGTGCAATCGATCAACTGTCCCATTATATAAGCTTTCTTGAGCACTACCCTTTACCGGCTTCCATTCCCTGGGGAGAAGAACTTTCCCGCTTTGCATTTGTTTGGTTTGTTTTTTTGGGCGCAACCTATGCGGCGCGGCTGGCCGCCCATAACCGAGTAACATTTCAATTTAAACTATTTCCCAAAATAGTCGGGGACATATCCACCCTTTTATCTGATCTTGTATGGATTGTCTTTAATTGTGTGATAGTTTATTACAGCATCAATGTTATTAAAGAAGGCTTTGAGTTTCCAGAGTATTCACCTACGCTTGACTGGATCATGGCCTATATTTTTATGATTTTCCCCATTGCTTTTTCCCTGATGACCATCCGAATCATACAGGTCAATATTATGAAACACATCCTTAAAATAGAAATTGCCGATGTTGACAAGGTGGATACAGGGAATCTGGATGATGAAGGTTCTGAAAGCGAGGTGACATCATGAGTGTTACAGCGATTATTTTTCTCACCTTTGTCGGGCTTTTGATCGTAGGCGCCCCCATCACCCTCTCCCTTGGAGCGGCAGCTATGGGCGGAATGATTTTCAGTGGTAAGCCTCTGGAAGGGCTGGTGGAAATCGCCTATACATCTGTAAATTCATTTCCCATCATGGCACTTCCCGCCTTTATCCTCTCCGGGGCTCTCATGGAATCGGCGGGCATCTCCAGACGACTGGTTGCCGTCGCAGAAGCAATGGCCGGTCCCTTTACGGGCGGAATGGCAGCATCTACTATTTTATCCTGTCTCTTTTTTGGTGCGATTTCAGGTTCCGGGCCTGCCACAACTGCAGCCGTAGGCATGCTCATGATACCTGCCATGGTACGTCACGGTTATAATAAAGGCTATGCAGGAGCGGTTACTTCCTCATCCGGGGGATTAGGTGTTGTTATCCCCCCAAGCATTCCCATGGTTATTTACGGGGTTGCAGCGTCCCAATCCATAGCGGATCTTTTCATAGCAGGATTTATCCCCGGCATTATGCTGGCTGTGGGACTGATGGCAATGAATTATCTAAGATCCAGACAGAAAAAGTATGAAGGGGATGGCAAAGAACTCTCAGTCAGAAGCGTTATGACAACTATGAAGGAGGGTTTCTGGGCCCTTCTGACCCCGGTCATCATCCTTGGAGGCATATACACTGGCTTTTTTACTCCCACTGAAGCTGCCATCGTTTCCATTTTTTATACCCTTTTTGTCGGCATTTTCATCTATAAGGAGATTGAACTCAAAGGTGCCATGAAGGCCCTTGAAAGCACCACATGGATAACCGGTCGTGTTCTGATCATCATGTTTACAGCTCTGGCGTTCGGCCAGCTTCTCACCATCAACAAGATCCCCGATCTCATTGCCGCAGGCTTGTTAAATCTTACGGATAATCTGTATATGATCTGGGCATTGATAATATTCTTTCTCCTTTTCATGGGCATGTTCATGGAAACCTTGGCAACCATAATGCTGGTAACACCGGTACTGCTACCTGTCATGATTTCCCTTGGAGTGGACCCCATCCATTTTGGTGTGGTTCTTGTTTGCTGCTGCGAAATCGGTTTTGCAACCCCTCCTCTTGGTGAAAACATGTTTATTGCATCTGGTGTAGCCAGGGCTACGCTGGAGGATATCTCCCTGAATGCATTGCCTTTTGTCTTTGTAAGTGTATTGGTTGTCTTTTTAATCGCCTATTTTCCCGGGCTGACATTATGGCTTCCTGAATTTCTTAACAGCATATTTGGATAACCCTTTAAGAAAGAATGTTTATATGGAGTTAAAGGATGGTATGGGTATTTTGTATTATCCTTTAACTTAATCTTTAATCGAATCTTTAAAAAAAAGAGACCCTATAGCGTGAACAGCAAAGAAAGAGTGTTAATGGCATTGAATCATGAAGAGCCGGATCGGGTGCCGATTGATCTCGGTGGCAGACAGACCACTTTGATGATCCCTGCCTATGAAAAATTGAAAAAACATCTTGGGTTTACAAATATCCCCACCCAAATCATGTCCCACATCTGGCAAACAGCCTACATGGATGAAAAGGTATTGTGTCATTTTTCAATTGACACCCGTCACATACGTCCTAGAAACAAGGCATTTGCACCGGCAAGACCCTTTGCCGAAGAAATGGAGTTTGTGGATTCCTGGGGAGTTGGGCGAAAAATAAGTAATGGGTATGCAAACCTTTGCACCCATCCCCTGCAAAAGGCGACAAGTCTTGAGGATATCGAAAAACACCCCTGGCCGGATCCGGATGAAGAATTTGATTACACAGGGCTTCGTGAACATGCGCAAACCCTTTACAAAGCAGGAGAATACGCTCTGGTGGGCTGCATGGGCTCGCCTGGTAACACCTATGAACAGGCATGGTACCTGAGGGGTCTTTCGGAATTTCTTCTGGATCTGGTTATGTATAAAGACATGGCCCACGCACTTCTCAGAAGGGTGGTGGATCATCGAAAACGAAATGCAGAACTCTATCTGAAAGAGGTGGGCGAATTTCTTGACGTCATCCAGGTGGCAGATGACCTGGGTGCCCAAAACACCTCCCTGATGTCACCTGATACCTATCGGGAAATCATTAAACCATACCATGCAGAACTCATTGACCATATCAAAAAATTTACCAAAGCCAAAATTTATCATCACAGCTGCGGCTCCATTGTCAACCTTCTGGATGATATGATCGAAATAGGTATTGAGATTTTAAATCCGGTCCAGGCAACAGCCGTTGGCATGGAGACGGATAAGTTGAAAAAACGATTTGGCGACAGGCTGACGTTCTGGGGTGGTATTGATACCTTTGAAGTGCTTCCATACGGCAGTGTGTCAGATGTACAGGCAGAGGTAAAAAAACGAATTGCAGATTTGGCAACCAACGGCGGATATGTGCTGGGGTCTGTTCACAATATGCAGATTGATGTGCCGCCTGAAAATGTAGAGGCCATGTTCAAAACAGCGTTGGAATTTAAAGCCTAATTGATTTATGGGTTCGAGTATTTTATAAAATATAATTAATTATATTTTATAAAATACTTGAGTTATGGATAGTTATTCTGTTAAAAAGATAGCATCCAATTCTAACAGTGGATATCGAAATCAAATAGGGAGACAATAATGGAGTATATCAAAAAGGCAGACAATAGCGCTGAATCAAATTCGGAAAAGATCCGGGGTATTGTTCAGGGCATTCTCTCCGACATAGAGAAAAACAGCGAAAAAGCCGTCATAGAACTTGCCAGAAAATTTGACAACTGGGAAGGCGATTTCATCCTTAATCCGGAAAAAAAACAGCAGCTCATTGATTCGGTTCCTGAAACGGTCAAACAGGATATCCGGTTTGCCCATGAGCAGGTCTACGGATTTGCAAAGGCCCAGCGGGAAAGTATTCAGGAATTTGAAAAAGAAACCATCCCAGGAGTGCGACTGGGCCAGAGAATCATCCCCATGGACGTTGCCGGGTGTTATATTCCCGGCGGACGGTTTGCCCATGCCTGTTCTGCCATCATGAGTGTGGCCACGGCAAAGGCGGCAGGGGTTAAAACCGTTATTGCCTGCTCCCCTCCCCGGGGGAAAAGTATTGCCCCGGCGGTTGTGTATGCCCTGGATATTGCCGGTGCTGACATTATCATTGAAATGGGTGGGGTTCAGGCCATTGCCACCATGGCGTTCGGTCTTTTCACCGGCAAATCGGCCAATATTCTGGCAGGTCCGGGCAATGCATATGTGGCTGAGGCCAAAAGCATTCTTTCCTCAGCGGGGAAATGTACTATCGACGTATTTGCAGGCCCCACGGAATCGGCTATCATTGCCGATGACACAGCCGATTACATGACGGTTGCTGTTGATCTGGTTTCCCAGGCAGAGCACGGGTTTGATTCACCAGTCTGGCTGTTTACCGACTCA
>CAYVZG010000026.1:45844-55388 GCA_964455805.1 uncultured Desulfobacula sp.
GGTGAAAAAGTGCTTGATGTCATGCCAAAGATTATTGCTGATATGCCAAACCCTGAAGTGCCTGGATCCTCCTGGAGAGATTATGGTGAAATTGTACTTTGCAAAGACAAAGAAGAGCTTTGCCGGGTAAATGACGCCTATGCTGCAGAACATGTCCAGGTAATGGCTAAAGACCTTGACTTTTGGGTAGAGAATCTGACCGCCTATGGATCCTTGTTCCTTGGAGAAGGCAGCGCAGTTCCCCATGGGGATAAGTGCTCGGGTACCAACCATATTCTTCCCACCAAAAAAGCAGGCTTTTATTCTGGCGGGCTGAATGTAATGAAATTTCTCAAGATTTATACCTACCAGGAAATCAGCAAGGAAGCCAACAAGGTCATCAGCGGTGCTGCATCCCGTTTATCAAGGGTTGAGGGAATGGAAGGCCACGCAAGGGCTTGTGACTGGAGATTAAAAAAATATTTTCCTGGACAGGACTGGGACTTTGATGTCTATAACCAGACCAAATACTAAACAGGACTGTTACCGAATATATAAAGATGGACAAGGTTTTGAAAAGACTACAGGAGTATAAATCATGTCTGACACGGGTATAAAAAAATTCACAAAGGATTTCACCCTGCAGGAGCCCATTTGCGATGCGGGAATTCAAAAAGCCCTGGAAATTTTAAAATCCGGCAAACTCCACCGTTATAATGTGAATCCTGGAGAAAAAGGTGAAGCCGCCCTTTTGGAAGAAGAATTTGCAGCATATATGGACAAAAAATATTGCCTTTCATGTGCATCCTGCGGCAGCGCCATGTATCTTGCCCTTAAAAGCGCCGGCGTTAAACCCGGGGACAAAGTATTGTGTAATGCATATACCCTGGCACCTGTTCCCGGTTCCATTGAAAACTGTGGAGCAGGCATTGAGCTGGTGGATATTGTGGACGACTATACCATTGATCTGGCCGACCTTGAGGCAAAAGCCGCTGCTCACGATGTCAAGTGGTTCATGCTCTCCCACATGCGCGGACATATCACCAATATGGACAGGATAATGGAAATCTGCCATACCCACGACCTTTTCCTCATTGAAGATTGTGCCCACACCATGGGGGCTTTCTGGGACAACAAAAAATCCGGATCCTTTGGAAAGGTGGGATGCTTTTCCACCCAGACCTATAAGCACATGAACTCCGGAGAAGGTGGATTGCTGGTGACCGATGATCCCGAGCTCATTGCACAGGCGATTTTTTACTCCGGCTCCTACATGCTCTATGACCGTCATACAGCCAGGCCGGACACGGATGTCTTTGAAACCCTAAAAACACAGGTGCCCAATTATTCCTGTCGTATGGATAATCTTCGGGCTGCCCTGCTAAGACCCCAGTTAAAAGCGTTGGATATTCAGTGCAAGCGCTGGAACAAACGATACCGTGCTCTGGAACAGGGGTTGAACGAAATTAAAGGAATCACCTGTCCCCCAAGGGACCCACGGGAAAATTATGTGGGAAGCTCTATTCAGTTCTCCTTGGTCGATCAGAATGAAGGGACCATCCAGACATTTTTGAAAACCTGCCTGGATCAGGGAGTTGAACTCAAATGGTTTGGCAATAAAGAACCCGTGGGATTTACCTCTGCTTATTCAAGCTGGAAATATTTTGGTGAACTGCCTTACCTTGCAAATACCAGGCGCATCCTGGCCGTCATGTGTGATATGCGCATCCCTCTGACATTTACCATGGATGATTGTGGCCTGATCATCCAGATCATCAAACAAGCGGCAAAAACGTTACTAAAATAAGGAATAACAACCATGTCTAAAAAGACGATTCAAACAAACAATGCCCCTGCTGCCATTGGTCCCTATTCCCAGGGCGTGGTAACGGGCAACCTTTTGTTTACCTCGGGTCAGCTTCCCATTGATCCCTCAACCGGCAAAATCCCTGCAGGTGACATTGAGGAAAGGGCACACATTGTTTTTAAAAACCTAAGTGCCATCGCAAAAGAGGCGGGAACAAGCCTTGATTTCGCAGTTAAAACCACCGTATATTTGGCCGACATCAAGGATTTTGCTGCAGTAAATCAAATCTACGCCCAATATTTTAAAGAACCGTTTCCAGCACGCAGTGCTTTTCAGGTGGCGTCATTGCCACTGGGCGCTGATGTGGAAGTAGAAGCTATTTTTCAATTGTAATGAACACATAAAGAAAGGTCCAACCCATGAATTACACGAAATTTCCAAGAAGATCATATCTTCAGGGCCCTACCCCCATTGAAGCCATGCCGTCGTTAAGCAAAACGCTTGGCGGAGGCGTTAACCTATATGTCAAGCGTGATGATCTGCTTCCCGGATCCGCCGGCGGAAACAAAACCCGTAAACTTGAGTTCTGCATGGCCGATGCCCTTGACCTGGGTGCCGACACCATCATCACCTGCGGTGCTGTGCAGTCCAACCATGCCAGGCTGACAGCATCCTGGGCTGCCAAAGAAGGGCTTGATTGCCACCTCATCCTCGAAGAAAGGGTAAAAGGGTCTTATAAAGAGGAGGCCAGCGGTAATAATTTTCTTTTTGAACTGCTTGGTGTGAAGAGTATTGGCGTTGTCGAAGGTGGTTCAGATATGATTGCACACATGGACAAAAAAGCCAATGAACTTAAAGCCAACGGTAAAAAGCCCTATATCATTCCAGGGGGTGCCTCCAACTCAATTGGCGCCACAGGGTATGCGGTCTGTGCCGAAGAAACTATGGGACAGCTTAATGAAATGCGTCTTGCAATCGATCATATTATTATTCCTTCGGGTTCTGCCGGGACCCATGCCGGCATGGTTGCGGGCATGAATGGAGTGAACGGCAACATCCCCATCAGTGGTGTGAATGTATCAAGAACAAAAGATGTTCAGGAAAAACTAGTTTACAACCTGGCCGTGGAAACCGCCCAAAGACTTGAAGTAAAAGGAGGCGTTGATCCTGAGGATATTGTCTGTTTTGATCAATATGTGGGCCCGGGTTACTCCATCCCAACCGATTCTATGGTTGAAGCGGTGAAGCTTTTTGCCAAATGTGAAGCCATCCTCCTTGACCCTGTTTATTCTGGAAAAGCAGCTGCAGGCCTCATTGATCTTGTTCGTAATGGGCATTTCCCAAAAGAGTCCAAAGTGCTTTTTCTCCATACCGGCGGATCTCCAGCATTGTTTGCCTATATGGATACATTCCGACAGTCATAAGTTTTATCGATCAAAACATTCTGCATTATTGGGAGCCTATTTAAAAAGGCTCCCTTCATGGTAGGGATTAAAAAATGAAAGAAAAAATCGTTGGCATCGTCGGAGGAATGGGTCCGGAAGCGACGGTAGATCTTATGCAGCGCATCATACGCCTGACACCGGCGGTAGATGATATCGATCATATAAGGTGTATTGTGGATAACAATCCCAAAGTGCCCTCCAGAATAAAGGCCATCATTGAGAAAAATGGAGAAGATCCCGGCCCCTGTATGGCAGATATGGGCAGGCGACTTGAAACATGGGGAGCCCAGTTCCTTGTGATTGCCTGCAATACAGCCCATTATTATTATGATGCCGTACAGGATGCGGTGAAAATACCTGTTATTAATCTTATCGACCTTGTGTCTGATCACGTCAAAGTTAGTTTTCCCGGAACGGATAAAGTCGGAATACTTGCATCACCAGCCATTGCCTTGACAGGACTTTATACCAAAAAATTCAAGGTGTCAGGGATTAGGGATATATGGCCGGATCCGGAGTATCAGGAACGACTGCTGCAGGTTATTAAAGCGGTCAAAAAAGGGAAGACGGGCTTCAAAGTGCGTGATGAATATAAAAAAGTATGTGAAAACCTTTTACAAAAGGGGGCAAAAACAGCAATTATTGCCTGTACCGAACTTAGTGTTTTGGACGAAAACTTGCCTATACATGCCATTGATGCAGCCGAGATACTGGCCCTTGAGATTGTCCAGCTGGCAAGGAACGAAAAAGAACTTAAAAGACAGCCAAGCTGTTGAGAACTAAATTTTTATTTTTGAAATCATCAAAGTATACAGCCCACAGTACCGCACAAAAGACGTTCACTGTTTCTCAAATGATTTTATTCATAAGCCTTAGATCATAACTGGTTGACAAAAAGCCGTGTTCATAATAATCGAGTGGCTGACACTTATGAAATTTATTACGAAGATGTTTTTTGTTTAAAAAAAATTATTTTACAATAATTTATAGGAGCTTTTAATTTGGCTGACAATAAATCTTACATGAAATCTCTAAAAGCTTATGAAAAAATAAGAGATATGATACTCACCGGTTCCAAGTATCCCGGGAGCCGCCTTGTCCTGTCTGAACTTGAAGAAGAATTAGGCATTGGTCGTGGTCCTATCAGAGAAGCGCTCATGCGCCTTGACCGTTCCGGACTCGTAAAAAATATTCCTTACAAAGGTGCCGTTGTTGAAAAACCGCCCACACAAAAAGAGATCCTTCATATCTATGATCTGCGGGTGGATATAGAAGCAAAGTTGGCTGTTGAAGCTATGGAAAACCTGACGGATGCTGATATTTTAAAACTTGAGAAATTGCATGAGATCATGGGAAAGTTTCCTAAAGACCATTATAGTTTTGACAGACAATTTCACTGTCTTATTTATGAAGCGTCAAATCTTCCCCACCTTTGCAATATTGCCCAGGCATTGCTCCTTTCTGTGGAGAGTGTGCTTAATATATATAGGCGGGAAAAAGAGCATTGCATTAAATTTAACACGGAACACAGAGCAATCATTGATGCACTCAAAAGTCAAGATGCTGCAAAAGTTAAAAAAACACTTGAAATCAATATCAAAAGCGGACTTGAAATCATAAGAGAAACCTATGATAAAATGCTAAGAATTCCCTTTGAGTAACTCAAAATAAAAATCGATCAAGCACATATAATTCCTATTGGACAAAACCATTCAATCCCTTGGGTTCCCGGCATATCATCCTCCTATTTCAGCCGTCTCATATTTTTATTTTTTCTTAAATGGTGTAGCCGAAATCATATCATCCCTATTCATCAGTTTTTGCTTTTTACTCAGTACATTTAGATTTAAGTTTTCAGGGCTTGGCTTTACCCTGATTGCCGAGCCGTTGATTGCTATTGCTATATCCGTCAATACGGCTGCCCCCCGACGGTTTTCCTTTGGTTGATTTCTGTTGAGATTTGCTGAATACTCACCGCAAATATATTTAAGATTTATCTTGACAGATGTGTGATGTGTGATATATCAGATATCATCGATATAAACATAAATTTAAACGATGAGAAAAGTACCATTTTTACAACGGATAACAAAAATTATTAAAGGAGATAATACAATGAAAATGACCACTGAAGAGGCCTTTATAAAAGTTCTCCAGATGCATGGCATTGAGCATGCCTTTGGTATTATCGGCTCGGCAATGATGCCTGTATCTGACCTTTTCCCAAACGCTGGCATTACCTTTTGGGATTGTGGGCATGAATACAGTGCCGGTATGATGGCGGACGGCTTTACCCGCGCCTCTGGCAAGATGTCCATGATGGTGGGACAAAACGGACCGGGTATCACCAACTTTGTAACTCCTGTAAAAACAGCCTATTGGAACCATACGCCTCTATTGCTTATAACAGCCCAGGCCGCAAACATGACCATGGGTCAGGGCGGCTTTCAGGAAGTCCCTCAGATGGCCCTGTTTGAGGATATGGTCGCCTATCAGGAAGAGGTTCTCCACCCCTCCCGGGTGGCAGAAGTTCTCAATCGTGTCATCATGCAGGCAAAACGCGCCTCTGCTCCGGCCCAGATCAATATTCCCCGGGACTTCTGGACCCAGGTTATCGATATTGAACTGCCTGCAATTATAGATTTCGAACTTCCAGCCGGTGGGAAGAGCGCCATTGCCAAGGCGGCTGAACTCCTATCCAACGCCAAATTCCCTGTAATCCTGAATGGCGGCGGTGTTGTTATAGGCAATGCAATCGCGGATTCGATGATTCTGGCTGAATGCCTGGACGCCCCGGTTTGCTGTGGTTACCAGCACAATGATGCCTTTCCCGGAAGCCATCCGCTGTTTGCAGGCCCCCTGGGGTATAATGGATCAAAAGCCGGTATGGAATTAATTTCCAGGGCGGATGTTGTACTTGCGCTTGGCACAAGGCTGAATCCTTTCTCCACACTGCCTGGTTACGGCATTGACTATTGGCCAAAGGATGCGGCCATTATTCAGGTTGATATCAACCCGGATCGCATAGGCCTTACCAAATCCGTTACAGTGGGTATAGCAGGTGACGCCAAAAAGGTTGCGACTCAAATTCTTTCCCAGCTTGACCCGACAGCCGGGAACCTTGGCCGGGAGGAACGCAAAGCAATCATTGAAAAAACAAAATCTGACTGGGCCCTTGAACTGGCAGCTATGGATCACGAAGAAGATGATCCCGGAACCACCTGGAACGAGCGTGCCCGCGATCGTGAACCGGATAAAATAACGGCCCGCATGGCCTGGCGCGCCATCAAAAAAGCGCTTCCGGACGATGCCATCATATCCTCTGATATTGGAAACAATTGTGCCATCGGCAATGCCTATCCCACCTTTGAACAAGGCCGTAAATATCTGGCTCCCGGCATGTTCGGGCCATGTGGTTATGGTTTTCCTTCAATTCTCGGTGCAAAAATATCGCAGCCGGATACGCCTGTGGTCGGTTTTGCAGGCGACGGTGCATTTGGTATTTCAATGAACGAAATGACGGCCTGCGGCCGTGATGAATGGCCTGCCATTACCATGATCATCTTTCGCAACTTTCAATGGGGTGCGGAAAAAAGAAATACCACTCTCTGGTACAATGACAATTTTGTCGGGACGGAATTAAATGAAGATGTTTCCTATGCAGACATCGCAAAAGCCTGCGGTGTGCAAGGTGTCCGGGCAACAACCATGGAGGATTTGAATGAAAAGCTGAAAATCGCTATAAGGGCACAGATGGAAGAGGGCACCACCACCTTCATAGAGGTAATGACCAACCAGGAACTGGGGGAACCATTTCGTCGTGACGCAATGACAACACCAGTAGTTGTTGCAGGAATTGATAAAGCAGACATGAATCCCCAAAAAAGCGTGTAAAAAAATTAAAAGGAAAAACCAATGGAAACAAAAAAAGACTGGCTGGAATATGATGTTGAGGAAATGGTTGATGGAGACAAGGACTGTTTGTGGCATCACTTAAAACCCCATAAGTGTTTTGAAACCCAGGAACAGATGATCATTGTTGAAGGCCAGGGACTGGTTGTTAAGGATATCAGGGGAAAGGAATTTCTTGATTCCACATCAGGTGGTGTATGGAGTGTCATGGTAGGTTATGGCCGTGATTCGATAGCCGAGGCCGTTTGTGAACAGATGAAAAAAATGAATTATTTTGCCGGAGCCTACGGCAATATACCTGCCATAAAATTTGCAAAAAAACTTTTGGAAAAACTGCCAAGATTAGATAAGGTATATTTTTCAAATTCGGGTTCTGAAGCCAATGAAAAAGCCTTTAAGATTGTTCGGCAGGCTTCCAGGATCAACCCGGGTAGAAAAGGCAAATACAAAATCATGTACAGGGACCGTGATTATCATGGAACCACCATGGGCGCCATGAGTGCTTCAGGCCATGCCCAGAGAAAGCAGGATTTCGGTCCTTTTGTGGAAGGATTTGTTGAATTTCCCCACTGCGCCTGCTATAGATGCCCGTATGATAAAGTCTACGGAGAATGCAATATTGAGTGTGCCCGCAAGGTTGAGGACATTATTCTGAAAGAAGGCCCTGATACGATTGGCGGCTTGATTGTCGAGCCCATCACAGCCGGCGGTGGTATCTTGAGACCTGTACAGGAATATTACCCCATTTTGCAGGAAATATGCAAAAAATATGATATCTGGCTTATTGTGGATGAAGTGGTCTGCGGGTTTGGAAGGACAGGCAAATTCTGGGGCCATGAGCACTATGATTTTGATCCTGACATTATTACAATGGCAAAAGGTCTTGCAAGCTCATATGAAGCATTGTCTGCTACTGTTGTAAAACAGAAAATATATGATATGTTCTTGAATGATCCAACAGATCCTGAAACGCGTCTTGATTACTTCAGGGATATAAGTACATATGGAGGATGCACTGCACCAATGACAGCAGCGCTTGAAAGCACAAGGATTATTGATGATGAAAATCTTGTTGAAAACAGCAGGCTTATGGGCGATTACCTGCTTGAAAAACTCAGAGAACTGAATAAATATGATTGCGTTGGTGAGGTCAGGGGCCAGGGACTTTTCTGCGGTATTGAATTTGTCAATGATAAAAACACTAAAGAACCGGTTACTGAAGACCAGATGGCACAACTCATGGGCAATGTACTCGCTGAAAACGTGATTGTAGGGAGAACCAATTCAAGCTTTCACGGGTTTAACAATGTCATGAATTTTGCCCCTTGCCTGATCATAACAAAAGAACAGGTCGAAACCATTGTTGCCGCAGTGGCAACTGCCATAGAAAAAACATTTTAAGAACAGACTCAACAATAAATTTTAAAGGAGAATTACAATGCTTGTTGGAATCTTAAAAGAGATCAAAGTAGCTGAGAGAAGAGTTTGCATGACACCTGCCGGTGTTTTTGCCATGAAAAATAATGGTCATGATGTCCTGGTTGAAAAAACGGCTGGTATAGCCGCCGGTTTTCCCGATGAAGAATATATTGCTGCCGATGCAACCATTGCCGACACACCTGCCGAGATTTTTGAAAAATGCGATATGGTCATGCATGTAAAAGAACCCCAGCCATCAGAGTATGAAATGATCCGTGAAGACCAGATCGTTTTCACCTATCTTCACCTTGCAGCTGAAGAGCGACTGACCAAGGCCTTGATGGATAGCAAATCCATTGATATTGCCTATGAAACCATTGAAAAAGACAATGGCTCTCTTCCCCTTCTGCTTCCCATGAGTGAAGTGGCCGGACGCATGGCCACCCAGGAAGCGGCAAAATATCTTGAAATGCCAATGGGTGGGATGGGTATTCTGCTGGGCGGCGTAACCGGTGTTGAGCCCGGAACAGTGGTTGTAATCGGCGGCGGTGTAGTCGGTGTTAACGCAGCCAAAATGGCCTGCGGTCTCGGTGCAAAAGTATATATTCTGGATACCAACCTGGAAAGACTAAGGTACCTGGATGATGTCATGCCTGCCAACTGCTTTCCTGTCATGTCCAATGCAGCTGTTTTAGAAGAACTGGTTCTCAAAGCGGATGTTGTTATCGGTGCGGTTCTGATTGCCGGTGCAAAAGCGCCAAAACTGCTCACCAGAGACATGCTTAAAAAAATGAAAGACGGTTCTGTTGTTGTGGATGTTGCGATCGACCAAGGCGGGTGTTTTGAGACAAGCAAGCCAACAACTCATGATAAGCCGACTTATCTTAAGCATGGAGTGATCCATTACTGTGTTTCTAATATGCCTGGAGCATATCCAAGGACTGCTACTAAAGCTCTCTCTAATGCAACAATATCATATCTC
>CAYVZG010000027.1:0-51474 GCA_964455805.1 uncultured Desulfobacula sp.
GACGCCGGGATTCTCCCGGCTGGGTTTGCCCGCCATGCCGGGCAAACAAAAAAGGGTCTTGGAAAACTTCCAAGACCCTTGAATTACTTATGGAGGCGGCTTTCGGATTTGAACCGAAGAATAACGGCTTTGCAGGCCGTTGCCTTACCCCTTGGCGAAGCCGCCTTTTTTTTGTGGAGCGGGAAACGGGAGTTGAACCCGCGACTTCGACCTTGGCAAGGTCGCACTCTACCACTGAGTTATTCCCGCCCAGCAAACAAAAGAAATTTATATACGCAGACAGCAAATTTGTCAATATCAAATTTGCCCATATCCATTTAAAGTGATAGAAATTTTCTGGCCTTGATAATATAATCAAGGCCAGACCATATTGTAAAAATTAATGCGCCATAAAGGAAAAACATACCAATGGCATTAAAGTTGATGCCGATATATTTATAATGCATGGTTAACGGTATTATGGCTGCTATCTGAAAACCGGTTTTGTATTTACCTAGCCATGAGGCCGCAACATCCTGGGAATTTTCAATCAAAACACATCTTAAGCCGGTAATTGCAAGTTCTCTTCCAATGATCACACAGGCAATCCATGCCTGCATAAACCCCAATGATACCAGCATCACCAAAGTTGAAGAGACCAGCAGTTTATCTGCTATGGGATCGAGAATTTTACCCAGGTTTGTAACCAATCCCCGTTTCCTTGCAAGGTATCCATCAAAATAATCAGTTATAGAAGCTGCTGAAAAAAGAACAGCCGCTCCAAATGTCGTAATTTTTGTTTCAAACATTAAAAGTATCACTATCAAGGGAATGGCAGCAATACGGGATATCGTCATAAAATTAGGCGTCATTACAAACTTTCTTATCTTATCAAACCCGGCCATTTCAATTTACCCGTTTTTTTTATTCCAGTCTGCCAGAAAAGAATCTATCCCTTTATCGGTCATGTGGTGGCTTGCCAGTTTTTTTAAGACCCCGTATGGAATGGTGGCAATATCAGCACCAAGAAGTGCTGAGTCCAAAACATGGAGTGGATTTCTTACACTGGCCACAATAATCTGAGTATTGAAATCATAGTTGGCATAAATTTGAACGATCTCCTCAATGAGTCCCATTCCCTCCTGGGCAAGATCGTCAAGACGGCCAATAAAAGGACTTGCAAAAGTGGCTCCGGCTTTTGCCGCCATCAATGCCTGAAGCGCTGAAAAAATCAAAGTTACATTTGTTTTAATTCCTTCATCTGAAAGGGTCTTTACCGCTTTTAACCCATCAACAGTCATGGGTATTTTAACAGTAATATTTTCGGCTATTTTTGCAAGTTCCCTGGCTTCTTTTAGCATGCCTTCGCAATCAAGGCTGATAACTTCCGCACTGACAGGTCCTTTAACTATCTTGCATATCTGAGCTATGATTTCTTTAAACTCACCGTCTTCTTTGGCGATTAAAGAAGGATTGGTAGTTACACCGTCAACCATGCCCATATCATTGGCATCTTTGATCTGATCAATGTTGGCCGTATCAATAAAAAACTTCACTTTAAACCTCCCGTTCCAGAAGAATAACCTTCTGGGTTTCTTGTTTTTCTATTTTTTTTAATAATTCATCTGATCGTAATTTTAAAACCGGATGGATTGTCTGAGCTCCTATATCACAAATGGGAATTAATACAAAACACCTTTCGTGCATTCTGGGGTGTGGAATTTCAAGATGTTTGGTTTTGAAAACCAAATCATCATAATAAACAATATCTATATCAATAATTCTGGGGCCAAACCGGAAGGGTTTCCCATCCCTGTCCAGATTTTTTTCTAAAGTTTTTATAACGACCAGTAAATCTTTGGGACCCAAATTTGTTTTAATTTTCAAAGCCGCATTTACAAACCATTCCTGGTCTGTAAAATTTTGTGGTTCTGTTTTATAAAAAGATGACACTTCAACGACATGAATCTGATCATGCCTGTTTAATGTGCTTACGGCATCATTAAGGTTTTTTTTCTTGTCTCCAATATTCGAACCAATGCTCAGATAAACAATATGGTTTTCTATTTTCATTTAGATTCAAATAAAATCGTTTTTGAATACGGGCTTCTCATATCGTCTTCTCCAAAGGCTTGAACCCTGTAATAATACTTAAATCCTTTTTCAATTTTGGAAACAAACTCCATGGAAGGCATGGAAACAACCCCGATTGTCTTAAATTCAAAAGGGCATCCAACACATGCGTCAAATGATTTTTTGGCCATAAAGACTTCAAAGGCATCAGGTCTAACAAAGGCATTTTTATTATCAATCTCATGGTTCCAAGAGAGAATAATTTCTTTTTCACCAATAATATATTTCAAGTCAATCGGGGTTGCAATTTTTTGACCTTTTATCTCTGGTGCCAGTGGAAGGCCTTTTGTTCCGCATCCTGAAATCACCAGTATAATTATAGCAGACATTGCTAAGAATATCTGAATGAAAGCGGTCTTGTTTTTCATTGTAAGCCAAGCTCCCTTCCTGCATTTTTTATTGCCTGTTTAACATTTTCAAAGCTGGTTCCCCCATAAGAAATCCGCCTTGAAATCATTTGATTAATCTCGATAAATCCATATACATCTTTTTCAATCAACCCGCTTAAGGATTGAAACTCCTCAATCGTCATTTCGTTAAGTTCCTTTTCCTGCTTCAGAGCATGGGCAACTGCTTGTCCTGCAACCTCGTGGGCCTTGCGGAAGGTCATTCCTTTTGACACCAGATAATCTGCTAGATCGGTTGCATTTAAAAATCCCTGTTTGCAGGCGTCATACATTCTGTTTTTATGGACCTCAATATTTTTAAACATCCTTGTATAAACATCTGTGCAAATTTTGAGAGTATCCACTGTATCAAATAATGGTTCCTTATCTTCCTGCATATCTTTATTGTATGCCAGGGGCAAAGATTTCATCAAAGTAAACAAGCTGACAAGGTTTCCTAAAACCCTTCCGGTTTTACCCCTTACCAGTTCTGCCACATCAGGATTCTTTTTTTGAGGCATTATACTTGAGCCTGTTGTAAATGCATCTGAAATAGTTATAAATGAGAACTCAGAAGATGACCATAGAATCATCTCTTCGGAAAGCCTTGAAAAATGGATCATTGTGATGGAGGCGTTAGAGATAAACTCCATCACAAAATCCCTGTCTGACACAGAATCAATGCTATTATCTGAAACTTTTGAAAAACCAAGCAGATCTTTTGTGAGTTCCCGGTTTAAGGGATAAGTAGTACCGGCAAGTGCAGCCGTACCCAGGGGCATGACATCTATCCTTTTAAAACAATCTTCAAATCTCTGGATATCCCTTTTGAACATTTCATAATATGCCATGAGGTGATGAGAAAAAAGGATTGGTTGGGCTCTTTGAAGATGCGTATATCCCGGCATGATCACATTAAAATGCTTCTGGGCCAATTTGATAAGAGATTTTTGAAATTCGGTTAAAAGCCTAATAATCAATTTTGTTTCTTTTTTTAAAAAAATCCTTACATCAAGTGCTACCTGATCATTACGGCTTCTTCCCGTATGAAGTTTTCTTCCCGCATCTCCAATTTCTTTTCCCAGGGCATCTTCAATATGCATATGAATATCTTCGAGGCTGGGTGTAAAGACAATTTCATTATTCTCAATTTTTGTTTTTACCCTTTCAAGCCCTTTAACAATCTTTTCAGCATCAATCTTAGATATAATGGATTCATTGGCCATCATTTTAACATGTGCAATACTGCCTTCAATATCACTGTCGTAAAGCCGTTTATCAAAATCAATGGATGCATTGAATTTTTCAACCAGTTCATCTGTGCTCTGGGTAAATCTTCCCCCCCAGAGTTTTTCGCTTTTTACCCTTTTATTATCACTGCTTTTATCCATGTTCGGTTGCATTCCCTGCTATTTACTTTCCTAATATTAAACGTTCCAGAATGGCTTTGTGCATATGTCTTTTATTTTCCGCCTGATCCCAAAATACATTATTAACATCTTCCAGCACATCTTCGGAAATTTCTTCGCCTCGATGGGCTGGCAGACAATGCATCACCATTACGTCATTTTTTGCCAATGATAACAGCTGTTTATTTACTTGAAAATCCTTAAAGTCAGCAATGCGGTTTGATAATTCATTCTCATCACCCATACTTGCCCAGACATCAGTATAAACCACATCTGCATTTTTAGTCGCCTCTTTGGGATCATTTGTAAATACTATTTTGTTTTTCTTTTTAACTGCTGCGGCATTTATAATGTGAGGATTTACGCTGTATTTATCCGGGCATGCCACCATAAGGTCAAGCCCGAGAACACTTGCAGCATTGATCCAGGAATTAACCACATTATTCCCATCTCCCACCCAGGCAATTTTTATATTCTTATAATCGCCTTTGTGTTCAATGATAGTCATAATATCGCTCAATATCTGGCAGGGATGAAAAGAATCGGTAAGCGCATTGATAACAGGTATGGTTGAGTTCTTTGCAAATTCTTCTACCAGAGAGTGGTCAAAGGTCCTCATGGCAAGGCAATCAATATATCGTGAAAGGACCCTTGCCGTATCCTTGGCTGGTTCATTCCTGGAAATCTGAGTATCTTGAGTACTCATATAAATGGGATGTCCGCCAAGTTGTATCATTGCCGTTTCAAAGGCGACTCTTGTTCTGGTGGATTTTTTATCAAAGATCAGTCCCAAAGTTTTACCGGTTAATAATTTATCAAGAATGCCCCTGTTATACCTTTCCTTTAATTGGATAGCCCGTGTAAATAGGCTTTCAAACTCTTCTTTTTCAAGGTCCAAAAGGGATAATAAATCTTTTTTCACAATAATCTCCTAAATCACAACAAATTGTTTATTACATTTATCAGGCTGTCAATTTCTTTTTCTTTTATGATCAGAGGTGGCGCAAATCTCAAAATTTTATCCTGGATTCCATTTACGATAAACCCTTTTTTAAATAATTCTCCTACTAAAGATCCGGCATCCCTATCCAGTTCCAAACCTAATAAAAGGCCTTTTCCCCTGACATCGACAACTCTTGAATGTTTTTCTTTGAGCGTTTCTAATTGGGTTTTGAAATATTGCCCCATGTGATTCACTTGAGTTAAGAATTTATCTTCACTGATAATATTCACGACCTCTAAAGCGGTTGCTGCGGCAAGCGGGGTTCCTCCAAAAGTTGTGGCATGGCTGCCATAATCAAAACCAGCGGCCGCATCTTTTGTTGCCAGCATGGCGCCTATGGGAAAACCGTTACCAAGTGCCTTGGCGATAGTCATAATATCAGGCGTGATATCATATCGTTCATGGGCAAATAAAGTCCCACATCGTCCCATTCCACACTGAATCTCATCTAAAATTAATAAAATCCCCTCAGCATTGCAACGTTCTCGTACTGCCATAAGATAGTCCGGATCTGCCGGGATAATACCGCCTTCTCCCTGGACCGGTTCAAGCATGACAGCACATACGCTTTCATCGATCTTTTTTTCCAAAGCATCAATATCATTAAAGGGAACACTATCAAATCCGTCAAGAAGCGGATAAAATCCATTTTTAATCTTGTCCTGACCGGTTGCTGTTAAAGTGGCCATTGTCCTTCCGTGGAAAGACTGTTTCATGGTGATAATTTTAAACCGGTTCTTTTCACCTTTTTTTTGAAAATATCGCCGGCTCAGTTTTATTGCGGCTTCGTTGGCCTCAGCACCTGAATTTGCAAAAAACACCCGGTCTGCAAAACTTTTTTCGCACAGTATTGAGGCAAGATCTGCCTGAGGCATGGTATAAAAAAGGTTTGACACATGAACAAGGGTTGATGCCTGTTTATTAATTGCTTGGGTGATTTTTGGATGACAGTGCCCCAGACTGCAGACAGCAATCCCGGCTAAAAAATCTATGTACTTTTTCCCTTGTTCATCCCAAAGGAAAACGCCCTCACCCTTTACAAATGCCTTGCCAATCCGTTGATATGTTTGAAATACAAAATCATCTGTTTTTTGAATTGAATCCACGTTTAAATCTCTTTATTAAAGGTTTAATCTATAAACACCTGGGTGCCAATACCTGAATCTGTGAATAATTCAAGCAATACTGCATGGGGTAATTTCCCATTAATAATATGAGATTTTTTTACACCCTTTTTTAATGCATCCATTGCGCACTCCACTTTAGGAATCATACCTGCTTTAATATCTTTAGTATCTATCATTTTCTTTATAACAGCAGCATCAACCGAAGAAATCAGTTCTTTATCCTTGTCCAGCACACCATCAACATCGGTAACAAGGATCAGGCGTTCTGCATTTAGAGCTGCGGCAATCTTTGAAGCAACAACATCAGCGTTAATGTTATAGGTTTCACCATTTTCACCAATACCCACCGGTGCGATAACCGGAATAAATCCTTTAGTTGTCAGCGTATGGATAATATCCGGATTAATACCGGACACATTGCCCACCATACCGGGATCTATAATTTCAGGCGGTTTGTTTTCGTCAAACTTATGGTAAATGGTCATCTTTTCTGCTTTAATCAACATGCCGTCTTTGCCGGTTAAACCAACGGCTTTACCACCCTGGCGGTTAATTCTTGCCACAATATCTTTGTTTACCTTACCGCCTAAAACCATTTCAACCACATCCATGGTTTCATCGTCTGTGTATCTCATACCCCGAATAAATTTAGTTGTAATTCCCATTGAATCCAAAACTTTATTTATCTGGGGACCGCCGCCATGAACCACTACAGGATTCACCCCAATGTATTTTAACAGGGTGATATCATTTGCAAAATCCTTTTTCAGGTTTTCATCCTTCATGGCATGACCGCCATATTTCACCACAATGGTTTTGCCTGAAAATCTTTTTATATACGGCAACGCCTCAATGAGAATGTCTGCAACACTGTTTTTCATAGGATATACCTTGTCAAATCTTCATTTTCAACAATACCCATCAATTGTTTTTCCACAAATGATGCATCTATTACAATCTTTTTTTCTTCAATATCAGGCGCTTTGAAAAGAATCTCTTCCAATAGTCTTTCCATTACCGTATGAAGTCTTCTGGCACCGATGTTCTCTGTATTGGAATTGACTTCCTCAGCAATGGTTGAAATTTTTTCAACTGCATCAGTTGTAAATTCAATTTTAATACCTTCCGTTCTTAAAAGCGCCATATACTGAAGCACAAGGGCGTTTTTAGGCTCTGTTAAAATCCTTGCGAATTCATGGGCGCCCAAAGAGTTCAGCTCGACTCTAATGGGAAATCTACCCTGGAGTTCGGGGATCAAGTCTGAGGGTTTGGACACATGAAAAGCACCTGAGGCTATAAATAAAATGTGATCGGTTTTTACAATTCCATACTTTGTGGGCACAGAGCTGCCTTCAACAATAGGCAGAAGATCTCTTTGAACACCTTCTTTTGAAACTTCCGGACCATGGCTTTTTTCTTTGCCTACAATTTTATCGATCTCATCAATAAAAATAATCCCGGACTGCTCCACCATTGTTACGGCGTCTGCCTTTATCTGCTCCATGTCTACAAGATGTGCCGCTTCTTCCTGGGTCACAAGTTTTATGGCGTCCTTAATTTTGACTTTGCGCCGCTTGGTATTTTTGGGCATTAGGTTTCCCAGCATATCTTTGACATTAATCCCCATTTCCTCAATACCGGAATTGGAAAAAATTTCAACCATGGGTGAAGATTTATCTGACACCTCAAGGTCGATCTTTCTTGAATCAAGTTTCCCATTCTTAAGCATTTTTCTAAGTTTTTCACGGGTTGACGATTTTGATCGGTCCTCATCCCCCCCCTGCCCCATGGTAACAATATCAATATCATTGGATATGTCAGGTGTGGTTTTTGAATTTGAGGAAGGCGGTAGTAAAATGTCAAGAATTCTTTCTTCAGCTATTCTTGAGGCTTTTTCCTGCACTGCATCCTGCTGCCTGCCTCTTAAATTGTTTACTGTCAATTCCACAATATCCCGGATCATGGATTCAACATCCCTGCCCACATAACCCACTTCAGTGAACTTAGAAGCCTCCACTTTATAAAAGGGTGAATCCGTTAAGTTGGCAAGCCGTCTGGCTATTTCTGTTTTCCCTACTCCGGTTGAGCCGATCAATATGATATTTTTTGGTGCAATCTCATCTTGAAGATCTTTGTCAACCTGTCGTCTTCTCCACCTGTTTCTAAGTGCTATGGCAACTGATTTTTTAGCATCTTTTTGTCCGATTATATATTTATCCAACTCAACAACAATCTGTCCCGGTTTTAAATCTTTCATTGTCTTTATATTCTCTTGTTAGCTTTATTTTTTAACGGAATCATTATAATTCTTCCACTATGATATGATGATTTGTATAGATACACAAATCTGCTGCGATCTTCATGGCTTTTTCCACAATATCCCTTGATGTCAAATCTGAATTTTCAAGCAATGCTACTGCTGCAGACTGCGCAGCAGTACTACCCGATCCAATACTGATAACGCCGTCATCAGGTTCAATCACATCACCATTACCAGACAACAGGTAGGTATTTGTTTTATCTGCAGCAATCATCATGGCCTCAAGCCGCCTTAAATATTTATCGGTCCTCCAGTCCCGTGCTAACTCAACACAGGCCCTAGTTAAATTTCCGTTATATCTTTCCAATTTTTTTTCAAGCTTTTCCGACAGGGTTAATGCATCTGCGGTAGCCCCTGCAAAACCGACAATTATCTTGTCATTATAAATTCTTCTTACCTTTCTGGCCTGGTGTTTTGTGACCACACTTCCCAATGTCACCTGCCCGTCCCCTGCTACGACCACAGATTCTTTATGTCTTAAAGCAAGAATTGTTGTACCGTGAAAAACGACTTTGTTCATACTAACCACCTAAAATAATATTAGCTTCTTGGATGTGCTTTGTCATATACCTGCATCAGTTTATCCATACTTACATGGGTATAAATTTGAGTTGTTGAAAGGCTTGCATGTCCTAAAATTTCCTGAATTCCCCTTAAATCCGCCCCGCAATCCAGCATATGCGTTGCAAAAGAATGTCTCAGGGTGTGTGGTGAAACCGGTACATTCAATTGGCAGCCCTTAACTATTTTATCGAGAATCCGTCTAATGGACCTTGAACTTAGCCGTTTAAAATTTTTATTCAAAAAAACCGGAATAAAATTTTCTTTCAAATGTGCTCTATAATCCCTGATAGAATTCAAAGCCCTTTTGCCAACAGGTACAATCCTTTCTTTTGAACCTTTGCCAAAGACTTTAATCATTTGGCTTTTAAAGTCAATATCCTCAATATTCAGCCCTTCCATTTCCGACACCCGCATGCCGGTGGAATAGAATGTTTCAAACATGGCAAGATTTCTTTTATCAAACCATGTATTGGTCTCAATGGAATCTAAAAGCCTGAAGATATCATCAATACTTAAAAATTTGGGTATTGTTTTCTCAAGTTTTGGAAATGGGATCGTTTCTGCCGGATTCATCCGGATCTGACCTGATTTAACCAAATAATCAAAAAACGCTTTAAGGGAAGACAGCTTTCTTGCTATCGTTCTTTTCTTTCTTCCGGCCCTTACAAGCAGGGCAAGATAATTTCTAACAGCGGTTTTATCAAGAGTGTTCAGCTTCGATAAAAGTAAGTTGTCAGATTTTATTTCATCTCTAACCTTATTGTCCAAAACAAATTGAATGAATTCAAAAATATCTGAACGGTATGCCCTGCAGGTATGGACAGAATAGCCTTTCTCAGCCATAAGAGAGTCAATAAAGGTATCAAGAATCATATTTCAGTCCTGCTTTTTCCATAACGCATTTCATATCCTCCCAAACCTGGCGTTTATATTCTGGCTGTCTTAAAAGCCGGGAGGGATGAAAAGTCGGCATAACCTTTATTCCCTTATATTCATAAAACTTACCCCGAAATTCCTCCAAAGGGCGCTCAATCTTTAAAAGGGATTTACCGGCTTTTGCGCCCAAGGTAATAATCATTTCAGGACAAATGGTTTTTATCTTTTCATGAACGGATTTTAAATCATCTGAGTTACATATAAATATCGAATCAGAAGACAATTTCATTGCTTTCAGGATTTTAATAAGCAGGGCCCCGCTCTCACCTGTAAAAAAATGTGCTTCACTGTCTATGATAAAAATAGTTGCATTTTCAGGGCCTTGAAAAAAAAATTTTTGTGCGGGGCTTTTTTGGGCCCCCCAATTATTTATAAGGGTATTCGATTCTTTAGAAAGATCAAGAAATGTGTTCCCTGTTTGTTTTTGATACAAAAGATATTGAGAAAAGTTTTTAATTACGCTGCTGATCTGTTTTTTTATCGAATCAGAATCACTGGAAATATCAGAATCCATTTTAAATTCTATTCCATTTTTTCAATCACTTGATCAATCATGATGTCTGCTACCTTGATTTTATCCATTAAAGGAATATCAAATGATGAGCCGTCTTTGAAAAATAGTTTTACCTTGTTTGTATCGGCCTTGAACCCTGAATCAGATGATCCCACAATATTTGCGGCGATGGCATCAAGATTTTTCTTCTCCATCTTTAATTGCGCATTTTTTTCAAGATGATCTGTTTCTGCTGCAAATCCGACCAAAAACTGGTCTTTGGTTTTCTTTTTACCGATCTGTTTTAAAATATCAGGATTTTCAGTCATTAAAATGGAAAGATCATTTTCTATATCTTTTTTCTTTATTTTCCGGGTTTGTGGATTTGTGAGTTTATAATCAGCCACTGCCGCCACCTTGATAATGATATCTGCTTGATCCAGGTTGGATAGCATTTCAATCGCCATCTCATCACAGGTCTGAACTTCAATATATTCAACCCCAATGGGTGGATCAATGCTAACAGGACCAGACACTAATTTAACTTTGGCCCCTCTTCTTTCCGCAGCCCTGGCAATGGCATATCCCATCTTACCCGAGGAATGATTACTGATAAATCTAACCGGGTCAAGTGGTTCTACGGTGGGGCCGGCCGAAACAAGAAAATTCTTACCTTTTAAATCCTTTTTGACAAGCATGGCCTCAACCCTGTCAAATATGAACCAGGGGTCTGGCAGTCTTCCTGCTCCAATCGTTTTGCAAGCCAGTACACCGGCATCCGGGTCCAGAATATGCCATCCATCCTTCTCAAGGATATCAAGATTTCTCTGTACCCTGATATTCTGGTACATGTCGGTGTTCATAGATGGGCAGACCATAACCGGACAGGTGACTGCAAGCAGTGTTGTTGATAATGCATCATCTGCAATGCCATGGGCAAGCTTTGCAATCGTATTTGCAGTTGCGGGTGCAATGATTACAGCATCAGCCCCAGTTGCAAGATCGATATGCTTTACAGATGATTCAGTATCGTAAAAAAGGTCGGATAATACAGAATTTTCAGATAAAATTTCAAAGGTTGTTTTGCCGACAAATTTTTGTGCACTGTCCGTCATCAGCACATCTACATTGGCACCCGCCTTCTTAAACAGTCTCAAAAGCTCAACAGATTTGTAGGCAGCTATGCCTCCTGTTACACCCAGGAGAATGTTTTTATTTTGTAATCCCATCATTCGATCAGGCTTGACTCGGAGAGACCTGCTTCGCCTGTAAGCGTTGGAGACACACCAACCTCGACATAGGTGTTTAATTGTTCATCCCTAATGGCAATTACCGCAGTTCTGGACGCTTTCTGAAATACCATAATGGCCGTACCGGGAGATTTTATCTGGCTTAAGATATTCCAATTGTCTTTTTGCATATTATTATTAAAAAAATTGAAAAGTGATTTTCTTTCTATCCTGCCTTTCAAGGTTATTATTCCGGAGGTAAAACCAGGTGTTGATATGACAACTGTCCTGCCTTTTACAATTGTAAGCTCCATGGGGATTAATATATCTTCAAAATCATAATAAACTGCTGTCACTTTTTTAGACTTGGGTTGACTGCCATTCTGGATGTCCCCATCCGGATTTTTTGAAGCCAAACTACCCATACATCCTGAAATAAAAAATGTTAATGCCACAAGGGCTATCATTTTTGCCACAGGCCCGATAATATATGTTGTTTTCATTTTCCCTCCAAAAAACATTTAAATTCAGCAATCCATTTTAAATGTTCGGACCAAAGACAATCAGCTTTCAATTTTCTTTTTCAGGTCTTCTATTAATTTTTCATAAGATTTAGTTTGTATGATCTGGTCAAATTGAGAACGATAATTCTTCACGAGACTGGCGCCTTCAATAACCACATCATATACATTCCAAGAGCCATTATCTGCTTTTCTCATTCGATAATCAATTGGGATTTCAATCGTATCTGTAACCACTTTCGTATTGACTTGTGCTTTCTTGTTTTTCACATATTCCTTTATAAAAACCACTTTCTCATTGGAATAGGATTCGATTTTGGAGACATAGGTCTGTTCAAGAAGCTTTCCGAACAGCTCTACAAATATTTTTTTTTCTTCTTCACTTCTTTTCTTCCAATGTCTTGCAAGACAATATTTGGACATTGTTTCAAAATCAAACCTTTCATAGATCAGTTTGCGAAGCGATGATCTTCTCTCTTCAGCATGCTCTTCACCTTTGAGAGATGGATCTCGCAGTACTTCCAAAATTTGATCCAGAGTACCTTTCAATTGATCCTGAACTGCTGATGCTGCAACGGTATTAACCGGAGAAAAAAAACAGATGAGAAAAAAAGCAAAAAAAACAATCCTAAATTGTTTCATTAAAGCCTCCAAAGTAACGTAAATCCTTTTTAAAATTAACACAAATTATTATATGCATCATCCATATCTGATTTGATGGTAAATACATTATCCAGTTTAGTCAGGGAAAGCGCATTTTTCACATTTGTACCTAAACCGGTCAAAACAAATGCTTTATCATTTTTTTTACTCCACTGAAGGCCTTCCACAAGGGTTGCAATACCGGAACTATCCATGAACGAAACACCTGCAAGGTCAACAATAATACCTTTAGTCTTCTTAGTAAAAAAAGGAATTAATTTATCACGCAAATTTGGAGAGGAGAACATATCAATCTCTCCTTCAACTATAATAATACCAATATTTTCTTTTTCTTTACTTTGAATTTTAAAACTCATAGGCCCATCATTACTTAAAAATGTATTTACTGACTAATTCTTCAAGGCTTATGGCTGATTCTGTGTCTATTATAACATCATTGTCACCCAAAAATTCATCAGAACCGCCCGGAGACAATTTGACAAACTTGTCTCCAATAACCCCTTTTGTACGAATCGAAGCAATGGTATCGTCGGTTATTTTTGTTCCCTTTGTTATTTCCATTTGTACAAGTGCTTCATTTTCCTCCAGGGTAATTCTTTTCACTTTCCCCACAGGTACCCCTGCGATTTCCACTGAGGCCGCCACCTCAAGACCTTCAATGGATCCAAATTTTGCTTCGATATTGAATGAATTTGATCCAAAAAGATCGACGTTACCCAGGTTAACGGAAAGATACACCAGACAGGCTATCCCCACCATCATAAAAATACCGACTGAAATTTCTGTTTTTCTACCATACATAGTGAATAATTTAAATCCTATAGTAATAAAGATGTCAAGATATAATCCACAATAAGAATTGAAAGAGAGGTTAATACAACCGCATTTGTGGTTGCTCGGCTCACCCCTTCTGTGGTTGGTTCAGCTGTAAAACCCATGAACGATGCAATCCAGGTTATCAATAGACCAAAACAAAACGACTTTAATATTCCACCATAAATATCTGCAAAGGTAATTGCCGTTACCATCTTGCCCAAATATGCGCCTTCATTAACCCCCAATAATTTCACACCGACAAGATATCCGCCGGCAATTCCCACCAGATCAAAAAAAGCAGTTAAAAGGGGTAGAGAAATAATCCCTGCCAGAATTTTAGGACTGATCACATATTTTAATGGATCAATGGCCATCATTTCAAGTGCTGGAAATTGATCTGTGATTTTCATGATTCCAATTTCCGCTGTAATGGCCGAACCAGCCCTGCCTGTCACCATTAATGCACACAGCACAGGTCCCAGCTCCCTTATTATGGAAAGGGCAACCATTACGCCCAAAGCTGCTTCCGCTCCAAACTGGCTTAATGAATAATACCCTTGAATACCCAGTACCATACCGGTAAAAAGGGCCGTGACAAAAACAATTAAAAAGGATTTTGATCCGACAAAATCGATTTCTTTGATAATTCGCTGTAATCTGAATGGAGGCAGAAATGCCTGATAAATTGAGGCAAACAAAAATATGCCGCTCCTGCCAAGAACCTGAATGCGGTACAAGGTAAATTTTCCAAAGGCTGCTGCTATTTCCAAACTCACAACTCTCCTTTAATCAAACAATATTTCATCTAAATAGTTCTTATCTGTACGCGTAAAAGGGATGGGGCCTTCAGGCTCACCATTTATAAACTGTTTTACTCTTAAATCCGTGCTGTTTTTTATTTCTTCTGTGGTTCCTTCGGCAATAATATCACCATAAAAAAGGATAATGATATTATCTGCTATCCTAAAACAGGATTTGATATCATGGGAAACAACAATTGATGTAATATTCAATGTCTGGTTAAGATCCCTGATAAGTTTGTCAATAACGCCTGTTGAGATAGGATCAAGGCCGGATGTGGGCTCGTCATAAAAAATAATTTCAGGATCCATCACAATGGCACGGGCAAGTCCTACCCGTTTGGTCATCCCACCGGATAATTGTGATGGCATCAAGTTTTCAGTTCCTCTTAATCCCACCATCTCCAGTTTCATGGTCACAATGGTTTTAATGATATTATCTGCAATTTTTGTATGTTCGCGTAGAGGGAATGCTATATTTTCAAAAATATTCAGATAGTTAAAAAGGGCAGACCCCTGAAAAAGCATGCCCATTTTTTTTCTTGTTTCATATAATTTTTTTCTTCCCAGACCGGTTAAGTCAACCCCATTAAAATAGACAGCCCCGGAATCCGGTCTTTCCAATCCGGTTAACTGTCTTAACAACGTGGTTTTTCCCGACCCGCTTCCACCAAGGATAACGGTGATTTCCCCTTTTTTAAAATGACAATTCAAATTATTAGAAACTGTGAGATCACCATATTTTTTTATAAGATTTTCTACTTTAATCATATCGATTGTTTGCCACTTGTCAGTTAATACCGGTTGAAAATTACTGATTTTCAGATGCCCACACTGGAATCAAATTTCCATACTCAAAATACCTAATGAATTTTTCAGAGTAACCTCACCGCCCGCTTTGTGCCGATTCGAATTGGAGCCTAAACGTTTAAAATTTTCAGATTTCCGATCAGGCACTATTTATAGATAACTTACCATTATTGGTGTGTCAACGATAATCACAAGGATTGACAAACCTGACACACCTTTATATAGGAATATAATCATGGTACTAAATAAGAACATACCAACATCAATGCCCACAGAACTCCCATCCGATCTTAAGTCCTGTATTAGTAAAGTTCGACGGCTGTCTACCTGTATTGAAATTGCCAATTTGATCAATTCGGAACTAGCCATTGGAAAACTGCTTTCCAGTGTTATGAATACAACCAAAAAAACCTTTGTGGCTGATGCCGTCAGTTTGCTTTTACTTGATGACAAAACCGGAGACCTGACCTTCCAAATAGCGCTTGGCGAAGTTGGAGATGAAATCAAGGAAATTTTTAGATTAAAAAAAGGGGAAGGAATTGCTGGAACAGTTGCTAAAAAAGGGATACCAATTAACATAGATGATGTATACCAGCACCCCAAATTTTCTCCGGAATATGACAGGAAAACAAATTATCGGACCCGGGCCATGCTCTGTGTCCCCCTTAAGGTTCATGGGGAAATTATCGGTGTCATACAAGTGATTAATAAGTTAACAGCACCATTTGTTTTTTCCCAAGAAGAACTTGAAATGCTGATTACCATCAGCAGCAGCGTTGCCGTTGCCATTGATACGGCTAAAATGCATAAAATCATCCTGCAAAGAGAAACCCTTGAACGGGATTTGAAACTTGCCAAAGAAGTTCAGGAGAGTTTTCTGCCCAAAGAGCTTCCCAAGGATGACACCTACAAATTTGACGCATTAAATCAACCCGCCCTTGAAATCGGCGGTGATTTTTACAATTTTTTCAAACTGCCTGATAATAAACTGGGAATTGTTCTGGGAGATGTTTCCGGAAAAGGAATCTCTGCGTCTCTTTTTATGGCAAGACTGACAAGCGACCTGCAATACTACACCCTTTTGCATCCCGAACCAAGAGAACTTTTAACCCAGATAAACAAAATTTTGTGCGAACGGGCAAAAAGAGGGATGTTTGTAACCCTTGTTTACATTCTTTTAGACACAGAAGAAAATCAAATAAAAATTGCCAATGCCGGTCATATGCCACCCATTTATTCTGATGATGAAAGTACTTATCTTTTGGGTCATGAGAATAAAAAAGGACCGCCGCTTGGTATTATACCAGATACTGAATATGAACAGGAAACATTTGAACTGAAACAAAATTCCAGCGTAACCATCTATACTGATGGCGTTATTGAAGCAAAAAACGATAATGGTGAATTATTTGATATTAAAAGACTGATAGATGTAATTGAAATGCAATCATATGATCCTGAATTGATTGTCAAGGCGATTATCAACACAGTGGACAAATTCACGTTAACAGAAGGCCGGAGTGATGATTTGACCCTGCTTGCTTTTAGTCGAAATTAATATGTATGAATAAATAAAAAACTTAAATAATCTATACAATTGGACCCTATTCATTTAAGCATAATTTCTCATCCGGAAAACCTGAAAAGCATTAGAAAAGTTTTAAAAGATGTGATGTCTAAGACAAAGCTTTCTAAAGAGGATTCAGGTTGTGTCATTCTCGCCGTGGACGAAGCCTGCTCCAATATTATCAGACATGGTTACAACAATGATTATAACCAGACAATTGATCTGACTATTATAGTTAAGACAAATCTTCTCACCATCTCTATTCTTGATAAAGGTATCAGATTTGACAAAGATGCCATCAAAGATAGAGACATCAAAGAGATTAAACCAGGAGGTCTTGGTATTTATATTATAAACCAGGTGATGGACCAGGTTAAATACACGCGCACATCAGATGGGTTTAATAAAATAGAAATGGTAAAAAAAATTAAATAATTGAAAGCTAATTGCCTATTGCGCTCAATCTAATTTTTTACCATTCAGATTTCTGATTATGATTTGAATACAGCTGTTGGATCAAAAACCATGTATATTTTTTATGGCTATACCATTTTTCAAACATCGTTCTTTGGATATAAATCAGTATTAAACATATTAAATTAAGGATGCACCATATGACATTTGAAAAAATAATTATTGAAACAAACAATAATCATGTCGCAACCCTGACTTTAAACCGCCCTGATAGTATGAACACCTTTAGCAGCCAGATGGCTTTAGAATTAGATCAAGCACTTATTGACCTGGATTCAGACCCTGCAGTCCGGGTCATTCTTTTAAAGGGAGCCGGCAGAGCATTTTGTGCCGGGATTGATGTAACAGAGCTTTCAGGCAAAACGGCTAATGAATATCGCGAATGGATAGGGAGAATGGAACAGCCCCTTGTTACTATTTCAAAGCTGAAAAAACCTGTTATTGCTCAACTGCAGGGGGTTGCAGCCGCAAACGGGATGGGACTGATAGCCTCAGCAGATCTGGTCATTGCTGCGGACAATTCACGCATGGGGCTTACCGCAATCAATGTCGGTCTCAATTGTGTGGGTCCGGTCATACCTGTTGCCAGATGTGTTGGCCGTAAAAAGGCTTTAGAGTTATTGCTTTATGGCAAATTAATAAAGGCACCGGAAGCACTATCGCTCGGCCTCATAAATAAAATTGTCCCGAAACAAGACTTGGAATTACAGGCCCTTCAATGGGCTGAAGAATTGGCCCAGAAAAGCCCCATAGCCATACAAATTGCAAAAGCGGCATTTTATCATTCCGAAGACATGAGTTATGACGCGCAGTTTGCCTATATGAATGAAGCTTTCGCAAGACTCTGCACCACTGATGATGCAAAAGAAGGTGTTAACGCATTTTTTGAAAAACGCCGCCCGGTCTGGGAGGAAAAATAGACTATCTTCTGTCAGACACTATTTGTCTATCATCTTGCTGGTTGTAAACACCCGATGATTTTGCAGTAATATAAATTCACCACCATAGGGATCATCTGGAATCTTGTCTATAAGACCATGTTTGACAAGGTCATGAAGATCAGCAGGAAAACGCTTGTTTAACGTTTCGAACCTGTCTACTTGTTTTTCAAGATTTTCTAAAATCATGAGGGTTTTCAATCGTTTTTCAAGTGGTCTTATAGAGTTTGCGGAACGGGTATTTTTTAATAACTCCGTTAAAAAAACAATGGCCGGACCATAATTATTCTGATAAGCAGAAAGCCTTGTTGCCAGAGCAGGCAGATACGTTGGGCTTCCGGGCAGTTTTGAGGCTTCCATCAAATATTTAGCCCCATTATCATTGTCCTTTAAAAAATAAAAATAATTAAAACCTAGGTAATAGGGCACCTTAAAATCCCATGTTCTATATTTTTTAGCCTTTAAAAGCAGTTTGTTTGCCAGATCAATTTTTTTAAAATCCCACGCCAGGACCATGTCAGCCATTAGATAGGCATCCCAGAACCATGGATCAAGATCTGTAATAATATCTGCAGCCTGATAAATAAAGTCGGCCTGGTTTTGCTTAAATTTTTCGTTTTTAATTATTTTATCCCCCAGTAGCGTAGACAATTTCAAAAACAAAAAATCAGACACAATCCCTTTAAAATCCAGTGATACCAGACCTGTCACCTTGGATGGAACGAAATAACTTATAGGGCTTGTATTTAAAAGGCTTTTCCTGTGTTCAATAAATTTTTGCTGAAAGACAATTAAACCGCCAACCAGCAAAATAATCACGCATATGGTTTGCCCGGTACTTTTCACATCAACTCTCGTTTTTTAAAAATCAACGTCGCTGAACAAATTAATATTGCACTGTAAAAAGCACTGTATAAAGTGATTCCCATCATATAATAGTTGGAAACAATAACGGCATGTGATGCTTGAACCTTTAAGTCAAATACGGACAGATTAGGTAAGATATATTGGGCAATACCGATCAATTTCTGAACACCTCCTGACAGGGCCATTTCATCGGCACTGCTGGTTTTTAGAAATATCACCACCTCTTCAATGGTCTGGCCGGCGATATATGTGGATATACTAAACAACAGCGTGAGAAACGAACTTGTGGTAATGGTGGAATAAAAAATGACAATGGCATTTAACAAGAAAAACATCACTAAGGACGCATATACCGCTTTATAAAACTCCATCCAGGAAAATCTTTGAAACCAGACGGCATATTGTGATTTTATGAGTAAAATATTTATACTGCTGCACACGGTTAATATCAAAAACGCTGCCGAAATTATCAACATAATTCCCAGATATTTTCCCCAGATATATTGAGATCTCGAAAATGGTTTTGATAACACACAATATATTGTGTGTTTGTCGATATCTTTTGACAATAGATTTATTGAGACAAAAAACGTCAATAAAAGTCCTGCCAATCCAATGGCTGACAGGTTGATATCAACGGCCACTTTGTGCAGGTCTCTCATAAAAAAATTAACAATGATAAAAGAGGCACCCATCATTAAAAGTGCAAACAAACCAATACCAAAAATGGCTCTTTCCCTGGCTCCTTCCTTAAATGTCAACTTCATTAAAGAGAACATTTTTAAAATCATATTGCTTTACCTTGTATTGTATTTAAAAATATTTCTTCCATTGAGTTAGCAATAATTTCATCACTTCTGAAAATTTTTATCAACCGTCCTTTATCCATGACTGCAACTCTGTCACAGATTCTCTCAACATCATTTAAAATATGTGAGCAAAATAAAATTGTTTTACCCTGGTCTTTAAGGTTTTTGATTAAATCAATTACCATTTTCCTGCCCGGTGGATCCAGGCCCGACATGGGTTCGTCCAAAATGACTATATCTGGATCATGCACAAGGGCAAAACAGATACCTGCCCGTTGCGTCATCCCTTTGGAAAAAGTCCTTAATTTATGTTTCCTTACATCATGCAAATCAACAATTTGCAGAAAATAATCAATCTGTTTTTTGGCAACAGGTTTGGGGACCCCTGATGCTGATGCGCTGAACTGTAACAGTTCAAGAACTGTCAGATTGTCATAAAAGTATGGATTTTCAGGAAGATAGCCCATTTTAAGCCGAGAATCCGGATCAGAAGGTTTAATATCACAAACGCGTATGTCTCCATGATCCGGGCTGATGAACCCCTGAATCATTTTAATAATGGTGCTCTTCCCTGCTCCGTTTACCCCGATTACCCCGAATATTTCCCCCTGATTGATGCTCAGAGAAACATCATTAACTGCCATTTTCTTTTTTCGTTTGAAATCAGACCGATAGGACTTGAAGATATTTTTTAGTATAATCTTTGCCATTGGAACTATCTCAAATGGGTTAAAAAATAATAAAAAGCAGGTTTACGGAAAACCGGAAACCTGCTTTTAAATTTAGATGTATGGATGCAGACAAATGGATTTATGACCCTGTACCACCCCTTGCTGCAAATCCGGTGAGAACTGATCCGGCTGTTCCGGATGTAACGTCGGTTACATCATTGGTTGTTGCCTGCACTTTTTGATAGATGACGACACTTCCTGATATGAGAGAATATTCTATGCCGGTACTGGTCGTTGTTTTCGAGCTTGCTCCAATAATAGTAAATGCGGTTGCTGAAGTAACAGCAGACATAACTGTGCTTGGCGAAGGTGTAAAGCTCAAATTTGCTCTGGCTGTTGAAGAACTGGTTAAAGTGACTGCATCTCCGCCTGATGATGTGTCAGCAGTGAGCGCATATGCGCTGCCGGAAAAAAGCATTATCATGAAAAGGCTCATTATGATGATTGTATATTTTTTCATTTTATATCTCCTGAATATTTTGGTTTTCAGTAATGGCTATTAAAACCTGAGTTCCTTAATTAGGATATTGTTCCCACTCAGCATAATAAGCTTCAAGGTCAGTTTTAAGGTTTCTGGTGTCACTCAATGCAGCGGCGTTGAACGCTTTTGCCCTGTATTTGGTGAATTGAGGGATTGCAATTGCTGCCAGAATTCCGATAATTGCAATAACAATCATGAGTTCAATAAGGGTAAACCCTTTCTGATTTCTTTTCTTTCTCAACCAATTAAACATGCTTACCTCCATTTTTTATGTTGATTAATTTATTCAAATAATTTGTTTTATTACCGTCTATCTCATCCTAAGTAATTCTAACTATTCATTTAATCTTCTATGCTAACCACTGCTATAACTATAATTCAAAAAAGGTGCCATGTTTGAACAAAATACAAAAAAACTTGTAACCCATTGATATATCTATTTGTTTCACAATTTGAAAAAAAATTATTCAATTGACAGAAATATAAGGATAAAATTGGAAACAATTTTTGAACTCTTTTGCCAAAAATTGTCAAAAACAAGCAAAATTGTTTAAAAGAATAGGAGGGTTAATTTTATTTTTTCCATTAAGACAAATTTATTAATAAAATTAATGTCGTGATCAGCACACTTGCGGTACATCTTAAAAAAAACCTGTTTATTGAAATCGTGCCAGTATCATGAGAATTTAGGCACGGATCATTTTCCCTGCCGAGAAAAATCATGGCAAAACAATAGGCAGTGAGGGTCATGGGAATTGCAAAGTAATAAATTCCGTCTACCAAACCAAAGATAAGAGAAACAACAATCCAGGAAAAACAGGAAACCTTGATTCCTTTTAGCCATCCGTTATCACCCTTTAAAAGTGTTCGAACGCCTATCTTCATTAACCTGTACTGCAGCAGTACAAAAATACAGGCCCCCAGAATCCCCCAGTCAAGAACAAATTGTATCACTATATTATGGGGATGATCGACAATGAAGTTGTCATTGGGCAGGAACCTGAATGCATCTGCCCCCATTCCCAATAAAAAAGAAGGCTTTACCCATTTCAGGGAGAACATCCATAATTCAATTCTACCGGGTAATAAATTATTTATGTCCGTCCGCTTAACGGCATTTACCAGGCCAAGCGCATAGTTTTCTGAAGCTATCGTTTCTGACAATAAGTAGCCGGCCAGACAGGACAAAATAGTAACTACAAAGATGCGACGTTTTTTATTCTCCGAAAATATACCCACCCCCAAAAGCCCCAGAGCAGCCGATCCGATACCGGCCCGACTCCCGCTCCAGAATAAAAAAGCCCAGCATATGCTTAAGAGTAAAAAGGAACCTGAAATCACCAGGTGTCTTTTTGAACCACCTAAAAGAAAAGCTGTACCCAGGATCACAATGGCGGTGCAATAATGGGAAAAATGCCGGATATTGATGAAATATGGGGTCATTGTCATCCAGTCATACTCATATGGGTCCGGCAGAATATTCCAATAAAAAACAAGACCTGCGCATACCAGTAAAAAACCTATAATCACAACCAGATGTGTATGAATGATAAGGTGTTGTCTGTTTCTTAGAAATGCCCACAGGCAAAAAGCAAATAAAAATTGTACAAACCATTCAAGCTGCCGAATGGCGCTTGCAACATGATGATCAGAAAGGATTACCGAAATGGAGGCCAACAGTACCCACAGAGAAAATAATAAAAATTCATATTGAGAAAAGTGAAACCGTGAATCCTTTTTCAGGCAAAAAAAAGAAAAGAATGAACAAAACATAAGTTCAAAGCATAAAATCCTGATTCTGAAGTCAATAGTTGAACCCGGATGAAAAAAACTGGGGGTTCCAAGCAACATAATAAGGACTGTATATAGGATTCCGATCTTTAAAGGTTTAATCATATCAAACGTCTGTCCCAAATTATCTATATTGTTTAATAGGGTTTATAATACATATTCATTTAGAAAAAGCAAAAAACAATCATATTAAATTGGCTTCAGCTGCACACTTAATGGGATCTTGATCTGCATATAAACCGTAAAACCATGGCACCTTTTTTGCTTTCTACAATTATAGTTAATAATTAAAAAAAGGTTTTAACTGTAATCACATGATGGCCAAAAAAAATAATTATCTAAATTTAGACAGCTTATTTTTAACCATTCACAGGATCGCAAAAGGATATAGATGGCAACCGTTATAAAGAACCAAACAGGATTTTCATTGCTTGAACTGTTATTTGCAATCCTGATCGCTGCCATTTCAATCACATTTGGACTGCCCTCTCTAACAGAAGCCCTTAATAATCAAAGGCTAAAAGGATCTGCCAGGGATCTTTTTTCGAATTTCAAAAAAGCAAAACAAGAGGCCATTCGACGAAATTCCAATGTGGTTGTCTCCATTACCACTGCAACCTATACGCCTGATGGTATGGTCGGAAATTATCAAATATTTGTTGATGATGGCAAAGGAACCGGTACTGCCGAAAATTTTATTTTAGACGGAGACGAAGAAGTTCTCGCCACAATAGGTATGCCGAAAAATGTCAGCCTGGTTAGCAGCACTTTCACAGGCACACCCAAATCCACGTCCTTTAACAGTCGTGGTTTACCCACCAAATTGGGGGATGTGCGTCTGAGAAATAGCGTCAGATGGTATAGGATATCGGTGAGTATTGCCGGGAATGTAAAAATGGCCATAAGCAAGGATAACACCTGGTGATGAAATTAACCGTGAACAATAATCAAGGGATTACCCTTTTAGAGGTCATAATAGCTATTGCCATATCATGCATGGTACTTGGTTCTGTATTCATGGTTTACTCAAATCAACAAAAAACCTATATCAATTCTGATCAAATTGCTGAAATCCAGCAAAATTTAAGGGCTGCATTATTGATCATGTCAAGTGAAATCAGGGAAGCGGGTTGTGACCCGACACAAAAGGCCAATGCAGGAATCGTATCTGCCACGTCGGCGCAACTGCACTTTACCCGGGATATTGCCGGACATTTATTAAAGCCTGATACTATGGCAGATGGCGACCTTGATGACAGCAACGAGGATATTACTTTTGGATTCTCATCTTCAAATGATGCCAACTTAGATGGAATTGCCGATTCTGGTGCGGCCAACCTCGGCAGAAATACAGGAGGGGGTTTTCAGGCAATTGCTGAAAATATCCACGCCATTGAATTTAGTTATATATTGGAATCCGGTACGGTGGTTTCAACGCCGTCATCATCGCAATTGAACCAAATAAGAGCTGTCCAGGTAAGCCTTTTGGCCAGGGCTTCCATAGCTGATACAGATTTTGTAAATGCCCAATCCTATACAAGTGTATCTGGAACAGTGTGGGGGCCGTTTAATGACAATTATAAACGTCGATTTGCATCCATTACCATTAAATGCAGGAACCTGGGTTTATAAATATGTTTCATAAAAATAATAACGGCTTTACATTAATTGAAGTAATGATCACCCTTGCTGTTCTTTTTGTGGGAATTCTCGCAATGAGCCTGATGCAGGTACAGGCAATCAAGGGTAATAGTTCCGCATTTTCCAGAACAAATGCAAATGCCATTGCCCTTACATTTCTCGAGGAACTCAGGCGGATTCCTTTTGATGACTCCAATCTGACCGCAGGTACGGATCTGAACGCAGGAAAGGCTCCAGCCGGTGGCAATCCCATACCGGCAAACGCAGATCACCAGTATAACCCTGCAAATTTCCCTGCTTTGTCCGGTATGTACCAGATAAGCGGTAATAACATAGTTGATAACAGCGGAAAACAATTTCAATTATTCTGGAATGTAATAACAACGTCCATTACGGTTGGGACAAACACCTACAGCCCGTATTGTACCATTCGCCTGTTTATGTATTGGAATACATTAATGGGTTCAAATTCATTATCCATTACCACAATTAAATTTAATAATACTTAAAAATGGGTACCCCAATTTAATGACTAAACTTAACCATAAAAGAATAAAAACTTTTGAGCTTATCCTTTTAGTGACAAACCAAAAGGGTTCCATGCTCGTCATTGCAATGTTTTGCCTTCTCATTTTAAGTATACTTGGAGCCTTTGCCTTAAACACGTCTGATTATGAAATCAATATTGCCGGAAACCAGCAGCAATGGGAAAAAAATTTTAACATCTCAGAAAGTGGTGCAACCCTTGAGGGATCACATGTTGGATATGCCGGTGTGAACGGTCTGAACACCTGGTATGAAATTTCTGACCCCAATATTTATAATCTGGCACTCTATCCAACGACGTTAGCAGACTATGACCCGTCTGGCTCTGATATACCTGTAACAGGAACGTTCCCTGATGATTTTGATGCAGATGCCGATGATACCTGGCCCAGGCAGAACCTGATGTCTGATCAAACAGATGATGATTTTGATTATGCATACCTGGTTACCTATCTTTATCCTGATGCGGCTCCCAAGGGATGGAATGCGACTAAATTTTCAGCTTATAAATTCAGAATCAACGGACAAAGACAGGTCATTATCGAAATGGGGGGACAAAAAGTGGGTGTTAAAAATCCCCTATAGTCCAAAGACTTTAAATAAATTTGCAAGGAAACGCTTATGGTATCCAAAAAATCAAAGAAGCTGAATAAAATTTTTATTCATACCATTCTATTTATTGTTCTGTTGGGAAACTTTTCATTTACCAAGGCCAACGATACTGATATTTACCAGGTCAATACAAAGCAGAACTGCTATATCCTGTTAGATAATTCAGGGTCTATGGATTTTGGCGTCTATGAGCAGAGCATCGATTATGGACAGATGTTTGATTATCTGTTCACCCTCAATGATTCCGGCAGTCAGAGCGATTATATCTATGATACCGTAAATAATAGTAATTATTTTTATCAGAACCATAAGGAAACAAGAAAGATTTTTTTGTGGAAAGGCCGTATAGGAGTGACCATATCCTCTGTGGACGGCGTTTCCACTGCATTCACAGGAGATGCGGCTGACCCCGATTACCTGTGGTTTTCCAATAATCTTGTGGACACCAACACCCTGATTGATTCAGACGGGAACCTGACCTATGACGGCAGTGGTACGCAAAGGCTCACAACAGACACAGACGGGAATATTTTATTTGACGGTCAAATCCTTCCCTTGAACCAGAATATTAAACTGCACAACATGCAGTCCCTATATGACGGCAGTCAGGTTGATATTGGATTTGGCGGTCTCTTAAATGCGCCGGGTTATTATTTTTCAGGATATGAAGGTGTTTCTTCCGGCAATTTGAATACAGCTGAGGACGGTGACCAGGATATTTATTTTTTTGTTACCGGAAACTGGGTGAATATGCAGGCCATGTATAATCTTCACTATACCACAAACAATCCGGGACCTACCGGTGCTTCCAGGTATGATCCCGCATGGAAATACGAGTTGGTACCCCAGTCGTCCGGCAGCTGGTCAGAACTGGCCCACAGTCTGAAATATCCAACCAGCGGGCGATATGCCAATAGATTAAGAGCCAATCAAACCATGAGGACCATTACCCATCCCGGTACCACCCAGATACAGGTTCATTTTTCAGCATTTGATGTTGAACGGGATAGAAACAATTCCACCTGGCGCTATGACTATGTCGCTATATATAACGGTGCCGGAAACCTGGTGGCCAAATATGACAATGACAATTCCCCCACAAGCGGGGATGGCTGGTCTGCCACTGTCAATGATGATACGGTCAGAATTGCTCTGGTTTCAGACAGATCGGTGCGGGCCTATGGCTACACTATTGATAAGATTCGGGTGTCCTATGAGTCTGGATCCTATTTGATGCAGAACAGACTGGATGTTGCCAAAGATGCCCTGGTCTATGTGATAGATGAATTCCAGGGAAAAATGAACTGGGGATATGCCAGCTATAAATATAATGGCACTTCAGCAAATGGCGCAAGTATCCACAGCGCCTTAAATCCAAATCTCACCGACGACCAGAACCGGGCTGCCATAAAAAATCACGTTGAGAATGAAACGCCAAAATATGGTACCCCCCTGGGAGAAGCCCTGCAGGACGTTTTTGAAGACGGATACTGGACCAAACGGCATGCCCTCAATAATTTATTATGCCGGAAAAATTATGTAATCTCTGTAACTGACGGGTTCCCTTCCGGCGATACAGACTGGAACAGAATTTCCGATGTCACTTCTGATCCTGATCTGCCTTTCAGCGACTGGGATGGTGATGGATGGACTGCAGACCCTTACCAGTATTCATCCCCGCCCCCCAATTATTATGATGATGTGGGGCACTGGGCGTATACCCATTCCTGGAATGACAAAACCCTGGTAACCGATCCGGGAAATTCCTATGTAAACGTTACCACACATCATATTGCTTTTGGAGCCAATCACCCGCTGCTCTTAGATGCGGCCGGTGAATCCGGCGGAGAATATGTAGTGGCCTTTAACAAGGAGCAATTGGTTGCCGCATTTTATGCATTAACCCTTCAAATGACAGAAGCGGTATCATTTACCTCTCCGGTTGTTTCCATTGATGCAGCCAACAAGATTCAAAATGGTGATGACATTTATATGGGGCTTTTCCTTCCGCAGGATAATCAATCATGGATGGGAAATCTTAAAAAATTCATGCTTGGGGATGGATCAACGGAAAAACCAAATGTATGGATGCTTTATGACGGGAACGATAATGAGGCTGTTAATGCCGACGGAGAATTCCTGGATAACACATCCGCTTTCTGGGCTGATGATAATGATTCAAATGACTCGGATAATTATGGAAGTGCTGATGTAAAAGAAGATGGTGTTGGAGAAGTATTAAAAGAACGGGTGGATCTGGATTTTACAAACGCCACCTATTGGCAACGGCCCATTTATACCTATAACACCACCTTAAATTCCATTCTAAAAATCAGATATGATACCCTTACTGCTGCTGATTTGAACGTTGCCGATGATCTGACCCGGGATAAAGTGATTAATTATCTGTATGGCTACACCTATGATGCAAACGCGGCAACACATGCACCAACTGCTGTTCGGGACTGGGTTCTGGGAAGCATTGTGCATTCAAGACCGGTTGTGATCGACTATTATGACCCTGCAGATATCAATAATTTGTTGAAACGCTATGTAGTTGTGGGTGCAAATGACGGCATGCTGCATGTCTTTGATGATACAAGCCCCAGTGATTCAGACTATGGAAAAGAGATTTTTGCTTTTGTTCCGGAAGATATTCTACCTGATCTTCAGAATATTGCTCAAGAACCTTTTGTGGATACTGTTGATGGTCCCATTGTATTATACCGTTCCAATAAAGCGCCCAAATATCTTATTTTTGGTGAACGCAGAGGCGGAAAAAAATACTGGAGCTTAGATGTGACTGACAGCAATCCTTTGAACTGGTCAGTTGCCTGGAATTATGAAAACAGTGAAATCGTCCAGACCTGGTCAGAACCGGTTGTTGCATCTATACCTGTTTCCGTGAACACCTCAACCGGAGAAAGACAATTTAAGGATGTCCTTGTTTTTACTGGCGGATATGACACTGAAGAAGACAATTATCCAGAACCATTTAATGATATTGATAATAGCGGTTCCCCCTACAGATCCAATGGCACCATAGACAATGCCGAATGGAGCCAGAGTGATGCAGCCCAGGATGTTAACAACAATAATGGATATGATCTGTATAACCTGGACAAAAATGAATATGGAAGAGGGATATTTATAGTTGATATTGATGATCCCGCTGCCATAACCCTTGACGGCTCCGGGAATCGGATTCTTCCTTTTTCTGTTACCTATGGGGCATCTGATACAAGCGATACAAATGGTGCAGTTCAAACCTTGTCTTCAATGAAATTTTGTTTTCCAGCATCCCCGGCAGTTATCACTTCAACATTTCCCTATTTGTATAAGGTCAGCGGCCAAATTACCGAAGGCAGAAGGTCCAATGTTTTAAATTCCATCTACGCCACAGATATTTATTCAAATATTTTTCGGATTGACTATGATTTTGTTGTAAACCCTGATGATCTGGCAAGTGATTCTTACGCGGTTCAGACCAATCAATGGAAAGTCACCCAAATTTTTTCAGGTAATCCCGGGTCTATCAGTGACAGCGGAGAAATGGGACAGGGAGATGATTTAAGCGATCAGGGAAGGAAAACATTTTATCCTCCTGCCGTTTCCCTGGGTGGATCTTGCAGCTATTTTGATGCGGGAAATTACAGATTTTCAAACACTCAATTTTTAAACACGGATAAAATTGCCACTTTATATTTTGGTACCGGAGACAGGGAACATCCCTCCTACACCATGATACGTAACCGGTTTTATGCCATATATGATGATTCATCTGTCACTGCCATTGAAGACCCTGACGGTTCACCGTCCAGTGTAATGATTACCTCAGTCCCTTATAAAGAAGATAACCTTTTAAATCTGAGTTGTGACGAACTTGACGCGGGAACAACGCTTACGGGAATTGTAAAAAATGATCTGGAAGAAATACTCAGGGATGACCCTTCATATAATAATTACACCCTGCTTGAAAACGGTGCTGCAAATGAAGATGATGCAAAGGGCTGGTATATCATTTTGGAGGATCAGGGAGATGCAACCAAATGCAGCCATTGCACATATTCGGGAAGCGTGTCAGATGCAACAACGATATCAAGGGATAATCACGATGGTGAAAAGATCCTCAGCCAGGTGAATCTATACGCGGGTATCCTCTATTTTACGACGTATCAGCCTGCCATATCTGATCCATGCAGTCCCCAGGGTAACGGTCTGGCGTACTCGTTAAATTATTGTGATGGCACGGCTGGTTATAATCTGAATTTATTAAATGATTCAGGAAGTGATATTAACTATGACGTAACCGATAGATATCACAAAGTAGTTAATATTTTTGGTATCCCCTCTGACTTTGCAATTGTTACAAGACAGGGTCAGGCAGGGGCAATGTCCATGATGGGCGGCGATATTATAGGACCTAAGAAAGGCTCTGATTTTACAATCAAAGGCTCTGAATTTGGGCTTGATTTATATTATTGGAGACAGGGAAACAGTCAGAAATAATATGACAACCTGGAATTAAAAAAGGATGGCAAAGCCAATGACTTTATTAACACCAATCCATAAAAAATGCTTTATATTGATTATACTCATTTCCTGTATATTTTCTTCACAGGTTTCAGCAAAAGTATTTATAACCACACAAATTGTTAGCGGAAAGGTGATATCCATAACAAACGAGTATGCGATTGAGCTGGATGACGGTTTTTTATATATTCCTGCAAAAAAAGAGTTCCAAGCCTCAATCAAGCCGGGTGAAGCTGTTTCAATCAGATATTATATAGATGCAAACTACCAAAGAAAATATATTGACTGGGCTTCAGGAATGAATAGTCTAAAAGCAGTCCCTGTCCCTGCAAGCACAACAAGATCCAAACAAAAGCTTTAATTAATCAATCATATCGATTTTTTCAAGGCGGTATCTCATGGATCTTAATCCTAAGTTCAAATAATCAGCCGCCTTGCTTTTATTGCCTCCGGCAAGCTCCATTGCCTTTTTAAGATAGCTGGTCTCAATGGTTGAAAGAATTTCATCCAGATCCACACCTTGTTCAACATCGTCAAGATCAAAACGTCTTCCTTTTATGCCCTCAACTCATCTTCTCTTTTTGTGCATGGAAATTGTCAGGCTTTCAGGTAAAATAATATTGGTGGAAGAAAGGGCAACGCTTCGCTCTATTAAATTCTCAAGTTCCCTTACATTTCCGGGAAAACTATATTTGGTTAAAAAGTCAATGGCATAGGAAGATAATTTTACAATATCTTTCCCCATTTTTTTTGAATATTTTTCAGCAAAATGTTTTGAAAGGATCTCCACATCTCCTTTTCGATCCCTCAACGGCGGTACTTTAATCGGGATAACGTTCAGCCTGAAAAACAGATCTTCCCTGAAATTTCCTTCTATGACTTCCTGCTCAAGTTTTTTATTAGTAGCTGAAATTATTCTTGTATCTACTTTTATTTCTTTTGTCCCGCCAACCGGCTTCACAAAAGTTTCCTGAACAGCCCGCAGCAATTTCACCTGAAGAAAAGGGGATAATTCTCCTATTTCATCCAAAAAAATAGTGCCTTGATGTGAGGCTTCAAAAAGCCCTTTTTTATCACCGATGGCTCCTGTAAAAGATCCTTTGACATGCCCGAAAAATTCACTCTCCATTAATGTATCGGGTATACCGCCGCAATTGACTACAACAAACGGGTTATCCCTTCTATCGGAGTTTTCATGAATGGCTCTCGCGATCAGCTCTTTTCCAGTATCGCTTTCCCCAGAAATCAAAACATTGGTTTTTGTTGAGCTAATCTGTCCGATTTTTTTGTATATTGCCTGCATTCCCGGGCTTTTACCGATAATCCGGTTAAAATACATATTATCCCGAAGCTCGGTGGATGTTCGCTCTTTTTCCTGATCCAGGGTCTTTAATTCAAGGGCTTTTTTTATTGTTTGTTTGAGTTCATTATTATCAAAGGGTTTGGGAACAAAATCATAGGCTCCTTCATTCATGGCTTCCACTGCAATTTCCGTTGTGGAATACGCTGAAATCATTATCACAACGATATCGGGGTTTTTCTTTTTAGCACCCCTGAGGACTTCAAGGCCTGTGATGTCACCCAATCTTATATCGGACAGGATAAGATCATAATTGCTCTTTTGAATCATCTTTAGTGCTTGACTGCCATTGTTAGCAGTTTTCACCTTATATCCTTGTTTTAATAACAATACCTCAAGAAATTCGCGCATACTTTTTTCATCATCTACCACAAGAATTTTTTCTTTATTCGTCATTTAAATAAACAACCTTTCCATTTACCATGGTTAAAGATGCCCTTCCCTGGACCTTCATCCCGGAAAAAGGTGAATTTTTACTCTTTGATTTAAATGATTCAGAATCAATTTCATAGGATACATCAGGATCGATAATGGTTAAATCGGCTTTACTCCCCTGTTTAATATCATTATTAATCCCGATTATTTTTGCAGGGTTCTTTGACATTTTATTGATCAGTTCTGCCATGGTTAAAAACCCGTCTTGGACCAGTTTCAAGGACAGGGATAAAGAGGTTTCCAACCCAATAATCCCAAAGGCTGCCATGTCAAATTCTACATCTTTTTCAACTACACTATGGGGTGCATGATCAGATGCAATAACATCAATTGTTCCATCACAAAGCCCTTTAATAATAGCCAGCCTGTCTTCTTCAGACCGCAGCGGTGGATTCATTTTAAAATTGGTGTCATAGTCTTTCACATCTGCATCGGTTAAAGTGAAGTAATGGGGTGCAGTCTCACAGGTGACCTTTACATCTCTTTTTTTTGCCTGGCGGATCGCTTCCACAGACTCTTTGCAGCTGACATGGCAAAAATGAACATGGGCCCCGGTGAGTTCTGAAAGTGCAATATCTCTTACAACCATTACACTCTCAGCAGCATTGGGGATCCCTTTTACCCCCCAGTATGTCGCAAAAGGACCTTCATTCATAGATCCGCCATCTACAAGGTTTAACTCTTCGGCATGTACAAAAACCGGTATATTGAGTCCATTGCAATATTCCAAAGCTCTGCGCATCATGTTTGAATTTTCAATCGGTTTTCCATCATCGGTTACAGCTACGATCCCTGCCTGCTTCATATCATATATTTCCGCAAGGGTTTTCCCTGATGAACCATGGGTGATTGCCCCGGCAGGATAAACATTTGAAAGGCCTAATTCATTTGACCGGTTAATAATAAATTTTGTAACCTGACTATTATCATTCACCGGGTTTGTATTAGGCATTGAGCAAACCCCGGTAAAACCGCCCCTGGCAGCAGCCCGCAGTCCGGATTCTATGGTTTCTTTATATTCATGTCCCGGCTCTCTTAAGTGAACATGAATATCAATTAATCCGGGTACAACAATCATCCCTTTTGCATCTATGATTTTAGTTTCAGGCCTTTTTTCAAAATCAATATTGGTTTTAAAATCTTTGGAATCAACTATGGCCTCAATAAGATCACCGTTAATGAGGATATCTTTTTTTCCGTCAAAATTTCCCGGATCAAGAAGGCTTGCCCCTTTAATCAGAGTCCGCATGTCTTCCACCTCCTGCCACAAGATAAAATAATGCCATGCGCAGGGCAACTCCATTGGTCACCTGCTCTAAAATCATGGAACAATCTGAATCTGCAACGTCACTTGATATCTCAACTCCCCTGTTCATGGGTCCCGGATGCATGACAACCACATCTTTTTTTGCCAAATCCAGCCTGGACCTGTTCAACCCAAACAGCATTGAATATTCTCTTTCAGACGGGAAAAGGATATTGCCCTGTCTTTCTTTCTGAATCCTCAGCATCATTATAACATCGCTATCTTCTATACAGGTGTCAATATTTGGGGATATCGTGCACCCTAAACTTTCTATTCCCATGGGAATCATGGTACCAGGCGCGCAAATATGGACATTGGCCCCCATTTTGGAAAAACCGGCAATATTTGATCTCGCAACTCTTGAATGCGCAATATCTCCTATAATGGAGAGTTTTAGTCCGTCTATTATACCCTTTTTTTCCCTCACACTCATCATGTCTAAAAGCGCCTGGGAAGGGTGTGCATGAATGCCGTCCCCGGCATTAATAACAGAAGCCTTTACCCGTTTTGCTATTAAATGGGCAGCCCCTGATGATGGATGCCGCAAAACAATAACATCGGGATTCATAGCCTCAAGGTTTTTAGCCGTATCAATAAGGGTTTCTCCCTTAACAATACTTGAAGAACTCTTTGAAATGGAAAGGCTGTCTGCAGAAAGTCTTTTTGCCGCAGTGTCAAAAGATAGTTTTGTTCTAGTAGAGGGTTCCTGAAAAAAAAGAACAATGGTTTTACCCCTTAGTGTGGGAACTTTTTTTACAGGCCGTTCTGAAATTTCCTTCATTCCCTGTGCGGTATCGAGAATCATTGAAATTTCATGGGGTTCAAGAGATTCAATATCGAGAATATCTTTTTGTGTAAATCTCATTGTTCCTGCCTTATCTTAATATATCGCCAATTCTGCTCCACCTGATACTTGCCCATAAAGGCACTAGCTTGTCTTTATTCCAGGACCAATAAATAATCATGGCTTTACCTTTAATTGCCCTGCGTTCTACAAAGCCCCAAAATCTACTGTCATGGCTGTTATCTCTGTTATCACCCATTACAAATAACTTGTTTTTAGGAACTTTGATTTTTTTTAAATTGTCCCTGCGAACCGTGTTCGGATCAGGATAATGTGGTGAGTATACTACCTTGTCTTTATAAACTGCGTATTTTTCACCTTTAACTAGCTTTTCATTTACATACAGCTTTTTATCAATGATTTCCAAAGTGTCTCCCCCAGTTGCCACTACCCGTTTTATAAAGTCTTTAGAGGGATCTTTGGGAAACTTGAAGACAACAATATCACCTTTTATTGGATCTTTCACCGGAATAAGGGTTTTCCCATCAGTAAACGGTATTTTTATGCCATATATGAATTTGTTAACCAGAATCTGATCTCCGATTTGAAGTGTTTCCAGCATGGAACCAGATGGAATTTTAAAAGCTTGAATAATGAATGTTCTGATAAACATGGCAATAATTATGGCAATAATGATTGCTTCTGTATTTTCCCGCAAAGAACTCTTTGGTTTCTTTTCTGTCATCTTTAATCCTTAATGCTTGATCTATTAAAACATGTGCTGAGGTTGACTTAAAAAGAACTTTGCTTTCAATATAGACTTCTTTAAGATATCAGCTATTTTCCGAGCCTTTACCATGCTCGATAGAGGTATCGTTGGAACTTTTTTGCCTTTAACCATAATGGAACCGCTTTTCAGTTCAGCATAACTGACCTGGCCATAGGATCTTGAAATACCTTCTGGATAATCATATGCGTAATCAACTATCTGGGTGAACAATTCTTCATCAGACACCGATGTATATTTAAGAATTTCTTCGTTTAAAATAGGAATCGGAATACCAAACCCAACAGACAATGAACAGCCATAACCGCGGATACTTTGTCCCACAAGCCATTCCGGCGACATTTCTTTTAAATCCCCCATTACAGAAAGGGTCCCGGCCGGTGCAAGTGGAACTCCATTTAATCCTCTTTCGATCTGGCTTTTATGCTGTGTTCCGGTCCAGGTGACATACCCTTGTGCTCCCCCTAAAAAAATCCGGGTTCCTACACCAATTGTTTTTAAATACGGATCATTCAGCATAGGACTGAGAACACCAGCCGAACAATAATTTGCATTGCCCATACCTTGTTTTAGAGTTCCCATATAGGTATATTTTGTTTTATCGGACCTATTAATGGCGCAATTATAATTCTGATATGCGTTACGAGGATTACATAGCATTGCATTGGGCAGTTCTTTCAAGGTGACCGATTTTTCTATCTTTCTGTTGGGATAACAGTCAGTACCATAACTTTGAGCCTTGATATGAATTTGTTTACCCGCGACCATATCCTGTATTACATGGCCGCCGCCATAATTAAACTCACCGGGGTGACGCTTATTTAAAGGATCATCAGCACCGATCTGAGTTGCCCCCAGATAACAATCTACTGCTGCCACACCTGAATATGCTTCCACATTGTTGAACCATGTTTTTGTCGTTCTTACCAGGGGTTTTGACTGGCCGATATTAATAAAGGCTCCGGAAGAACACATGGGGGCAAATGTGCCTGTCGTCACCACATCAATTTTTTTGGCTGCTTCAACTATCCCTTCTTTACTTGCAATATCAACAATTTCTTCTGCAGTTACTACCACAGCCTGTCCGTTAGCAATTTTTTTATTTATCTGTTCAATGGTTTTATTAACTTTATGCTCACTCATAACAACCCTTTTGCTATCTTTTTGACTTTTGGATCCCAGTCCTTTTTATCACAATTGTTTCACAAAACTAATCTTTGATGTAATATTATTTTTAATCCATGATTTATCCCACCACTCCAGGGGATTTACAAAAACATTGTGAACAATCATGGAAAAATGAAGATGATCTCCTCCCACAAGCCCTGTGGTACCCGTGTAGCCGATATCATCACCTTTTTTAACCACATCCCCGTTGTTCACTGAAATTTGGCTTAAGTGTGAATAGAGACTGCATAGCCCAAATCCATGATCAATCATAATTGTATTGCCAAATATGCCTATATTTTCAGATAAAATCACTTTGCCTGAATTGGCAGCTGTTACAACTGCATTGGCTGTTGATGCAAGATCGATCCCAAGGTGAACCGCCCTGTCAATTTCCTTGCCTTTGTATTTATAAATCCTGTGATCGGCAAATCCGGCTCTTTTTGCAGAGCCTCTGAGCCTTGAGAACCGGCCGTCCCAGTATTTTCTGTTTTCTGAAACCAGGGGAGTGCTTAATATCTTTTCAACATTATTTTTTCTAATCTCACCGTTAATATATAAAAACTTCTTAAACAAAGGATTCTTTTCACCTTGAAAAGATCCGTTTTTTACACCCACATCAAAATTTGAAACTGTTTGTTTAAGAAACCGGTCAGAAATATTTAGAACATCTGTTTTAAAATTTTTATCCCTTATATAGTGATGGAAGCCTCTTTTTGTGATATTCCCCGCCATATCTTCTGCTATAACCGATATTTGACTTCCCGGACCCTGTTGGTGATTTAACGCAAAAAAAACAACATGAATATTCTTATCTTCAAACAGGCCTGAATATCCAGGAAAAATGTTTTCTCCAACTGCCACACCGCTTTTAATATTTTCTTCAAAGAGTTTGTATATAACCAGGGCAGTACCTCCCCGTTCAATATTATGACGTTTAGTTAAAACAGCTACGTTAGGCGGTTTTGAATCAATTATCACTTTTTTTTCAATATAAGAAATATTTCCCTTGTTTAACCCCCTCCATGAATAATCGGAAACCATTATTCGGATAACCGCATCTCCGTCGGTCATGCCATATTTCCAAGAATGAACCGGTATGAGAAAAGTGTCCTTTGTTGTTTTTGAACCTATTAACATCTCTAAAAAACCGCCAGATTCATATTGTTTATCAAGCAATATTTTTTCTTTTCCCTTTTGCATGATAGATACCATTATTTTTCGAAGACCGTTTTTAGGATCTGATACGCTAAGGGATATCTCATAGGCCTTTTTCAGATATACTGAGGGCAGAGTCATATCAATAACCGGTTTTTTACCTTCAAATTTATGGATAAGTATCCAGATAACCGGGATCGCGATTATGAGAACGAGGATTAAAAAGGCAACTCTTTTCATCAATAATACCTATTTTTTCAGGAGGTTAGTATATTCATAAATAAAATTAGAATAAAATAGCAGCTATGGTCAAACTTATCAAGCGATTTTACATTCTTGACTTTTTGAGTCTCAAAATATAATTTGAGCTCAAAAACCTTATATTTAGGACTGTTTTATGGATAATTTTTTCTTTGATTTAATAGATAAACCCACACCGGTCTTTTTTTTAATTTCAGGCCCATGTGTTATTGAAAACTATGAAACTACATATAAGATTGCAGATCATTTAAAGCAAACAACTCACCTGCTTGACATCCCTTTTATTTTTAAAGCCTCCTTTGACAAAGCAAACAGGTCTTCTGTTAAATCTTTCAGGGGACCTGGATTTGATGAAGGTTTAAGCATTCTTGGCAGTATTAAAAACAAATTAGATATTTCGATTATTTCAGACATCCACTTGCCTGATCAAGCCCAAAAAGCAGCTAAGATCTTGGATATAATACAAATACCGGCCTTTTTGTGCAGGCAAACCGATTTGATTATGGCGGCCTGCAATACCGGCAAACCCGTTAACATTAAAAAAGGGCAGTTTTTGTCCCCTGCAGAATGTGAAAATATTCTTAACAAGGCAAAAGAATCCGGAAATCCAAACATATGTATCACTGAAAGAGGATCTTCGTTTGGGTATAATAATCTTGTGGTTGATTTTCGATCCATCCCGATCATTAAGGATTTCGGGGCTCCCATAGTCTTTGATGCAACCCATAGTGTTCAGCTCCCGGGAGGAGACATAGACTCTTCCGGCGGAGAACGTCAGTTTGTTCCCATTTTGTCAAAAGCTGCCATAGCAGCAGGGGCCGACGGATTGTTTATTGAAACCCATCCAGACCCGGACAAAGCACTTTGTGACGGGCCGAATTCTTTGCCGCTGAATGATATAAAAGATTTTTTATCCACGCTTTTAACTATAAAAAAAGCGGTGGGATAAGTGTAATGAAATCCAGACTTTCACATATAAAGCTTTTACTATTGGATGTGGACGGAGTCTTAACAGATGGAAGTATCACCTATTCAGACTCTGGTGATCAGATTAAAACGTTTAATTCAAAAGACGGATTCGGACTAAGACTTCTAATGGATTCAGGCATAGGGGTGGGTATAATCACCGGCCGACAATCCAAGGCTTTGAAATTCAGGTGTGAAAATCTTGGTATTACCTTATTATTTGACGGAATAAAAGATAAATCAAAGGCCCTTGACAAGATCAGCGCCCAGACCGGAATCACCCCGGAACAAATGGCATTTGTTGGAGATGATCTCATGGATCTTGCTGTCATGAAACGGGTTGGTGTTTCTTTTTGCGTTTCTGATGCCTGTGAGGATGTTAAAGGCCATTCTGACTTTATCACATTCAATAAAGGGGGACATGGAGCAGTAAGGGAAATCTGTGAAACGATTTTAAAAGCAAAACATTTATGGGATGCTATCCTGAATAAATACCTGCTATGACAAAGTCTTTAAAACAAAAGCTAACCATTCCATTGATCCTATTGTTGTTAATGATTCTTATCATCATTGTCAGCTTTTTTTACCTGAACAAATTTTTATCAGAGCCTCTGGAATTTAGGGATGTCAAAATTGATACTAAAGCTGCTTTAAAATTAAATACAATCAAACAGATTTCAAAAAAAAACGGCATTAAGGAATGGGAACTGAAGGCAAGTTCGGCTACGCTTCTAAAAGATGAAGACCAAGCCGTTCTCATTGATGTGTCCATCTTTTTTTTTACAAATGACAAAAAGAAAATTCATTTAACATCTCAAAAAGGGATTATGGATACAAAAACCAAGGACATGGTATTTTCCGACAATGTTAGCGTTACCTATGAGACTTTTGGCCTGATAACTGATAAGTTGCATTATAATAAAAAAAAACATATAATATACTCCAATTCTCAGGTGAGGCTTGAGAAGGGGGATTCCGTCATTGAAGCAGATTCAATGACAACGAAACTGAATGAAAATATAACGATTTTAAAGGGGCATGTTAGGGGAATTTTTAGTGAAAATTTTAACATTCGATAAACCTGTATTTAGTTTTTTATTCTATCTTGTTTTTATTTGTTTTACATTTTTTTGGCAAATAACAATGACTGAAGCTAAAACCCAAACGCCTGCCGGCGAGATTCCGCTACATATTGTTTCAGATAAAATGGTTGCACAGAGGGACACTTCCATTATTGAATTTACCGGTAATGTCAAGGTGACAAGGGAAGATTCCATTGTTTTTGCCGATTCAATTAAAATTTATTATACAGATGATAAGAAAGGTAAAGATAAAGGTGCTCAAAGTAATGTAAAAAAAATTGTTTCCACTGGAAATGTCAAATATACTGATGGCGACCGAAAAGCATTTGCCGACAAAGCGGTTTTTACAACAAAGGACGAAAAGCTGGTTCTCACTGGCAAATCTCCCAAATTAATAACAGGAAGCAGTTTTGTGACAGGTAAAAAAATAACCCTTTTTAGATTACAAGATAAAGTATTAGTTGAAAGTGAAGGCTCCAAAAGAGTTGAAGCACTTTTTAACCCAGAAGATAAAATCACTGTTAAACAATAATGACAAAACTTGTACTTAATAATCTTGTTAAAATCTATGATGGCAAAAAAGTTGTAAATGATGTCAATCTTTTAGTAGATCAAGGGCAGGTAACAGGTCTTCTTGGTCCAAACGGGGCGGGGAAGACAACAACATTTTATATGGCCGTGGGAATGATAAAACCTGACGAAGGAACCGTTCTTATTGATAGAGAGGATATTACCGGACATCCGATGTATATTCGTGCCAGGAAAGGCATTGGCTATCTTCCCCAGGAATCCAGCATCTTTAAAAAATTAACTGTAGAACAGAATATTACTGCCATACTTGAAGTGTTGTTCCATAACGAATCTGTTATCATTCAAAAAGCAATAGGCCTTATGAAAGAACTTGGCATCCTCCATTTAGCCAGTCAAAAAGCCAGCTCTCTTTCCGGAGGAGAGCGGCGGCGTCTTGAAATATGCCGGGTCCTTGCCACAAATCCTTTATTTATTCTTCTGGATGAACCGTTTGCTGGTATCGACCCTTTAGCCGTCACTGATATCCAGCAAATAATTTATCAGTTGACTAAAAAAGGAATCGGCGTTTTAATATCAGATCATAATGTAAGAGAAACACTTGGCGTTTGCGATAATGCTTATATCATGAACCAGGGCAAAGTTATTGAATCAGGGAACCCTGACAAAATAACCTCAAGCGAAATAGCAAAAAAAATATATTTGGGAGAAAATTTTAAATTATAAGATGGAACTTGGATTACAACAAAGTCTAATACTCACTCAGCAACTTGTCATGACGCCTCAACTTCAGCAGGCTATAAAGCTTCTTCAGTTGTCTCGCTTTGAGCTTGCCGAAATGATTCAGCAGGAAATGGAACAAAACCCTGCACTGGAAGAATCGGGTACAGATGAGTTGTCTGACAAAAATATTACCGCTTTGGAAAGTAAAGCCGAACCGCCTGAAAAAGAAACACCTGTAAAAGAAATTACCATTGAAGAAAAAATTAGAACTGACACAGACTGGGAAAATTACATCAACGAATATAATTCAACCGGTAGAGTTTACACTGAATCAGAAACAACGGAAGCTCCAAATTATGAGGCTTTTACGTCGGAAAAAAAGACTCTGAAAGATCATCTTCAATGGCAGTTGGGGCTATATGGACTGAGTGAAAGGCAAGAAGAAATTGGTATAATGATGATCGGTAATTTGAATAGAGACGGTTATCTTTGCAGTGATGTTGATGAAATTGCAAAAGCCTGTGATACTGAAATCGAAATTGTTGAAAGTGTTCTTTCCGTTCTTCAGACCTTTGATCCTCCCGGTATATGCGCCAGAGACCTTTGTGAAACCCTTTTAATTCAGGTGCAACAGCTTGGAATTGATAATCCTATTATTATTGACATCATAAAAAACCATTTAAAAAATCTGGAAAATCGAAATAGCAAAAAAATTGCAAAAGCATTAAAAATATCAACCGATGATGTCAGGGCTGCAGTTAATATAATCCAATATCTTGAACCCAAACCCGGTCGAAAATTTTCAACTGAAGAGCCAGCCTATATCACACCCGATATTTATGTTTACAAAGACGGGGACGGATTTAAAATTGTCATGAATGATGACGGACTGCCAAAATTAAAGATTAATCGATTTTATAAGGATGCCATTGCCAACGGCCGTAAGATTTCAAAAGATACTAAAAACTACCTTAACGAAAAAATGCAATCTGCATCATGGCTTATAAAGAGCATACACCAGCGTCAGAAAACAATTTATCTTGTTATGGAAAGTATTCTTAAATTTCAAAGAAAATTTTTTGAAAGCGGTATTGCATATCTGAAACCACTCATCTTAAAGGACATTGCAGAAGACATAGAGATGCATGAATCAACTATCAGTCGTGTGACAACTAATAAGTACGCTTATACTCCCCAAGGACTTTTTGAGTTAAAATACTTTTTCAACTCATCTATTGAACGGACCGGCGGAGAATCTATGGCTTCGGCGAGCGTAAAGGAAAAAATTAGGCTGATGATAGAAAATGAAGACCATGAAAATCCTTTGAGCGATGAGAAATTATCCAACATTCTTAAGGCCGCAAATATCCAAATTGCCAGGAGAACTGTTGCCAAATACAGGAAAGTACTCAATATACTTCCTTCCAATAAACGCAAACAGCTTTAAGGAGGTTCTTATGCAAATAATGGTTACCTTTAAAAAAATTGATACCTCTATTTCCTTAAAATCATATATAGAGAAAAAACTTGATAAATTTGATAAAATGTTAGACAGCCCAGCTGAAGCACATGTTGTGCTTTCAGTTGAAAAAATAAGACATATAGCTGAAATCACATTGACTTGCGACAGGTTGAAAATTCATGCTAAAGAGAATTCTGAAAATATGTATTCATCCATTGATGCGTTGATGGACAAAGTAAAAGCCCAAATTAAAAAAAATAAAGAAAAGATCAGGCGGCATATGTCAGGCAACAAGCAGAGTATTAAAGATAAAAACGCCCAAGGATCTTCACCTCAAGACATTGCTGACAACCTGAATTCAGACCAGTTAATTATTGAAACTATTGACTATAAACCCATGGATATTGAAGATGCCGTGATACAATTAGATTCTGGCAAACAATCTTTTTTTGTTTTCAACAATGCCCGGACACAGCAGGTCAATGTTCTATACAAACACAATAATGGCAAGCTGGGACTCATCCAGCCCAGGGGATAATGTATTAAATGAGAATCAGTCAACTGCTTAGTAAGGCTTCCATTATAGCAAACCTTAATGCCCATGATAAAAAAGGGGCCATTGATGAACTTGCACTGGCAGCTTCAAAAACAACAAAAGTGCCCGTAGAGGAACTGGCCGCTGTACTAATGGAAAGAGAACAATTAGGAAGTACCGGTATTGGTGGTGGAATTGCGATCCCACATGGTAAACTTGACTCGGTACAATCAATTATTGTAGGTTTCGGGCTCAGCCGTAAGGGGATTGAATATGAATCTCTTGACAATAAACCGGTTCACATTTTCTTCCTTTTACTGACACCTGAAAATTCTACTGGCGGGCATCTTAAAGTTTTAGCTCAAATTTCAAAACTCTTAAAAATGGAACAATTTAAAAAAGGCTTGATTGCCGCCCAATCGGTTGATGATATATATGACATCATAATGGAACAGGATGAAGACTTTTAACCTAAAGGCCACATGTCACCTAAAGGTTTTCTCCAACATGAAGGCAAAACGCAATTAAAATGCAAAAAGTTTATATCATAACAGGGCTTTCCGGATCAGGGAAAACAACAACAATTCAAGCATTTGAAGACGCTTTCTTTTATTGTGTTGATAATATGCCTCTGGAACTTTTGCCGAAATTTTTGGATCTTCCGTTAAAGGAGAGCCGTGATATAAAAGGGCTTGCTTTTGTGATGGATATGAGGAGCAAAAACTTCATATCAAATTATGCAGCAGGCATATGCTCAATTGAGGCTTTGGGCATTTCCGTTCAAATCATATTTCTTGAAGCAGATGTTGACACGTTGTTAAAAAGATTTAGTCAAACCCGTCGTCAACATCCGGTTTCAAACGCGAAAAGTCTTTTGGATAACATCAAGCTTGAAAGAGAAATGATGTTACCCATTAAACAAACGGCTCATCACATTATCAACACGACAGGATATAATGTTCATCAACTTAAATCAAAAATCCTTGACCTGATCCATGACGGGGATAAATCTGTTAGTTTAACAAAAATTAATATCATTTCTTTTGGATTCAAATATGGTATCCCAAATGATGCAGATCTTGTAGTAGATATGCGATTTTTATCAAATCCCTACTTCATAACAAAACTTCGAAATCAGGATGGAGAATCCGAGGCTGTAAAAGAATTTGTATTATCAAATAAGGAAACCAAGCTTTTCCTTGAAAAATATTTAAACCTTCTTGATTATTTAATCCCTTTATACAAAAGAGAAAATAAGGCATATCTGACTTTTGCCGTCGGTTGCACAGGCGGCAGACATAGAAGCGTAGCCATTGCAAGAAGAATTTTTGAACATCTTAATAAAAAAGGGCTTAATCCCGGACTGATCCATAGGGATATTGACCGGGATATAAAACAAACATGACAGGGATATTATTAGTCACCCATGCAAATTTAGGTAAAACACTGATTGAAACCATTGAATTCATTTTGGGGAAAAGCCAGGATAATCTTTCTTGTGTTTCAATTAATATTCAGGAAGATCCTGACACTCTGAGAAAAAAGATCAAAAAAGGAATCTCAAAAGTCAAATCAGACAACGGTGTTATCATTTTGACGGATATGTTTGGCGGAACGCCTTCTAACTTAAGCTATTCTTTCTTGGAAGAAGGACGGGTAGAAGTCATTTCAGGGGTTAACCTGCCTATTCTTTTAAAAGCGGTTACGGCAAGGTCTAAAATGGACATGGAGAAATTAACCTTATCCCTTGTCGAACATGGAAAAAAAAGCATATCTCTTGCCAGCGGAATTTTAAAGGGAGCAAAAAGAGCATAAATCTTTTTAACAATCCAAAAATTAAAGGTGATCAGGAATGGCAATTAAAATAGGGATTAACGGATTTGGCAGAATCGGTAGAATGTTTTTCCGAGCTGCATTAAAAAATCCTGACTTGGAGGTCACTGCAATAAATGATCTGACTGACACTGAAACCTGTGCCCATCTAATGAAATATGACTCTGTTCACGGTATTTTGAAAAACAAGGTTTCTGCTGGCAAAAACTCAATTGTTGTTGACAATAATGATATCAAGGTCACCGCTTTTAAAGATCCAGAGCAAATACCGTGGATGGATGCAAATGTGGACATTGTTTGTGAGTGCACAGGACTATTCAGAGATCGGGAAGGGGCATATAAACATTTTTCAGGAGGTGCAAAAAAAGTACTTATCTCCGCTCCTGCAACCAATCCAGACGTTACTATTGTGATGGGTGTAAACGACGACATTTATGACCGTGCATCTCATAATATCATTTCAAATGCATCCTGTACGACCAATTGTCTGGCACCTGTTGCCAAAGTACTGCTTGAAAATTTTGGAATTGTCAGCGGGATGATGACAACCATTCATTCTTATACCGGAGACCAGCGTATCCTTGATTTTCCTCATAAAGATTTAAGAAGAGCCAGGGCTGCAGGCCTCTCAATGATTCCAACGACTACAGGAGCTGCAAAAGCCGTATCACTAGTACTCCCGGAGCTTGAAGGAAAACTAAATGGTTTATCTGTTCGTGTACCCACACCCAATGTTTCTCTTGTTGATTTTGTTGTGGTGACTGAGAAAGAGGGTCTTGAAACCGGACAGGTGAATGCGGCATTGGAAAAAGCAGCTAATGAAAATCTTAATGGTATATTAGGATTCTGTAAAATTCCACTGGTATCAGTCGACTTTAACTCTAATCCGCTGTCCTCTATTGTTGATGCGGGATGCACGGATGTTATTAACGGAAATATGGTAAAAGTTTTTGCATGGTATGATAATGAAGCAGGTTATTCCAATCGAATGGTTGATCTTGCTGTTATGGTGGGAAAATCTTTATAATTAATCTGGAGATAAAAAAATGGGCCGAACCCCTTTAATTGCAGGCAATTGGAAAATGTATAAAACCGGGTCTGAGGCTGTGGAAACCGCCTCAACACTATCCCGTCTTTGTTCTGATCTTCAGGATGTCGAGGTAATGATAGCGCCTACCTTTCTCTCTCTGCCCCTGGTTGCAACGGCACTTGAAGGCTCTAATATCAAATTGGGAGCTCAAAATCTTTATTTTGAAAAACAAGGCGCTTTCACCGGCGAAGTTTCTGCTGAGATGATTAAGGCTGCCGGGGCGCAATATGTTATCATTGGTCATTCCGAAAGAAGACTTTATTTTGAAGAAACCGATACATCTGTGTGCAAAAAAATCAAATCTGCCATTGAAGTAGGGTTAAAACCAATCCTCTGCATAGGTGAGTCGGAAGCACAAAGGAACGAAGAAAAAACGTTCTCAGTACTTGACAAACAAGTGACAGATGGGTTAAAAGACTTTGGTTCTGATGAGCTTACCCAGCTGGTTTTAGCTTACGAGCCTGTATGGGCAATCGGCACTGGAAAGACAGCCAGTGTTGACCAGGTAGGGCAAGTTCATCAATACTTGCGTTCTTTGCTTAAAAATTTGTTTTCAGGCAATCTGGCCGATCAGACAAGAATTTTGTATGGCGGTTCAGTCAAACCTGAGAATGCAAAAGACTTAATGAATATCAAGGATGTTGACGGTGCTCTTGTTGGAGGAGCGAGCCTTGATGCAAATAATTTTATTAACATTATAAAATACAATTAATTAAATTATATGACTACTTTAATTCTCACATTACATGTTACATGTTGCATCTTATTGATTTTGATCGTATTGCTTCAAAGCGGTAAAGGTGCGGAAATGGGTGTATCTCTTGGTGGTGGTGCCGGCCAAACCCTTTTTGGGGCGGGTGGTCCTGCAACCATGCTGACTAAAATAACGACAGGTGTTGCCATTCTTTTCATGATAACTTCATTGACCCTGGCTTATATGTCAGGTCATCGGGCAGAATCATCAATAATGACTAATAGTTCAGCACCTGCAGAGCAGAATGATAAATAAGATGTGAGATATAACGCTAATAAATAAACCGGTTTATTCTTTATCTTTCAAAGCTTATATTTCAATGGTTTTATAAATAATTTAAATGCCGAAGTGGTGGAATTGGTAGACACGCACGCTTGAGGGGCGTGTGGGGAGACCCGTGGGAGTTCAAATCTCCCCTTCGGCACCAAAAACAAACAAGCTACGGGCAATTTTTGTTCGTGGCTTGTTTAATTTTACGCAGGCCAGGTGTGAAATGAAAAAAAAATATAGAAGGAATTGTTTTAAATGTAAATTCTTCTATGTGACATGGGATCCAAAGCATCCAAACGGTTGTAAAGCCATGGGGTTCAAAACCAAACGCCTGCCAAGTGTTATTGTATTTCAATCCTCTGGAAATCCTTGCCAGGTGTATAAAGAAAAATCCCTAAAGAAATCGGATTAATCTTGAATTATCCTTAACCTTGTTTATATTACACTATTATGAAGAACGAAAAAAAGAACATATCACAGGATCCAAAAAAAATAGAAAAGGAACTGGGTGAATTTTTAAACAAAAAGTTTGGCGGCAAGGTTAAAATCATTAGTCCTTCCGTTCTTCCCCAACAAGAAACATTTTCTGGAAAATCTTCTTCAAAAAAAAATGAAACGCTTATTAATTTTAATATCAAACCGGGTGAGCTTATTGCCTATCTCGATCAATATGTTGTAAAACAAACAAAGGCCAAATCAGTTCTTTCGACAAAAATATGCACACATTTTAACCGGATCAGGCATTCTCAGAATAGTTTGAGCCGTTTATCGAAAATCACCGGTAATATCAAATCCAATATTTTAATGTTAGGCCCTACCGGAATTGGAAAAACATATTTGATTAAACTCATTGCAAAAAAAATTGGCGTCCCCTTTGTAAAAGCGGATGCCACTAAATTTTCCGAAACCGGTTATGTTGGAGGGGATGTAGAGGATTTGATCCGGGATCTGGTAAAAGAGGCCAATGATGATATCAAGCTTGCTGAATGCGGCATTGTGTATATTGATGAGATCGATAAAATTGCTTCAAGCCCAAGTGTGATTGGTGCCCAGGTATCTCGGACGGGTGTTCAAAGAGCACTTTTAAAACCCATGGAAGATACTGATGTTAATTTAAAGGTTCCCCATGATCCGGTTTCCATGATGCAGGAGTTGGAATCCTTTCAAAAAACAGGCAAAAGAGCCAAGCAGATTGTTAATACATCTAATATTCTTTTCATCGTCAGCGGAGCGTTCTCAGAACTTTCTGATGTCATCAGGCGACGACTATCAAAACAAAACATCGGTTTTGGTTCAAAACTAGTACAGACTAAAAAAGATAATGAATTGTTGAAACAGGCTAGGGCCGAAGACCTTGTAAATTTTGGATTTGAATCGGAATTCATTGGCAGGCTTCCTGTTAGATGTATTCTTGATACACTGACACAAGAAGATCTATACGCCATTTTAAAGATGCCGAACAATCCAGTTATTCTGAGTAAACGGCTTGATTTCAATGCTTATGACATAAAAATTATTTTTACGGATAACGCTTTAAAAATACTTGCAAAAAGAGCATATGAGGAAAACACAGGTGCCCGTGGACTTGTCAGTGTTATTGAAGACGCTCTACTTGATTTTGAAGAAAAACTTCCTTCCCATGATCTAAAAAAATTCACCATAACAAAAAAAATATTAGAAGATCCCAAGGGATGTCTAATAGACGTTTTAGAAAAGCAAAACGCCGTAAAATGGAATTCAATTTATGACCAGGCCCTTCTCGAGTACAAAGATTATATCTCAATGTACATTAAAGAAAACAAGAAAACATTTTCCATGCGCCATGGACTGACACTTTCACAAATTCGATGTGATATGGTGGCACTCTATTTTTGTAACAATGTCATGGAAATTGACGATGCTTTAAAAAGAATAAAGAAACATCATGACTCCATTAAAGAAATTGAAATAGAAGTATTAAAAAGTTACAACTTGAATATTATTTTTGAGGAAGATGCGATTGACTTTTTAATTGAACAATTCATCAATCACAATGCAACAATGCAAGAAATATTAACAAAAATTTATGATGATTATTATGATGGCTTTAACCTTATACGTGAAAAAATAGGAAAAAATCGATTTTTCTTATCAAAAAATGCCTTGATAGACAATGAAACCTATCTTAACGATCTTATCAGGAAAGAAATAAAATGATTGGAATCTCAAAACTTTATTGCGCTACTGTAGAACCTTCAGATGCATTAAGATACTCTAGACAATCGGGTCAATTGCCCTCCCATCTCCTGCAGTTTTCAAAAGACAAAAAACCCGTTGTTGTCTGGAATATGACCAGACGATGTAATCTTAGGTGTGTTCACTGTTATGCCGGTTCAGAAGATATCTCCTATGACAATGAACTGAGTCATGAACAAAGCCTTGCCATGATTGATGACCTGGCAAAATTTGGCGTGCCTGTTCTTTTGTTTTCCGGAGGTGAACCCACCATCCATCCAAAACTTGTCGAATATGCACAATATGCTGTCAGCAAAGGTATGAGGGCTGTTATTTCTACCAATGGAACCCTTATTACCAAGGAAAAAGCCAAGGTTTTAAAGGAGATCGGGCTTTCATATGTTGGAATCAGTCTTGACGGTCTGGAAGAAACCCATGATAAATTCAGAGGGGTTAGTGGATCTTTTAAAAAGGTTCTTGCGGCTATTAATAACTGCCAAGAAGCAGGCATAAAAGTGGGGTTGAGGTTTACCATTAACAAACGGAATGTAAACGACATTCCTGGGATTTTTGATCTTCTTGAAGAAAAAAATATTCCCAGAGTCTGCTTTTACCACCTGGTATATTCAGGCAGAGGATCCGAAATTGCAAAAGAAGACCTCTCCCATGAGGAGACTCGCAAAGTGCTTGATCTCATCATGGAAAGGACAAAAGATCTTCATGACCGGAATTTACCAAAAGAAGTTCTTACAGTAGACAATCATGCGGATGGCCCTTATGTATATCAGCGGCTGCTTGACGAGGACCCAAAACGGGCATCAGAGGTTCTGGAATTACTTGAAATGAATGAAGGCAATAACTCTGGCCGCGGCATCGGGTGTATCTCCTGGGACGGTGAAGTTCACCCGGATCAGTTCTGGCGGGATAAAAGCCTAGGCAATATTAAAGACAAACCCTTCTCAGAGATCTGGACCAATGTTGACAATGAATTTTTGATGAAGCTTAAAGAAAAGAAAACGCATGTCAAGGGCCGGTGCTCCCAATGCAGATGGCTTGATATCTGCGGTGGAAATTTTAGAGCCCGTGCAGAATCTGTTGCCAATGATCCCTGGGACAGTGATCCGGCATGCTATCTCACTGATAAAGAAATCAAAAAGGAGAATTGATAATGCTTTTTCCTGATTATCGTGGACGAAGATTAAGGGCAACAGATAATCTCAGAAGAATGATACGGGAAACAAAACTTTCCTGTGATGATTTAATTCTTCCATTATTTGCTGTTGAGGGAAAAGATGTAAAACAACCTATTGAATCAATGCCCGGGCATTTCCAACTCTCCTGTGACCATATTGTTAAAAAATCAAAAGAAGCGTGCGACGCTGGAGTTCCAGCCATTATCTTATTCGGCATCCCTGACAAAAAAGATCCTTTGGCAACACGGGCTTACGCTTCCGATTCAATTGTTCAAAAAACCGTTCAAGAAGTTAAAGAAAAAGTTCCGGATATTTCTATAATTACAGATGTCTGCCTTTGCGGATATACTGATCACGGCCATTGCGGGGTTGTGGAAAATGGCGTTATTGAAAATGATGCATCCCTTGATCTACTCGCAAAAACTGCCCTTTCACATGCTATAGCCGGTGCAGATATGGTAGCACCATCGGATATGATGGACGGAAGAGTCGGTGAAATAAGACAAACCCTTGATGAACAAGGCTTTTCTAGTATCCCCATAATGTCCTACGCCGTTAAATACAGTTCGGCATTTTACGGTCCGTTCAGACAGGCAGCTGAATCAGCACCACAATTTGGTGACAGAAAAACCTATCAAATGGATCCTGCAAATTCCAATGAAGCTATCAGAGAAGCCACAATGGATATTGAAGAAGGTGCAGATATCATCATGGTAAAACCGGCACTTGCTTATCTAGATATCATCTATCGATTGAAACAGGAGATCGATCTTCCCATTGCAGCATATAATGTCAGTGGAGAATATTCAATTATGAAGGCCGGTGAATTAATGGGTTGGGTCAATGCAAAAGACCTTATTTTGGAAACCCTTTTATCCATTAAACGCGCCGGAGCAGATCTGATTTTAACCTATTCCGCCATTGACGTTGCAAGGGAGTTAAATAAATAATGAAACATCCTCATGGAAAGGGTACAAAAGCAAATACCCTTCGCCTGGTTGCCTGGGAAACCACAAGACGGTGCAATCTTGCCTGCAAGCATTGCAGGGCAGTTGCAGAAGACCATCCCTATGATAATGAACTTGATACCAAAGCTTCTTTTAAATTATTGGAGCAAATCAAGGAAGTCGGTGATCCCATAATTATCCTCACCGGCGGAGAGCCGCTTTTAAGGGACGATATTTTTGATATTGCCGCATTTGGAACAAAACTGGGGCTTCGCATGGTGATGGCACCCAATGGGACCTTGATCACCACTGAAATTGCAAAAAAAATGAAGGCATCCGGTATAAAAAGGCTCAGCATCAGCCTGGATGGTTCAACACCTGAAACCCACGATAATTTTAGAGGATTAAAAAATGCCTTTGAAAAATCCCTCCAGGGTATT
>CAYVZG010000028.1:0-51041 GCA_964455805.1 uncultured Desulfobacula sp.
ATGAAACTGAGTTGAGACCAGAATCAAAAGTGCGAAAGATTATTGACACTACCGCCTGTATGTCATCCACTCTTGTAGATAATTCCAGGGCCAGTCCGGCACCGGTAGAAAAACCGCCGACAATAATTTTTTTACAGGTATGCTTTAAGACAACAAAGGCTTCTTCAACTGATTCTATCCATTGTTCATAACTGGTTTTGGCAAGATCTTCAGGTGCGGTCCCATGGCCTTTTAACCGGGGTACATAAACTGTGAAGGATTTTTCATGCAGATAATGTGCAAAATATTTCATCTCTTCAGGTGCAGCCATATACCCGTGAATAAGCAGGACACCTACGCTTTCGTCTTTATGTTTTAAAAATAAGGGTTTCCCGATTCTTTTTTTCTTTGATTCGTCCTCTTTAAAATGATCATTATAATCTTTTGAAAAATCCACATTTATCTTCTCAAGTATTTTATTTTTTACAAGACTGAGTATGTCATCATAAGATTTTTGAGCAATCTTTTTTAAAAGATTCTCAACCGTCCTTACCGGTTCTACTTCATTGGCCATCACAAGAATGGGATTTTCAACCCTTATGGTATGAAAATTTGATTTGGTAATAAATCTGGTCTGATCTTTAAATATTTTACCATTTTTAAGTGTGATAACATTGGTATTTTGGGCCATGGAAAAAAAGTCGGCAAACTGGTTGAACCGATCGTCTGTGAGCAGATGGATCTGGTTTTCATGAAAATTATATGATGCAGATATGCATGCAATATTAACCAACAAGCGTTTTGGAATATTATGAAATTCATCTACAGCCTTTCGAAAATAGGGAAACCATAATTGTTTTAATACCCGCTTTTCCTAAATTCCCTTGGTGACATTTTTTTAATCTGTTTGAAACGGCGATTGAAGTTTGAGAGATTATTGAAACCATTCCTGAAGGCAATAGAGGTAATATCATCTTCTGTAGTAATGAGTTGTTCGCAGACTTTACTGATTCTTAGTTGATTAACAAATTTGAGGAAGGTCTGGCCAGTGGTTTTCTTGAAGTAAAGGGAAAATGCCTGGGGAGACATGTGGATGTGTTGTGCGGCTTCCGGGACAGTGAGATCTCTATTGTAGTTGCAATAAATCCAGCAGACAATCCTGTTGATGCGTTCGTTTTTATAATGGTTCCTATCCAAAGGGGCGCTGCCGGAAATAGTGGTGAGTTCAGTGGAGTCAGTTAGAACTGCTAATATTTGCAGAAAGAGTTGAAGTCGTCTTATGCCCTCACTTTCATATAGGGCGCCTATGATTCTTTCAAGCTTTTCTTTAGTTCCTCCTTTGATGATATATCCCCGACCTGCCCCCTTGAGGAATTCTCTAGTCTTGATCATTTCCGGCAGATCGAAAAAATTCTTTCCAAGACTTTCTTCTGCAAAAAGAAGTGAAAAAATATTCAATTTTTTGGGAAGAGAGCCAACAGTCTCATCATAATAGAATGAGTGGGGAAGATTTTTACCAAATAGCAAGAAGATGCTATCCTCTTCATCATTACATGTGAAAACCGTATCCCCGATCAAGAAAGTACCGTAGGCGCGCTCCATAAACAACAATTCATACTCATTATGCTGGTGCCACTCCACCTTGTGGACAATAGAATCATCATGAAGCAGTCCGAAAGAGTGTCCAGATGGTTTCAAGTTGTCCAGTATCATTGTATCTATGAATTCAGATTTCTTCATGTAAAGATAATATAGTAAAATGTACCAAAATAAAATAAAAATGGTGGAGTATTGGTATAAAAAATGAGTTATGTTGGTATAAAACACAAAAATTAGGAAAAAAAATTGTTTCAAACACTAAAAAAAATCAATACCCGGCCGGCACCGTTCGAATTTTATACAGCTGACGAACTGTGGACCAATGAGCATACAGCAAAACAGATGCTCACATATCATTTGAATCAAACGATAGATGCTTCCTCAAGGAACCACCAGTTTATTGAGCATTCAGTGGAGTGGATCACAAAGCGCTTTGGAATTAGCAAAGGAACTACCATTTCAGATTTTGGCTGTGGACCCGGTTTGTATACTACCAGAATGGCTGAGAAAGGGGCTGCTGTTACTGGGATTGATTTCTCGGGGAACTCCCTAAACTATGCAAGGCAGGTTGCTCATGAAAAAAAGCTGAATATTAACTACTTTCAGGCAAACTATCTGGATTATTCTACCACAGAACGCTTTGATTTGATTACAATGATCATGTGTGATTTCTGTGCCCTGAGTCCAGAACAGCGAAAAATCCTAATTAAAAAATTTCATTCCTTTCTGAAACCGGACGGGGCTGTTCTGTTGGATGTTTATTCAATGAACAGTTTTTCACAAAGGGAGGAGTCAGCCGGTTATGAGTTGAATCATTTGAATGGTTTCTGGTCCCCGGATAATTATTACTGCTTTATAAACACCTTTAAATATGAAACGGAAAAGGTGATTCTTGATAAGTATACCATCATTGACGAATCCCAAAACCGTGTTGTATACAACTGGCTTCAATACTTTAGTGAAGACTCTTTATATGATGAGTTTGAAGCCAATGGATTTGTGGTAGAAGACCTCTATGCCGATGTTGCCGGGAAACCGGTTACATCTGACTCAGCAGAATTTGCCATTGTGGTTAGAAAAAAATGATTCGATTAACTTGGCTGCATACTTATGCAACTGATGGGACAAGCAAAGAACTGTCGTCTTTTGTTCTAAATGAATTCACTAAAGAAAAGTTCCAGATTTATATCGATCAGACCGATTATTGGCGCCCCTGCTTATTGTATCACTCATTTTTCCAGATTTGGATTTTTAATTCAACCCTATAACTCTGTATCAGTTGCACAGGACAATTATTCAAATTCAAGTTAATTATATATATTAGATCCCTTATTTAAGTTTTTAGAAAATCATTTTACTGAGAATAACTTAATCAAATCCATTGATTGATAAAATTTTCAATGGCATTATAAATTCTTTTCGAGCCCTTGCCTATTAATATCCCGTGGCATTCATAATCAAAGATATAATACTCTTTTATTGGGGATCCTAATTGTTCAAACAATTTAAGGGTACCCTTGGGGTTTACCACAGGATCTTTTCTGGACTGGATAACCAGGGTTGGTATATTAATATTTTTAAGCTTTGGTTCAAGTTGCTCCATTAGTTTTTCAAGTTGATGGATACCGGAAATAGGATTTCTTAAATAATTGATATGGGGATTTTCAGGTTTGTTTTCAATAAATTCTTTTGCAATGGTATCCAGATGAATCTTTTTTAACACGGCATTCCAGGCATCAATAGCCGGAACAAAATACGAACCTAGATCCTGAAGTCTCATGGGCGGTGCAACTGCAAAAACCGCGTGGATGTCATCCACTCTTGTAGATAATTCCAGGGCCAGTCCGGCACCGGTAGAAAAACCGCCGACAATAATTTTTTTACAGGTATGCTTTAAGACAACAAAGGCTTCTTCAACTGATTCTATCCATTGTTCATAACTGGTTTTGGCAAGATCTTCAGGTGCGGTCCCATGGCCTTTTAACCGGGGTACATAAACTGTGAAGGATTTTTCATGCAGATAATGTGCAAAATATTTCATCTCTTCAGGTGCAGCCATATACCCGTGAATAAGCAGGACACCTACGCTTTCGTCTTTATGTTTTAAAAATAAGGGTTTCCCGATTCTTTTTTTCTTTGATTCGTCCTCTTTAAAATGATCATTATAATCTTTTGAAAAATCCACATTTATCTTCTCAAGTATTTTATTTTTTACAAGACTGAGTATGTCATCATAAGATTTTTGAGCAATCTTTTTTAAAAGATTCTCAACCGTCCTTACCGGTTCTACTTCATTGGCCATCACAAGAATGGGATTTTCAACCCTTATGGTATGAAAATTTGATTTGGTAATAAATCTGGTCTGATCTTTAAATATTTTACCATTTTTAAGTGTGATAACATTGGTATTTTGGGCCATGGAAAAAAAGTCGGCAAACCGGTTGAACCGATCGTCTGTGAGCAGATGGATCTGGTTTTCATAAAAATTATTGGATACATAAAATGTTTTATTGGACACCAGCCATAAAATGGCAAAATATACCTTGCACTTGAACTCATATATATCAATGCCATCTTTTCTATAAGGGAAATGTTTAAGAATACATGCCAGGATATGATCGTAGTTAAAACTTGTCATGGAATATACGGCTGACATATAGTTTTCCATAATCTTAGTGGAAAACTGCCGTATGATCTGTTTTGCATTGATATCATCATCAAATTTGATTTTACGCCTGACTGTGAGCATGCTTTCAATATAAGGATCAATTAAATATCGTTTAATGTCCACCGGCTCTCCAAACCGGATATTAATATCCACTTCGGAAAACAGCATGCTGCCTTCTGTCATGAGTTCGTCAATTACCCTTTTTGAAGGTTCTTTCATCACTATCTGGGCTATCTTGGTTAAAATATTTTCCTTTGGACTAGCAGGATAGTATGTGATGTTAACGGGAACAATGTGGGTTTCCTGGTTAAGAACACTTTCAATATTTTCTATTTCAAGGACATTGACAAGTCTGTCAAATTCCAGTTCATTTAACTCTTTCATTCTCCTTAGTCGCTCGCGATAAAATTCAGTGCGGATGGCCACGATGGCAGCACCTGTATGTGGTCGCTTCACTGATCCTTCATGCTTTAAGGCAAACTGGTCCCTTTTAATGAGTTTTTTATTTTTTACCATCATGCCTTCGGGAAAAATAATCCATTGAATTTGCCCTGACAATAATGTTTTTAAAATAAGCTCATCCCGCTGGGGGTCTTTTGTTGATACGGCACCCAGATTATTTAAGGCACCCTTTAAAACAGGCACATTAAATAACTCTGATGCGGCAAGAGAGAAAATTTCCTTTTTGGTGATATTATGTATGTGGTAGGGAAGAAAGATGGTTTCTATTCTTGTAAAATGATTAGCCGTAAAAATCACTGATCCATCAGGGATATTGTCTTTTCCTGAAATTTTGATACTTGCCTTTGAAAAGCCTGAAAACGTTTTAAGTGTATAATTGGATAATCCAAATGCAAACCGGTTCATAATTTACACCTTAAAAACAAGATTGTTTATCTATGGTATTTATAATATAACTAAGCGATGTTAATATAAATCTTGACCATGTAAGCGATAATACTTAATGTATCGGTTTTGTCAAAGAAAATTATTCATGCAGGATAAAAATTGGAGGATTTTAATTGTATTCTAAAATAACCATACTGACCTTCCCACCGGAAATATCCCAAAAAGCACTGGTTTGTCAGTTAACAAAAAAATATGATCTTTTATTTAATATTCTAAGCGCCAAAATTTCCAGTAAAAAAGAAGGATATATGGTGTTGGAAATCTCCTCAGCATCTAAGACAGGATTTAATAAAGGGATTCGATTTTTAAAGGACCAGGGGGTTTTAATATCCAGTCCTGAACATCAAATTTATAAAGATGAAGAGATCTGTACTCATTGCGGTGCCTGTACAGCGGTCTGTCCAACTGAAGCCCTATATATAAAACGCCCGGAAATGGAAGTTATTTTTGACAAGGGAAAATGCAGTGTTTGCGAACTTTGTGTGGTGACCTGCCCCACAAGGGCCATGGGGCTGTTTTCTGAGAAGTCCCAAGAAGTTATCGGATGAAAAACCCCGTTATTGCAATCGCCTTGAGTGGAGGGGTGGATTCCCTTGTTTCAGGATATCTTTTAAAACAAAAATTCAAACATGTTTTCGGAATTCATTTTACAACGGGTTATGAAAAAAATCCTGCAGACCTGGCTGGTCTCGAAAAACAACTCGGGTTCCCTATCTCCTGCATTGATCTTTCCCATATATTTGAAGATAAGGTCATCCAGTATTTTATCCAAACCTATCTTAATGGGAAAACGCCAAACCCCTGTATTATCTGTAATAAGGAAATAAAGTTTGGAGAGCTTCTAAAAACAGCTCAGAACATGGGTGCAGATTTTCTGGCCACCGGCCATTATGCCACTATTGTTAATCCCATTTCCTTTCCAAATAAAAAGATCTCCCATTGCTATCTTGAAAAAGGAAAGGATCCGATAAAGGACCAGAGTTATTTTCTTTCCATGTTAACCTGTGACCAGCTTGAAAAAATTATTTTCCCTTTGGCCGGGATGATAAAAGATGATGTAAAAATATTTGCCCGGTCAAAGCATCTTGCCCCTCCACAACCCAGTGAAAGCCAGGATATATGTTTTATACATGATAATAATTTTTCAAATTTTATCTTGAAAAAACAAAAGATTCCTCCCAAGCACGGCAATATTGTGGATGTGAATAAAAAAATTATCGGTAGCCACCAGGGATTACATAAATTTACCATTGGGCAGAGACGCGGTATTAATTGTCCGGCAAACGAGCCCTATTATGTTAAGAAAATTGATATAAAAAACAATATCTTAGAGGTTTGCTTTAAAAAAGACCTGTCTGAAAAAATGGTTAAAGTTGACCAGATAAACTGGAACTCGCCAAAACAGGAAATCATTAGGGATATTATAACAAAGATCCGTTACAGTCACAAAGGAGCCCTGTCAACACTTTCCATAAAAGGATCCTGTGGGCAAATAGTGTTTGAGGAACCGCAAAATGCCATTACACCGGGTCAGGCTGCGGTTTTTTATAAGGATACCAGAGTCTTGGGAGCCGGTATTATTCAATGAAAAAATTTTATATCCAAACCCTGGGTTGCAAAGTCAACCAATATGAAAGCGACGGCATTGCCACAAATTTAGAAAAACAAGGCTGGACAAAAGGCAAAAAAAACTCAGACACTGATGTCTTTATTGTAAACACCTGCGCAGTTACATCAAAGGCCAGTATGCAGTCCAGACAAGCCATCCGAAAAATTTTAAGGGAAAATCCCGATGCAAAGGTAGTTGTCACAGGCTGCCATGCCCAGACCGATCCTGATCAAATAAAAAAAATTGACAGGATCGATCAAATTATCTGTCATAAAGACAAAATCAAAATAGCAGATCATATTGCATCAAATTGTGAAAAGAATACAAATCTTCTATTTAAAAAGACCGATCACAGCAACACAAATTCATTTTCAGGATTTGACCATGCTGTAAAAGGAAAAATGACACGGGCATACCTCAAGATACAGGACGGTTGTGATGCGTTTTGTACATATTGTATTGTTCCCCATGCCAGAGGATCTTCTGTAAGTATGCCTGAAAAAAAAGTTTTTCAGCATTTAAATGAACTGAATGATTCAGGGTTTAAAGAGGTGATCATCACGGGTATTCATACCGGTATGTATGGTCTGGATTTTAAAAATAAATCATCTCTTCTGCACTTACTTGAAAAAATAAACCAAAAAAAACCCATTCACAGAGTCAGATTAAGTTCTATTGAACCCGGCGAAATCAATGAAGGTATTATTGATTTGGCAAAAAAGGAAAATATTTTATGTGATCATTTTCACATTCCCCTGCAGTCCGGGGACGACGACATTTTAAAAAAAATGAGGCGGCCTTATGATGTTGCATTGTTTGAAGATGTTATCCAGAAAATCCATGAAAAAATTCCCAGTGCAAGTATTGGAGTGGATACCTTGATTGGATTTCCTTCAGAAACCCAAAAGCAGTTTGAAAATACCTATGAACTCATTGAAAGACTGCCTATTTCCTATCTCCATGTTTTTCCGTTTTCTGCCAGAAAAGGAACCCCTGCTTATCACTTTAAAAATAAAATCGATCCCATAATTATTAAAAATCGATGTGAAAAAATGCGGGAGCTTGACAAAACCAAACGAAGATCGTTTATTTTAAATAATTTAAATAAAAAACTTGAAGGCCTTGTACAGCACAAGTTTGATTCAAAATCAGGTATGCTCAAAGCGGTCACATCTAACTATTTAACCGTTCTTTTAAACCAAAAACATGATCATAGAGGAAAAATTATTGATCTTATACCTGAACAATGTGATAGTGATCTGAACATTTTTGGAAAAATAACACTCTGATTAAACAATATGGAGATTTTACTATGAAAGATATTTACAAAAAATTAGCCATCCACCTTGATAATACACCCAGTGGTTTTCCTGAAACAGAATCCGGTGTTGAACTCAGGATCTTAAAACAGCTTTTTACAAAACAAGAGGCCGAGCTTGCCCTTAGTCTTGTTTTAATACTGGAAACCGCTGAAACTATAGCGAAAAGAGCCGGCAATGACGCCAAGGAAATAGAACCCCAGTTAATTGAAATGGGGAAAAAAGGGTTGATAATGCATGTCTACAGAAATGGGGAAAACACTTTCATGCTTCTTCATTTTGTTGTGGGGATATGGGAATACCAGGTCAACAGATTAACCAAGGAATTGATCACAGATTTTAATGAATATGTTCCCTATCTTGTAAAAAACCAGTATAAAAACAAAACACAGCAACTCAGGGTTGTTCCCGTTGCAAAATCAGTGAACACAGATCTCAATATAATGGACTATGAGCAAGTTGAAAATATTATCAGATCTCAATCGAAAATTCTGGTTGCCCCATGTATCTGCAGAAAAGAACACAGTATGATGGGCCATGGCTGTGATAAAAAAAGTGAAGCCTGTCTGATATTTGGCGGGGGTGCTTACATCTATGAAAGCCGCGGTATTGGCAGAACTATATCCCAGGATGAAGCTCTGGATATTGTCAAAGAGGCAGAGAAACAGGGACTTGTTGCCCAACCTTCCAATGCAAAAAAACCGTTGAATATCTGTCTTTGCTGTGACTGCTGCTGCCAGATTTTAAAAAACATCAGAGACTTTGAAGCACCGGCAAAAATTGTAAGTTCCAACTTCCAGGCTTTTGTGAATGCCGATGAATGTACCGGATGTTTTGCCTGCCAGGAAATTTGCCCCATGAATGCCATTGATACGGATGAAGGAGAGGATATCGCCCTGGTAAACAAAGACAGGTGTATTGGGTGCGGCCTGTGTGTAACTGTCTGCGAATTTGACGCCATGTCACTTAGAGACAAAAAAGAAATCGAAAAAATAGAGCCGCCGGCAAATATTGTTGAGACCTATATGAATATTGCCAAGGAGAAAGGTCTTTTTTAGCTCGTGTGCTAAAGGCCCCGTTCCTTTTTTATATTATCATAGGCTTCCTGGATTTCTTTGAACTTGTCATTGGCAAATTTAACAAACTCTTCAGGAAGCCCTTTAGATTCAATTTTATCCGGATGATACTCGGTAACAAGCTTTCGATATTGTTTTTTTATCTCTTCATTGGATGATGCTTCATCACATTTCAGGACAGCATAATATTTATTTGTCTCTCTTACATATTTAGATTTAAGCCTTGCATAGTTTGCATTGGAATAATTGAAAATCCGTGTGGCAGACAATAGAAGCAGTTCTTCTTCCTTTGAAATATTCCCATCTGCGGCAGAGACCCGTAACAATACATCCATCATCAATTCGATAATATTGGGCTGTGAACTGAATACAGAATAAAATTGGATAGCAAATGCATCAAAACTTTCATTTGAATCAACAGCCTGCCTGAAAATATTAATCGCGGTCTGCTGGCTATGCATATCCAATTGAAGATCCTGTCTCATAAAAGTTTCAATTGCAGATATTTCATTCTCAGATATCTTGCCATCAGCCTTGGAAATTTTTGCCAGCATCGAAAATGCCGCCGTAAAAAAAACAAGCTGAGCCTCCTCGTTTGTGGAAAGGGTAGCGCGGGTTCCAGGTCCTGATGACAGATATACCTGTTCTTTTTTGTCCACAAATGTGTGCCCGAATGCAGCACCTGCAACCGCACCCAAAGGACCACCCAGGGCGAATCCTATGGTTCCTCCTATCATTTTTCCCAACCAGCTCATTTCTCTTCCTTTCAAAATAAAATCAAACGCTTTGAGTCGTTATCAAACTTATATAAACACAATTGACCTGTACATCAATCCTAAACCAAAAATAAATTCCAATACAAGTTGAAAAAGAAACTATTATATTAACACAATAATGACAAAGACTCTTTTGGGGCATCAATTATCAATTGATACGCATTCCATTGAAAATTAGGAAGTCTTTTTTTTATTCAGCCAGGGTTTTTTTTTCCTTTCTTTCTCTTTAACGGCTGCACATCTGGTTTCAATAGCGCCCTTGCCCAGCAGATCTTCTACCCTGTCAAAAAACGACGGGCTAGAATCGGTCATATATTCATCAGAAAGTTTAACCAATACAGGTGGTTTATCATCGATTACAATTTTTAAGCAGGCTGTACAATCACCGGGGAAATTTTCAATAATTGGTTTAAGCTTTTCTAGCATACCAACGGAAGCGTTCTGGTTATCCACTTTGATAAGTACGCCATTGGTCCATTCTTCAGGTGCCTTTTCAATGGGAATTATTTTTTCTGCTAAAAGCTTGACAATGTTTTCATTTTTTTGAACCTCAGCTTCAAGGATGACGATATCTTCATTGGCTAAAAGCATGTGGGCTTTTGCATAAACTCCCGGGAATACCACAACTTCAATGGCGCCGAATTGATCCTCGATGGCGCTAAATGCCATCATATCCCCTTTTTTAGTTTTGTGAAGCTTGTGAATTTTTAAAAATCCGGCCATTCGGATCATCTTACCATCAGCTGTGTCCTGAATATTGACAGAATTCACCGTGGTATATTTTTGAATCAAATTTTCGTATTTATCAAGGGGGTGTCCTGTAATATAAAATCCAAGGGTCTCTTTTTCCAGGGCCAACAGCATGGATTCGTCCCATTCTTCTATATCCGGCAGCTTTGGAGTGCTTTCCGGAAGAGAGGTCCCCATATTTGAATCTGCAAACAAATCAAGTTGCGAGTCTGCTTTTTCCCTTTGAATTCTTGAGCCATGATCCAATGCCTCTTCCAGAACAGCCATCATCTGGCTGCGCCTGTTATTAGTGGAATCAAATGCCCCGCATTTGATTAATGCCTCAAGCACTTTTTTATTTACCTTACCAACATTGACCCGTTCACAAAAATCATAAATATTTTCAAACTCTTCTTCTTTATTTCTTATTTCAACTATGGATTCTATTGCGGCTTCACCCACATTTTTCACCGCAGCAAGACCAAACCGGATACATCCTTCCGAGACGTTAAAATGGGCACCACTCTTATTCACATCCGGTGGAAGCACTTTAATGTTATGGGTCCTGCACTCATCCATATACTTTATGACAGCATCTGAATTGCTTCTCTCACTGGTCATTAACGCCGCAATAAACTCAAGCGCAAAATTGGCCTTTAAAAATGCGGTTTGATAGGCAATAAGGGCATAGGCAGCACTATGTGATTTATTAAAGCCATAACCACCAAACTTTTCCATTAAGTCAAAAAGCTCTGCAGCCTTTTTAGGATCATGATTGTTTTCCTTGGCACCCTTTAAAAATAGTTCTCGATGCGCTTCCATCATGGAAACTATTTTCTTGCCCATGGCTTTTCGAAGTCCATCTGCATCAGCCATTGAATAATTGGCAATTACCCCGGCAATTTTCATTACCTGTTCCTGGTATAATATGACCCCGTAAGTTTCGTTTAATACCGGTTCAAGTTCATCAAAAAGATAGACCACATCTTCCCGGCCGTGCTTTCGCTCCACGTAGGTTGTGGCCATGCCGCTGTCCAGGGGACCGGGTCTGTACAGGGCTACCAAAGCAACAATATCCGAAAAGCTTGCCGGTTTCAGTCTCGATATCAAATCCTTCATGCCTGAACTTTCAAGCTGAAACACGCCCGTGGTATCGGCATTTTGTAACAATTCAAAGGTCTTAGAATCACTATAATCAAGATTCAAAAGATCAGGCGGTGTTTTCCCCTGGCCTTTAATCAGTTCGATACAATTTTTGATAACAGTAAGATTTCTTAAACCTAAAAAATCAAATTTAACAAGGCCGAGTTTTTCAACATAATTCATGTCAAACTGGGTCAGGGTCTCACCCAGTTTGCCTTTGTACAAGGGAAGATATTGGTTTAACGGTTTATCCGAAACCACAACCCCGGCGGCATGTGTGGATGCATGCCTGGGTAATCCTTCAAGAAGAAGAGAAATTTCCAGCATCAGGGTTTTTTCTTCTGATTCGGAACACTTTCTTTCAATTGCCGGGACCTCTTCAATGGCCTTTTTCAAGTTCTTTGCATTATCCGGAATCATTTTGGCAATTTCATCCACTTCTGATAAAAGAACGCCAATTGCCCTTCCCACATCCCTTATAACTGCTTTGGCCTTAAGTTTTCCAAAAGTAATAATCTGACAGACATAATCAGGCCCGCCATAACGATCGATGACATATTTATAAACCTGATCCCTGCCTTCAATACAAAAATCCACATCAATATCCGGCATACTGATACGGGCAGGATTTAAAAATCTCTCAAAAATCAGCCCGTGTTCAATGGGATCAAGGGCAGTGATATCCATTGCGTAGGCCACCATGGATCCTGCTGCCGATCCCCTGCCGGGACCTACAGGGACATTGATACTCTTTGAATATTCTATAAAATCTGCAACAATCAAAAAATATCCAGGAAATCCCATTCCAAGGATCACACCGATTTCATAGTCAATTCTATCTCTGTAAACCTGTTCGTCAATATCTGGATTTAAAGCCTTAATCGTTTTAAGCTTTTTTTCAAATCCTTCCATGGCTTTTCTTTTGAAAATATCATCTTCAGATTCATTTTTTGATTGGGCATATCTTGGAAAATGATAGGTTTTATCATCAAATTCAACATTGCATTTTGAAATGACGTCTCTAGTGTTCTCAATCGCACCCGGATAATTGCCAAAAGATTGGATCATCTCCTCGGAAGATTTCAAGTATAACTGATCAGAATCAAATTTAAATCTGTTCTGATTGGAAAAGGTATCTCCTGTTTGAATACAAAGAAGTATTTCGTGTGCTTTGTCATCTCCCTTGGAAAGATAGTGGCAGTCGTTGGTAGCAACCATTGGAATGGACAAACGCTGACTGATGTCAAGAATCCCCTGATTTACTTTTTCCTGAATCTCTATTCCATTTTGCTGGACTTCTAAAAAAAAGTTCCCTTCACCAAACGTATTCTGATAAAACCGGGCGGCATCATCTGCAGCATCCATTTTATTTTGGATAATATGTTGGGAAATGTCTCCCTTAAGACAGGCGGAAAGTCCAATTAATCCTTTTGAATTCTCAGCCAGAAGTGCTTTATCAATCCTGGGTTTATAATAAAACCCCTTGAGCTGGGCAGTGGAAACCAATTTGCAGAGATTGGCATACCCTTCACGATCTTTTGCCAGGAGAACCAGATGTCTCAATCCCTTATGATCGATCTGGGTACGGTCATTCAAGGTTCTGGGAGCAACATATACTTCGCACCCAATAACGGGTTTTACAGATTCTTTTCTGGCTTTTTCATAAAATTCGGCAATCCCGAACATGGTACCATGATCGGTAATGGATATGGCGTCCATACCATACTCGTGGCAACGCTTAAATAAAGAATCCAGTCTGATTGCTCCGTCAAGAAGCGAATACTCGGTATGTAGATGAAGATGGTAAAATGGCGATGGTAACTTGCTCATTTTTTGATTAACTGCTTTCTACCCTGTAGTTTGGTGCTTCTTTAGTAATGGCAACATCGTGTACATGACTTTCCTTGAGCCCAGCAGCACTTATTTTAATAAATGTTGCCTTTTCTTGAAGCTCCTGAATTGTAGATGCCCCCAGATATCCCATGCCGGCTTTAAGGCCACCAATCATTTGTACGATATTTTCTTTTACGGTTCCCCTAAAAGGGATTCTGCCAACAATACCTTCTGGAACAAGTTCATCGTCTTCGCCCGTATCTTTCTGATAATAACGATCTGAACTTCCCTGTCTCATTGCCTCAACAGAACCCATGCCTCGATATGCTTTATAGGACCGCCCCTGGTAAAGAACGATTTCACCGGGACTTTCCTGGGTACCGGCCAGAAGGGTTCCAAGCATGACAGAATCTGCTCCTGCTCCTAACGCTTTGGTGATATCTCCGGAATATTTTATTCCGCCATCGGCAATTATCGGAACACCTGTTGCTTTTGAAATCTCATTGCAATTTTGAATGGCTGTCAGCTGTGGGACTCCAACTCCGGCAACAATACGAGTGGTACATATGGACCCGGGACCAATTCCTATTTTAACCGCATCTACCCCTGCATCTATCAAGGCTTTTGCACCTGCTTCCATTGCCACATTTCCTGCAATAAGCTGGCAATGCGGAAACGCATTTTTAATTTTCATTACCGCATCGATCACATTTTTTGAATGGCCGTGGGAGGTGTCAATCACAAGGGCATCAGCCCCTTTGTCCAACAAAGCTTCAACCCTTTGCATCATGTCAGAGCCCACTCCTATTGCAGCCCCTGCTCTTAACCTACCCAGAGAATCTTTACATGAATTAGGATATTTTTTAATTTTTTCAATATCTTTAATGGTGATTAAACCCTTGAGCTTACCATCTTTATCCACCACTAGAAGTTTTTCAATTCTATGCTTGTGCAGCATTTTCTTGGATTCTTCAAGAGTACATTTTTCCCGGACAGTTATAAGATTTTCACTTGTCATCACTTCCCGTGCAGATTTTTCCAGCTGGGTTTCAAACCTTAAATCTCTGTTGGTAACAATTCCGACAAGTTTATCCCCTTCTGTTACCGGTATTCCGGAAATCCTGTATTTTGCCATAATTTCTAAAATTTCTGAAATAGACACATCAGGATGTACGGTGATAGGATCAACAATCATTCCGCTTTCTGATTTTTTTACACGATCAACTTCAATGGCCTGGTCTTCTATACTCAGGTTTCTGTGGATAAAACCCAATCCGCCTGCCCGTGCCATATTAATGGCGGTTAAAGCTTCGGTAACTGTATCCATGGCTGCACTGACAATAGGTATATTGAGTTCAAGTTCTTTGGTCAATCGGGTGTTTGTCTTGACCTGGTCAGGCAGAATGGCTGAATAGTCTGGTAATAATAGGACGTCGTCAAAAGACAGACCTTCCTCAGATAATATATTGGGCATAAATTAACCTCCAGAAAGGAAAATGTTTATTAATACTATAAAGCCGGCAATTTAACGGGGTCTTAAGCAGCCAGGCATATTTAAATATTTAATCAGTATATAAACACACACATTTAGCAAAAATCACATTTTTTATCAAGATCATTATTGAGAGCAATAACAGAACCCGGCATCAAGACCTTTTTAACCATCTTATAATAAATTTGAAAGAAAATGTATTGATACGGCAGGTTACCCTCGTTTTTGAAGAATAAAAGTTATCATTTAAAAAAAGTTTACCCGGATATATCCCAAAGAACCTTTAAAAATTAAGAGCAAGGGAGATGATTTGATTGACATAAATATTTTTTCTGACTAATTTGTTTATTTTAATATTGATATAAAAAACAGGAAAGCCTGATAGAGAAAAACCCATGTTATTGAAAATAAATCCAACCAATCCCCAGGTACGTCAAATCGATAGAGTGGTGGATATTATTAGAAGAGGCGGGATAGTTGCATACCCCACTGATACTTTTTATGGTATCGGCTGTGATATCATGAACAAAAAAGCCATTGAAAAAATCTACGCCATCAAACAAAGAAATAAAAAAAAACCATTCAGTTTTATCTGCTCTGATTTAAAAAATATCTCTCAATATGCTAAAGTGTCAAACTTTGCATATAGAAATATGAAACGATTATTACCAGGCCCCTATACCTTTGTTTTATCCGGGTCCAAATTGGTTCCCAAAATAATGCTGACCAAGCGGAAAACTGCCGGTATAAGGGTCCCGGATAATAAAATTGCCTTAGCCCTTGCCAGCGAACTGGGTTATCCCATCCTTTCAACCAGTGCAACCCATCCTGATGGTCAGGTGTTTGAGAACCCATCGCTGCTCCACGATCATTTTATAAAAACCATTGATGTAGTGATAGACGGCGGTCCCGTGCCGGGATCCCCTTCAAGTGTTGTTTCTTTAATTGATGATATACCTGAGATTATCCGAAATGGTGCCGGAGATGTTGATATCTTTGAATAAAGTGTTTGCCAATTTTTTAATAAAGGTAATTTTATCTTCCTTTGGATAAACAGGGTTTAACTCCCCTTTTATACTGGCTATTTCACCTGCCCACCTGACTGCATCGTCAAGATTGCCCAAACGATCTATCAATTTTAAATTCAACGCTTTTTCACCGGTATAAATTCTTCCGTCTGCCAAGGTTTTCATAGTGGGAATATCAATTTTTCTGGCTTTTGCAACATCATTAACAAACTGGAGGTGAAGCTCATTAACCAGGTTTTGAAAAATTTTTTTTTCTGCGTCTTTTAGGTTCCTTAAAGGAGAGCCCATATCCTTGTACTTTCCGCTTTTGATGACAATGGGAGAAATACCAATTTTTTTGGCGATCTCCATGATATTGGCATATTCCATAATGACGCCAATACTGCCGGTAATGGTTCCTGGATTGGCTACAATTCCATTAGTTGCAGATGCAACATAATACCCTCCGGATGCGGCAACCGATCCCATTGAAGCAATTATTTTTTTCTTGGTTCTGGTTTTTATTATTTCACGATAGATTTCCTGAGAAGGTCCAATTCCGCCTCCAGGAGAATCTATTCTTATAATAATAGCTTTTATTGATTCTTGGTCGGCAAAAATTTTCATATCCTCAATTATTTTTTTTGAAGATAGTATCACCCCATTTATTTCTATAATACCGATATTGCCATCAGATGCGGCATAATCCTTAGTAAAGGGGGTATTTAACATTCTTGTTCCTATGGATATAAAGCCAATCAATCCGAGGAATATCAGAGTTAAGCAAATTGAAATCGTCATTAAAAAGAATAAAAATGGATGCCTTCGTGCAAACATATGAATTTCCCAATTAAAATTTAAAAAAAAAGGCCGGATCAACTTTATTGATCCGGCCCATATCCTATTAAAAACTCAGGAATAAAGATGCTGCGTTATTCGTCTTCAGGTGTGTCACTATTTTCACTTTCCTGTTTTTCTGCTTCAATCTTCTCCTGGATTTTATTTGCTTCAATCTGTTCCTGTATATTATTTCTCAGAATTTCACCAAAAGAAGAGGTGGCTGGTTTCATATTCTTGGCAAATTCCTCAAGATGCTTTTCATCATCTTCTTCTTCAAGTCGTTTGATAGAAAGCCCGATTCTTCTTTCGTCACTGTTTATGTTCATGACTTTAGCGATAATGGTTTCACCGATCTTGTAATGTTCTTTGGGACTTTTTACATTTTCCTTGCTGATCTCAGATACATGAACAAGACCTTCAATTCCCTCTTCAAGTTCGACAAATACACCAAAATCGGTTAAATTGGTTATAACGCCGGAAATTTCCGTACCCACTTTATATCTCTGGCTTACAGATTCCCATGGATCTGCCTGTGTTTGTTTGATGCCCAGAGAAAATCTTTCATTGGATTTATCAATATCAAGAACAACCGCCTGAATGGTTTCATTTTTCTTATATACCTCAGATGGATGTTTGATCCTTCTAGTCCAGGAGATATCAGAAATATGAACAAGACCATCAATATCATCATCAATTCCAATAAAAAGTCCGAATTCAGTAATATTTTTAATTTTACCCTCAATAATTGTTCCAACCGGGTATTTTTGAGATATGACTTCCCATGGATTATCAACGGTCTGTTTAATACCCAGAGAAATTCTCCTGTTCTCAGGTTTCAGGTCAAGAACAACAGCTTCCACTTCTTCACCAACAGTAACCATTTGGGATGGATGACGAATTTTTCTCGTCCAGGACATTTCAGAAACATGAATCAGTCCTTCAACCCCTTCTTCAAGTTCTATAAACGCACCATAATCAGTCAGACTGACAACGCTACCGACTATTTTTGAATCAACCGGATATTTTTCAACAGCAGTTGTCCAGGGATCCGGTGTTAATTGTTTCATGCCAAGTGAAACTCTCTCTTTTTCAAAATCAAATGAAAGAATCTTGACATTTATTTTATCACCGATGGAAAAAAGTTCTGAAGGATGTTTTACCCTGCCCCATGAAATGTCTGTAATATGCAAAAGGCCGTCTACGCCGCCAAGATCTACAAAAACACCGTATTCGGTAATATTTTTAACAATACCTTCCATGACTTTGCCATCTTCAATAGCCTTAAGGGTAGTTGTTCTCAATTTATCTCGATCCGCTTCGAGAAGCACCCTTCTTGAAAGGACAATATTGTTTCTCTTCTTATTGTACTTAAGAATCTTAAAAGTATAGGTCTTGTTGACCATTTCATCCATGTTCCGGATGGGTCGAAGATCAGCCTGTGATCCTGGAAGGAACCCAAGAAGCCCTATATCAACTGAAAAGCCGCCTTTTACACGGCTGGTAATGACACCTTCAATTGTTCCATCTGCATCGTAAATGTCTTTAATTGCGTCCCAAACTTTAACTTTTTTGGCTTTTTCATGTGACAGAAGAACGGTTTCTTCTTCTTCGTCCCATACTTCAATCATTACTTCAAATTGATCGTTGACTTTGACATTTACATTGCCTTCCTCATCAATGAATTCCCGAATAGAGATCTGTCCTTCTGATTTATAGCCAACATCTACAAGAACCATGTCCCTGGCAACTGATATGACAGTTCCAGTTACGACCTGTCCTTCTTCAAACTTCTTAAGGCTGGACTCATATATGTCCAGAAGTTCTTCCATGGACTCCTCACCTGTAATATCAGACAAAGGAGCTTCTTCTTCAACGGTGGCTTTCTCTTCCTCTGAAGCAACGTCTTCTTTTTTCAAAGCGGTTTCTTCTTTTTCTAAGGTTTCAGTATTCATTTTTTGATTTTCTTCAGCAATGTTATTCATTAATATTAATCTCCCTAAACGTATTTTATACTTCTCCACAAGAACAAAAATGTAGTCAAGTACAATTTGCCTTTATATCAAATGAAAATATAAAAATCAACAAAATTCTTAAGCTTTTCAAGCATTCTCAATGGTTTTCAGCATTTTTTCAACCACCTGTTCAATGGTTAAAAAAGAGGCATCAATTTTAACAGCATCTTCTGCCGGTTTAAGTGGTGCTACCTTCCTTTGAGAATCGTTACCATCCCTTATTTTCATTTCTTCCAGTACCTGATTTAAATCTTTTGTTGAATCAGACATTTCATTGTATCGCCTTTTTGCTCGAACACCAATATCTGCAAAAAGGAAAAATTTATGCAATGCGTCCGGGAACACCACTGTTCCCATATCCCTGCCTTCAAAAACAGCGTCTTTTGTAATTGCAATATTTCTCTGAATACCAAGAAGAGCTGACCTAACCTGTGGTTTTGCAGAAGATGCAGAGGCCAGCATGGAAATTTGCGGTGTCCTAATAAAATCAGTGATATCAATCCCTGATGATATTAAAATAAGTGATTCATTTTTCATCAAAAAATTAAGGTCAAGCGTCTTTAAAAACCGTACTAGAACATCATCATCTTCCCATTTAATTTTCTGTTTTTGGATTTCATATGCCACCCCTCTGTATAGGGCGCCTGTATCAACATAGATACATCCCAGTTTTTTCGAAAGAAGACGGCTTATTGTTGTTTTGCCCGCGCCTGCGGGTCCGTCTATGGTAATAATTCTGGTTTTCATATGTGATGTCTTACCTTTTTAAAACCGTTTTCAGGGCCGTTATAAAAGCCATATTTTCTTTTTTTGTACCTGTGTTTACCCGTAAAAATGTGCCAAAACCATATGATTTCATTGATCTTACAATAACACCAAGCTGCAACATTTTTTCAAACACTTTTGTTGCATCTGTTTTGAGATCCATCATCAAAAAATTGGACTGGGTGGGCAAACAATGAATCCCAAGACTTGTAATGGCTTCAAACAGATAATCTATACCGTCATGTGTTGTTTGAATACTTGTATTTAAAAATTGTTCGTCTCCAATGGCAGCACAAGCTGCTGCCTGTGCAAGTGTGTTCACATTAAACGGCTGTCTTATCCTGTTTAAAATTTCGGCAATTTCGCAATCCATAATACCATATCCGACTCTGAATCCAGCCAGTCCATAAGCCTTTGAAAATGTCCGCAATGTGACCACTCTTGAATCCTGCAATGGTTCTTTCAAAGAATTAAAAACCGAATTGTCCCTTACAAATTCAATATAGGCCTCATCCACTACAATGATCACATCCTCAGGTACTTTTTGTGAAAATTCACTGAATCCATCATAGGTAATTGTACTGCCTGTGGGATTAAAAGGGTTGGTGATGAAAATCAACCTGGTTTTAGAGGATATTTTTTGTGCAAGACCTTTTAAGTTTGTTGAAAAATCCTTTAAAGGAACCATCACTGGTATTCCTTTTGCTGTTTTAACACTGATTTCATACATTAAAAAAGAGGGAAGCGGCATTAACGCCTCATCACCGGGACTTAAGAAACCGTGAGCCAGAAGCGCTATAATATCGTCTGATCCATTCCCCAAAACAATATTTTCACAGCCAACATTAAATTTTTGGGCAATCGCCTTATTTAATACCCAGGCTGAGGATTCCGGATATCGATTCATATCCTTTAAATGTTTTGATACCGCATCATAAACTTTTGGGGAAAATCCAATGGGGTTTTCATTGGAGGCAAGCTTAATTACATTGGAAAGTTTATACTCCTGTTCAACCTCCGCAAGAGGCTTACCCGGCTCATAGGGTTTAATACCGGCTATGTTTTCGCTACATCTAAATTTCATATTCTGATCTTTTTTAATGATGAAAAGAATTATAATTAGTTAGGATTTGAAATTTTGTCAATAGTTATGATATTTAAAGCCTGTACAAAAGTTAAAAATTTTAAAGACATTAAATCAAGGACTTTTATGAAAAACAGAGTGTCCATAGGGCTTGACCAGTTGATTTACCATCCACCTGAAAACCTTAAGGGTAAAAAACTGGGGCTGTTATCCAATCCGGCATCTGTTGATAATAAATTCAATCATGCATCAACAATTATCGATTCCCTTTTTCCCGGACAATTAAAAGCATTATTTTCACCACAACATGGTTTTTACGCTGAGAAACAAGATAACATGATAGAATCCGGTCATTTTATAGAGCCCCATTTGAATGTACCCGTTTTCAGCCTTTACAACGATACCCGGATTCCAACCAAAGAGATGTTTGATTTAATAGATGTTTTGCTCGTTGACATTCAAGATGTTGGAACACGGGTTTATACATTTATTTATACCATATCTTTTTGTCTCGAAGTAGCTGCCAGGTTTAAGAAAAAAATGGTCATCCTTGACCGGCCCAACCCCATCGGCGGAAAACAAATCGAAGGCAATATCCTATCGGAAGAATTCACCTCTTTTGTTGGTAGATTTCCAATTCCCATGAGGCATGGATTGACCATTGGAGAGATTTCGCAATTTTTTAACCAGGAATTCCATTTAGGGTGTGACCTTACCGTCATCCCCATGAAAGGTTGGAAAAGACAAATGTATTGGCAGGACACGGGAATCACCTGGATAGCTCCATCCCCTAACCTGCCCACACCACAATCTTGCATGGTATATCCCGGACAGGTCATTTTTGAAGGAACCAATATATCTGAAGGGCGGGGCACAACTTTACCTTTTGAAATATTTGGCGCTCCTTTTTTAGATACTGAAACAATTAAAACCGATGCTGATGATTTAATTAAGGGCGCCTTATTACGCCCGGTTAATTTTGAACCGACTTCAGGAAAGTGGAAGGGAAACATCTGTAAAGGCTTTCAAATTCATGTAAATTCAAAAGAAGAATTTAATCCCTATTTTTCATCTTTGTTATTGATGCAATTGATTAAAAAGCACCATGCAGATGATTTTAAATTTAAAGCACCCCCCTATGAATACGAATTTGAACGAATGCCCATTGATCTGATAATTGGCAGTAAAACGCTTCGAAAAAAAATAATGAATTTGGAAGATTTAATTTCCCTATCAAATCAATGGAAAAAAGAACTTAACAGCTTTAAATCAATTTCAGGAAATTACCACTTATATGAATGATCAAAGCCAGGCAGGAACTTGGAAAAGAATGAGTTTTAAGGGCAACAAAGTTTGGGCCCAAACAGACACAAAAGAAAACCTTTTAATTGAAAAGGGAATGGTGTTAATAAAATACAATTTAAAACAAGACTATGAATATCGAGTCAAACATGAGAGCTTAAAATCCGAAGACCAGGCTGTCCCGGCCAAAAAAAAATCATCCGGTCAAAAATCATCCAAAAAGTCAAAAACCAAAAAATTGCCAGGAGAGCAAAACATTGAGGCGGATGTGCCGGACAATTGCATCAAAATTTATACGGATGGGGCATCTTCAGGAAATCCTGGCCCTTCAGGAATTGGCATTGTATTTATTCATGGTGAAAACAAAAAAGAAATCTCACAATATATTGGTGAAGCTACCAATAATATTGCAGAGCTGACAGCCATAAAAAAAGCATTGGAAAAATTAAAGAGAAATGACCTTCCCGTGCGTATATTTTCAGACTCAAGTTATTCCATCGGTCTTTTGACTAAAAACTGGAAACCCAAAAAAAATCAGGCGCTCATCTATGAAATAAGAACATTAATGAATAAGTTCTGCGATGTGGCGTTTATTAAAGTAAAAGGTCATTCAGGGATTAAGGAAAATGAGGTGGCAGACTTTCTGGCAACATCTGCCATTAAAAAAGGCCTGCGTTAACACAGGCCCTCTTCTATGATTTATAGTGTATCTTATTTTTCTTTTTTCAGATCATCAAGCTCTTTTTCAAGCTCTTGAATTTTGGCTTTGTCATCCTGCGGTGAGGGTGCGTCAATACCATCATCATTTTTCCATGAATCTTTTAATTCGTCAAACCCGAGATAAAGAGCGAGTCCACCGCCTAAAAGAAGAACAGGTGGAATACACCCTGCTAAAAGGATTAAAAACTGATTAAACCAAACAGCTAACCCCACAACACCGAGAAGAACTGCAATAGCTCCACCAATTAATGTTTTCATAAAGAACTCCTCCTAAAATTTTTTGTTCAAAAAATAAATTATTCTTTTAAAATTAATCACGTTTAAGAATTGTCAACAATGGATGAAAAAAAATAGCATAGGCCCTTGTATTTATCAAGGCTATTTTAAGATTGCCATTCCAACTTACCTTTGATAGTTAATACAGGTTAATATTATTTGGTGAACAATTCTTATAAGGACTAATTAATGAAATTATTTCAAAAGCTTAAAGACCTAATTACAAATATCAGGCTTAAGCTTCGAAAAATGATCAATTGTATGCTGGGCAACTCATATGATTACTTTTTATGCTTCTACCCTGCCAACTCTGGATATTTTATTCAAAAACTTATAAAACGATTGATCAATAAACTTAATTTTGATGACCACAACATAGACAAAATAAAAAGTATAGATAAAGACAGCATCGTTGTTTATGCAAGTAAAAATAAAAGAATTTTGGATTTTTTGTACTATCATACAAGACTAAAAGGCCTTGACCTTCCTTTTCCACAAATCGGATTTGATTTCAGGTTCTTCTTTCTTTTACCTGTCAAACGTCTATTCCAAATCTTTCTTTGCCATTTGGATTATTTTTTCCACCATTTCCATTTCAAAGATGCATACACAACTCAATATGCCACAAAAGAGCTGCTAAAAGGCAGATCCGGATTTGTTTGCCTGATTGAAGAAGACGATTTTTATAAACGGTTTATCAAATCAACGCCAGATCCTCTTTTCCTCTTGATACAGCTTCAAAAAACCATAAATAAATCTGTCATAATTATACCTGAGAATATTATTTATGTGACAAAACCCATGAGAAAGGAGCCTACGTTAACTGATATTCTTTTTGGAACCCATGAAAAGCCGGGTTTTATAAAGCGGTTTTACATCATCCTAAAGCAGCCGGAAAAAATCAGGGTTGAACTGGCAAGCCCTGTGAATCTGAAAGACTTTATCAGCAGGCCTGAAATTGAACAGCTTGATTCGGAATTCCAGGCCCATAGATTACGCAGCTATTTGGTGGAGATATTAAACAGACAGAAAAAAAGTATCACCGGTCCTGTTTTAAAATCAAGACAGGAAATAACCGAAGACATATTAACAAGAAAATCTTTACGTGAATACCTGGCCCAGTATGCAGTGGAGAAAAACCTCACCTTAAGCAAAACCCATAAAAGAGCAGCCGGTTACATTAAGGAGATAGCTGCCAATTATAACCTCCAGGTCATCAATTTTGGCAATTGGCTGTTAACATGGGTGTTTAAAAATATCTTTGAGGACCTGGTTTTAAACCAGACGGAAATAAACCGAATGAGAGAAAAATCAACTGAGGCCCCTCTCATTCTTGTGCCCTGTCATAAGAGCCATCTGGACTACCTCTTGTTGCCCTACGTCATGTTTAGGAACAACATGCCCTGCCCCCATATTGCCGCCGGTAAAAACCTGTCTTTCTGGCCTTTGGGACCTTTATTCAGACGAGGCGGTGCTTTTTTTCTCAGGAGAACTTTTCAGGGCGCCCCGCTTTATACAAAAATATTTGCAGCATACCTGGAAAAACTTCTCTTTGAAGGCTTTAATATCAAAATTTTTATCGAGGGTGGGCGAAGCAGGACAGGAAAGCTTCTTGCTCCAAAACCCGGTGGTCTTGCCATGTTGATTAATGCATATAATAATGGTGCATGCGACAATCTTTATTTTGTACCCATTTTTATCGGCTATGATCAAGTTCTTGAAGAAGAGGCATATCTTAAGGAAATTGAGGGCGGTAAAAAGAAACCGGAAACATTGAAAGGCCTTATTAATGCCCGTAAATTTCTAAAGAAAAAATACGGGAAAGTATATATGAAATTTAATGAGCCCATTTCTATTAAAGATTATATAAAATATAAAAATATTGACCTGTCAAAAGTCTCAAATGAAGAGTACATAAAATTTGTAAAAACCTTTGGCTACAAACTAATAAATGCCATCAATACCAACGCTGTGGCCACTCCACACGGTATCATTGCAAGTGCTGTATTAAATTGTTCAAAAAACAGTTTCGCCAAAAAACAGATGATTGCCCGTGCAGATACCTATATGAATATATTAAACTTCATGAAGGCTGAAGTTTCTGACACCCTCTTGGTTGATCCTGACAATTCCCTGAATGCGGTTACAAACGATTTTATTTCAAGAAATTTTATCGAACTTGCAGATGAAGATGATAAGGATATCACAGAGAACACTGTTTTTATTGTTAAGGATAATAAACGGGCGATTCTGGATTATTACAAAAATTCAGTCATATCTTTTTTTGTACAATTTTCCTATACTGCTGTGGCCATTCTTGAAACAGACAGGTTTCAATTTTCGTCATCAGACCTTGTGGGCCGATACATTTTTTTGGAAAAAATATTTACTGACGAATTTTTCTTTGATGAAGAAACCACCTATGAGGAAAATATTTCAACATGTATCAAATGGTTTGTGAATGAGGGGATAATTGTTCCGGATCCATCTGGTTTGGACATGTTTCGAATCACCAGCCAGGGATTGAGGAAACTTAAATGGGTGGCAGCATTTTTACAACCATTTTTTGAATCCTATAAAACCACCCTGCTCTATTTTGAAAAATATAAAGCGAACAAACATGAAGGAAAAGAACGGGTTAAAAAAATCCATTCCCTTGGAACCAAACTTTATAAAACCAAAATCATCACTTTTAAAGAATCACTTTCACAGATTAATTATAAAAATGCGGCCAATTATTTTACCAAAAATGGTGTTGAAGGGTCACAGGATCAGAAAAAAATAGATTATTATAAAAATATTCTTGACCGCTTAATTCTTTTGATTGCATTTTAAAATCATGAAAGCACTGATTCTTTCAGCAGGATTTGGAACAAGGCTTTTACCTCATACAAAAAAAATCCCGAAACCTTTGTTCACAATAATGTCTATGCCCATTTTGGAGCACACCATCAAAACGCTCATGGGCATTGGATGTGAACACATTTTTATCAACACGCATCATCTCTATGAAAAAATAGAATCCTTTGTAAAACAACTTAAGTATAACGTTAAGATACAAACAATACTGGAGCCTGACATCCTTGATACCGGCGGAGCAATTGCCAATGCAAAACCGTTTTTAAAAGACAGCCCTTTTTTTGTCATAAACTCTGACATCATTTCAACGGTTGACCTGGGTAAAGTGTATGCGTTTCATAAAAGATCAAATACTCTGGCAACCCTTGTCCTTCATGATTTTAAAAAATTCAATAAAATAGGTATAGATGATCAGGGATATATCCAGAATTTTAATTCAAAAACAAAACCTATGGCATTTACGGGCATCCAGGTTTTGTCTCCCCGAATCTATGATTATTTCCCGGATAAAAAGGTTTTTTCAAGTATTGAAGTATATCAAAGCCTCTGTCATAAGAACCGTGTAAACGCATATGTGGGAAAAAATATTTTCTGGTCGGATATCGGGACAAAAGAAACCTATTCACTGACCTCTCTTCAATGTCTTTCTGCTGATCTATTTCAAATTAATTATGATAAAATTAAAAACCTTCAAATTGATAAGCTTGCCGGCGACGGATCGGACAGGCTGTGGTATCGGGTCAGTTACAAGAAGCAATCCTTTGTTATATCTGATCATGGCATTTGTCTGCCTAAAAGTGTTGAACGTTTGCAGCTGAATGCCTTTATTCATATCGGAAATCATCTTTTTTCAAAAAAAATAAACGTACCCCGCATTCTAAATCACGACGCTCTTTCCGGAATGGTTATTCTTGATGACCTGGGCGATGTGCATCTTGAGACAATAATCAAACAACAAAACAATACCCAATTCACTGTAAAATTATATAAAAAAGTGGTGGATAGTCTCATTGATTTTTCCTTTAAAGGATTTCAGGGATTCAAAAAAGAGTGGACGTGTCAGACCCAAAGGTATTCAAAAACACTTATTCTTGAAAATGAGTGCCAATATTTTTGGGAAGCATTTGTTAAAAAATATTTAAAAATTGACACTCCTTTTGAAGATTATTTAAACGAGTTTGACCATATCGCAGACCTTGCGCTGAAAAACGGGTTCATAGGTTTAATGCACCGGGACCTGCAGTCAAGAAATATTATGATTAAAAACGACCGGCCTTTTTTTATTGATTTCCAATCTGCAAGGCAAGGTCCTTTACAATACGATCTTGCTTCATTATTGATTGATCCTTATGTTCACCTTAAAGATCATATAAGAAAAGATCTTTTAAAATATACCACAAAAAAATTAAATCTGGATACAATTGAAACCACAAATTTTTTGGAATCTTACCATTATTGTTGTTTAACAAGGAATTTACAAATTCTTGGTGCTTTCAGCTTTTTAAGTTTAACTAAAAAGAAAAAACAATTTGAACAATATATTCCTGAAGCTGTATACTCGTTAAAAAACATTATAAAAAACTTGGATTCAAAAAAGCTTTCCAAATTATCCAGTTTTGTTCAACATCTATAAGGAGCTTTTAATATGGAAAAAATAAATATCATGATCAATGGCCTTCCGGGAAATGTTGCCACCAAGATGGCCCAGTTTGCCATTGCAGATGACAGATTTAATCCCATTCCCTTTTCATTAACAGGTCAGGAAATTGAAAGCAAAACCGTTATGATTGATTCAATTGATTTTGAGCTTCTCAAGCCTGACACAAGAGATACAAAAATCCAAGCAATCAAATCAGGGTTTGGCTCTTTTATTGCCATTGATTATACACACCCGACTGCTGTTAATGAAAATGCTCTTTTTTATACTCAAAACCGTATCCCTTTTGTCATGGGAACAACCGGTGGTGATCGAGTTGAGCTTGAAAGACAAGTCAAAGCCTCCTCTACAATTGCTGTTATTGCGCCGAATATGGCTAAACAAATTGTGGGGTTCCAAGCCATGATGGAATATGCTGCACACACTTTTCCCAACCTTTTTGACGGATACACCTTGGAAATTTCCGAAAGCCACCAACAGGGAAAGGCAGACACCTCTGGTACGGCTAAAGCCATGGTGGAATACTTTAACAAACTGGGGCCTGATTTTAATGTTAATAAAATCAAAATGGTCAGAGAGCCTGAAATACAGGAAAAAGTGTGGAAAATCCCCAAAGAGCATTTGGCTGGCCATGGATGGCATACCTACACTTTAAAAGCAAATGACAGATCCGCTTTATTTGAATTTAAACACAATATCAATGGCAGAGATATTTATGTCAGCGGTACTTTTGATGCTGTTCTTTTTCTAAAGGAAAAACTTGCCCAAGATGACAACTCCAAAAAGCTGTATACAATGATTGATGTCTTAAATAAGGCGTAACATAAAAATGGCCTGTTTAAACGGGCATTGCAAAAAGAACTAATGAGAAAATACTAATTTGAATTTTTATCTTAAAATCCTTTTGATAATATTTGCAGTTTTATATCTGATCAGTCCTTTGGATATTATCCCGGATCCTTTTTTGCCATTTATCGGGTGGTTGGATGATGGTATTATTGTTGCAACGATTTTTTATCTGATAAGGCATGGAAAACTACCCGGTTTTTTGTTTAAGAAAAAAGGGCTCAAACAGTCCACTGATACGAAAACAAATCAGAATACTTCAAATTTCGATTCGAATAAAAAAAGTCGATACAATAACGGGCCTTTTGATCAAAATGAAACCTTCTCTCAAACCGTTGAAACTCCTTATGAAATTCTTGGTATTGAGCCAAACGCATCCAAGAAGGAAATTAAATCTGCATATCGCAAAGCCATAAATAAATACCACCCGGATAAATTGTCCCATCTTGGAGAGGATTTTACCCATCTTGCCAAAAAAAAATTTATTAAAATACAAAAAGCCTATGACACGTTAATGGATGAATAATGGACAATGTTAAAAACACCTAAAAACAGTTTAAACCCATGACTAACTATTTAACACTTACTTCTGGAAAAATAGAGATACAATGGCACGGGAAAAATAAAGCGGATCGGCCTGTTTTGATTTTTTTACACGAAGGCCTCGGGTGTGCACGGATGTGGAAGGATTTTCCGAAAAAACTATCCCTTGCTACCAAATGCCCCGCCCTGGTTTTTTCAAGGTATGGCTATGGCCTTTCCGATCCCAGTCCCTTACCATGGAAAATAAATTTTATGCACAAACAAGCCCTATGCATTCTACCGGAAATTATAAAAAAAACCGGCATAAAAACCTATATACTGGTGGGACATTCAGATGGGGGCTCAATTGGCATTATATTTAGCGGAAGCAATTCTGCAAAAGGACTCCAAGGTATTATCACCCTGGCGGCACATGTTTTTTGCGAGCAGGAGACCATAGAAAGCATACAACAGGCAAAAATCTCTTACGATCAATATGATTTAAAACAAAGACTTAAAAAATACCATGGTAAAAACACGGAAAATGCATTCAGGGGATGGAATGATGTCTGGCTTGCTCCGGGTTTCATCAATTGGAATATTGAAAAATATTTAAGCCGGATTGATCGTCCCATGCTGGCCATCCAGGGTAAAAAAGATCAATATGGAAGCTCCAAGCAAATCAGGTCCATTCAACGACGGGTGAAACAGGTAAAAACTCATCTAATTGACGACTGTAAACATTCTCCTCATTTTGAACAACAGGAGAAAGTTTTAAATATAATGGCTGAATTTGTTAAAAAAAATCTTATTCACAATAACATTCCATAAAAATTATCCAGTCATTATCAAAAACCATAAAATTTATTTATTTGACTTCTTAAATAATAATTATTAATTGATCTTGTCGGTAGAAAAATGAAAACATGATCAATTATTGGAAATGGGACAAAATATTATGGGCGGTTTTTTCGGTTGTACCTCGAAACGAGATTGTAACAAAGAACTTTTTTACGGAACTGATTATCTATCGCATCTTGGAACCAAACGCGGTGGTTTGGCCACATTGGATAAAGACGGTTTCCACAGGACAATTCACAGTCTTGAAAATGCATATTTCAGATCAAAATTTGAATCTGATATAGACAACCTGCCGGGTAACAAAGGCGTGGGTGTTATCAGCGACACAGATTCCCAGCCAATAATGATTCATTCCCACCTGGGTAAATTCGCTGTGGTTACCATTGGAAAAATTGCCAATCTTGATGAATTGACTCAAAATGCATTTTCACAAAACGTTCATTTTGCCGAAACAAGCCAGGGTGATATCAACCCGACAGAGCTTGTGTCCATTCTCATCAGTCAAAAAGGTTCTTTTAAAAAGGGAATCTTAAATGCTCAGACAAAAATAAAAGGGTCCTGTTCAATGCTGGTTTTGACGGATTCGGGTATTTTTGTGGCCAGAGACCGCCTTGGAAGAACCCCCATTATCATAGGCAAAAGAGACGATGCTTTTGCTGCCAGCTCAGAATCTAGTGCATTTTCAAACCTTGGTTTTGAAACAGATTACTATGTTGGGCCTAATGAAATTGTCCGGATGACACAAGAAGGCATCGAGCAGATTCATCCTCCGGGTGACGAGATGCAGATTTGTTCATTTTTGTGGGTGTATTATGGGTATCCTGCATCAACTTATGAGGGTATCAATACTGAGAATGTGCGGTATAATTGTGGGGCTGCCTTGGCTAAAAGAGAAACCGAAAAAGCTGATCTTGTAGCCGGTATACCCGACTCTGGTATTGGTCATGCCATAGGATTTGCCAATTATAGTAAGATCCCCTATATGCGACCCTATGTTAAATACACGCCAACCTGGCCCAGAAGTTTTATGCCCCAGAACCAGGAAATGAGGGATCTTGTAGCCAGAATGAAATTGATCCCAATCAAAGAAATTATAAAAGGAAAAAGTATCATTTTCTGTGATGATTCTGTTGTGAGAGGAACACAGTTAAAGGACAATACCCAAATTTTATATGAATATGGTGCAAAAGAGGTTCATATGAGAATTGCCTGTCCATGCCTTATTCATCCTTGTGAGTTTTTAAATTTTTCAACCTCCCGATCAACCCTTGATCTGGCAGGCAGAAAAGCCATTTATGAAATTGAAGGAGATGAAAACCCGGACCTGTCAGATTATGCCAGGGATGGCTCAAAAAAACATAAAGCAATGATCAATAAAATCACAGAAAGACTCAAACTTACCAGTATTAGGTACCAGAAACTTGACAACCTGGTAGAGGCCATCGGTCTCCCTAAAAACAAGTTGTGCACCCACTGTTGGGACGGATCCAGCCGTTTTTAACGAAATGCGGTCTCGGCCGAGACCCTTTGGAAATCCCATTGACAAACCCGGCTATGTTTGAAATAAAGCTATCAATTACATCACCCAAAAAAATAAAGGGAGTTGCTTTTGACCGGGATAAGTGAAATTCTTATTTTAGTACTGCTGATCGTGGGTATCCTTATTCTGCCTAGAATTTTTAAAGGTGATCCTGAAAAAAAAACATTTTCTGCTGACAAGCTTAAAACGTTCTCTATAAAATTGCGCTTGAGTATTGTCCTTACCCTTATATTTCCCATTGCTATGGCCCTTTATTTAAAACCATGGAATAGAAATTTAATTTCCTATTTTTCCTACGGAATTATCCCTGTTGCACTCATTTGGTCCATGGTCTGGATCCTGGCAGGGAAAAAAAAATAATTTAGTTTTTTGTTCTTTCCTGATTTTTTTTCTTAGATCTATCGCCATATCATTATTTCATTACTTTTTAATTAATAATAATTTAAGTAATATAATAAAATAATATTATTATTGTACTTGACGTATCTTATTTCATGATTAATTTTTTTTTCACATGGGAAAGATTAACAGATACAATTTTCAAACACTTAATCAGGAGGAATAATCATGAGACTTGTAAAATACAACCCATTTCACGAACTGTCATTCTGGGGAAATTCATTTAACGACTTTTTTAATGAGTCCCGATTTAAAACAACAACCAACGAGTCCTGGCACCCTGCCGTTGACATCTTAAATGAAAAAGATGGTATTGTTCTCAGTGTTGAACTGCCAGGCGTTAAAAAGGAGGATATTTCTATTGATATAGAAGACAGGGTTCTTACCATCAAAGGAGAGCGAAAGTTTGAAAATGAAGAAAAAAAGGACAATTATTATAGAAAAGAGCGATCCTACGGAAATTTTAAGCGGTCTTTTACCCTTTCTGAAGAAGTACTGACCGATGATGTTAATGCGGACTTTGAAAATGGCGTTTTAAAATTAACACTGAAAAAAGATATCAGCCAAAAAGAGGTCCGGCAGATAGCAATTAATTAATTAAAAAATCTTTTTTAAACAAACCTTGTTCCATGGGGGCCTTAAACCGGCCCTCATTTTTTTTATTCCGGTGACCTATCAAATAACGATGATCTATAGGTTTGCATCAATTTTGAAGGCGATGCGCAAGCCTGGTATACCGTTTAAAAGATCTGACCGTGTTTATTGCCATGGCAAGTGCTTTTTTTGTTCCCACCAGTACCACAAGCTTTTTGCCCCGGGTCACTGCCGTATAAATCAAATTTCGTTGCAAAAGGATATAATGCTGCGTCACAACGGGGATTATTACGACAGGATACTCTGAACCCTGGGACTTATGGATGGAAACAGCATAGGCATGAACAATCTCATCAAGGGCGGAAAAATCATATTCAACATCCCTTTCATCAAAATTAATCTGCACTTTTTGGTCGATAAAATTTATATCCATAATTCTGCCAATATCCCCATTATATGTATGCTTGTCATAATTATTGCGGATTTGCATCACCTTATCTGATATTCTAAATTCCCTGTTTCCTCGTTGAATTGTCTGCGTGTTTGGATTTAAAATCTTCTGTAACTCACAATTCAGGTTTGAGGCTCCCACCAGACCTTTGTGCATGGGTGTTAAAACCTGAATATCATTTACAGGATCAATTTTAAATTTGTTTGGTATTCTCATTTTTACCAAGTCCAGGATTGTTTTTAAAACCTCTTCCGGGGCTTCTTTTTGTACAAAATAGAAATCACCTTTTTTATTGTCGTTTGCCACCACAGGAAACATTCCCTTGTTTATCCTGTCTGCATTAACAATAATTAAGCTTTTTCTTGCCTGCCTGAAAATGGTATCAAGTTCAACAACGCTAAAGAAACCGGACACGATCATGTCATTTAATACATTTCCCGGGCCAACAGACGGTAATTGATTAACATCTCCTACAAAAATAAGGCTCGCGTCATTTGGAACTGCCTTTAAAAGATGATGCATGAGTATCGTGTCAATCATTGATGCTTCATCAATAATCAGTACATCACATTTTAATTGGTTTTTATCGTTCTTTTTAAAGCCTGCTTCCTTAATTGAATAGTCAAGCATCCTGTGAATGGTCTGCGCCCGCGTCCAGGTTGATTCACTCATCCTTTTTGCTGCCCTTCCAGTGGGAGCGGCAAGTAAAATTCGTGCCTTGGCCTTTTTTAGAATTTTGATAATAGCATTGATAATAGTTGTTTTGCCGGTACCCGGGCCGCCTGTAATAATTAAGACTTTTTCTTCCAAGGATTTTTTAACAGCCTCTTCCTGGTTCCGGGCAAGTGTAATTTTAATCTGCCCCTTAACCCACTCAACGGCTTTGTTTAAATCAATCTTTCTAGTACTTTTACCGGAATGTTTAATTCTTTTAAAATTGCGGGCAATTCCGGTTTCGCAAACATGGTATTTATTTAAAAAAACAAGTGTGCTGAGTTCAGGATCGTTCTCTGCATTTTCATTGACGCTTTTGCCTGTCTTTTCAATAACAATCCGTTTTGCGTGAAATGAATCCAAAACAGCTTTTAAAACAATTTGTTTTTCCACCTCCAGCATCTGCACAATTTTCTCGCATAAATCATTATAGGGATAACAAACATGACCTTCATCGGCCAACTTGTGCAATACATATTCAAGTCCGGCCTCAATGCGTTGGGGGGCAAATTTCCCCATACCCAGTTTTTCAGCGATCTTATCTGCGGTTATAAACCCTATCCCAAATATTTCTTGGGCAAGCCTGTATGGATTTTCCTTTACAATATGAATGGCATCCTGGCCATAGGTTTTAAAAATTTTTGCTGCATAGGCCGTACTTACCCCGTGAGACTGTAAAAATAACATGACCGACCTGATTTCTTTTTGAGCCTCCCAGGCCTGATGGATCATTTCGACTCTTTTTTTACCGATACCCTCGATTTGTGAAAGCTTGTCAATATTGTTTTCAATGATATCCAATGAGTGAGTACCAAACCGCTTTACAATTCTTTTAGCCATAACAGGTCCGATACCTTTGATCAGGCCTGAACCAAGGTATTTTTGAATACCAAGCTGGGTGGCCGGTACAATCGTCTTATATTGATGAACCTGTAATTGATTGCCAAATTTGGGATGAAGGATCCATTTCCCTTTTAATTCAACTACTTCACCCGGGACTGGATTAACCATATTGCCCACAATGGTAACAAGATCTCTTTCTCCCTTCACCTTAAGTCTACAAACAAAAAAGGCATTTTCTTCACTTGAATAGGTGACACGCTCGATATGTCCTTTTAACTCTACCATTTTAAGTTTTATTTTTTTCCCTAAAAATTTTCATTTTTGAAAAAACAAAAGCGCATTCCAAGACAAATAAAGATAGTCCGGGAATGCGCTTTATTCAAGTGTAAAACTTTATAACAAAAATCACTGTTTAATGATGAGACTCTCCACTGTCACAAAATGTGTCATAGGCTGCCTTTAAAATGCAAAATGTCATACCTGCACCCAGGATGGAAATTGCATACCAGAATCCACCAAAGAAAATGGCATGTCCGATATCCCATGCCCATTCAAAACAAAATGGAAACATAATTTTTCTCCTTTATGCTAAATGGCTTAATCAGCCTCTACTGGGTTAAGTTCCTTTTCCTGCGGAAAAACAGGAAGATAACGATAGGCTACCGCAATCAAAATTATTCCATAGGCTACAGGAAGAACGGTTGTCGCAATTTCCTGCCAGCTTGGGAAATAAAGTGCCCATGTATCAAAACTCATTACCGGTACCGCCATAATCTGAAGGACCATGACCCATCTGTTCAGACAAACACCAATAACGCCAAGAATAATGGCCAGCAATCTCAGTTTTGGGTTTTCCCTTGTGGACTTCATGATAAGAATAGCCCCGGGAACAACACCGCATATTACAATTTCTGTAATGAGTATCCAATAGCCGTAAAAGCTGTTGTTTGTGTAAAAATGGCTTAATGTGAATCCAAGGCTGGGAGCGGTTACCATTGCCCAATAAATGGTGTCAATTATCTTGGCAATGATGTAAGTGACAATCATCCATCCTGATATTTTAGCCAATAGGTGAATCACATTATCTTTGACTAATTTTTTGTGGGTAACCGCTTCGGTAATTCGGGTTACTAAAAGTGTAAAGCAAGGGCCAAATGCTGCCGCAGACCAGGTAAACAGAAAAAATGTCCAGGGCCAGATTAAAAGTCCTTCTCTTACCGCAAAAGGACGTCCGAACATGACACCGGCCACTCCGCCAAGCGATCCCTGATGGAAAAAGGAAAGAAAGGCACCTGTTGCTGCAAATACGGCCATAACCCCATGCATGTTATGTGCAAGATGATGGAAGAAAGGCACCTTATTGGCCTGCCGGTTCTCAAGAATATTGGGAATAAACTCAATCGTAAGCACAGCAAAATAGGCTGACAGACAAAAGGCCACCTCTGTCAACATTGAGTGTACATTTGCATGCCAGAAAATAAACCAGCCTCGAAGCGGCTGACCAATATCAATGGCAAGGATCAACAAAGCCGAACTATAGCAGATAAAGCCTATGATAACGGCAAAATTTATAATATTTTTCAGCTCGTCAACTTTAAAAATATATTTTAACAACCCTGTAAAAAAGGCACCTCCTCCAACAGCAATAACTGCAAGATCAGCCCAAATCCAGAGGGCAAACCCGTAGTAATCGTTCATATTGGTCTGGTTCAGGCCTTTCCACCAGATCAGGCCCATGGCAAAAACGCCCCACAGAAGTACTGCTCCAACAATGGCTATCCCAAAGACAAACGTTGGAAATGAGCATCGTTTTGCACCTTCAGGTATTAATGCAGAATCCATATTTATTCACTCCTAAATAAGATTTTGGATATGTTAATCATGAGATATTGTCGCCCCATGATGATTCTTAATTTTATCCCATTCACCATCCAGATAATTATCACCGGCTTTCCTTACCCATTCGCGCTCAGACAGGTAATAGACTTTTGTATTTGTTCCAAGCCTTTCAAGAAGTCTGAAAACTTTAGGGTTTCTTGATTTTCCAACAACATGTTTATTCCTGGTATCCGGATGAGGATCAGGTTTTACAATCTGGTGTACTTTATGGGCGGGATTATTAAGATCTCCAAACACAATGGCGCCGGCAGGACAGGCTGTTGTACAGGCAGTCTGATAATTTTCTTCAGCAATTTCATCTTTGTTGCCGTCATAATATGCCTGATCCCTGGCCGCCTGGAACCTGTGGTAACAGAAACTGCATTTTTCCACGACCCCTCTCATCCTTGGAGAGACATTCGGACTCAGGTAATTTTCCATGCCTTCGGGCCATTTAGGATCCCACCAGTTAAAATACCTTGCATGGTATGGGCATGCTCCCATGCAGTATCTGCATCCAAAACAACGTGTATAAATCTGGCTGACAATTCCGGTGTCATAACCATAGTCTGTCGCAGTGGCCGGACAAACGGAAACACAGGGTGAGTGTCCGTGATCCCCTTTTCCTCCACAGTGCTGACAAGGTCTTGGCATATATGCGACTTGCGTATCAGGAAAGGATTTACCGTTGGTTATTTTATAAACACGCATCCAGGTGATACTTTTCTTTTTATCGGTTTCGTCGTCCTTAAACGGCACATTGTTCTCTGACATGCACGAAACCATGCAGGAACCACAGCCTGTGCATTTATCCAGATCAATAACCATTCCGAATTTATATGCTTTATTATTTTCTTGTTTCATTAAGAACCTCTTTGGCAATTTATTCTTAAATTTTAAGCCTTGGAAATTTTTGCTTTAATTCCAAAGGCAGCATCCAGTCCTGAACCGGATTCAAATACCGGGCCGATTAAGTCATTTACATTAACACCCTTGTTCGAGACATATATATTTTCAAAGGTATGACCAAGGCCTTCAACCATTCCTATAACGCCAGGCATTATACCTTCGTTGAAATTAACCTTAACACGGGCTTTTCCCATGGGTGTCGTCAAAGTTGCTAATCTTCCATCCTTAAGCCCTTTGGCAGATAAAGGATTAATCTCCACAACAATATTTTTACCCTTTAAGACTTTATCTGAAACCGTTTTGATGGCAAAGGGAGAAACTGAAACACCTGCACTTATCAATCGCATATTATCAATGGGAATCAGCGTAAGTGCAAAATCTCCCTGGGCCTGAACCGTGGAAGGATTTTTAGACAGATAAGCAATATTCGTTTTTACAGATCCGGTTGGCACACCCTCGGATATGACGGCAAATCCATCTTCTGATAAAGAGTCCCAAATACCTGAGGTAACTTCTTCAAGGCACTCCTCATAGCTTTCCCACTCAAAACTCTGGGCAATATTCCCCTCCAGGGCTTTTGCAATTAAAATGATTGAATCACCCGGATTTTTAGTACTAAATAAAGGTTCTACAATGGGTTTTGTAAGCCCTACAACATTCATTGCAAGTCCAGCACTTGATGGAACATCCTCAAACCGTTCAATAAATGTATGGCTTGGCAGTATAATATCTGCTTCCATGGCAGTTTCATCAAGGAATGAAGAGAAACTCACAACAAAAGGAATCTTCCCTATTGCCTGTTTAACCTTCTTTGAATCATGCAGGGAATGACAGGGATTTGCATTGTAAACAAAAAGAGCATCAACAACAGGTTTAGAAGAACCATTTACCTTTTCAATCAGCTGATCCACATAAGACCCGATTTTAGTTTTTGCAAAACCTTTGTCAGATATGCTGTCCATTGATTCATCCGGAAACTCAAGATAATTGGTTTTCGGTTGAACAAAAGCACCACCCTTTTTATTGATATTACCAACCAGGCAATTCAATGTATGAACCGCTACAAGCTCCTTCAAACTTTGGGCTCCGTCGCCTCTGCCCTTGCCAAAAACGGCCAGGGGCATTTTTGATTTAGCAAACAACGTGGCGATTTTTTCAATATCAGATTCTTTTACGCCAGTTATTTCAGCTATTTTAGATGGTGTATAATCTTTTTGAAGCAAAGCCGCAAATTTGTTTAGTCCACCTTTAAGGTTTGCGGTTGCCGTAGTGTCAAACAGCTTGTTTTTTAATAGAACAGCACAAATACCCAATGCTAAATCAGCTTCCGTTCCAGGCTTTACAGGAATCCATTTGTCTGCATTTGCAGCAGTATTTGATAATCTGGGTTCAATTTGATAAAGCTTAGCATGCCTTTCTTTTCTTGATGCATTGGCTTTAAAACAGTTCACAGGAGATCCCCAACCCTCAATGACCCCTGCTCCAAAACTTAAAACAAAGCTTGCATTCTCAAGGTCAAAAGAAATGGTTTCTCCTTCACTATGAAGTGTGGCTGCTGTTAATTCAAGATACGATTCAAGGCTTGGCATGGTATAAAAATTTGGGGACCCAAATGTCTTGAGCAGTCTTTTAAACAGCCCTGAAACAGATCCTTGGTCTTTATCTATAATACATGCCAATTTTTCAGGAGATCCTTTTTTACGGATATCCGCAAGTTTCCCTGCTACCGTTTCAATGGCTTCATCCCAAGAAATTTCTTCGAATTTATCACCATTTTTCTTTAATGGGGTTTTAACCCTGGCAGGATCATATAAGTACTGAAGTCCTGCAATTCCATGGAGGCATGCGCCCCCGTCATTTATTGGATATTCAGCCAATCCTTCAATTTTAACGGGTCTGTCGTCTATTTTCCTGACGCTTATGCCACAACTTCCAGGACAAAGGCTGCAGACTGAATTTTCATAGCTTACTTCTCCGTCAACCGGGACAGGAGTCCAAGGCCAGTTCTGGGTCCAGATGGAAGAATCATCTGTCAGTTTTATCCCGATGGGGGAAACTGCAATACCAGCGGCTGCGCCAAGTCCCAATCCCAAGAAGCTTCTTCTGTCAACTTTCATAAATTATTCCTCTATAAAGTTTTTGAATTCTTGATTTTTAGGTTTCTTATTTGTGACACTGAAAACAATAACCCTGGTGGCCAGTTTCCTTTTTGTGACACGCAGCGCAGTCATCCATCTTCATACGGTCCCAGGAATGTTTTTTAATCCCAAAGATATTTTTACCCCAGATGTCGCGACTATAACCTGTAATTCTGTTTTCCTCATATGGTCTTGAAGAGGTGGAATCTCCTATGGGACCATGACAATCTACACACTCCATACCGGCATCCCCTGTGTGCGCCGCATGGGAAAAAAAGACGCAATCGGGTTGTATGGAGTAGACATACCAGGGGACTTCTTTGTCTTTAGATACATACTCATCTGTAAATATTGCTTCATCTTCAGTGTCACCCAAAACCTCTTCTGTATGGCAATCCAGACATGTAGTAAGCTTTGGTATTCCGGTAAAGCTACCGTCCTCCCTTAAAGAATGGCATGCATCGCAATCACCTGCTTCACCAACATGAAGCTGGTGATCAAAATTAAAAGGCTGCTCTTTTTTTGAATAGAGCAATTTGGGAAACAGCAGTGTGCCGGATAAGAAGCATACAACAAATGCAGCAATAAAAAAGATGACACCAAGCCCTAAGCCCTTGTCATCTTTTGCTTCGCCGGCAGTGCATTCCCCTGCACTCTCCGTGGAACCATTTTCAGCTTTGTTTTCTATTTCGCTCATGAAAACTCCATCAATTAAAATGTTGATGATACGTTAACCATATATATCCGTGTAAAACCGATATGGCTTTATCCGGATTATTTTTTTTGCAGACAGCAAACTTTTGCTGTCTTGCAACACCGTCCATAATTAGCGTTATTCTATATTAATATCTTGTTTTCTTGTCAAGATAAATTAAGACAATGCAAACGATGACCGGTAATGGTTGTCAATAATGATTAAGCGTAACTGTGGAGTCCACTGAGTAGGTAGTTTACTCCAAAAAAGGTAAATAGGACGGCTAAGAAACCAATAATGGATACCAGGGCCAGATTTTTGCCGTGCCACCCCCGCATCATTCTTAAATGCAGGAATACGGCATAGATAATCCATGTAATGAGGGACCATGTTTCTTTGGGGTCCCAGGTCCAGTACTTGCCCCAGGCTGAGTTTGCCCATACAGCCCCGGTAATAATTCCAATGGTTAAGAAGAGAAATCCGAATACAATCATTTGATATGTTAATTCATCCATGATCTCCCAGGATGGCAGTTTTGCAAAAATAGAGGTCGCTTCTGGATCTTTTGGTTTTACAAAATATATGATGCTGAAACCAAAAGCCACTGTGAAACCTGCATACCCCAAAAAGCAGGTAATAACATGGGCGATGAGCCAATTGCTTTTCAAAACGGGTATCAAAGGACTGATTTTGCTGCTGGCGTTGGGGTCAATGGAAGCATATGCAATCGCCAGAAAAACAAGGGGAGTAACAAATACACCAATGATACTTTCCTTGTATTTCAATTCAACAAAAATATACAATACCGCTACAGTCCATGAAAAAAAGACCAAAGACTCATACATATTTGAAAAAGGCGCATGTCCATATCCCAATTGGTATGATTCAATCCACCTTAAGATAATTCCTAAAGTATTGTCTAAAAATCCAAGAACAAGAACCACAAATCCTAGCTTTGCTATGCTTTGCTTCTTAAAGGCAAAGGAGCCGATATAAAAAACCGATGCCAGGGCATAAATAAATGTTGTTGAAGATAATGCTAAGGAGGAGTTCATAAGAATTATATATCCTTTAATTTTTTTACAATTTTATTAATTTTAAGTTTCATACCCTGATTGTTTCGATTGCTGGTACCGGAAATGCTTATTTCTGAACGACTTGCATCTGTCTTTTCAATTTCAATAAAAACAGACTGGTGGGACATAAAAAAGGTAATCCAGCACCCGATAATCATTAAGATAAATCCTGAATAAACATACCATACTCCGGGATCTTTGGTCACCTGAAGACCTGTATAATATTTTTGTTCAGATTCTGTTACAACAAAGGCAAAAGCCCCTTTACGCATTTTATCAAAGGTTGGAAATTTCAATGGGAGGGCGATTTGGACACTTTTTTTATCTTTCAGAGTCACCGTTCCAGCAAAAGCTTGTCCAAGAAAATTTCCTCTAAAATCAAAATTCGGTAAGAAGCCTTCCAATTTAAATGTGCCCTGGCCTTCCGGTAATTGAATTTCTTCTCCAATTTTAATACGCTGTTTTGTAACGCTTTTATCTGACCGCCTGATAATATCTAAAACCGCCCCACTCGGCTTGCCTGAACCATAAGAGGATTGAAAAATATTGATACCTTTGTACCGAATGGGATGATTCATAATAATATCTTTTGTAAAACTTTCCTTGCCGTCTTCCAGGATGGTCAGATTGGATCTGAACAATTCCGGTGCACCGGTTTCATAAAACTTAACTTCAAATTCATTACACCTGACGGCAAAATCAAGCTTGATTGGTACCCTGTTCTTAGAGAGGAAAACCCGATCAGATGTTTCACCCTCATCCAGCTGTAAATTGGCTTTAAATCCAAATAAAGCACCTATCAACGCCCCTATCAAAAGCAAAAGGATACTTAAATGAACGATATAAACACCTATTCGTGTCCATCTTCCTTTCTCAGCATACATGACGATTCCAGATTCGGTTTTTTCTTTAATAACATTTCCGATATTTTTGGATAAAAGACCTTCATAGTCATCATATAAGGTCTGGGCATCTTTAGTAACAGAAAAGGTTTCAAGATTTTTCAGTTTTCTAAACCGGCCCGGATTAAATCTAATTTTTTTTGGAAAAATAATTTTCCATGTAATTGAAAGTTTTTCAATTGAACATACAACTATGTTAATACAAAGAATCACTATAGCGGCCAAGAACCACCAGGCATGGTACATATCATCGATGTTAAATACCTTGAACACATTGTAAACTGCTTCACCATAAAGACCTATATATTGCTGCTGTGTTCCATTCTGTAGAACAATAGTACCTATGATTGAAGTAATTGCAAGAAACACAAGGGTATAGACAGCTAGTTTTACAGAACAAAAAAACTGCCAGATTAATTCTGGAATTGTTTGATTTTTTTTCAAAATATTCTCTTTCTTATTTATTTTTCATTGATTTAACATTTTTTCAAGACACTTGGATAAACCCGAGTTTCTTATTATAGATAGGTTTATGGCAGATTTAATGATTTTCAGGTCCCCAACAATAATTACTTTTGATTTTGCCCTTGTTATGCCTGTGTATAAAAGTTGCCTTGTGACAACTGGTGAAATCATTTCCGGAAGTATTATCAAAACTGTATTAAATTCAGAGCCCTGACTTTTATGGATTGTAATTGCAAACGCTGTATCAGATCCTGAAAGATCTGACACGCGATATTGGTTTATTTTGTTATCCGCCGTTTTAAAAAAAGTGTTCGCTCCTTCTTTATTCTCAAAAACAATGCCGGTATCTCCGTTAAACAGTCCTTTTTTATAATCATTGGTATTTACCATGATTATTCTTTTAAACGGATCAGATATATCAAAATTGTACCCGGTCCGCAAAATCTTTTCACAAAGATGATTAACTTGTAATGTTCCGCACTCCCCCAAGTTGTGTGCGCACAATATTTTAAAATCATCCAGTTCATTAAGCGCATGTTCAACTGTGTCCGCACAGACAAATGATTTATATCCTTTTAAGATAAACGGATTAAGGGCGTAGTCAAGCCGCAGGCTTTTACTAATAAAATCTTCAAATACGATGTCAGGATATCGGCCTGAAGTCAGTATGTCTTCAAGACCCTGTGCATCATTATCATTAATTGCTGTTGATAATTTTTCAATTCCGGATTTTCCCTTTGATCTGAAATTATAATCAAGAAAAAACAAATTGGAGGATAATCCCTTAGCACTGCAGATATCACTGAAGACAGAACCGGCCTGGATCGATGACAATTGATAAATGTCGCCTAAAATTATCACTTTGGCACCCAGGGGAACTGCTTCCAGAAGCCTTGTCAATAAAGCAATATCAATCATAGAGCCTTCATCTATGATCATCATGTCTGCTTGCAACGGATTATTTTTATTATAATAAAACCCGGGACTATTTTTTAAAGGCTTTAAAATGGAATGGATGGTACTCCCCTGATCCATTTTTGATGCAGCTTTACCTGTTGGTGCAACACAGATTATTTTTGGATCGCTCTGGTCGTGTTTTTTTGCATATGATAAAAATATTTTTTTTATCATAGTTGTCACATATGTTTTCCCAGTTCCGGGTCCGCCTGAAATAATTGTAAAATGATTCCTAATGGCATTTTTTACCGCTTGCTCTTGATGAATGATAAATTTGTCTTTCACAGGGAAATACAACGCCAGCAGTTCATCAATATGTGTTTCATCCATTTTGTCTGGTTTTAAAAAAAGACGTTGAACGATATTTGTTGTTAAGCGATTTTGAAAATCATAATATTTTGAAAAATATAGTCTGTTATCAGAATCCAAAACCAGAGGGGTTTGAATATTGTCTGAAACGATTGCGGTATTTTCTAAGGCTATTATCCAGGTGTTTAAATCAGGAAAATTAACGAGATCTTTGCAGGTTTCAGATACTGGCCGGACGGTTCCGGACATTTCCTTGATATCAATACAAATATGACCCTCGAACAATAATTTTGAAACCAGTGCACAGGAGGCCAAAACAATGGCATTTTCTTCACTAAACGCTTTGGCCATTGATCTGGCAAAATAATAATCCAGGTTTGAAAAAAAGTGTTGCTCAAACAAATGGTTGAGATCAAATGCAATATTTTGGTTCATGCGATTTCCGGCATGTCATCGGATCGACTTTCCTGTCCGTAATCATCATCCCAAGTAATAAAAAACATTATTTTTTTCGCTTTGAATCTTCAATATAGTCTGTAATCCTTAAGAACGGGACATAAAAAGAATCCAAGGTCTGTATATGATCAATCAACCAGTTTCTTAATTCCATTATCACATCATCTGTAAGGTTTGCCAGGTCTTCTGCGACTTCTCGGCGCAAACTGATAGACGTTCTGATAAATTGACGGTGCACCTTTGCATGAGCTGAAAAATCAGGATATCCCTTTTTTTTCAGATGCCTTTCTTCAGCGCTGAAATACAATTTGGCATATTCGTTTATATCAGAAATTAAACTGATACAAGCCTTGGTATTTTCTTCAGTTTTATCAACATCAATCAATTGGTTGAATAACTCAAACATCTTTTTCTGATGCGTATCTATTTCATCTATATCAACACTATATTTGGGGTCCCAATCCATTTTCTCAATACCGCTCATTATGATCTCCTTTTATTTTTTTCTCCCATAAAATTGTTCCCAGGACAGCTATAGAAATAGTCGTGGCAGTAAAAATTATAAAGATAAACCCGTTACTGCCAAATTTTGGATGAATCACGAAGGGAACAATATATAGATATAAAACAGCATGCAAAATGCCTATCCCGGTAAACCGGAGCATTATTTTTTTTTTCATTCAATCTTCTCAAGTAATTTTACGTGAATATTATCAAATCCACCATTTGACATGATTAAAACAAGATCCTTATGTTTTAATTTTGTGACTAGAAAACGAATTACAGCATCGCTGTTTTCAAAATAGTATGCCTCAATTCCCTTTTTCTCAATGTCTGCCACAAGCTGTTTAGGAAAAAATTTATCTTCCGGGGGAATATTCTTTTTAATGCCGGGTTCACAAATGCATACCATATCGGCTTGCAAAAAAGAATCCGGGTAAGTATTTTGAAAAAAATTTCTCATACTTGTATTGGTTCTGGGTTCAAAAACAGCAATCACTCTGCCCTTTTTATAAAAGGGTTTTACAGCCCTGATCGTTTCTTTGACGGCTGTTGGATGATGGGCAAAATCATCCATTACAGTGATCCCATGTTTGATGCCGCGAATCTCCTGCCGCCTTTTTATGCCGGAAAACGTTTTTAACGCATTAACTAAATCATTATCACTTATGTTTATCCTGTGGGCCACTGCAATACAGGCAAGACAATTTAGAAGATTATGTTCTCCCACCATATTTGTTTCAATGGAAAGTTTTTTATCAGGACCCTGAATGTCAAAATAAGTTTTAAGATTTTGCTGAACATGGTTTGAAAAAGACCATTGAGCCTTTTCACCGTATGTTTCTATGGATGCCTTAGAATTGGCAAGTATTTGTTTTAAATTGTTATTGTTATTATAGGCCAGTATATGGCTGTTATTTTCTATCTTTTTTACAAATTTCAAAAACACATCTTTGATATGATCAATTCCATTAAAAATATCGGCATGGTCAAATTCAATACCCGTCATTATGGTGATTTCAGGTTCATAATGCATAAACTTGGGACCTTTATCAAAAAAAGCTGTGTCATATTCATCCCCTTCAATCACCATATATTCGCCGCTTCCAATCCTGAAGCTTGAATTAAAATCCTTTAAAATCCCGCCAATCATAAAAGAGGGATTCATTCCGGCTGCAAAAAGAATATGCGCCATGACAGATGATGTGGTCGTTTTACCATGGGTTCCTGTAACCAAAATTATTTTTTTATTCTTTGCGATAAACTTATTAACCGCCTGAGGCATAGATAAATAGGGAATACCTTTTTTTAATACTTCCTGGGCCTCAATATTCAGCTTTGTTATAGCATTCCCGATGATCACTAGGTCAGGCTTGTGATCTAAATTTGAAGGATCATATCCTTTAAAAAGTGAAATCCCTTTTTGATTTAAAAAATCGCTCATGGGCGGATAAACATTCTGGTCAGAGCCGGACACAACGTATCCCATCTCCTTGAGAATACAGGCAAGGGTTCCCATTCCGGTCCCACATGCTGCAATTAGATGTATTTTTCTTATCATTCTAATTTAAAGTTCAACCATAGCATGTCTTGCACAATTAATCGTATAATCAATATCTTCATCAGAATGAGCTAAAGATACAAAACAGGCCTCAAACTGCGATGGGGCTAGATATACACCTTTATCAATCATTATCCTGTAAAACTTTGCAAATCGATCCAGATCACATTTTTTAGCATCGTCAAAATTGTAAACATCCTGTTTGGTAAAAAAGAACCCGGCCATTGAACCTAAATGAGCTGTTTTAAACGGAATTCCTGCTTCATTAGCAACCGATTGTAACCCGCTCATAAGCGCTTCGGTTTTACGGTCAAGGGTCTCATATATATCATTTTTCTGAAGTTCTGTCAGTGTAGCAATGCCTGCAGCCATTGCCAAAGGATTACCTGAAAGAGTCCCGGCTTGATACACACTCCCCACAGGGGCAATCTGGCCCATAATTTCTTTTGAACCACCATAAGCACCCACGGGCAGTCCACCGCCAATAACCTTTCCAAAACAGGAAAGGTCTGGTGTGATGTTAAATAATCCCTGGGCAGAACCTTTGGACACCCGGAATCCGGTCATTACTTCATCAAATATCAAGACGGCTTCAAACTTTGAAGTATATTTTCTTAATATTTCAAGAAATCCGTCAACAGGAGGTACCATGCCCATATTACCGGCAACAGGCTCAACAATAACCCCGGCAACCCTGTCACCCTTTTCTTCCATAAATTTTACAAACCCTTCAATATCATTAAATTTTAAGGATACCGTGTTGGAAATAACCGAATCGGGCACACCAGGGCTTCCCGGGATACCCAAAGTGGCAACACCGGATCCTGCTGCAATAAGAAGTGTATCTGCATGACCATGATAACAACCGTCAAATTTTATGATAATATCCCTTCCCGTATATCCGCGGGCTAGTCGAATCGCACTCATGGTCGCTTCGGTTCCTGAATTTACCATTCTTACCATTTCCAGGGATGGCACCATATCTATAACAAGACTGGCAAGTTTTGTTTCAAGCTCAGTTGGTGCACCAAAACTTGTTCCGGTTTCAAGAACTGTTTTCAAAGCATCTATAACACATTCAGGTCGATGCCCCAAAATTAAAGGACCCCAGGAAAGAACGTAATCAATATACTTATTTTCATCAGCATCATAAAGGTAGCTTTTGTTTCCCTTTTCGATGAATATTGGCTGTCCGCCTACAGATCCGCAAGCTCTTACCGGGGAATTAACACCTCCCGGGATTAATTTTTGTGCTTCCCTAAACAGATTTTCCGATTTTGATATTGACATTTATTACCTCTTCTTTATTTAGAAAAAACCATTATTTCATTGTTTATAATCAGTCAGTATAACAAACCTGCAATTAAAGGGTCAACCGCTTTTTGACAAGGTCAGGAATTCAAAAATCTGTTGACATTTTTCAGTTTGGCTGTTAGATTTGCCAGGTTAATTTTATGGGCCGTTAGCTCAACTGGTAGAGCAACTGACTCTTAATCAGTAGGTCCCGGGTTCGACTCCCTGACGGCCCACCATAAAACACAAGGGTTTTCGGCTTATAGACTGAAAGCCCTTTTTGTTTTTTGCACTATTTGTCCCCACATAGTCCCCTTTTTTTAATTTTCAGCACTTGAACATTTCCTTCCATATTGTGTTTTGTCTGATTCTTTTAGAAAGGAATGAATAATTATGTAGAACTAAGTTAATAGTGCCTTTCAAGGTGAAAAGTCGATGGGGGTAATAAACAAAATACAAATCCAAATACTCACCAACACATTTTTTTGCAACTTTTCAGAATCCACAAAACAAGTCAACTTGATCAGGCGATGTTAAAAAGAAAATCAAATGCCACAATTGTGGCTTACAAAGTATCCCAAATACACTTGCTATCAAGAGATTCAAAACCAATCAAATTAATATGAATATCTTCTCAACTTGAATTTGGGAAAGCCCTTGATGGAACTTTATATCCTATAAAAATGATTGAAGAAATTTGGCGAGAGAAATTTATATATATTATATTGTTGAATATGAAAAATAATAAAATACTATTGCTAAGAGCTCATAATATTGAATCAAAATTTAAACTGAAAAGGTGTCATATACTACATATGGGGAGTTCTAATTTTTATCTGGGCTTAGTTCTTTGAAATGCCAGTGTAAGCCTATAAATAAAGTCTTATCCCAATCTAATATAGACAAACTATCCACTTTGGCTCTTGTCGTATTCCTTTAAAATCAACTCATTTTTTGTTAGAAGTTTTCATCTCATCTAATACTTTACGAACCATTTTTGCCAATTTTTCTGTAACAATAGGTTTGTAAGCAAGGGCTCTGATACCGATCTCGGAAACAAATTGATCAGAAACATTTTTGCTGTAACCCGTACATAAAATAACCGGTATATCTGGCCTTATTTTCATCAGCTCCGCAGCTAATTTATCCCCGGTCAATTTTGGCATAGTCATGTCTGTTATAACCATATCAAAATCGAATGGATTTTCCTTGAATAGATCCAGGGCTTCCAAACTATCGGTTCTCGTTGTAACATTATATCCAAGGTCTTCAAGAACTCGGCTACCCATTTTAGTGATTGAAAGCTCATCATCTATAAACAGAAGACGTTCTTTTCCCAGTGGCAATTCTTCAATTTCATAAGGCGCCTGAACACCCCCTTTTTTGGCTATCGGAAAATGTATTTTAAATGTAGTCCCTTTGCCTAATTTACTTTCCACGGTAATTCTGCCGCCATAACTTTCAACAATACCAAGCACTACGGCCAGACCCATTCCGGTTCCCTCTCCAACGCTTTTAGTGGTAAAATAGGGTTCAAATATTGAATGAAGAATATGTTCTGGAATGCCTTGACCCGTGTCAGATATTTTTAGTTGCACATAGTTCCCAGGTTTTAAACCTTGAATTGAAATTCTATCATTATTGTTAAGGGTCACATCTTTAAGAATGATTTGAAGCAGACCACCGTTATCTTCCATTGCATGAGCTGCATTGGTGAAAAGATTCATGAAAATCTGATGAATCTGTATTGCCGATCCCATGATCAGTGAATCACTGTCAATTGTTGTTTCAATTTGGATGGTTGTCGGGATAGAGGCCCTGATGAATTTTACCGCCTCTTTAGCAAGGTAACTGACCTTTACAGGTTGAATCTCTTCATCAGTCTGTCGAGCAAATGTCAATATTTGTTTAACAAGATCTTTTGCACGTATCCCGGCGGCATACACTTCATGGAGATCATCTGCAAGGTCAGTGCCTTTTTTAACCTCCTTAAGGGCTAATTCAGTAAACCCGATGATGGATGAGAGAATGTTATTAAAGTCATGGGCAATGCCTCCGGCAAGTGTGCCAACAGCCTCCATTTTCTGGGCTTGTTTGAGCCGTTTTTCACTCTCCATCTCTGCTGTCACATCCCTTTTCACGGCCACATAATTTATAATCTCACCTTTTTCATCCAAAACAGGCGATATAGAAGCTTCTTCATGGTAAAGAGAACCGTCTTTTCTCTTATTTTTAAAAATTCCTTTCCAGATCTTCTTGTCTAAAAGTTCTTTCCACATGTCCTTATAAAAGAGAGGGTTGTGGTGACCACTTTGTAAAAAACTTGGGTTGCGGCCCAATACCTCATCTTTTGGATATCCGGTAATATGTTCAAATGCTGGATTGACATATACAATCTTAGGTTCTGAATCTGTAATCTCAACGCCCTCTGCAATATGATTGATTGCTGTGGCCAGACGTTTATAGTTCCTTTCTGCTTTTCTTTCTTTAATCTGGTCCCTGAACACAAGAACAACACCAATGATTTCCCCTTTATCATTTTTTAAGGGGGCACCTGAATCTGTGATGGGCAATTCCTTGCCATTTTTTGTGATCAAGAGAGTGTGATTGGCCATGCCCACAACGGTCTCTTTTTCTAATACTATTTTTACCGGATTTTCAACCGGCTGACGAGTATCTTCATTTATAATTTGAAAAACCTCTTTCAATGGTTTTCCGACCACCTCTTTTTGAGACCATCCTGTTAATCCCACAGCAACAGGGTTCATAAATGAAATTTGACCTTTTTCATCGGTTGCAATCACACCATCCCCAATACTGTTTAATGTGGTTTGCAGCCATTGTTGACTATCACGGACTGCTTGATCTGATTTTTGCTTATAAACGGCAATCTCTATTGCTGATTTTAACTCACTATCGTCAAATGGTTTTACAATATATCCATAAGGTTCGGTTTTTTTTGCACGAGAAATGGTGTCATCATCTGCATGAGCAGTAAGATATATAACAGAGACATTAAAATTCTTTTTTAATTCAGAGGCAGCATCAATACCGTTCATACCATCACCTAATCTAATATCCATTAACGCGATATCCGGTAATTGATTCATTGCAGACTCAACAGCCTCTTTTCCAGAGTAGGCAGTATCGGTAACAAAATAACCCAAATTTTTTAATTTTCTTTTCAAATCCTCAGCTACAATTGGATTATCTTCTACGACTAATACTTTTGTTTTTGCCATTTTCTCCCCCACAATATTTATATTGGTGCTGGAAAAATAATTTCAAACATAACGCCATCGTTATCTTTCACATTAAGAGTTCCTCTAAGCTGCCCTTTTACAAGAATTTCTACAATCTGAAGCCCAAGGCTATCCTTTCTAAATTGTTCATCTGGATCAAATCCACATCCGTCGTCCTGTATTATTAACCCTAACGTTTTAAAAAATTATTGAAAAAGTACTCAGTTTTCAAGCTG
>CAYVZG010000029.1:0-12580 GCA_964455805.1 uncultured Desulfobacula sp.
GTTTAAAATAATTTATAGAATTATGAGCAGATACACAATTTAATTTACAGAGCCGCATCCTTGAAAGCTTTTTCCATCCGCTCAACAGAAGTGCGTTTTTGATCCGGGATCAAATGAGCATATCTCTCAGTCATAGCAAGTGTCGCATGACCAAGAAGCTCCTTGATCTCAAGAATCGGCGTACCCTGAATAGCCAGCCAGGAGGCAAAAGTGTGTCGCAGTGTGTGAAATGTCACCTTTTGTCTTCTGTCTGTAATTCCATCATTAAACCCAAGTTTTTTTACAGTTTTGAAATATGAAGAACTGATTTGTTTAATCGGCTTGTTACCAATGACCTTAGTTCCCTTATAAGTCTGTTTAAAAATATACTCTTCAGGTAGACTCACTTCCATTAAAGAAAGCATCTTGTTTATAATTCCCGGCATTATGACTTTGCGTGCCGGATTACCTTTTGGATCAGCAATCAGAATGAAATTATTATCAAGATCTATATGACCCCATTGGAGACTGAAAATCTCACTTGCACACATTCCAGTATGAAGACTCAGCTTTGCAATCCTGTGCAATTGCATACTGACAGGCTTCAAGTTTTCTAATAAGAGGTGAGCTTCCTGATGATTCAAAAATCTTTCTCTTCGATTATTGACCTTGGGAAACTTTACACCCGTTACAGGGTTAGTACCATCCCACATACCCCATAATTTCGACTTATTGTAAACCTGCCGAATAACAACCAGCACATGTTTTACAGATGCAGGAGCTAAACCCTTATTCATCAAAACCTGCTTGAATTTTTCCAAATCACCAGTGTTAATCTCATCAAGTAACTTAGATTCAAACCTATGTTTTATATGATTTTCATACCGACTTCGGTCCATATCTACATGTTTCTTACCTGTATCAAGCCATCCATCATATTTATTCCATGCATCCCCAAAGGTAATGCTTTTAGTCTTTTTGTCAGGCAGTTCCTTGCCATGCCTTAAAAGCCTGGTTCTCTCCCCACGCATATGGATTGCCAACTTAGCGTTATACCCTTCAGAGATCCAACCAACCTTTTCCCTGACAACCTTTTTATTAGGAGCTTTGTATGTAATGTAATAACACTTGTCAGGTTTGCCATTGTGCCGCCGTACCTTAGATTCAAGGTAATAAATCCCTATCTGGTTTTGAACTTTGATTAAATTCTCTGGCATGATAATCCTTTTTAAAATCTGACCAATAAAAACTTGACTTTAAACGCAAATCTCTGTATTAATTTCTGGTTATAGCAAGTGAGCTATTCATTTGTATAGTAGCGTATTCAGTAATGGCTCGCAAGAAAAAAAGGGAACCTATAGGGAACCCTAAGCGTTAAAAAGGATGATTTTAATAACTTTGAGTTAATCAAAATGATTCTTAAGATCAGACCAATTGGAGCTTTAAGTTATTGAATATTAACAAAAATTATCCTAAATGAAAAATATGCCCCCGTAGCTCAGTGGATAGAGCATAGGATTCCTAATCCTTGAGCGCAGGTTCGATTCCTGCCGGGGGTACCATATAACATGCAGATCATATGAGAAAAAATCACTTTAAACCGGAACTTTTGGCACCTGCCGGAAATTTTGAAAAGCTTGAAATTGCCATACACTATGGTGCAGATGCGGTTTACCTGGCCGGCAAAGAATTCAGTCTGAGAAATTTTTCAGGTAACTTTACAGATGGGGAACTCGTTGATGCTGTTTCCCTTGCTCATCTTCATAACGTAAAAGTCTATCTTGCCTGCAATATTTATTCAAGGAACCATGAACAAAAAGAACTGAAAAACTTTTTAATTAAAATAGGCCGAATCAGACCTGATGCCATTATTGTAACTGATCCCGGTATCATTATGCTGGCACGGAAAATAATTCCCTATATTGACATCCACTTAAGTACCCAGGCCAATACCACCAACCTGAATGCAGCCAGATTCTGGAAGGATATTGGCGTGAAAAGGGTCAACCTTGCAAGGGAACTATCCTTGGAAGAAATAAAAGGAATAACAGATGATGCGCAGATAGAAACCGAAGTATTTATCCACGGAGCCATGTGTGTATCCTATTCAGGAAGATGTCTTCTCAGCAGCTTTTTAAGCGGCAGAGACGGTAATAGAGGGCTTTGCACCCAGCCCTGCCGGTGGAAATACTCAGTTGTGGAAGAACTTCGTCCAAATGAATATCATCCCCTCATGGAAGATGAAAGAGGTTCCTATATTTTTAACTCTAAAGACTTAAGTATGATCGAACATATTCCTGAGCTTGTTAATGCAAACATTACATCATTAAAAATCGAGGGGAGAATGAAAGGCATCAACTATCTTGCTTCTGTTGTAAAAACCTACAGAAATGCAATTGATGCCTATATTGAATCCCCGGACACGTATCAGATAAACCCGGACTGGCTGTCTGAACTTTATCAGATTTTTCACAGAGAATATTGTACAGGGTTTTATTTTAATCAAACAGATGAACCAAACCTCAATTGTAAAAATGTGCATCAAGGGGAAATCCATAGTTTTATCGGGAAAATAATTGGGAATACAGAAGACAACTTCTACAGGGTCGGTATCAGAAATAAGCTTACCTTGGAAGATACGGTTGAAATATTGTCACCCAAAGGCCCTCCCAAAAGAACAAAGATCCTGGGTCTATTTGATATGGACCATAATCCCATTGAAAGCGCACATCCCAATACCATGGCCCTATTAATGCTTAAAATTGAATGTCAGCTGAATGATATTGTTCGAAAAATATGACAGGCTGATACATTTTTTATAATCTCTGTTTGATATGCCATTTTTTCTTTTGTTACCTGTATGAACTTTAAAGTATGCTATCATAAATCACCTCAATTTAAGATAATAGAATTAAATATTTTCCTTTTAACAATATCCTTTATAATATAGTGTCTTTTATAGTAAGGAATGACCATTTAATCTTTCCCAATAGGAAGGAAAGTTAAAACACCTGATGCTTAAACGAAACTGGCTTTTAATATCAATAACCTTTGGCAGTATTGTCTCCGGAATACTGGCCGGAACTTTTTTCAGCCTTATTCATGATTTGCCGCAGATAAATACGCTTAAACAATTTAAACCCCCTTCTGTGACAACGGTTTTGTCATCTGACTATAAAGCCCTTGCCAAGTTTTACACTGAAAAACGATTTCCCGTCACCCTTGATGCGATCCCTCAAAATCTTATATCCGCTCTGATAACAATAGAGGATAAGAATTTTTATAGCCATTCCGGAATTAATTTAAAGGCAATATTACGGGCCATTCTTCATGACATAAAGGCCAGAAGCTACAAGCAGGGTGCCAGCACATTAACCCAGCAACTGGCTAAAACCTTGTTTTTATCTTCTGAGAAGTCCATTACCAGAAAAATAAAAGAGGTCCTTCTAACATTTCAGATTGAAAGACGATACACCAAAAATGAAATATTGGAACTCTATTTAAATCTCATTTATCTCGGCTCTGGCACTTATGGTGTTGAGGCTGCATCTAAAACATACTTTGGGAAATCTGCCAGAGAACTCACCCTTTCTGAATCTGCTTTAATGGCAGGGTTACCCAAAGCACCTTCCGTGTATTCCCCCATTAAAAATCCAGAACTGGCAAAAAAAAGAAGGGATATTGTTCTTCATCAGATGCTGGCAGCTAAAATAATTACCCATGAAGAGTATAATTCTGCCAAAGCCGGAAAAATTCTTTTATCGCCCCAAAAGGATAACCTAAAAGAGGCCGGTTATTTTGTTGAATATATTAAAACCCGCCTGCAAAAACAATACGATCTAAAAAACATCTATTCAAAAGGGCTCAACATCTATACGACACTGAATTTGGATCTCCAAAAAACCGCGGAGAAAGCGGTTACCAAGCAAATGAAAAAGCTTGAAGCCAGAATGGCCAGGAAAGGTATTGATTCGTCAAAGGCTCAGTGTGCATTAATCGCAATAGATGTGAGAACCGGGGCAATCCTAAGTATGGTCGGTGGGAAAAATTTTTCTGAAAGTCCGTTTAACAGAGCCGTTCAGGCCAAACGACAACCCGGATCCTCTTTTAAACCTTTTGTATATGCTGCTGCTATCATCTTGGGATTTTCACAAAATGACAAATTGATTGATGCCCCTTTATCCTATCACATGGGCAAAAATAAAACCTGGAGGGTAAATAATTTTTCAAAAACCTTTCTGGGCGAAACCACATTTCGAAAGGCACTGGCATTATCCAAAAACACGCCGGTGGTAAGACTGATGGAAATGATCACCCCGCTCAAAGTAATTGAGTTTGCAAAAAAAGCCGGCATAACTTCCGTCCTCCACTCCAATCTTTCTCTGGCGCTGGGCACTTCAGAGGTGAATCTGTTAGAACTAACCGCATCTTATATCCCTTTTGCCAATATGGGAATTAAAGTGGCCCCGTTTTCCATCATAAAAATGACAGATTCAAACTCCCGGGTATTATTTAAAAATACCACACAAAAACAATCCATTATGTCCCGGCAAAATGCAGCCATTATAACTGATATGTTAAAAGGGGTGGTTCTTGAAGGCACTGGTAGGAAGGCCTTGGCCATACAAACAGATATAGCCGGCAAAACCGGGACAACCGACAATTATAAGGACGCCCTCTTTATCGGGTTCAATCCTGATATTGCCGTGGGTGTCTGGGTGGGTAATGACGATGCAAGCGCACTGGGAAAATATGAGACAGGTGCAAAGGCGGCTCTTCCCATATGGGTTGACTATATGAAGCACTATCTCTCCAGCAGATCCTATCGATATTTTGATATACCCGATGGCACAAAAATGGTATATATAGATCCAGATACGGGAGAAATAATCGACAAAAAAAATCCCAGAGCAATAAAAATACTGGTAAAAACAAAGGATTTAAAATGATAAGAAAAGCCATGCTTGATGATGTTCCGGCCATCCATGCATTACTTCAATTTTATAATGTAAAAGGAGAACTCTTAGCAAGGCCTCTGAGCAAACTATATGACCATTTAAGGGACTTTTGGGTTTTTGAAGATCCAAAACAAAAAAAAGTGGTCGGGTGCTGTGCGTTGCAGTTCTGCTGGGAAAATTTGGCGGAAATTAGGTCCCTTGCTGTGGATGGTGATTTTACCGGCCGGGGAATCGGATCCGGACTCACCGAAAGGGCTATCCAGGAAGCGTTTTATTTTAAAATCAAAGACCTTTTCACACTGACTTACCGTCCGACTTTTTTTAAACAATTCGGATTTTCAACCATTGATAAAAACGAGCTTCCCATAAAGGTTTGGTCAGATTGTATCGGTTGTGTCAGTTTCCCTAATTGTGATGAAATCGCCATGCTTAAAAAATTATAAATACACCATTTTATAGGGAATGGGGGGATGTATAAGAGTAGATGGCTTCGGTAATATATGCTCCTGAGATACGGTCAGCCAATTTGTATCAGAGTTTAGCTCCCTGAGTCTCCCTCCCTCTGATGGTAATGCATGACTGGTATAATCGTAATCTACTTTTAAGATACAGATAAAATTTCTCCGCTGCCTTGCTATAACATAATTTTTCGTAAACCGATTTTGTGTAATGCCTGCGTTGTCGGCAAGTTTTTTTATTTCACTGTCCGGTAGTTTAACCAGAACAGATTTTGAGACCCCTCTTTCATCAATACGTAAAAGATTTCTGGATTCACTGGAAGAAACATAAATGGTTGTGATTCCGGGAAGCTGTCTGAAATATTGGGCAGCTACTATGGCTACTGTTCTTCTCCCCCCGGACATCACCGGGACACCATAATATTCAAATAATTTTTTTTGAAAATCTTCAGCATATTTATCCCCTTTTTCATAAAGATCTTTAGAAATATACCTTAAATCCTTGGCAAGGTCCTCAGATGCATCTGAAATTGGCCAGTCAATCCTGACATGAAAATGGGTCAAGGCATATCTTACCTTTGTCCGCTGATTCCTTTGAATAAGCAACGCATAATCAATGGGGAGTAATGATTCCAGCAAAGAAAAAAATTCTTTTGTCTCAAAATGTTTGAGATTTCGATTAAAGTTCTCTACATTTGGAAAATATTTATGTTTTAACAGGTTATCTTTTGTTGTCTTGTTGACATCAAAATATCGAATATATTTTTTATGTTTTTTATCGATGAAATCTTCAGAGAAAATGATTAAAAATGAATTCTGTGCATCAAACTCAACAGAAGGAATTCTTGCCCTGGGCTTAAGCTCCCTTAATTCCACAAAAGGATAGGGCATGTGCAATCGAAGAAAATTATTATATGACCCAACAAGGGAATGGTTTAAAACGAATTGGTCCAGTTCGTCTCGCAATACCTCATAATAAGACCTTCTAAGTCTTTCCTCCCGGCTTAAACAATCTCTGTGCTTACAAAATATCACGTTATTTCCCTTTTATTACCGTTTGTAAATATTATTCAAGAGCAACCACTCCAGGAAGCGTTTTACCCTCCATTAAATGCAAAAAAGCACCACCGCCCGTTGAAATATAACTGACCTTATCCGCAACTTTACATTTTTTTGCAGCAAGCCCGGTGTCTCCTCCGCCAACAATAGAAAATGCAGAAGAACCTGCAATTGCGTCGGCTACAACCTGGGTCCCTGACATAAATTTTTCCATTTCAAAAACCCCCATGGGCCCATTCCAAACTATGGTTTTTGCCTCTTTAATGGCTCCGGCATAATTTGATGCTGTTTTTGAACCGATATCCAGGGCCATCCATTGATCTGGAATTTGATCTAAAAGAACCTCTTTTTTCCGGGCGTTTTTGTCAAAGGCTTCGGCACAAACCAAATCACATGGAAGCATAAAGTCAATGCCTTTTGCTTTTGCTTTCCGGACAATATCTGCTGCCTTTATTAAAAGATCATCTTCAGTGATTGAACCCTTGGTATCAATCCCCTGACTTTTTAAAAAAGTATTGGCCATTGCACCGCCAATGATAAACTTATCAACAAATTTAAGCATATTTTCCAGGGCGGCAAGTTTGCTGGATACTTTTGCCCCACCGATGATTGCCACAAGGGGCCTTTTTGGATTTTCCACTGAATCGTAATATGATTGAACCTCTTTTTCAAGTAAAAAACCTGCCACAGATTCTTTTGCAAATCCGGGCATACCCGTGACAGATGCCTGATCTCGATGGGAAACCGCAAAGGCATTGTTCACATATATATCGCAAAGGCTGGCAAGCATTTTTGCAAATGCCTGATTATTCTCTTTTTCCTCTTGATGAAATCTTAGATTCTCCAAAAGCAGGATTTGACCGTCCTTAATCTGCTCTGATATTTTTGTTACATCATCACCGATACAATCGTCTACAAACAAAACCGGCGTTTCCAATAATTCCGACAGCCGTTTGCGCACCGGTGCCAGGCTTAACTTTGGATCTCTTTTACCATTGGGTCTGCCCATATGAGATGCCAGAATAATTTTTGCTCTTCTTTTAATCAGGTAATGGATCAGGTCGAGGGTTTCCAAAATCCTATTATCGTCAGTAATATTAAAATTTTCATCCATGGGCACATTATAATCCACCCGGAGAAAAATTTTTTTTGATGCCACTTCAATATCCCTTATTGACTTCATTGGTTCCTCAACAATTATTTTTTCTTATTTCGGTGCATCTGTTTTTTACGGGACCATCGCTCAAAAAAATTTATGGTGCCGGATTTCGTTCCCCGTTCAATGATTTCTTCTTCCACTTTTTCCCCGTCTTTTGTGGCCATGGCCTGCCGAAGACACTTTGTCTTAACCGGGCAATGGTAAAAACACTCATCCGGTGTCTGGCGCAATCCCTTATCAGCTATAGGAAAAACTTTTTCAAGGTCACCAAAACAATATGGAATGTCATTCTCTTTATTCATTTGCCTCGTCAAATTCAATATTAAACGTTGTTATTAAACCCCTTTGTGCAAAACTGTAAAACCCTTGATTTCCAATTATCATATGCTCATGCAAGATAATTCCCACATACCTTAATGCAAAAAAAAGCTTTCTTGTAACCTGGATGTCACTTGCGGAAGGTTCAACATCTCCGGAAGGATGATTGTGCGCAAAAATGACAGCGGCGGCATTATGCTGCAGTGCGCTGATAATGACCTCCCGCGGATAGACAGAACTTGTTGTCAATGTACCGGTAAAAAGGATTTTCGAAGTGAGAACCCTGTTTTTGGCATCAAGAAAAATTCCTGCAAAAACTTCTTTTGTTTTATGCCCAAGGGTATGGTGCAAGTATTCCATCAGGTCCTTGGGATTATTAACCACATCCTTTGAAATAATTTTGCTTTCAAGGTATCTGTCGGCAACCTCTTTAATCAACCGTATACCCAAACTATTTTCAGGTCCAACACCATTAATTTCACAAAGCGATTTCTTATCTGCCTCAAGTACGCCTTGAAAGGTTTTGAATTGTTTTAAAAGCTTTTTAGCACATTGTTTGCAGTCCTTACGAGGTGTATTCAGGGTAAGCAGCAATTCAATCACTTCATAATCATGAAATCCGATAAGACCACTTTTAGAAAATCTGTCCCGCAGCCTTTTCCTATGCCCTTCTCCCTTATGAGTCGATGACTTCTCCGTCTCCATTCTCCCCATCCGCAGAAAGATCTTCTATATTGATATCTTCTTGATCATCCTCATCTGACTGATCTTCTTCAGGAAGCCTTGCAATTCCGATAAGTTTTTCACCGGATGACAAATTAATAAGTTTAACACCCTGTGTATTTCTACTGATTACATTGATGCCTTTAATGGAGGTTCGAATCAGTTTTCCCTTATCCGTCACCATCATCAGTTCATCATTGTTATCCACCAGAAGCAGGGAAACCATCTTACCATTTCGCTTTGAAGTTTTAATTGAAAAAACGCCTTTCCCGCCTCGAGTCTGCGTTCTATATTCTTCAATAAATGACCGTTTTCCATATCCGTTTTCAGTCACGGTCAGAAGGGTATCTTCAGGGCCCAACACTTCCATACCGACAACCTTGACACTTTGATCGATTCTGATACCCCTGACCCCCATGGAGCCTCTTGCCGTGGCGCGGACATCACCTTCATGAAAACGAATCACTTTGCCTCCCTCGGAACCCAGAAAAATATTCATATCTCCATTGGTTATTCGGGCCACAATCAATTCATCATCTTCAGCAAGTTTGACCCCGATCAGGCCACCGGATCTTCTCCTTGAATATGCCATCAGATCGGTTTTTTTCACTCGTCCTTTTTTTGTGGCCATGACCACGTATTTATTCTCTACAAACTTGTCAACTGTTAGTACAGTGGCCAGTTTTTCATCCTCGTCAAAATTCAACAGATTTACAATGGCCTTTCCAAGGCTTGACCGCCCTGCCATGGGAAGTTCATAAACCTTTGACTGGTAGACCTTTCCAAAATTAGTTATAAATAGAAAAGTGGCATGAGTGGAGGCAACGAAAAGATGTTCAACAAAATCATCTGATTTTGTTCCCATTGCCGTTTTACCTTTTCCGCCTCTGTGCTGGCTTGCATACAGCGTAATCGGATTCCGCTTGATATAACCGCTTCTGGTTACAGTCACAACCATATCTTCCTGGGTAATCAGATCTTCAATACTGATTTCCGCCGTGCTTTCGACGATCACCGTGCGCCTTTGGTCACCAAATTCCTGGTCAAGCTCAATGAGTTCATCCTTAATCAGCCCTCTCACCACTTCATCACTTGACAGGATTTCATTGTACCAGGCAATATCTTTTAAAAGCGCATCATATTCGTTAATGATTTTTTCCCTTTCAAGCCCTGTAAGCCTTTGTAGACGCATGTCAAGTATTGCCTGGGCCTGGATCTTAGAAAGATCAAATGTGGAAATTAAACCATTTTTAGCCTCTTCAGGGGATTGTGCCGCCCTAATCAGTGCAACAACTTCATCCAGATGATCCAGAGCGATTTTCAACCCCTCTAAAATATGGGCTCTTTCTTCAGCTTTTCGTAAATCAAATCTTGTTCTCCGCACAATCACATTTCTGCGGTGATCAATAAAATGATTCAAAACCTCTTTCAGGGTTAAAAGCTGTGGCCTGTTATTTACAATGGCAAGGAGGATAATACCGAAACTGGTTTGCATATTGGTATGTTTATAAAGCTGATTAATCACAACCTCGTTGATCTGATCCCTTTTAAGGCCTACAGCAATTCTCATTCCATCGCGGTCGGATTCATCCCGGACAAAGGAGACTCCCGTTATTACCTTGTCACGCAAAAGCTCAGCAATTTTTTCAACTAATTTTGCCTTGTTCACCTGGTAGGGAAGCTCGGTCACTATAATGGTTTCCTGCCCGGATTTTTTGTTTACCTCAACCTCAACCTTGGCCCGTAAAGTAATTATCCCACGCCCGGTATTATATGCGTCAGCGATTCCTTTGGTGCCATAAATATGACCATAGGTTGGAAAATCGGGGCCGGGAATGTATTCCATTAGCTCTTCGACGCTCATTAAAGGATTATCAATCAATTGGTTTAATGCGGAAACAACCTCTTTGATGTTATGCGGCGGGATGTTGGTTGTCATTCCAACGGCAATCCCTGATGAGCCATTGACCAATAGTGCAGGGAATTTTGTGGGTAAGACAGAGGGTTCTTCAAGGGTTTCATCATAATTGGGAATGAAATCTACCGTTTCCTTTTCAAGGTCGGCCAGCATCTGATGAGCAATCTTTCTCATCCTGATTTCGGTATACCTCATTGCCGCAGGGGAATCGCCATCCACCGAACCAAAGTTACCCTGACCGTCAACCAGCATGTAGCGCAATGAAAATGGCTGAGCCATCCTGACAATGGTGTCATAAATGGCTGAATCACCATGGGGATGGTATTTACCCATAACGTCACCAACGATACGGGCAGATTTTTTATAGGGTTTATTCCAATCATTCCGTACTTGCTGCATGGCAAACAAAGAACGCCTGTGAACGGGTTTCAATCCGTCACGAACATCGGGAAGTGCCCTTCCGATAATAACACTCATTGCATACTCGAGATAAGATTGTTTCATCTCTTTTTCGATACTGGTCACATTAATATCTTCATCAATAATCAACGTTCAGACTCCATTTATTTCTCATTATTAACTTTTCCAGGTTCAACCATAGATTGAAAACTTGCAAAATATATATCAGCAAGGGTTAAAAACAGGGTGGCAATCAGAGGACCATAAATAATACCGAGTATTCCATACACTTTAAGCCCGCCGATAATGGCAAAAAATACAATTAAAGGATGCATTCTAACCCTATTGCCAACCACTTTGGGTTTAAAAACATATTCAATTCCCCAGGAAAGAACCGCATAAAACAATAACACAAAAACGCCAGTGGTGAATTTGGATTTCAACATTAAAATTGCCGCAGCAGGAATCATTATAATCCCAATTCCCAAAATGGGTAAAAAGGCCAAAAAACCCATAATAACCCCCCATAAAAATGGAGAGTTCCATCCCAGGATCAAAAATAGTGTCCCGCCGGCAATACCCTGTATCAGTCCACCCAGTCCATTTCCAATAAGAACAGCACCTGCCATCCCTTTAAATTTTTCAAAAAGCTTTTCATCATGCTCGTCTGACAAAGGGGAGAGATCGTACATGTATTTTACAAATTTATCCCCATCAATGAGCATGTAATACACGACGATGAGCATCAAACAAAAATACAAAACAATATTAAATACATTGGATGTAAAAAACCTGGCCTGTTCAAATAGTGAGAATCCAACGACCTTTCCAAGTTCTGATATGGGTCTTATCAACTCATCCCAGGACACTGTTTTTTCAATTCCCGCTCTCACTAGAAGTTCATTGAATCGTTCCAGGGCCTGAGTGCTTGCAAGCAGGTTTTTTAATTGATTTGAAAAAACTGCGTCTCTTGCCATGACATAAAGGTTGAACGCCTCTTTGGAAATAACCCCCACAAAAAAAACCACGGGGATAAATACAACAAAAAAAATGAGAACACAGGTAATAATGGATGCTATTTTGGGGGTCAGCTTTATTGATAAAAACTTGAAAAGCGGGCTAAAAACACTGGTGGATACAACACCTAAAATGATAATCGCAAAAAAAGGAGCCACCAGCTTGCCCGCAAGCAGAATGGCTATGCAGAACAGCGCAATAAAAAATACAAAAACCGACTTTTGAGAAATATTTTGCTCCAAGGTTGCACCAAACCTGTTCGGTTTTAAAAAGAGTAAAAATCATGTAAAGCCGTAATATGCAAATTAACCTGCACAAATACGGCTTTACATAAATGAATTAATCATTGTTGTTTTAACTGCTGATGATACCAAGAGCTGCTAAAACAAGAAGTATCTCAAATATAATGACTTGAACAAAACTTCCAAAAAAATGATATACAATACCGCCGCCCACGATGGCCGGTACTGCCGTATAAATTAATATGCCTAATTTCCTAGGAATATCCATAATAAAAACACCCCTTTATGCAATTTGGTTCAAACATTTAACACTTAAATAATAATCTATTTTTTTTTACCATTTTAATGTA
>CAYVZG010000029.1:12680-51018 GCA_964455805.1 uncultured Desulfobacula sp.
GTTCAAACATTTAACACTTAAATAATAATCTATTTTTTTTTACCATTTTAATGTATTCAAGTAAAGAAAAAAACTTATCTTTCGATAATCATTGCCATACCCATTCCCCCGCCGATACACATTGAGATAAGGCCTGTGGAATAAGATTTTCTTTTCATCTGGTTAATCGCGGTGACCATTTGTCTGGCACCTGTGCATCCTATGGGATGACCGATTGAAATTCCAGAGCCGAGTTCATTGGGTTTTTCCACATCAATATCAAGCTCTCTCATACATCCAATGGCCTGAGCAGCAAAGGCTTCATTTAATTCAATCAAGTCAATATCTTGAATGGTCATTCCTGTCTGTTTCAGCACTTTTCTAACTGCCGGCACAGGACCGAGCCCCATGTAAGCCGGATCAAGGCCCCCAGCTGAAAAACCTTTAATTTTTGCCAGTTTTTCAAGCCCCAGTTCATCTGCTTTTTCTTCAGACATCAAAAGGACAGCTGCTGCTGCATCATTGATACCTGAGGCGTTCCCAGCTGTCACGCTACCATCTTTTTTAAACGCCGGACGAAGTTTTCCCATTTTTTCCATACTGGTTTCCATGGGACGTTCGTCTTTATCTACAATAGTATCCCCTTTCCAGGATTTAATTACAACGGGCGCTATTTCCTGGGCAAATGTGCCGTCATTAACAGCAGCAAACGCTCTTTGGTGACTCAACAGGGCTAATTGATCCTGTTCTTCCCTTGTGATGCCATATTTTTCAACAATATTTTCAGCAGTGAGACCCATGTGATATCCATAAAAAATTTCATACAGTCCGTCAAATACCATCAAGTCATGAACCGGTCCGATACCGGATAGTTCCATTCTATGTCCCCATCTGGCCTTGTTCAATGCCATGGGGGCATTGCTCATACTTTCCTGACCGCCGGCCAGGATCACGTCTGCAGATCCTGCCATAATGGCTTGTGCGCCAAGCGCTATGGCTTTGAGGCCTGATCCGCAGATCTTATTTATAGTAAAGGCGGCACTTTGTCTTGAAATACCTGCTGCCATCATTGCCTGGCGGGCTGTATTCTGACCCTGCCCTGCCTGAAGAACATTTCCCATTATAACTTCATCAATAAATACAGGGTTTAAGGATTCCTCATAATCATATCCCTTTTTTTCAAGATCAATCATACCCTGGTCTTTTAATGTATCCGGTGAAAATTCATCTTCAGATGAATCCACCACAGGTTTCAATCCGACTCTTTTAAGAACATCTTTCATTACGATTGTCCCTAAATCAACCACAGGTACGCTTTTCAGAGAACCACCAAAGGATCCTACCGGAGTCCTAACACCACTGACTATTACAACATTTTTCATTTAAAGCCTCCATCAATATTGATTTTTTCATTGTTAACAGTTACATTTTAACTACATTATAAGATCAATAACAAAGAGACAGATAAAAGACAAGGAATTATACATGTGCTTAATCCTTCTGGGATATAAAGTTTCAAAAAAATATCCCTTGATCCTTGCTGCCAACAGGGACGAATTTTTTCACAGACCCACAGCACCTATGCATTTTTGGGAGGACAACAACTCAATACTAGCAGGCAAGGACCTTGAACAGGGAGGCACCTGGTTCGGCGTGAATAAATATGGAACCTTTGCAGCACTTACCAACTATCGCGACCCTGCATCACTAAAGCAGAAGGCCCCCTCAAGGGGCGAAATCGTTATTGATTTTCTTACATCAAAAAAATTTCCAAAAGATTATCATGCGGATTTGAAAAACAGGCTTAATCTTTATAATGGATTTAATCTGATTTTGGGTAATAACGAGGAACTTTTCTGGTTTTCAAATGTAAAAAATCAAATTGAAAAAATCAAACCAGGGATACATGGACTCTCCAATGGATTTCTCAACACTCCCTGGCCCAAGGTGACATCCGGTAAAAAAACATTAAAACAAATCATCGCCAAAAACATCACGATTCATTCGCTTTTCTCATTATTGTCGGACCGATCCATGCCTGATGACGTTCAATTACCCCATACAGGCGTTGGGATAGAATGGGAGAGAACCCTGTCACCTTTGTTTATCCAAAGCAAAATCTACGGCACCAGGTCTTCCACAATAATGCTGATTAATCAAAACGGAAGTATAGGTGTCACTGAACGGACCTATAATCATGAAAACGATCTAACCTATTTGGATCGCCATTTTCCCATTGGATCATAATAATTAAAGCCCAAAAAACAGATGTGTAAGTCCTTGGATAAAGTTGACAAAGATGATAATTTGCGCAACACTTGGATCAACCTGTATTGAAAAGGATTTCTTTTGCCATGGAAAGAAAAGTTGTTGTTGCTGGATGGGGGCAGATCACTCAACCCAAAAAACTGGACAGAAAAGCAAAAGGCCCCATGCAGTTAATGACGCAGGCATCAATGCGAGCTTCTCAAATGCTTACCTCCAACACAGCCCTGGCTCATCTGGATGGGATAATGACCGTCAGGACCTTAAGCCGCCACTATGCATCTCCTGCCAGACAGCTGGCCCAAAGGCTAGGTATGGCACCAAAGTTTACCCATGTTTCCGGAATTGGCGGGAACTCTCCCCAGACCATGATTAACACTGCCGCCGGAATGATCTCCCGGAACGAATTAGATTCAGTTCTCATTGCCGGAGCTGAAGCCTATGTCCAACGAGACCCAGAACCGGAAAAATTTGAAAGTGCCCTTTTTAGGGGGATACCTAAAGCGTATCCCGGAGATGATCTTATCGGGTCCTCACCTTTAGAGATTCAACATGGTATTGAACATCCCATGCAGGGATTCCCTCTTTTTGAGACGGCGTTATGGGCCCAATCCGGTTTAGATCTTCAAGATTACCTCATTAAGATAGCCAGGATGTGGAGCCAATTCAGTAAAACAGCGGCATCTCACCCATATGCATGGACAACTACCATAAAAACGCCTGAACAAATCATCACACCCGGTCCCATGAACAGGCCTGTTGCTTTTCCTTATACCAAGTACATGAATTCATTTGTTACTGTGGATCAAGGGGCCGCTATTATTTTAATGTCAGAGGAAACAGCAAAAAAATATTCCAAAAAAAATCGACAACCAGTGTATTTTCTCGGTGGCGGATTTGCACAGGACCGGCAGCGCTTTATGATTGAAAAATCAGATTTCGTATCCAGTCCACCTCTTAAGAGCGCTGTTGAAAAAGCATTGACAAGATCCTGCATGCCATTGGAAAGCATAGATTGTTTTGATCTATACTCATGCTTTCCCAGTGCCGTTTCCATTGCAAAAAAGATGATCGGTATCAAAGATGATGATAAAAGACCTTTAACTTTGACCGGTGGGCTCGGTTTTTTTGGAGGCCCTGGCAATAATTACAGTCTCCATAGCGTGGCTACACTTGCTGAAAAGATTTCCATGGGGGACAAATCAAACGGACTGGTAACTGCTCTTGGCTGGTTTTTGCATAAACATGCAGCAGGTGTCTATGGATCACAGCCGATGACGGGCAAATTCAAAAATCATGATTTAGAAGATCAAGACAATTGTTTTGCCGGCAAGGAACCCGTCAAAATTAAAGATCAGGTCACTGGCAAAGGAATAATTGAAACATATACGGTGATCTATTCAACAGATCTGACCCCCTCTTATGCTGTGATCTATGGAAAAACACTGGACAATTACAGGTTTATTGCAAGAACTCAAAACCATCCAGACATTTTCAAACAGCTTACATCAGAAAATATGGTAGGAAAAAAAATAAATGTTGCCCATCAGCTTTCCAAAGACTTGAACCTTGCCGATCTGGTTTAAAAATCACGCCTTCCTGTGCTTTGAAATTATATCTTCCCACTAACTTGACACTTGGAATTGGTATTTCAGAATATCTGTACGACAGGTTTGCCTTACCCAAATTGAGTAAACTATACCTTGGGCTCAGGATGCTGGAATAAAGGTCATCTATCTGTCTTTCTTGACTATTTTTGATAAACCCTTTATAATTAAGAAGAATTTTCATCTTGCATTGACTAACCTAAGTTTGCTATCAATCTTCCATTTTCATGCAAACTTAAAATTTGGCAGAGTATTCTTATTATGAAACTATGCAGAGAATGTGGACAAGTTCTCTCTGAGAAACTTACGATGTGCCCCGCCTGCGGGATACACATCTCAAATGGCATAAAATACATTGATGACTATCGGATTTTGACCATTATTCATGAAGGCCGTTCTTCTCTTGTCTGCAAAGCGATAAAGAAAGATAGTAAAACGCCTGTCTCCATTAGATTGTTCACAAAAAAATCAGGTGTTGACGACTCTGTTGCCGGCCGGCTTGAAAAAGAACTCAAAGAACTCAAAGAACTTCCTTCAGAGCACTTTGTACAGCATTATGCAGTCAAAAAAAGCAATGAGGGCCTCTGGTACAGAACCAGCGAATGGGTGGACGCCGCTGATTGGGGTTCTGTTTTTGTTTCCGGTCTGTTGAACGACCAGCACAAAATTGTCACTCTTTTCTACAATATCGCTTCAGTACTTGATTTATTACATAAAAAAGATCATTTTATGCCGTACTTGATTCTTGACGATATCCTGATTCCCAAAAAAAAATTAAACACACTTCAGGTAAAAATAAATTACAAGCTTTCTAGATTCCTTAATGCAAGGGCAACCCATCATGGTCCCATGCTGCAAAAACTACTGGATTGCCACCCCGACATTATCAACCAGAGAGCCATTGATTTTAAAAGTGGTATCTGGTCCCTTGGAAAATTATTTATTGAACTTTTGACTGCTGACCACAACCTGAAAGATTTCTCATCTAAGGTTGATCAATTAAAAGGTATCGACTCAGACCTGGCTGTTTTAATCAAAATTATGTTGTCTGACGATCCAGATCTGAGGCCTCAGTCCATGGGCAAAGTCGCATCGGCCCTCCGCAATATTTTAGACCGGATGTCTCATACCGGGCAGAATGTGTCACCTTATAAAAAAACAACAAGACTGCTTAAGGAATTACGATGGTTTAAAAAAGTAGTGGTGGTGTTGATATTAATTATCGTGGGTATTTTTGCCTTTGGAAGCCTTTCTTGGATGTACGTCAATTTTAATAAAAACAAAAAGAAAGTCGTATTGTCCAACTTTGTTGAATCATATGCCGGTTCTGTTGCCTTCTTAATGGTGGAGTATTGGCTGTCTGATAACCAAAAAATCATATATAGAAATTCTGTGGAAGGAACCGCTTTTCTTGTGGACAGCAACGGATATCTTCTTACCAGCCGTCATGTTGCCTGCCCCTGGCTTAATGATGCAAACCTGTTCAAAGTGTATAACCTGCATGCTATTTCAAAAAAAACAGTGGAATTTAATTACAGGATGTTTTTATGGTTTGAAGGAGAAAAAGCATTCAACCGTTTGCCGCCGTTAAGAGGGAGCGGGGAATTATCAGATTCTTATTACCTTGCATCTGCATATACCACCAATGGGAAAGGCAACCTTCAAACCATTGGGGTTCCGAGGTCCTCTCTAAAAACCGGAGAAATAATTAAATCTCCCTTTAAAAATGATTTTGCGGTTTTAAAAATAGATACCCTCCCCTCACATCTGAAACCATTACCGCTTGAAACAATGATTCCTTCAGACGATATACAGCGCCTGACAACAGTCATAATCTTAGGCTTCCCTCTGGGGAACCGCACCCAGGATGACCACATTAATACCAGTATTACCAGGGGGCATGTCAGAAGGACTTCAAAGGAAATCATTCAGGTGGACTCTTCCATCTATAAAGGCAACAGTGGCGGACCGGCTATTAATGCTAAAGGACAGGTTATCGGAATTGCATCTGGTGTTGTAATAGATAAGGCCAGTGGTTATTATCAGGTCAGCACACCCTTATCTGATTTTGGACTTATACTGCCGATTTCAAGACCGGCCAAGCTTATTGAATCCATTAAAACAGGTCATCCACATTGGGATGGGATTCTTGATTTTGCTCTGGAATCCAAACTTAAACAGATTACCAGCCTTGCCGTTGAAAATAAATTCAAGAAAGCTGCAGATCTATGTGAAACAATGCTTAAAACAAGCAATGATCCGGTTCTCATGTTTGCTGCGGGGATGTTGAATTTTAGCATCAGAGATTTGAATAAAAGCAGAAATTTTTTCAAAACACTATCCCTAATCGAACAGGAAAATGCAACTTCCAGGCTGATGCTTTATATTATTGACTGGATTACAAACCATGAAACCGGTGATAGTCTTACAAAAGATCTGTTTACAATGGACTGGTATGAGGAGGACGAGTTTTCAGGTTATCTGGCCAATGTATTAAAAAACAAAAAGAGAATTACGCCTGGATTTTTAGACTATGAAACCCGGTCTGAAAAAAGCTGGAGACTGTTTATTGAAGGACTTATCTCAGAACGAAATAATGAATTTGGCAATGCTCGAAAGGTGTTTAAAGAATCTATTTTAAGTGCCGGTATCAATGATTGGGTTTATTATCTTTCATTTTCAAGACTGAACCATCTGCTAACCGATCAGACAGTACGGCCCACCGATAACCAGATATCTGAACAAACCATTGACGCCTTCAGGCAGCAGGCAAAAGAATACAGAAAATCTGCATCTGAATACAGAGATAATATTTCAGAGTTGATTCAAAAGTTCGAGTCTAAAAAATTCAGTCATGATGAAAAAATCCAAATTTACACCCAGCTTCTCGAGCTGGCACCGGAAAACCGAACAATTATCGGAATAATCGCATTTTTCCATGCCACTCACAGTGAGTGGCAAATGGCCATCGACTTTATTGACGTCTATTTTAAGCATCCCAGCCGGGAAACGTCTTTAAGCCTAAGCCTTGGACTATTAAAAGGAGAAATCCTTAATATAATGGGAAAGCGCCAGCAAGCCATTGATTATTTAACTCAATTTTCAATAGACACCCATGATCCATGGCACAGCAGTATTGCCAAACACCTTGTTTTAAAAACAAAAGATGATGAGTTAATCCAACGGGCCGGGAAAACACCTGAAAAATTAATCACCCTGCATACAGCGCTGGGTCTTTGGGCAGAAGGAGAGCAAAACCGGGAAAAAGCATCTCACCATTACAGGGAAGCTTTAAGTTCTCATCTTGACAACTGGAACGAGTATGATTTGGCTCTGGGAAGGCTGATGCATTTCAGGCGGTCCAGCATGTAATTATTGTTTTTTAGGGGTTTGAACAAGGCTGAATGAATCACAGGACGATCTTCTTTTAAAGGGTCACATAGAGTTGTCCCTATCCCTTTGTCTTTTCCTTTTGCTCTGCTCTATTCTCTCTTTTTGTCTTCGGGTGTTATGCTTTCTCTTTTTCTGAAATATTCTTTTTTCTTCTTTTGAATTACCGGTGAATTTTATCCTGCCGGTTTTTTCTCTGAAAAACAGGTTGATCGGTGTTTTTTCCAGAGGGATCATCTGCCTTAACTGATTGAGCAGATATCGTTTATATGAAAAATGCACGCCATTGGGAAAATTGACAAAACAGACAAAAGAAGGCGGTTTTGTGGACACCTGGGTGGCATAGAAAAATTTTAACCTTTTCCCTTTATGCAGAGAGGGTTCTGTCCTGTAAACCGCATCCTCAATAATCCGGTTTAACAGTCCTGTATTAATCCTGTGACAATATTCTTTGTGTATTTTTACAACTTCATCCAAGATTTTATGGCATCTTTGTCCTGTAAGAGCTGAAATGGTCAGGGCCGGTGCATAGGATAAAAACTTTGACTTATACCTTAAATCCTCCATATATTTTTTGATACTTTTTTGTCCCTTATCTAAAAGGTCCCATTTATTTAAAAGAAACAATGCGCCGCATCCCCTGTCTTCAGCATATCCTGCAATGGTTATATCCTGATCGGTTATGCCTTCTTTTGAATCAATTAAAATCAAGGCAACATCGCACTCGTCAAGGCTCTTTAAAGATTTCAGGATGGAAAATTTTTCGATTTTCCGGGTTACCTTACCCTTACGTCTGATACCGGCTGTATCTACGAGAAGAAAATCCCGGCCTTTATGTTCACATTTTAGTTCTATGGCATCACGGGTGGTACCGGCCTTTTCATTTACCACAAGACGCTGTTCTCCAAACAATCGGTTGGCAAGGGATGATTTACCCACATTGGGGCGTCCCACAATGGCAATTTTAATCAGGGTTTCGTCATCTTGTTTGGCATTCTCATATTCTGGCAGGGCGCTGACAAGATCATCTAAAAATTCCCCCACACCAACGCCGTGCTCTGCTGAAATATGATAAAAATGATCGATGCCTAATGAATAAAACTCTAAAAGGTCATTATGCTGTTTGTGACTTTCTATTTTATTGATCAGATAAAATACCGGCTTGGCCAACCTGCGTAAAAAATCTGATAATTCACGGTCATAGGGAGACAATCCCGCCCTGCCGTCCATGATGAAAATAATGACATCTGCCTGTTGCGCCGCTATTGTCAGTTGAGTTTTAATCTGAGAGGCAAAATAATCATCATCAGTACTTAAGAACCCACCCGTATCAATCACTGTAAATTCAACTTGATTCCATTGTGCATCCTCATAATGCCTGTCTCTTGTAACACCTGGAAAATCATCAACCAGCGCTTTTCTTGCACGGGTAATTCTGTTGAATAATGTGGATTTACCCACATTTGGCCTCCCTATAAGGGCCACAACCGGTTTCATATTTTAACCTCCAAAAAAACAAAAACAATCTGTATCTTATACAATATATTGAAATATTTATAAACAGGTATGATGATGTCCATTCAAATTGAATTTACCTGGTCCAGGAAAAAAACAGGGACCCTATACTCAGGAAAATCAGGCTCATTGCGATAAGAATTGTAATCTCAGAAGAGACTTGTGAAAGATTGGCACCGCCATTAATTACTTTCCGTGCTGCCGTTAAAAAATGGGTTAACGGAAATACTTTTGCCATGCTCTTAACCCAGACAGATGACCCTTCCAGGGAAAACCAGACTTCAGATAAGAACATCATGGGCCAACAGATAAAATTGATTACCCCATTGGTCAATTCTTCATTTGTCCCCCGGCATGCGATTATCAATCCAAGGGATACAAGGCAGATGGTTCCAATTAAAAATATCACAAATGCATCGAAATAAGATCCCTGCATCTTAAACGAAAATAAAAAATGACACCCAAACCAGACCAGAAAAGATGTTGACAACAAAATCAATACCCGCGATACCATTTGGGCAGTTAAATATTCAAATGCGGTAACAGGGGTTGCCTTAAGCCTTTTTAACACACCGCTTCTTCTGTATCTGACAATGACATATCCCACTCCAAAAAGAGACGAAAACATGATATTCATCCCGAGAATACCTGGAAAAAGCCAGTCAATATATCTGATTTGCTCTCCTTTGATTTGCTGTTTGATTACTTTTGAAACAAACATCTCGTCAGGTATAATGGATTCTCTGATAACCTTTTCCATAACATACCCTTTTGGTGAAGATTCATTGATCCAGTACCTGAGTTCCGGCGTATCATTTTCCAGCAGGATATCAATCTTGTGATGCAAAAGTTTGTCCATTGCTTCATCATGGTTTTCAAAAGGGACCAGTTTGATGTAATCATCGGTTTTGAGTTTCTCAGGAATGTTAAGTTCCATCACTATCATCTTATCCGGGTTAACAGGAAAAACCCCCAGTTTATACTCCGACCTTGTCCCGGAACTGAAAACCACTCCAAAACCGGCAACAATTAAAAATGGAAAAAGGATATTCCATCCAAATCCGGATCGATCTCTGATAAATTCAAAGTTCCTGGCCACAAACAGCGCCCACATTCGTTTTAAGCTCATGATCCTATTTTCTTAAACTCTTACCAGTTAATTTTAAAAACACAGACTCCAGATTCCTGGGACAATCCATACCCTGACAATGTTTGTCTATAAGGCTTTCAGGAGATCCCTGTTCAATAATACGGCCGTTATCCATAATGGCTATGGTATCACACAGGCTCTGGGCCTCTTCCATGTAGTGGGTGGTCAGGATAAGGGTTTTCCCTTTTTCATTCATGTCTCTGATGATTTCCCAAACATGTTTTCTTGCCTGGGGGTCAAGACCTGTGGACGGTTCATCCAGAAAAATTAGATCGGGATCATTTAAAAGGGATAGACCCAATAATAAACGCTGTCGCTGACCACCTGAAATTTTATTGTTCAATCTTTTTTTAATATTTTCCAGCATGCATAAAGAAATAATGTCTGCAACCGGTAAATGTTTGTGATAAAAAGATGCAAACGTTCTCAATGTTTCTTCTACTGTTAAATATGCCAAAAGTTCAGTGTGCTGGAACTGGATACCGATTTCCTGGTTAAAGGATTTGCCCCGGGCACCTTGTTTGTAAAAGATGTCACCGGAATCCTGGGCAATGATATTCTCCATCATTTCCACGGTGGTTGTCTTTCCTGCTCCGTTTGGACCCAAAAGGCCGAAACAGCTTCCCGTTGCAATATCAAGGCAGATACCATCTACAGCGGTGTTGCCATTATAGTTCTTTTTTAAATCCCTGACCTCAATAATATTGGGTTTATTTGGCTTTGTTTTTTTCAATGATCTCTTTTCTATTTGTCTTGATTTATCTGATAAGTGCCATCTAAGCGCTTCCAAATTTCCTCATGTTTTTCATTAAGGATATCACATGCTTTGTCAAATTCACTTTGCGTTATTTTGCCTGATTTTAATTTGGACTGAATTAAAAAAAATTCATTATCATACCATTTATCAGGATCAAAATTATAGGTCATTTCGAATACATCCGTGTGATTTTAAATGCTGTTTTTGAATATCCCTATCAAACGCTCCGATTGCTCAGTTTAAAAATCAAATATATATTGTGTATACTTCAGCAGATTGTCCCGGTGAGACCAGATAGTAAAGTTGTCTATTGACTGGTCAGCTTGATTTCAATCCGTCTGTTTTTTCTGTAGGCAGCCGGGGTATCTTCTGAATCAATAGGGTGGTATTTGCTAAAGCCGGCTGCGGCCATCCTTTTTTGAGGGATACCTTTTTGACTTAAAAATCGAACCACTGAAACCGCCCTGGCAGCAGACAATTCCCAATTTGACGCAAATTCCTCGTTTTTGATGGGAACCCGGTCCGTATGTCCGTCGATACGTAATATCCAATTAATCTCATCAGGTATTTTTTCGGAAATATCCAATAGGGTATTTGCCATTGTGGTAAGATGATTGCGGCCCTGTTTGCCCAGATGAGCGGCACCAGATTCAAAAAGCAGGCCTGCCTGGAGAACAAACCTGTCCCCCTGTATTTCTATTGCCGGATTTTCGCCTATGATTTTTTGCAGCTGTCCAAAAAATTCTGACCGGTATTTTTCAAGCTCGCTTACTTTCCGGGCCAGGGCAATGTTCAATTGCTTACCAAGTTCAGTAATTTTTTCATCTTTTTTCTGTGCCTGTGTTTTTGTTATTGCCAAAGCATCACTGATCATTCTCAATTGATCCTGGAGTTTGGTAATCTGGTCCGAAAGAAGTGAAACTTCCGCGCTGGCACTTGCTGATAATTGTTTTTCCCTTGCAATGGCCTCTTTCTGGGATTCAAGCACCACGGCAAGTGCCTGTATTCGAATATCCTGCTTCTCAATCTTTTCCTGTGCCAGTACGGTCATTTCTTCATTATCCGCAAGCCTGGCAATAAGTGCCTTGGAACGGTCCCGCAGCACCGAAACTTGATAGTCCTTGTCAGAAAGTGACAACCCCAGGTCTGCCACCTTTTGCTCCAGCTCATCCTTCACCCGGGTCAGGGCCTGTATATCTTCATTCAGGCTGCCGATATTCAACATTTGCTGTTTGATATGGGTCGCATCTTTTTTCGATTGATCTGAATACTCAGCCACCTGTGACATGAGGACTTCCTTGTCTTCGGATAACCCGGTTATGGCATCTGACAAACGGCTTACCTGGGTGTTCAATTGGCCTGATTTTTCCTTTTCAAGCCCCAAAAGTTCTGCCAGTTCAGTGACCTGGTCATGGAGGAGTGCCAATTCATTTTTCTGGCCGTAGAGTAACTCGCTCAGTAGAAACTGGGCCAGTACAAAGATCATCAATACAAAGATAACCACCATTAACAGTGCAGACAGGACATCAACATATCCCGGCCAAGCGGTAATCGGATTTGATATGCGCCGCGTTTTGGATATCATTTAGATCTCCTGTTATTTCTTCTGGGCTGAACTATCACCTGGTGATTTAACCTGTTGTTTTAAAAGATGGGCCATGATCTGGTTGTTTTTATGGATCTGCTTGACCATTATTTTGAGGTGATGATCGATATCCTGCAGTGCGGATACAGATTGAGTGTCATCGGTTTCAGATATCTCCTCTGTATCAACCAGGCGGGTGACTCCTGTCAGCCATTCTTCCATTTCATTAAAAAACCGATTCTGGGCATGACCTGACTGGATATCGACAAATCCCAGAACCAGAGAGCCGCCAAGGCCGAATAGTGATGAGCTAAAAGCTGTTCCCATTCCTTGAAGCGGCTGTTCAAGTCCCTGTTTTAGGTGGCCGAAAACACCTTCAAAATCCCGGGTTCCAACTTCCAGGCCGCTGATTACCTGGCCCACGGTACCGATGGTCTGGAGCAAGCCCCAAAAAGTACCTAAGAGCCCTAGAAAAACCAATAGACCGATCATATATTTTGAAATTTCCCTTGACTCATCCAAATGACCCCGTATCCCGTCCAGAACCGTGTTAAGGGACAGAGCAGACAGACGGAACCGGTCCCGGTGAATCTCCTCCAGGTGCTTGGCAAGGGTAGAGAGCAGTACTGGCGGTTCAGTAACAGACAATCCCGGATCACCGGTTCTAAAAATTTTAATCCACTTTATTTCAGGCTCCAGCCTCTGAATCTGGTAAATATTGATGCCAATACCAACACAAAGAGCGGCAAAAATTAAAAGATTAAATCCCCAGTTTGCCATAAATGCATTTTTAAGTGGCTCCAATAATAATATACAGATACCTGCCACAACCAAAAGGTAAAGGATTGTCAAAAAAAGATAATGCCGCGGGTTTGTCATAAGGGGTCTGCCTCCTTATTCTGAGGTATTGCCAAAAATAATATTGATCTTAACAATACGATGTCTCTGTATTTTTAACCGGTCAAATAAATAAACCTGTTTTTGCCATATTCATTATTTTAACGGGCCAATGATTGTTTTCGCTCCTTTTGATTAAGGTATTGAAAATATAAATTGTTTTACTGTATCTACTGTGATTGTGCAAAAATTGTCAAGGCTTAGAATAAGATGAGACGGCAAATTTTTGGTACGTTTAACTTTTCAGTATGCTCATCCATTGGAAAAAACAGGTTAGATTAAGGTATTTTCACCTATTTAACATCTCATGCATTGATTTTTTCTACAAAAGATTGAACACTATAGATATTTTACTAAAATTCAATTTGGACATGTGGTATTGATATAGACGCCCTTTAAATATTAATTTAGCCCATCAGGTGTTATATGAAAAATTTAAAATGTCTCGGATGTTGTTTTATCGCTCTTTTATTTACCATAACGGCTAACGCGAATACTCAATTTATGGTCCGGTTTGCGGCTCAACAGACGGTGGACGGAAAAAATTCCCTGGCTGTGACATTTTCTGATGCCCTGGATTCCAAACAAAACCTGGATTCTTATTTTTCTTTGTTCACAAAAAATGATCTCGCAGTGGAGGGATCATGGGTTTTATCCAATGATCCTCAGGTGGTTTATTTTAGCAATATTAAATCAGATACCCTTTATAATATAAAAATTCATAGAGGCTTGAGAAGCGCTTCAGGAAAAACTTTGGAAGAGGCACAGGAGTACCCTGTAAGAACCCGGGAGGCTCAACCCCGTATCAGTTTCGGCAACAATGGTTTTATACTGGCATCAAAACTGAACCGCGGATTGCCTGTGAACACACTCAATATTGATAAGGCAGATATTGATTTTTTCAGAGTTAAAACCGAATTTCTGGATGAATTCAGCCAGCAGTTTGGAAACAAAACACAATTAGCATATTACGAAAATAGAAAATTACACAAATATACCCAGCTCGTTTATTCCGGACGCTGGGATTTAAAGATAACAAAAGATTTAAGAACCCAGATCAATGTTCCCATTACACATATCAAAGAATTGTCTATACCCGGTATTTACTTTGCTGTCTTAAAGGGTGCAGGCCATTACAATTACAATAACAGCAGTACGTGGTTCACCATCAGTGATCTTGGCCTTCATGTTAAAAAATACAAAAATCATTTACAGTTTCATGTCCAAAGCCTTGAAACGGCAAAGCCAATTAAGGCTGTGACCATAAAAGGGTATGACAAAAAAGGAAAACAACTTTTCACAGCTGTTACTGATCCAAATGGAATTTCCACCATCAACGGTGCAACCAAACATCTAAGTTATGTGATTGCGATGCTTGAAAAAAGTATCAGTTTTCTTCCCATGGATACTCCTGCCATTGATCTGAGCGAGTTCAGATTAGCTGTTGAACCCTTTAGACCCATTGACTTTTTTGTTTATGGTCCAAGGGATCTTTACAGACCTTCTGAAACAGTCGTTGTTGATGGATTATTAAGAAATCATGATGGGAAAATGACCGCAGCCCTCGTCATAACCGCAAATGTCATCCGACCGGATGGAAAGGTGGTTCACGAATTTCAATGGAAGGGAAGCCGCCTGAATCATTACCATTATGAATATAATTTACCTGCTGATGCCATTACAGGAAAATGGCGGATCACATTTAAAAAGGCGGCTGTCACCCTCAAAGAATACCGGTTTACAGTGGCTGATTTTCTTCCTGAACGGATGAAACTGCAGGTTGAGAATCCAAAAGATCAAACAAATATCCTTGGGTTAGATGACATTCCCGTCATTCAATTGAAAGGCGATTTTTTATATGGGGCACCGGCTGTCGGTGCAAGGGCAAATGCAATCATCCACATTAGACCGGCCCGAAAATTGTTTAAGGAAAAATGGCCTGGATTTAAGTTCGGGGATGCCCTGGATAATTTCCAGCAATCCTATGAGACTGACAGCATTGTTTTGGATAAAAACGGATTGGGTAAAATAAAGATTGAAAACCAATGGAAAGAGGTTGCTTCTCCTTTATGGCTAACGGCAAATGCCAGCTTGTATGACTCTGGAGGGCGGCCTGTTGTCCGGAATAAGTCATGGCAGATTTGGCCGGGTGATACCCTTGTCGGTATCAGGGTTATATCTAAAAATAATCAGATAAAAAGTGATAGTACTGCCCCGTTTGAAATCATTGCTGTCAATAAGCAGGGACAACGAATCAAGGCAAATGGCCTCAAGGTCGCTGTTATAAAAGAGCAAAGAGAATATTATTGGGAATACCGTCATGAAACATGGCAATGGCGTTTTACCAGCCAGTTTTACCCGGTGGATACTTTTAACCTGGATGTTCCTGATAAGGGTGACTCCATTATAAATGTACCGGTAAAATGGGGCGGATACCGCATAGAAATCAAAAATCCGGCTACGGGCCTTGTTTCAAGTTCCCGTATCTGGGCGGGTTGGCAACAAGACGCCAAATCCTTAACCCAAGGGGGCAATCGGCCGGACAGGGTTGAGCTGACCCTTGACAAACCCCGTTACGGACCGGGTGACAAAGCGCTTGTAATGGTAAAGGCTCCTGAGGCGGGAGCCGGATATCTATTTGTTGAATCCGATACCAATTTATTGACTCTGCCAATAAAAGTCCCGGCTGAAGGTAAACTTTTTCATATTGATATTGATCCGTCGTGGAATCGTCATGATATTTATATATCAGCACTGATTATACGAAAAGGACAAAGCAGGACAGGCACGCTTCCAAAACGATCCATCGGCCTGATTCACCTGCCCTTGGACCGGACCGGCAAAAGGTTGTCACTCACAATGGACATTCCCAAAAAAATCGAACCCAATCAAAGAATAGATTTCAATATTGATGTAAAACGCAGTGATGGGTCTATCCCTGCAAATGCCTTTGTTACACTTGCTGCAGTGGACATTGGCATTTTAAACCTTACCCGGTTTAAAACCCCTTCCCCCCATGATTACTTTTTCCAGAAACGTAAATATGGAGCGCAAATTTACGATGTTTATCAGAAACTCATAGAAGCCAATAAAGGGACATGGGCAAAACAACGATTTGGTGGAGATGCGGCAACCCTGGCCCGGGGCGGCGACAAACCCTCCACAGATGTTCAGATAGTGTCCATTTGGAAAAATGCCGTCAGGGTGGATAAAAAAGGCAGGGCGCAATTCAACCTTATCATACCTGAGTTCAACGGCAGTATTCGGGTTATGGCCCTGGCTCATACCGCACAGGAATTCGGTTCAATGGAAAAAGAGGTGGTGGTGGCCTCTCCTTTAGTCACCCAGATTATAATGCCGCGATTTCTATCCATGGGAGACAAAAGTCAGGTGGTAATCGATGTTCACAACCTTACCCAAACTGCCCAGAAATTAGATATGAATCTTGATATAGAAGGGATTGTTAAACCCCTTGGGAAAATGTCACATCAGGTGAGCCTTCATCCCAATCAAAAAGACACCTTTGTCTTCCCCCTGTTTTCAGGCCGGCAAGCCGAAAATCAATCAGACCGTTCAAAAATCAGTCTTTCCATGAGCAATCTGATGGTGGACAACAAAAAACGAACGCTTTTCAGAAACTGGTTTCTTGATTCACGTCCGGCATATCCGGCCATATCACAGGTGTTCAGATCCCTTTTAAACCCGGGAGAAACATTTGAAATCGAGCCTTTGAAAATGGAAGACCTGATTAAAAGCAAAATTGGTATTCAAGCTGTCATAAGCGCGTTTCCCCCTATCAATCTTTCTGATCACATCCAACAGCTCAGTGCTTATCCATATGGTTGCCTTGAACAGACCGTAAGCGGAATTTATCCCTATGTCATTTTAAATGGTTCTGATTTTGAGGCCTTGGGATTTCCTGGGCAGTCCGATGAAAAAACAAATAAAAAAATTCAATTGGGAATTCAACGGCTAATGGAAAAACAAAAAACCAGCGGCGGTTTTGGTCTGTGGTCTTCAAAAAGCCCTGAAAGCTATTGGTTAACTGCATATGTGACGGATTTTTTGCTACATGCCGGTCAGGCCGGCTATAAAGTCCCAAGAGTCGGTTTGACCAGAGCATTGGACCGCCTGCATATGTATGTAAAACGGCCAACTACGATAAGACCGATGAATTATATGGACAAACTTCATTATAGGGCTGCAGCAAGAGCATATGCCGCATTTGTTATGGCAAGAGTTCAAGGCATCAGCCTTGGGGATGCAAGGGCTTTATACCATACGGCCAAAAAAGATCTAAAGGGTATGCTTGGATTTGTACATGCCGGACTTGCCCTTTATCTTAGTGGGGATAATACCCTGGCTAAAAGCGCCCTGGATCATGCATTAAAATATAGCCGGGAGCACCCGAGGCAAAGCCACCGGTATTATGGAGATTATGGCAGCGACATAAGGGATTTAGCTTCTGCCTATTATCTGGTATCCAGTTTTTATCCCTTATTTAAAAAAGGCCCCCAATTTCTTTTAGGGCTCCAGGATAAACTTTATGACCGTCAATGGCTCAGCACGCAAGAGAGAAACGCACTTGTGTTGGCCGGCAGCCTTGCCCTAAAAAAAAGCGGAGAAAGGTGGCAGGCCAAAATAAATGCGGGTGACAGAAGCGTCACCCTTTCCCATGATCGTCAAAAACAATTTGTCAGTGCCAATGGTGAATCCAGCAATGGCTTTCAAATAACGAACACGGGTAATACCGGTCTTTATTATAGTGTTACCCTGGCAGGATACCCTGTTCAAAAACCCAAACCCCGGGTCAAAGGCATAAAAATTTCAAGGAGATACATGACACCTGCCGGGATACCCATTGGAACATCTTTACAAAGTATGTCATTTAAATCTGGAGAAAGACTACTTGTCGAACTTAGCTTTACTGCGGACAAAAGGATACCCAACGGTCTGATTGTAGACCTTCTTCCCGCCTGCTTAGAACTTGAAGATCCAAATCTGGCGGGAAGCATGGTTATTGATGAAATTAAAGTAGATAAGAAAACCGTGCTTCAGTGGCACAGGGAATTTCATACCCGCCATACCGAATACAGAGACGACCGGTTCGTGGCAGCCTTGAATATTCCGGCCCGGCGTGATTTAAGAATCTTCTATCCGGTACGGGTGGTCACCCCTGGTGATTATCTTGTACCACCTCCCATAGCAGAAGATATGTACAGACCATATATCCGGGGAATTGGCAATGGTCCGACCCTGATGCAGGTGACTCAACCATAATCGGACCATTTTTCGATCCGTCATATGAGGAAACGACCGTACAGGCACATTCTTATATTTGTTTTTCTTTTGGTTGTAATTTTTGTTTTTGTTCTGTTTGGGTTGGACCGGATCTATCCGCCTAACTTAAAACAAAAGGCATGGTCGACTTTAATTACAGCCAGAGACGGCACACCCCTTCGTGCATTTGCAGATAAGAAAGGGGTATGGCGATATCCCATAGACCCGGCCGGGGTATCCCCTTTGTATCTTCAGGCGTTGCTGACTTATGAAGACCGTTGGTTTTATTACCATCCCGGTATAAACCCCTTCTCTTTTATCCGGGCCGGTTTTCAGAACTTATCTGCCGGTGCAATAGTATCTGGCGGGTCTACGCTTACCATGCAGGTGGCAAGACTCCTTCACCCTAATAAAAGAACTTTGACAGGGAAATTTTTACAAATACTTCGTGCACTTCAGCTGGAAATTCATCTTAGCAAAAAAGAGATATTAACTCTTTATTTAAACCAGGCACCTTTTGGATCAAATATTGAAGGTGTTCAGACCGCATCTTTTTCCTGGCTTGGAAAACATGCGGCTGAATTGTCCCATGCAGAAGCGGCTCTTTTAGCCGTATTGCCGCAATCACCCAGTTTTTACAGGCCCGACAGGCATCCTGAGCGGGCTCGAAAAGCCAGAGATAAAGTATTGGACCGTTTGTATTTTTTTAAGGTATGGACAAAAAAACAGGTGATTGCCGCCAAAAAAGAACCTGTTATCGCGCTTCGCTTTGTTTCACCCATGACCGCACCCCTGGCATCAAGACGGTTGTACAAAAACTATTTTGGCAATCAGTCAAAACTTAACTCCAGCCTGGATTATGATCTTCAAATAAATACTGAAGATATCATTAAAGGATATATTTCAGGACTTTCTGAGTATCAATCAGCAGCGGCCATGATTGTGAATTATAAAACCCTTGATGTGATGGCCTATGTGGGATCTGCTGATTTTTCAAGCACCCAGCGCAGCGGACATGTGGATATGGTCCGCGCCATACGATCGCCCGGTTCGACCTTGAAACCGTTTTTATACGGTCTTGCCATTGATGAAGGCCTGATCCACTCCCACTCCCTGTTATTGGATACCCCGCGGTTTCAAAAAGAATACGAACCTGGCAATTTTTCCAAAGGTTTTTCAGGACCGGTCACCATGTCCAGGGCTTTGAAATTATCCTTAAATGTTCCGGCTGTTCAAGTACTGGAGGCATATGGTCCCCAGAAATTTTATGACCGCCTGGTAAATGCCGGTGCCCGACTCAAACTGACTGGTAAACCGAATTTAAGCATTGTACTGGGCGGTATGGGTACGAATCTGGAATCATTGGTGACGCTGTATACCGCACTTGCCAGAGATGGCATTACAGGGAAACCCAGATTATTAAAACAAGCCCCGGTTCACGAACGATACTTAATGTCACCGGGCGCCGCCTGGATCATAACCAAAATTCTGGCACAGCCCATGCCTGGCTTTGAAGGTATAAACCGCTTGTCCGGCCATATAACCGTGGCGTGGAAAACCGGCACAAGTTATGGGTTCAGAGATGCCTGGGCCCTTGGGATAATGGGAGATTATGTGGCAGGTGTCTGGGTTGGAAGACCGGATGGGTCACCTTCTCCTGGACAATATGGCGCTGTGACAGCCATTCCCCTGCTTGACAGAATCTTTGAAAGTCTACCGCAAACTGATTTTATAAAAAAGCAACCGCCAAGTGTTTCGCAGGTTAACATCTGCTGGCCTTTGGGGGTGGCAAAAGACCGTTGGTTCAAAAATTGTTTGATACCGCATGACGCCTGGATTCTGGAAAATAAGATTCCTTTCACCTTAAACCGTGGATATACATCCTTTAGTCCACTGTTAAAAACGGTGTGGATTGATAAAAACGGCAACAGAGCCACGCCCTCTTGCGGCGGTATTAAAAAAATTCATATTGGATTATGGCCACAGGAGGCTGAGCCCTGGCTGCCGGCGGCATGGAAACAGCAGAGACTGATTCCTCCCCCGGCAAAAAACTGTCCTGATATCGCGGATTTTACTGACAACTTTATACAGATCACTTCTGTTTTCAACAACAGCATTTTAACCCGCCCGCCAGGTATGTTCCCCCCCCCGTCCATACCCTTAACTGCTTTGGGCAGCCAGGGTAAACAGTATTGGTTTTTAAATAAAAAGATAGTGGCCACCATTACCCCTGGTGGCGCTGGTTCCTTACCCATGCCGCTGCCCGGGACCTACCAATTATCCATTGCAGATGAAACAGGTCGCTTTGATATAGTGAACTTTGAAGTGATGTCTCTGGATTAAACCATTTCTTCTCTGAAATTCTAATGCTTTTTGTTAGTTTGTTTTTTGGGCATACCGACTCAGCTGACATCTGCCTGCGAAAAGGGAAACCATGGATTAAGTAGTGTGTGGAGTACTATTTTTCATCCAATACTTTCCTGACTTTTTTTGCCAATTCAAGTTGAGAGAATAGTTTTCGAATAAAGGCGATTCCCTCGTCAAGAACACCGTGTTGGGCAATGGCGTTAGATGCGTAACCCGATATGAAAATATGCTTGATATGCTCAAGGTCCGGATCAATGGATTTCAGGGTATTTACCAATTCATTCCCGTACATTTCAGGCATGATCACGTCGGTTATAATCAGATTAATTTGGTTTTTATATTCTTTAACCAGCTGTATGGCCCCTTTTGGCCTATCAGCAGTCAAAACAGTGTAGCCTATCTTCGTGAGAATCCTTTTAGCCAGTTTCAGGATCGAGGTTTCATCCTCCACGACCAGGATCGTCTCTCCTTGTCCCTGCGGAATTTCATCTAAATCTTTTTTTTGTATTTCGTCAAACTTGCTGTCAACCCTGGGTAGGTAGATCGAGACCGTTGTCCCTTTGCCTTATTCGCTGTTTACATTGATGAACCCTTTGTTCTGCTTTACAATGCCGTAAACGGTAGCCAGGCCAAGACCGGTTCCTTCTTCTACACCCTTAGTGGTAAAAAACGGTTCAAAAATATGGTCCAGTATTTCTTTATCCATACCGCATCCATTATCGCTTATGGCCACCATGATAAACCCACCAGGGATAAAACCGGCATGGATTTTATAATATTCAGAATCAAAAACCTGCATATCTGTTTTAATTGTAATCTTGCCGGCTCCTGTGATGGCGTCTTTGGCATTAACGCACAAATTGACCAGAATCTGGTCAATTTGGGACGGATCCATTTTGACTGGCCAGAGGTTTTTACCTGGTAACCAGGCCAGATCAATATCTTCGCCAATAAGCCGGCGAAGCATTTTTAAGGTCGTTTCTATGCTCGTGTTCAGCTCCATCAGCTGAGGGGCTATGGTTTGTTTGCTTGCAAAGACCAGCAATTGACGGGTAATATCTTTGGCATGTATTGACGCCTTTAGAATTTCGTTGAGATTATCCTGTAACAGTCCGTTTGGATCAATATCGGCCATGGCCATCTCCGTATAACCCATTATGGCAGTGAGTGCATTGTTATAATCGTGAGCCACACCGCCTGCCAGGCGGCCAATGGATTCCATCTTTTGAGCCTGAATCAGCTGCTGTTCAATCTCTTTTATTTCAGAAATATCCCGTATGGAGCTCATATTAATCCTTTGATCATTTAACTTTAACCGTATAGCGGTAATCTCCACAGGAAAGATGGTGCCGTCTTTTTTCTTATGGTACCGAATAGGTACCATATTATCTTCAGATGTCAGAATGGCAGATTTAGTCTTTTCCGGTTCTGCCGACAGATCCGTGGGTTTCATTCTTAACAGTTCAGCATATTCATAACCATACAGCTGGATGGCTTTTTCATTGGCATCAACAAGCTTAAAAGCATCCAAATCCACCAGAAAAATAGCATCTGATGAAGACTGAAAAAGGGTTCGGTATTTATTTTCATTCTCTTTTAACATTTCTTCTGTTTTCTTACTCTCGGTAATATCGCTCACCGCCACCCGTATCTGTTTTTCATTATTGATATTTTCAATGACAGATGCTTCCAGGCGCACGTAGATATTCTGCTTGTTTTTCCCGACAAGTCTTAATTCACAGGACTGGGGTGTTTTTGTTTGCAGAAGATGCTGCCGGTGTTTGTAGAAAACATCCTGGTCTTCATTAAGGATAAATCGTGTAAACGGTTTTCCCAGCAGGTCGGCCCGGGCCATACCAAGTAAGGAAGCCAACTTAAGATTCGCCTCATCAATGAGCCCGTTTTTATTAACCGTAAAATAACCGACAGGGGCAAAGTCATAAAGATGCGAATATTTGTCCCGGGTATTTTCAAGGTCCTCCTGTAAACGGCGGAGTTCATTGTTTTGCATTTTTAATTCTATCTGATGTACCTGAAGCTCATGGATGAGGTTTGTCATATGTTCCGGTGACATATCAGACGCCTCTTTGATAAGATCATGCTTTATTTCAAATTCTTTTTCAGCACGTTTTCTAAGCTCTGAATTTTCATTGGATGCCTTGTCTTTGACCATGGCCACCTCTTAATTTTCCGGTCATCCATAGATTTGTACGGCAGCTTTGTTCCGTTCTTTATCTGCCCTATGTCCCTATAGATCTTTTTTTCAGGAGTGATGCCGTAATACTTTTGTTTTTCAGACCCGAATATTGGATGATACAAAATCCATACTGGTGCTGATGAGCATAGTTATGATAAAGATCTCAAGCGTTTCCAGACCTATGAATCAAATCGATCACTTATTGTTTTTTAATTGTATTGATTACGGCATTGTAGAATAAGTTTGGATAAAATGCAAATCAATTGGAATTATGTTAGCCTTATATCTATTTGAGCCCGGCAATTATAATAGCCCGCGTTTGGCACCCATTGGTGCCAGTACATGAATTTCAGATTTACGCTTGATTTCTCATAAAAAGTTACCCGAACTTCCCTCAGCCATGATCAGTTTACATCAATCAAAATGTGATGAGGATAGTATCCAATCCAACTTGGTTGATCATATCATTGATGAATTCTGTGACCTCGGTATAATACCAACGGAGATCAGATATCTTGGCTGACAGGTGAACAAATTCTCAAGAGACTCAATTCCAGCCAGGGAGTCCGCAACTCTGTACCTTTCGTTGAATCCTTGTTCTGTGGTAAAAGACCGGGTGTATTATGGATTTGCTATCTGTATTTCTTTTCCCCGCACCAAACTAATCCCCAAACAAAAGGCCCATACGGGCGCTAAAAAAAGATAGATCATCAATCCGATAAGGGTGATATATTTAAGGGCGAAAACTTCACCTGCAAAGGTAATCAAAGTAAAAATTCCCAGAGTTATGGTGACAATACCCAATGCCTTGCGCTCCGGTTTCATGGTAAAGCCTATACCTGTCCACCAAATGCCGGCCAGCAAAAATTCCAGATAACCCCAAATCCCTCCATATACCATTTGCGTTGAATTGGTGAAAACAATCCGGTAAATCTCCTTGATTGGCTCATCAGCAATGGCATAACCAGATATTAAAGTCGGCCAGATCCTTGCTAAAATGGCAGCCCCAACACACCCGGAAAATATATAAGCCAAACCACTAAAGGTAAAAACACTCATCCAATACGGATTTTTAGGTTTTAACCAATGATGGATTAGAAAAGCCGCTGGAATCAATAACAAATAATACCCTAACATATCGGCTAACCATGACCATTTCATTAAAGATCCCGCTTCTGCGCCAGTTTCAATGAAAAAGCAAATGTCAGAAAAATCCTGTGAATTACCTCCTCCGGCAATCCCTGTTAATATGAAATTGGCAAAGGCAAAAGGAACTGAAATAACGGTCAGCCACCCTACCTGTTTTTTAAATGAATCTTGTTGTTCCATATTTTTTCTCCTGTTGATTTATATAGCGACAGCCCCTTGGGTTGAATGTCAGAAATGGTATAAGCAATTTCCATCGGTTGGATTACCAACCCGACGTTCAGCCTGTAACGAAAATCCCATGACGGTGCGACTATGCAGTATTTTAATTTGTTATACCAATGCCCGGGTTTCCTTATACCCTGGGACAATATCCTGAAAAGAGTGTATCAAGGTATGGGTGTTTACTATTTGAGGACCTGTAAAAGCACCTTTTTGATTAATTTGCCCGTTAATGAGTTGGTCACAAACCAAAACAGGAATCACAGCGGTTAAGTACTCTTCCCTTCCATGAATCTCTATAATTCGTTTGATTTGTTTCCCCTTTTTTATCCCCTGTACAACGGTTTTCAAAGCCATTTCAGAATGGTTTTTTTTGCCTTTCCCAAAAAACTTTAGCAGTTTTAAAAAACGACTTGCTCTTTTTTCATTGGCTGCCCATCCCAGTTTCATTCCCATAAAGAAAACCAATCCCTGAAGTAAATTTTCCATGCCGGACCAGTAGGCGATTTTTTTTATTTTCATGGTTTCAGGTATGATATGAAGATCATGTGTTATCATTCCCGGAGAAAAGAATATTTGTTTATTGAATGGTTCACAGATGGGTTCCTGGGTTCCTGTTTCTTGTGGTTTCTGCCATTGATTGGTATCCCAGACCAAAGGAGGGACTTTCATCATATAGTGAACACCCATGAGAGAAAGTGGGGTTAATCCTTCCAGTTTTCCGCCCATTACAAAATAAAACTCAGCAGAGTTGATTTCTGAAAGAGAGGCTGCCGTATCAGCTAAAATCAATCCCGGAATACCTGGGTAGACTCCCAATGCGGTGATCAGGGAAACGCCTTTCTCCCTGGCCAGAGGATCCAATTGTATCACCCGTTTGCAATATCCATTAAAAGCGCAGACATCCAGGTAGTTGACCTGCTGTTCAACAGCTGTCCTAGCCAGCTTGACGGGACTGTTATCCGAGGGGATATAGCAATTAATGACTATATCCATATCTGTTAACCCTCTTGATATTGATTTATCATTGTCTAAATCAAAATGAATCCATTCACCGTTTATTTGACGGGCAAGTGACTCAGCCTTTTTTTTGTCTCTACCGCCTACAACAGGCATAATTCCCGGTTTTCGAACTAAGAGTTTTGCAATTTCTTTTCCAACGGCACCATAGCCACCGGCAATCAGTATTCTTGTTTTTTTCATATTTTTTCCCCATTTTTTTGACTATTATGTGACCAAGTTCTGAATATGGGCCTTATAGGCCTTTTTTACTTCTCTTTTTCCCAAAGGCTTAAAGCCCAGGGCCTCGTATAAAATAATACCGTCCATTTGAGCCATAATTCCATAAGCGGTTGGAAGCAGGTTAACGAATTTGAACTCCTTTTTTTCAATTCCATATTCTAAAATCGCAATAACACCATCCAGATATTGTTGGTAAATCTCCTGATAAACCTCCTGAAGTTTTTCATTCTGCTTCATTCTAGAATAAAAATGGATGAGCAAACCAAAATACTGATCTTCGGGTAAGGTGATCATTATTTTGTTTTTGTCTGAAAGTTTTGAGTCGTTTTCTAACGGCTCAGGTTTCCGGGGGGCTGTTTCCGGGAACACAACAATATCAATCATCGCTTCCAGCATTTTTAAAGCCGAGGTTTCTCTGCCTAAAGCGTCCTCAACTTTCTGGTTGTAATGAATCAAAAATGCACGGAAAGACTCAAGAATCAAATCGTCTTTACCCTTAAAATAATAACTGACAACCCCTTTGGAAATGCCGGCTTTCTTTGCTACAGATTCAAGTGTCAATCGTTCAAATCCTGATTCTGAAATACACTGCAATGTTGCATTTATAACCTGATTTTTCCGGATTGGCTCCATTCCTATTTTAGGCATACTCCCTCCAAATAGTTTATTTATTCTGACTGGTCAAATATAATAACCCCTATATTCTTTGTCAAGAAAAAAAATTTTACATCTTAACCTGTTAAAAATATATAATAAAATTCCAATAAATATCGAATCAATTTAATTATACTGACTGGCTAGAATAAATAATTGTAAGACCGAACAATAATGGTATGCCATCTAATTAAAAAAACATATTCTCCGGGCCCACATATAAAGACGTGATCTGTAACAACAAACCACGGTTTAATCAGTTGGTTTTTGATTTCACCCATCAAACCATCCTTGATTGTCACAGGAGGTTCTATATAAACAGGTATGATATTCGGGGGTACTAGCACCTCATCGTCCCTGTCACCTTTTAATTGTTTCATAATCAATTTTGCCTGTTGATTAAAAAATGTTTGACATGAGTTTACTGCCAGCCTATATTTAAGTGACTGCTTAAATACAAAAAACAGGCCTACGGAAATGGAACCGTCTGAAATATTTAAAGTGCTGAGCGTGGAAACACGCGTAAAAATAATCAACCTGCTTAAAGGCCGTGGGCCTTTAGGGGCTAAGGAGATTGCTGCAACCATAGGCGTAACAACTGCAGCCGTATCCCAGCATCTTAAAATATTAAGACAGGCAGGTCTTGTGAGAAGTGAGAGAAAAGGATACTGGATACCCTATTCAATCGATGAAAAGGCAATGGAGAATTGCCGGGAAATATTAACAAAAGTGTGTACCTGCGGATGCCGGGGGACAGGTAAAATAAAAACGTACCAGTCAGAACAGGCAGATATAAAATCTCTTAAGACGTATGAAAAAGAGCTTGAAAATGAGCTCACCTCTGTGCGGCTGAGGTTAAAAGAGTTGAAAGCAGATTAAAACAAGGCAAAAAATTTATCTTATAGTTAAGTTATTGCTTAAACACTTAAACAAAGAAGGGGGTGATTTTGATGACAAAAAAAAAGAAAAATTGTGGCTGTGGCTGTGATATTTTACCAAAGAAAACCATGGAGAAACCAGCCAAAGAGAGAAAAGATGGTAAAAAATCCAAGTAAGCACAAAATTTAACTGCCATGCCAGAGGGAATAAGAAAAGAGAGTTTTTTTCTTATTCCCTTTTGTCCAGTTACAGAACTTTTTGAACAATCGCTTGGCATTCGAAATCAACAGTCCTGTATCTCTTATTTTCACAGGTTTTGAATGAGGATTTGAGCAACGCTTTTGGCTATCTTTGGTCGATGGAACCATTATTTAAAGGACGTTTAACACTTTTCCAGTCATCGTTTTTTCACATTGAAAACTGTCTTCACTATGGGTACCATTATTGATCTGCCGCACAAAAAATTTGGAATGACAACATATTGTTGATATGGTACACTTGCTGATATTTGCTCGGATATTGAACTTCCCGCCAGAAAATAGATTTGATTTTTCTATAATTTTTTATTGTACTCATTTTCTATTTGATTATAATGTGAATCAACAAATCATTCCCAACTTACGAAAATCGATCTGGAGGTGGTAAAATGGTTAAAAAGAAATCATCACCAACAAAATTAGAAAATGCAGACTTTTCTACAAATTCAAGCTTTCCTGTAATTGGTATGGGCGCATCTGCAGGTGGTCTTGAAGCATATGAAACGTTTTTTAAAAAAATGCCTTCGAAGAGTGGAATGGCATTTGTTGTCATATCCCATCTGGATCCTAAGCATATCAGTATTTTACCTGAATTGTTGTCAAAACAGACAAAAATGAAAGTGATTCAAATTTCAGATGGAATTACAATTGAGCCTGACCATGTGTATGTGATACCGCCGAATAAAAACATAAGTATATTAAACAACAGCCTTTATCTCATAGACATTTCAAAACCCCGGGGATTTAATCTCCCCATTGACAATTTTTTCCGATCTCTTGCACAGGATAAGGGAGCTAACGCCATATGCGTGATTCTATCTGGAACCGGCAGCGATGGTTCACTGGGATTAAAGGAAATCAAAGCAGGCCTTGGGATGGTTATGGTTCAAGATGGAAAATCGGCCACGTATGATGGCATGCCCAGAAATGCTGTCCAAACCGGCCTCGCAGATTATGTCCTGGCCGTTGAAGATATGCCTGATCATTTGATAAAATATGCAAAACATACAAAATTAAAAAAAATCAAACCTGTTGATACAGATAAAGAAAAATTTCAAACAGCCTTAAATAAAATTTTTATTTTGTTGAGGACCCATACAAACCACGATTTTTCCAATTATAAACAAAATACGATCTGTCGCCGGATAGAACGGCGGATGCATGTTCACCAAATTGATAATATCACGGATTATGTGATTTATCTAGACAAAACGGAAAGAGAAGTTCTTGTATTATTTAAAGATCTTTTAATAGGAGTTACCAGTTTTTTCAGAGACGAAGATGCATTTGAAAGTTTAAAGACAAATTATCTCTTAAATCTTTTAAAAAATGGAAACCAAGTGACTCAAAGATCAGAATCTGGATTCCCGGCTGTAGCAGCGGAGAAGAAGCATATTCCATGGCTATACTTGTACAGGAATGTTTAGAGCAAATCGGCAGTAATTTTGATGTACAGTTATTTGGCACAGATATTGACGAGGATGCAATTAACACAGCACGATCAGGAATTTATCCGCCAACCATATCCGCAGATGTCAGTCAGCAACGGCTAAAAAAATATTTCATTAAAGAAGAAAATCATTTCAAGGTAAAAAAATCAATTCGTGAAATGCTTGTTTTTGCGCCACAGAATCTAATTAAAGACCCTCCGTTTACCAAACTGGATATACTTTCCTGCAGAAATCTGTTAATTTATCTTGGACCTGAACTTCAAAAAAGAGTGCTTCCTGTATTCCATTACAGTCTAAAAGAAAATGGAATCCTGTTTTTAGGTTCTTCAGAATCCATTGGCCAGTCATCAGATCTTTTTAAAATCAAAGATAAAAAATGGAAAATTTATACAAAGCAGATAAACACTAATGTCGCCCACCCAATTTTAGATTTCCCTACCCCTCCAAAAGATGATGATTTGCTCAAAGAAGAAGGAAAAATCAGTCAAAAGACGGAGGATATAGACAACTTTAAACTGGTGGAAACAATTCTCCAACAAAGTGATACACCGCCCTGTGCAATCATAGATCAAAAGCACAATATCGTCTATATCCATGGCAGGACAGGCAAATATTTAGAACCGGCTGTGGGTAAAATCAGTGTCAACATTATTGAGATGGCTCGCCCCGGCCTAAAAGCCACACTGGGGGCAGTTATCCGCAAAGTCATTACTCAAAAAACAGAAGTTATTCAAAATGGCATAGAGATACAGGATAACGGCGGTTTTGTCATTGTAGATCTCGTGGTGAAACCCCTATATGACTGGGGCAAAAGGCAAGAGTATGTGATGGTGGCATTTAACGAGGTGTCAAGACCGGCAAAAAAAAGAAAGCCCCAAAAAACAAAAAAAGATAATGACCTGTCAAGGCTTGAGCAAGAATTACAATACACCAAGGAAAATCTTCAGACAACAATTGAAGAGTTGGAGACTTCCAATGAAGAGCTCAAATCCACCAATGAAGAATTGCAATCCACAAACGAAGAGTTGCAGTCTACAAACGAGGAATTAGAAACATCTAAAGAGGAACTTCAGTCATTAAATGAAGAATCAGCCACTGTGAATGCTGAGTTGCAAAGCAGGATTGATGAATTATCAAAAACAACTGATGACATGAAAAATCTTTTGGACTCAACTCAGATTGCAACTATTTTCCTTGATATCGACCTTTGTGTAAGGCGCTTTACACCAAAGGCAAAAAATCTCATCCCTTTGAACAATTCTGATATTGGGCGGCCCATAAGTCATTTCGCAACTAAATTAAAAAATGTGGAACTTACCGATACCGCTGAAAAAGTACTTGAAGATTTGCTGATAAGAGAAGACCATGTACAAACATTGGATGAACAGACTTTTAAAATGAGAACATTACCCTACCGAACCGTTCAGAATGTGATTGATGGTGTCGTAATTACATTTGAAGATGTCACAAGGCGAACAAAGGTACAATCTGCCCTGGCAGATAGTGAAGAACGGCTGCGTATGATATTGGAGAGCAGTAATGACGTCATAACATTAATTGACCTTGAAGGTAGATATCTGCATTATAGCGGACCCAAAAAATATGGTATGGATCCTAAAAAAATGGTTGGCCAATACATATTTGACGTACTGGATGTGCATACTTCAAAAAAGGTCCTTGAAGAAATTTTGGAAGTTGCACAGACAAAAAAAAGAAATTACTACGAAACAACTTTTGAGTGGCAGGGAGAAAAAGTGTATTTTGAGGATTTCCGTTATCCGGTCAGGGATAAAAATGGAAACGTATTTGCAGTGGGTACCATTGGCAGGAATATTACCAAACGGAAAACGGCTGAAATATTGCTGAAAAAAAGTGGAAATTGATATAAAACAGTCTTAAAGGAAATTCCAATTATTGTGGCACATTTCGATAAAAAGCGTCGTTATAAATGGGTTTATAATCCTTACCCAGATTTCAATCCCAAACAAATAATTGGCAAACGGGATGATGAAATTAATCAAAACAAGGGAACAGAACAACTGATGTTAATGAAAAAACAGGTTATTGAAACCGGTTCAAGCAACCGGAAAACGATCTCTTTTACGGTTGCAGATACAGATCGCACATATGATGTTGTCATCAATCCGGTTTTTGATCAAAAAGGAGAGGTAATTGGAGGTACTTCCGCTGCATTTGATATAACAGAACAGGCAGTTGAAAATGATATTGAATAACGTTTCAAATAGTGGAAAGGAGAATCTGTTTTAAAGCGCTAACCTTTATCAGGGAGGCAAAAATTGGCAGATAAGAATTTTTCTAAAGACAAATTTTTAGAACTTCGCCGACAGGCTGAAAAACTGCTTTCGGAAACAGGATCTATATCTAAAATTCCTTTAGATGCAGATCCGTTAAAAATGATCCATGAGCTTCAGACGTTCCAGATTGAATTAGAGATGCAAAATGACGAACTCCGCCGTTCTCAACAGGAACTTCTGGAAGCAAAAATACAATACACTCATTTATACGATTTTGCACCGGTGGGATATCTCACAATCAACTCTGAAGGTTCAGTCCTTCAGGCCAACCTGACCTTTGCAGATTTATTGTTCATGGAGAGAAATCATTTAATAACCCAACCCCTTTCAGTCTTTGTCTTAAAAGAAGACCAGGATATTTACTATAATTATAGAAAGAAGCTTTCTTATCCAAAGACTTCAAATACCTGTGAGTTGAGATTGAAAAGAGGTGACGAAACGTTTCTGGATGTTCGCCTGGAGAGTAATAACACTTCGGATGATATAGGAGATCCTGATGAACACCATATTGCTGTGATAGATATTAGCAGTCAAAAAAAAGCTGAAAAAGAAAAAGAAGAATATAGAATTCGTATGCAGCAAGCCCAGAAGATGGAAGCCATAGTTGCGCTCGCAGGCGGTATCGCACATGATTTTAATAATATTTTATACCCCATTATTGGATTTACAGAATTGACCAAGTTGGATTTGCCAAAGGATGATCCATTGCAGGATAATTTGGAAGAGATCCTTATGGGTTCAAAGAGAGCCCGTGATTTGGTGGCGCAATTCCTTGCATTCAGCAGTCAGAGAGACGACGGCACCACGGCAATAGATCCAAAGCCAATAATTGAAGAAACACTCAGATTTATACGCTCAACAATACCGGCCAATATAGAAATAAAAAAAAGCCTTTGCGGTAATTCCAAATGCATCATGGGCAATGCAATTGATTTACATGAAATATTAATGAATCTGTGTACTAATACATATCATGCCATGGAAGAATCCGGGGGCGTGCTTAAAGTAAAGCTATGTAAGGCCGAAAAAAGTTCTCAGGATCCCAATATCCCTTCCGGGGAATATTGTCTCCTTAGTGTAAGTGATACAGGTATAGGTATCTCACCTGATATTATGAATAAGATATATGAACCATATTTTACTACAAAAGAGATTGGTAAGGGTTCAGGGCTTGGGCTGTCAGTTGTTCACGGAATAGTGAAAAAGTATCAAGGAGTCATTACCGTTCAAAGCGATCCCGGTAAAAGAACGGTTTTCAATGTTTATCTTCCTGTTGCTCCCGATCAGAAACAAGACCGGTAAGCCATTGTCAAAAAGCCGGTGACCGGTGGAAATGAAATGGCGTCAAAAATTCGAAAAATACTCGACCCTAAATAGTGTAAAGAATCCGGACTGCCTCGTCACCTCTTCAGCAACACGATTTTTAAGGTTGGAAACTTGCCAGGATATTTCCAGCGACAAAGAAGTCTAAAATTCACATCATTTTCTAATTAAAATCTCTGATTACATTTTATAAGTTTTAACTCTCCTAGCCTGCATTATATATCCGATACTGATACTACTTGAACCATCCACCAGATATAAATCTTTAACCAGGGATTTGATCGATATCATTCCGGTGACCATCACAGGATCAAAGAGGGCCTTGCTTTTATATCCGTTCTTTTCATCTATCGTTACATGGACAATTTGGTTAGGTGGAGGTGGAGGTGAGTGGATACAGGCGCCAAGATATGGGACGAGAAGAAATTCTGTAACAATGGATCCGGACATTTCAAGAGGCAGCAGATAACCTCCTATACTGATATTCTGACCGTTCAGTTCATTGACAACTGATGTGTGAAGTACCTTCCTTCTCTTTATAATCGTATTGATGTCAATACCTGCTGCTTGAAGTTCTACGATTCCCTGATCAACCATTTCAAAAATTTCTTCGGTCTCCTGGGTTCGTTCAGGTAAATTTTCAAATAAAGTGATGATCCAAGATGCCACACCGCGTTGTTCCTGATTCAGCCCTTTGTACGGGTCATCTGCAGACAGGTCAGCAGGGATTAAATCCTTCCAGTCCAGGGTACGTACTTCTTTGGAGAAAGCCATCTGACAAGTTGCGACAAGCGTTATGACAATTAATACTGCTATTATTTTTTTCATTTTTTTAAATCCTAAATTCGTATCGTCATACCATCGGCCAGAGAATAGCGGTAAATCCGGTAACCCGGTATGATACCGATAAAAAAACCAGCCATGCAGACGATTATCATCAGTATCAGTTCATAAGCGCTCAACCCGTTAATGGCCACATACAGACCAAATCTTGAAAGGATCAGAGGCTGGCTTATGATTAATAAAAGATAAAGCAGACCTATCCCAGTTACCACCCCTGCCAGTGTTAATATAGCGGATTCGCCGACAATCAGTGAAAAGACATGGAACGGTCTTGCCCCAACAGATCTTAAGATGGCCATTTCCCGGCGGCGCTCATTCAAACTGGTCATTAAAGCGATCAGCATGCCGGAGAGCCCTACAACCACTACAAATCCGGAGACGGCCAGCAATGCCTTTTCAGCCACCCCGATAAGGTCCCATAGTTCCTGAAGGGCAGCGCCCGGCAATATGGCAAGCAGGGGTTCTTTTGTGTAAGTATTCACATAGCGCTGAACACCAAAAGCACCGATACGGGATTTCAGACCCACGAAAAAAGCAGTAACCGTCCTGGGTCTCAGATCCATTTTTTTTACCATATCTTTCGGCACAGACATTCCCGGTATCGGCGCCCCGTTATTCCAGTCGATATGAATTGCTTCAATCCCCTCGAGAGGAACATGGATCGTCTGGTCCACCGGGGTTCCGGTCTTTTTTAGAATACCGACCACATTAAACGGTTTGTCATCGTGTGAGATAAAACTGACCTTTCCTGCCCCATGAGAGATAATGATCGAATCACCAATGTTATAGTTTAAAGCATCTGCGACTTCACCCCCGAGCACCACCTCAAAAACATCATTAAAAATGCGGCCGTTGCTGAGTTCAAGTTTCCGCTTCCCGGCAAATCTGAAATTTTTAAAATATTCACTGATTGTTCCCATGACCCGGTAGCCATTATGGGAATCCCCCAAAGATATGGGGATCGTCCATGCGACATTGGGGTTTCTGGCAATCTCCAGGTAGCTTTTCCAAGATATATTATTTGTTGCATTACCGATTCGGAATACCGAATAGAGAAGAAGCTGCACCGGACCGGTTCGGGCACCGACGATAAGATCGGTCCCGGATATGGTATTGGTAAAGCTTTGTCTGGCCTCTTTTCTGATCCGTTCCACACCCAGCAGCAGGGTTACACTCAAAGCAATGGAAAGAATGGTCATGAGGGTGGTAAATTGTCTGTTTTTTAAACTCTTTAATGCAAGGTCAAACATGTTAGTTTATTCTCCTGACTCTGGATAGACAGCAACCATCAGATCCGATTGATATCTTCGAGCTGAATAGTTCTGTCAAATAATCCTTCCAAAGAAGTGTCATGACTGACAAAGACCAGCGTACTTTTTTGGGTTTCACACTCTTTGAATAACAAATTGATAAAGGTTTTGCGATGATCCTTGTCAAGCGAAGATGTGGGCTCGTCAGCAATAATGATATCAGGGCTGCCAATAAGGGCCCGGGCTGCAGCTACACGCTGCTGCTGCCCCATGCTTAATTCGGTGGCAGTATGTCCTGCAGCCACTTTCCCATCCAGGCCCAGTTTTTTTAGGAGCCGGATGGCCTCTTCCTCGACACTAGCAGACCTTTTTGCTGCCCTGTCCCGCCTCTGCGCTGAAAAGCGGCAGGGCAGGGTCACATTTTCCACCACAGTCAGATAAGGGACTAGATTGAACATCTGAAAAATAAAACCGATATGGTCAGCCCTGAACCGATCTCTTACGGCTCCGCTCAACCGGTTCATCTCCTGGCCTGCGGTGCTTACCACCCCGGTCTGCGGGGACATAATCCCGGCAATAAGGTTAAGCAGACTCGTTTTCCCGCTGCCGCTGGGACCGGCGATAAATATCCGTTCGCCCGGATTGACGCCGAGGTGTTCAATATCCAGTATATCCAGATGCCCATCCCATGAAAAACGGATATCAGACAGCTCAATGACCGGCTCTATAGTATTGCTTTGAGAATGATTTATCATAACAGTCCTGTATCAATCCTTCTAATGCATTGGGTTAAAACGTAATTCTATTCTTCTGGGGTGTCAGTTCCAGAGATGTTTGTCTTGTTTCTGTCAGGACCTGCACGTCTATCTCTTTGATACCCTTGAAGTGTTCAAAAAGAATCACATCAAGATGTTTGAGCTTATCCGGATACCTGCAGTGAAACCGATACACGGCTTTAAATTCACTGTGCTGATCATCATGGTCCTCTTTTGCATGCTCATGCTGCTCATCATGGCTCTTTTCATGTTCATCTTCATGGTGGCCTTCATCCTCATGACCTGTTGTAACCAAGGCTTCCTTTAAAACTGCACCGGCACGGGACGTCAGTTTAAATGCTTTTTCACCGGCCTTGAGGATGTCAACCGCTTTTCTTACAGCTTCTTTTTCCTTCTCGTTGCCGGGGGGGTGCTCAAACCCGACAATATTGGCAGCCGGACTTATGACCTCAATATATAATTCATTCTTTTCCAAAGCCACATTGATGTGAGCCACCCCATGAACGTGTGACTCGTGATGCCCGTGTTCCGCGCCAACAGGTTTTAAATTCAAGTCATAGAAAAGTACAGCAAAAACACACAAACACAATATTGGTATATTTAACTTCTTCAAATACATGACAACTCCTCATTCAAAGGTCTCTTCCTCCTGTACCTTATAAAGACCGGTACTCTTCTCAATAACTTATAAAACCGCCTTGTGAAACAGATCAGGATCGGCTCCAAAATTATTTGATCTTTTGTTTTCAAAACATCCTGTCTTTTAAGGGATTTGGGAAACGATTCAGATCAAGTTATTTTTTAAGGATTCCTAAAGGCAGTACAAAAATACTTTAGATCATTTAATCAGACGATCGAGGGATAAGGAGAAGCCCGAGGTTCAATATGATTTGAATAAGATTTTATTACCATCAACAGGTTTGTTGATCTAATTTGATCGTGATGCTGATTCCCTGCACAGGATGGTTTAAATGAAAGCAGAACAAATTGATTGACTGTAAAAAACTCACACAAAGGGCAGGAAAGATGATAGTCCACCATAAGTTTTTCCCCAAGATCTGCATGGAGATGATATTGGTCGTGGGTATCATTCTCAATATGCTCATGGAATGAAGGATGCAAAAGATGCATCCCGACACAAATGTATAAAACTGTCAGAGTTGTGAACAGTCTTAAGGGAATATAAGGTGCTAATTTTCTAATCACGTTCCACCGGAATGAATTTCACTCTATATTATTTATAATGCCAATGAGGTTAAATGTTATTGACAAGAATCATTTTATTGATAAAGATGGGATTTGTCAAATACCATTGTTAATTAGTTGCACGACTAAATTGCTGTTTGTGTGATTCATTTTTTGAGTCAATATTTGAAAAGTTAACAATTTTAGATGGTTCGGCGAAAAAATAGCCTGAGCCCTTGCGTAATCCATATAATGCAACTATATTGCATTATATGCTCATTTATTGATCCGACAATCAATTATCAGGAGGTTACAGACAATGGCAATAAGACTACTTTTAATAATATCCTTTTCAATATGTGCTGTTGCTTCAGCCAGTGCAGCTGAAAAATTACCCATGTTCGTCAGCATTGTCCCGCAAAAATATTTTGTGCAACAAATTGGCAAAAATAAGGTTGATGTAAAAATCATGGTAAAACCAGGCGCCAGTCCTGCCACCTATGAACCCAAGCCCCGGCAGATGGCCGAACTTTCAAAAGCGAAACTTTATTTTGCCATTGGTGTCCCTTTTGAGAATGCGTGGTTAAAAAAAATATCTGCCTCCAATTCGGACATGAAACTCATTCATACGGATCATGGTATAGAAAAAATTGCCATGGCAGAACACCATCATAAAGGGGATGAGCATCACGATGAAAAACATGAAGAAGACCATCATGATGAAAAGGGGCACAAGGACGAAGAGGATCACGACCATACCGGCCTTGACCCGCATATCTGGACAGCACCGGCACTTGTAAAAATCCAGGCCGGAACCATATTGAAAGCACTCCAGAAGGCCGCTCCCCAATACAAAAACGAATTTCTGGCAAATTACAACTCGTTTATTGCTCAGATTGATGCCCTTGATAAAGAATTGAAACAGATTTTAGCCGGAAAATCAGGAATGCAGTTCATAGTATTTCATCCGTCCTGGGGGTATTTTGCTCAGGCATATGGACTCAAGCAAATCCCAATTGAAATTGAAGGCAAGAACCCCAAACCCGCTCAGCTAAAAGAATTAATCAAGCATGCGAAAAAAGACGGCATCAAGGTCGTATTTGTCCAACCCCAATTTTCAACTAAGAGTGCGAAGCTCATTGCCAGTGAAATTGGAGGGCAAGTTGCATTTGCCGATCCTCTGGCTGAGGACTGGATGGAAAATCTGCGCATGATAGCAGAAAAATTTAAAGCCATATTGAAATAAACCGTATCCACATAAAAAGGGAGGGTCATGTCCATAATTGAGATAAAAAATCTTGATTTCGCCTACACAGGGGAAACCATACTGGCATCAATCAATTTAAGCGTAAAGAAAAAAGATTTCTTAGCGATAATTGGACCCAACGGCGGGGGAAAGACCACACTGTTAAAATTGATGCTGGGCCTTCTCATACCGGATAGAGGAACCGTACTGATCGATGGAAACGTACCCGGAGAAACCGCTTCCAGCATCGGATATGTTCCACAGAATTTGCATATAAATCAGAGTTTTCCTATTTCAGCACTTGATGTGGTACTGATGGGCGCCTTTGACCCCAGAAAAAGATTCAGCCGAAACCGGGTGAAATATAAAAAAGCAGCCTTGAAAGCTCTGGACCGACTTGAAATGGGCAGGTATGCAAATAAGAAAATCGGGACATTGTCAGGCGGTCAACGCCAGCGTGTGCTTATCGCAAGAGCACTTGTAAGCAAACCAGAGCTCTTACTTTTGGATGAGCCGACCGCCAGTATCGATACCAAAGGCCAGGCTGAATTTTACGAACT
>CAYVZG010000030.1:0-50772 GCA_964455805.1 uncultured Desulfobacula sp.
AATGGGGTGTTGCAGCAGCCGGTTGTGTTAACTGGGGTTTCCCGACAATCGCTGATACACCGATTCCTGAAATCCTGCCCACTGGTATTTGTACCTATGAGCATGTTGTGGCACCGATTGCACATGAAGATATGGTACAAAAATCCGTTGAAGTCAGAGGACTTAAAGTAACGGTTTCTGAAATAGACATCCCCTGCTCTTTTGGCCCGGCTTTTGAAGGTGAGCGCGTTAGAGGTGCTGATCTTTTTGCCCAGTGCGGCGGTGGTAAAACCCAATGTACTGAACATGTCAAAATGGCTGATATGGGTGAAATTGAAGATGGAAAAGTTGACATCATTGGTCCGGATATTGACGAAATCAAAGAAGGCGGGACTTTTGCACTGGGAATTAAAGTACAGATTGCCGGTCGTGAATTCCAGGAAGACTTTGAACCCATCATGGAAAGACAGATTCATCATCTGATCAATTACATCCAGGGTGTCATGCATATCGGACAAAGGGATATTGCCTGGGTTCGTATTTCTAAAGCTGCTATTGAAAAGGGTTTTACACTTAAAGATATCGGTGTTGTTCTCCATGCTAAATTTCATCAGGATTTCCAGAAAATTGTCGACAAGGTTCAGGTAACTCTTTTGACCAATGCCGAAGATGTTGACAAAATGACGGAAACCGCCAGAGCTGATTACCAGGTAAGGGATGCACGTGTTGACACCATGACAGATGAAGATGTTGAAACCTATTACTCATGCACACTCTGCCAGTCTTTTGCGCCCAGCCATGTTTGTACGGTAAGTCCGGAAAGAACAGGTCTTTGCGGAGCCTATAACTGGATGGACTGTAAAGCTTCTTTTGAGATCAACCCGACCGGCCCCAACCAGCCCATAGAAAAGGGCGAAGTCCTTGACGCAAACCTGGGTCAGTTTAAAGGTGTCAATGACTTTATTTACAAAGCTTCCAGGGGTACGGTAACCCATTACAACTTCTACTCAATGGTTCATGATCCCATGACAACCTGCGGCTGCTGCGAATGTATCGCTGCCATGCTGCCGGGTTGCAACGGTGTGATGACCGTTGGTCGTGACTATGGCGGAGAAACACCTTGTGGTATGAAGTTTACCACACTGGCCGGTGTTATGGGCGGTGGTGCTTCCTCTCCCGGATTTGTGGGACACTCCAAATTCAATATTACCCAGGGTAAATTCATCCTGGGCGACGGTGGTCTGCTTAGAATGGTATGGATGCCAAAGCAACTCAAAGAAGAGCTCAAAGACCGAATCGTTGCCCGCGGCGAGCAAATGGGCGTTCCAGGGCTTTTTGACATGATTGCCGATGAAACTGTTGGTATTACCGAAGAAGAAATTCTTCCCTTTCTCAAGGAAAAAGGTCATCCAGCACTGAATATGGAACCCCTTGTTGGATAATTAATAAACATAAAGGTCCTGCAGCTTTTCACCTGAAACTGCTGCAGGACCTAATTTCATAGGTTTTTTAAAAACTTAAGGAGAGAAAAATGGCATTAACCGGTATACAGATATTCAAACTCCTACCCAAAACAAATTGTAAGGAGTGCGGAGTTCCTACATGCCTTGCCTTTGCAATGAATCTTGCATCGGGAAAAGCGGAACTGGACAGTTGCCCTTATGTTTCTGATGAAGCAAAAGAACAGCTGGCTGAGGCATCTGCTCCTCCAATTCGCCCTGTCGCCCTGGGTAAAGGAGTTCGTAAAACAGCAACGGGTGGAGAAACAGTTCTTTACAGACATGAAAAAACTTTTTTCAACCCAACTGTTCTTGCAGCAACCGTATCGTCAGATATTGATGCTGCAGATCTTGACAAAGCCCTGAAAGTCTATAATGCATTCCAGTATGAACGTGTAGGTTTTAATTTAAGACCCGAACTTCTAGTGGTTAAAGATGCAGGCAACGGCGCCCAAGCCTTTGCCGATGTTGCAGGTAAAATCGCCAAAGAATCTGAATTTAACCTGATTCTGATGAGCATGGATCTTGATGTTATGAAAGCCGGTGTTGAAGTTGCCGGTTTCAAACGGCCACTGCTCTATGCTGCAACAGCAGAAAATGCGGATGATATGGGAGCTCTGGCAAAAGACAATGATCTTCCCCTGGCTGTTAAAGCAGACTCTGTAGATGCGCTTCAGGCATTAACAGAAAAATTAACTGGTATGGGAATCAAAGATCTGGTTCTTGATCCGGGTTCAAGAGAAATCAAACAGGCCCTTGAAGATCAAGTTGCCATTAGACGGGCTGCCCTGAAAGCGTCCAATAAAGCATTGGGCTTTCCAACAATTACATTCCCCAGTGAAATGGCTTCCAACCTGGATATGGAAACACTTATTGCCGGTATGATGGTAGCCAAATACGGCGGCATAGTTGTTATGTCTGATTTCACTGCAGAGTCCTTATTCCCGCTTCTGCTTGAAAGACTCAATATCTACACTGACCCCCAGAGACCAATGACGGTAACTGAAGGTATTTTCGAAATCGGTAATCCTGATGAGAATTCTCCTGTACTTGTGACCACTAACTTTGCCTTGACTTACTTCATCGTTTCAGGTGAAATAGAAGCCAGTAAAGTCCCCGCATGGTTATTGATAAAAGATTCTGAAGGTCTTTCTGTTCTGACTGCATGGGCTGCCGGTAAATTTGGCGGTGACGATGTAGGATTGTTTGTTAAAAAGAGCGGAATTATGGATAAGGTTAAACATACTGAACTTATCATTCCAGGTTTTGCTGCAGCCATTGCAGGTGATATTGAAGAAGAACTTCCCGGCTGGACTATTACCGTTGGCCCGAGGGAAGCGGCTCACCTGCCGGCATTTCTCAAAGCAAAATAAGGTTTAAAAGCCAGGGGGTTAATTTTTCCCCTGGCTTTTAAATGTAACATTTTAATTATAAAAGGAAGAGAACATGATACTATTTGGTGAAAGTCTGAATGTTATTTCCAATGTCATTGGAAAACAATTCAAAGAGGCAGATCCATCCAAACGTGATCCAGTTCCTATTCAGGAAGAATGCGTAAACCAAAAGAAACTGGGCATGGATTACATCGACATTAACCTCGGGCCCGCCAAAAAGTTTGGAACCGAACTAATGCCCTGGGTTGTTAATGTTGTTCAGGAAGCGGTACCGGGAATGCCTCTGCTTCTTGACACCTCCAACATTGATGCCATTGAAGCTGGACTTAAAGTTTTAAAACCTGCTGATCAGCCGCATATCATCAATTCTATTATGGCAAGACCTGAAAGATATGAAAAAATGGTACCTCTTGCAGTAGAATATGATGTTGATTTTGTTGCACTGTTGTGGGGCCCTGATGGTTTGCCAAGAGATGAAAATGAACGGGCCGCTTTAGCTGTTGAACTACTTTATTTTGCCAATGAAGCGGGTATTGCCAACGAGAGGATGTGGGTTGACGGACTTGTAACACCTGTTAATATTCAACAGCAGCAACTGATGAGCCTTATGAATTTTCAGATGATGCTTGAAGACATTGCGCCTGGTGTAAAATCCACCTGTGGACTTTCCAACATCTCAAATGGACCTCCGGAACACCTTCGTGGTATCTTGAACCAGACTTACATGGTTATGCTTGAAAGATACGGAATGAAATCTGTCATTGCCGATCCTCTGGACAAACAGCAGACCAGTATTGCAAAAGGTGAAAGACAGGATATTGTTGACTTTATTCACGGTATGATGGATGGAAACGAACCCGATATTGCAAGTCTTGATAAAGAAATGCAGGATTATGCAAAAACCTATAAGGTCATTATGGGTGAAACACTTTATTCTGATTCATGGCTTGATATTTAACAGGATTTTATAGTGTACTTTAAAGGCCCCTGGGTTTTGAAACCCAGGGGCCTTTTTTTTGTATTTTTTTTACTTTCTTTTTTAAATTATGGACTTATATTTGAAAAAGTAAACAAACAACAGCATTAACGAAAGTATAATATTAAATCGAGGATATTCAACATTGGAAAATCAATTTGAAGGAAGTGAAATAGGTACAAACTGGTATTACATCATTATTCAAGATCCCAATACCCAAACAGAGCAGTTTGTCGGATTCAGTGATGGGAAAACCAATGAAAAATTTCTCCCGGCCTTTAAAACAAAAGAGCAGGCAAGAGCCTGCTTCGCTCTGATGCCAAAGGATCTTTTTAATGGGAAATACGACACTCAGGCCGTGATTGAAGAAGATCTTCTGGCTGTTGCCAATGAATATGGACATAAAGTTTACCTTTTGGATGAAAAAGGTACTATTTTAGAATATTTAAATTAATTTTTAGGAGTTTGAAATTTGAGTTTAAAACTTGCCATAGGAGGCAAAGGAGGTGTTGGTAAAACCACTATCACATCTTTAATTGCTCGTTCCATTGCCGCATTAAATAAAGATACAAGCGTTATTGCCATAGATGCTGATCCTGTTGCCAACCTTGCTGCAGGGCTTGGTATTGATGAATCTAAACCCATTACGCCTATTTCAGAATTATCTGATCTTATTGCTGAACGCACCGGTGCTACGCCCGGTACAATGGGTGGATTTTTTACTTTAAATCCCAAAGTAGATGATATACCTGATCGCTTTTCCATTGAAAAAGACGGGGTTAAACTGCTTGTCATGGGTACGGTTCAACAGGGAGGATCAGGATGTATCTGCCCTGAATCAACTATTTTAAAGGCCTTGATGAATCATCTTGTTTTAGCCCGTAATGAAGTGGTTGTCATGGATATGGAAGCGGGTGTTGAACATCTTGGGCGTGCCACCTCAGGATCTGTAGATGCGCTTATTGTGGTTGTAAATCCAGGCAAAAGAAGTCGCGTGGCTGCAGATAAAATAAAAAAACTTGGCCATGACATAGGGATTAAGAACATTGTTATTTTGGGAAACAGGGTCAGGTCTGAGGAAGACAAACAATTGATACAGACAAGCATGTCTGATTTTGATATTTTAGGATTTATTCCTGAAATGGATGAAATTGTTTCTTCGGACAGGGATGGCACTCGTCCCTTTGATGATATCACTCAAATCCCTGAAGAATTAATTGCAGTGACTAAAAAACTCATTGAACTGGATTCATAATCGGATAATGCCTGAAAAAAAGTGTACATTTTGTTAATGTACACTGACATGCGATTGGAGCACAGACCTGTGATCGGAGCTATTCAGCGTAAAAAGCAGCCATAGTGGTATCCAGCATACGATTTGAATATCCCCATTCATTATCAAACCAGGCCTGAATTTTAACCAGGCGTTTTTGGCTTACCCTGGTTTGCTGAAGATCAACGATCGATGAGCGGGGATCATGATTAAAATCACATGATACCAGATGCTCGTCTGTCACCCCCAGGATGCTTTTCAAACTATTTTCAGAGGCTTTGGTCAGTATATCATTAACCGATGTAATATCGGTATCAGACTTTACCACAAGCGCAATATCCATAATGGACACATTCGTTGTTGGCACCCTGATGGCAAGTGTTTCAAATTTATCTTCCATGGAAGGCAATATTTTTGAAATCCCCTTTTCCAGTGCTGTATTCACGGGAATGATGGACATCAATGCTGACCGTGTTTTTCTCAAGTCAGGGTTGTAAGCATCAATAACCGGCTGATCATGCATGGCAGAATGAATTGTGGTAATTGAGCCGCTCTCAATTCCTAAGTTTTTATCAAGCACATAAAGAGCAGGTATGACACAATTGGTCGTGCACGACGCATTTGAAATAATGGTATGCTCTTTTTCTAATATATGATGATTGACGCCATAGACAATGGTGGCATCCATCTCATCTGTTGCCGGATGTGAATAAATGACTTTTTTTGCGCCCGAAAGAATATGCAGTTCTGCAGATTCTCTATCTTTATATACCCCTGTGCAGTCAAGGACCACATCAATATTCAGATCTTTCCAAGGAAGGTTGACAATATTTTTTTCCTGAAATATTTTAATTTTTTCCCTTTCTATGACCAAGGCTGATTTTTCTTTTAAAACTTTTAAAGGGAACCTGCCGTGGGTGGAATCATATTTGGTCAAATGATAAATTGTGTTTTCATCAGCCATCTCATTTATGGCAACAAGATTGATTTCATTATGAAATTTTTCAGATTCGTACAGGGCTCTTGTAATACAACGCCCTATTCGACCGTAACCGTTGATTGCAATATTAATTTTCATTTTCATTCCACCTTAAAAATTGCCAAGCTATGTTCAAATACCCTTCAAATAATAAGAATTCACTAGGCCTGTATACCATAAACCACCCTACAAATTAATGATAAAATGACAAGCAGCCATTTACCATGTCTGACAATATAAAAGGCAAAATAAAAATAATCGATCATTCATTTTAAGTTATCCTTTATATTATTTTTTATATTAGCAAACAAACCGGTGTCATTATTATGCAAAACATCCTAATGAATATAAAAATATTTTAATTTGCCCTGACATAATCTGCCTGATTTTTATAATTTCATAAGGTTATTTGATTACATCTTATCATAGCAACTGAATAGGAAAACTTGTTTTTTAAGTTTGATCAGACCTGATAAATTCATCTCAGAAAATGATTTGATTTTTTTTATCGTCCTTAAATGGATAACAATTATTTTCCATACAATTGGGAAAAAATCGTATCGCCCTGCGAATCGTAGGTTTCAGAGGCGTTATCGGTTTTTAATTTTTACATCAGGACAGGATAACTATAAAAATTATATGGCTATTGAAATTATATTAAAAATAGTAATTATAGTTATAGAAAACAATAATTTGAAGGTGATAATTTTAGAAAAAATAGTAATTATAGAATTTGGAGTGTGGTCTTATTAAAGTGTTATGGCAAAAAAAAAAGGTGAAAATCCTCCTTGACATTACGAAATCATAATGTAATAAAAAATAATTTTGAGTCTCGTAAATTTTTTGAATGGTGTTTATTAACTTATTTTTAAGGAGGTAATGTCCATGGTTGAAAAGTCAAGGGAGGAGTACTGGCGGCAAAATATCAAGCTGGTAACCCTATGTATGATCATCTGGTTTGTGGTTTCTTTCGGGTTCGCAATTATTCTAGTTAAACCTCTTAATGCTATCTCCCTGGGAGGGTATAAATTAGGATTCTGGTTCGCTCAGCAAGGATCCATTTATGTCTTTGTGGCATTAATCTTTTTCTATTCCAACAGGATGGGGAAATTGGATAAAGAATTTGGCGTTGAAGAAGATTAAAAGGAGATAAGCTATGAGTTTACAAGTAATGACTGTTCTTGTTGTTGGAGCGACGTTTATACTTTATATTTATATTGCCATTCGGTCGAAAGCAAAGGACACCAGCGATTTTTATGTTGCCAGTAAAGGTGTTCATCCCGTTCTCAATGGTATGGCCACAGGCGCAGACTGGATGTCTGCCGCATCTTTTATTTCCATGGCAGGCCTAATTGCATTCCTTGGATATGACGGCTCTGTCTATCTAATGGGGTGGACAGGAGGCTATTGCCTTCTTGCCATGCTTTTAGCCCCTTACCTTAGAAAATTCGGTAAATTTACCGTCTCTGAATTTATTGGTGAAAGATACTATTCTAACTTTGCAAGAATGGTTGCAGTGGGCTGTCTTGTCACGGCATCGGTCACCTATGTTATCGGCCAGATGAAAGGTATCGGTGTTGTCTTTTCCCGTGCCCTTGGAATCTCCTTTGAAGTGGGAATTATCATCGGTATGGTCATTGTTTTCATCTATGCAGTTTTCGGCGGTATGAAAGGAGTTACCAATACCCAGATTGCCCAGTATTGTGTACTTATTTTTGCCTATACGGTTCCTGCCATATTTATCGCCCTTCAACTCACTGGAATGCCCATTCCCCAACTGGGTCTGGGAAGTACGATGGCAGACGGCTCTGGTGTCCATCTTTTAGATAAGCTTGATACCATCTTGGTGGATCTAGGCTTTGCGCAATACACGGCCCAGAAGATGTCGACCATCAACGTCCTGTTCTTGACCATGTCATTGATGATCGGTACAGCCGGGCTGCCCCATGTTATCATGAGATTTTTTACTGTTCCTAAAGTAAAGGATGCCCGCGCATCCGCAGGCTGGGCTCTTGTTTTTATTGCCATTCTTTACACCACAGCCCCTGCAGTGGGTGCCATGGCCCGTATGAATCTGATGAATACCATTCAACCCGGACCTGTAGGAAGTGTTGACGGAAACATTGAATATAAAAACGTACCTCAATGGTTTAAAAGCTGGGAAAAAACCGGTCTTTTAAAGTTTGAAGACAAAAATGGCGACGGCCGGATCCAGTATTATGATGAAAAAGGCCTTAAAAATGCTGAAGCATTTGGCTGGAAAGGTAATGAAATGATAAAGGTTGACAGGGACATCATGGTTCTTGCCAATCCTGAAATTGCAGGCCTGCCCAACTGGGTTATAGCCCTTGTAACAGCAGGCGGTATTGCCGCAGCCCTCTCAACGGCTGCAGGACTTTTACTTGCCATTGCAACTGCTATTTCACATGACGTTCTAAAAGGCTGGTTAATGCCGGATATCGATGACGCACAGGAACTTAAATACAGCCGTATTGCCATCGGCGCTGCAATCATTGTTGCAGGTTACCTTGGCCTGAACCCACCCGGGTTTGCAGCCCAGGTGGTTGCCCTGGCATTTGGTCTTGCCGCATCATCCATATTCCCGGCCATCATGATGGGTATTTTTTCCAAACGCATCAATGACAAAGGCGCCATCGCCGGTATGATAGCTGGTTTGGGATCAACCCTTATTTATATCTTTATATTCAAGGGATGGTTCTTCTTTAAATCCACAGCCATGTTACCGGATAATGCCGACAACTGGTTCTTTGGACTTAATCCACAGTCCTTTGGTACTGTTGGTGCCCTGATTAACTTTGGTGTGGCATATGTAGTCTCCTTATCGACTGAAGAGCCGCCTCAGAGAATCCAGGATCTTATTGAAGATATTCGTGTACCAATTGGATCTGGCAGCGCTCAAGATCATTAATAAATAAAATGTAACAAATAAAGAACCGCTGGCCCGGTAAACGGGTCAGCGGTTCAACATTTGTACTAAAGCGCTTAATGATACAAAAATTTGTTTTATAGAAAATCCATCCGTTCTTCAGGATGAGCCAATGAACTCCACTTTCAGTTTTTGCTGTACTTTTTCTATTATTTTAAATGTTTCCTTTAGCATGGCCTGATCAATGGAGGATAGATTAGCTGGATTAATATAGTTATCCGGTTCCTCTTCTTCATCCATTATGGTGGTGATCTGCCGGAGGAACCTTAAATTCATCATATGGTTATAGGACCGGATCAGGTTCAGATACTGGGTGTTGGTCATAGAATGTTTTGTATAAAGCCTGAACAGCCTGGTCAATGTATTGGTGGATGAAATCCCTTCTTTTAAGGCATAAATCCGGGCAAAATCAATGATGGGTAAAAGTGCTTTTTTGATATCAAAAGATCCTTTATGCCTTCCTTTTTCTTCCACAATAAATTTACCGAAAAAACTGATGGGAGGTTTAAACTGAAAAGAGTTTTCTGTTAAGCACCTTAAAATACCCGGCCATTGTTTAACTGACTTGGAAAGGTGTAATTTCAGTTCATCAGTTAAACTTAAATCCCCCCAGGCACCCCTGAAATCGAAAAAAATACTCGAGTACAATATTTTTTGAGGATCAACACTTCTAATCCAATTTGTAAAATATTTTTTCCAGACAGATAAAGGTTGGCACCATTTTGGATTTTTAGCCATATTATCACCATCACAGAACTTGAATCCTGCCTTATTCAATTGATTGCAAGTCAGCTCGGAAAATCGAGTAAAATATTCCAGGGCTTTTTGTGCTTCCGCTGGATCAGATAAATCTTCATATACCAGTGCATTGTCCTGGTCGGAAATAAGGGTCTGCTCATCACGGCCCTCAGACCCCATGATCATAAAGACAAACCTGCAGGGAGCCTCTCCGATCTCATTTATTGTAAACCCGATGATTTTATCCAGGATAGCGTCGGAAAAAGCAGTGATTAATTTTGTGATATATTCCGGATTAGACCCGTTTTTGATAGAATCCAGCAAAAGCTCGGATAGCTTTGAATGTATATTCTCAAGATGATCGATCTGCTGCGCCGATTGTATGGCTTTTATGAGTAGATAGGTTGAGTTGGCCTGGGCAGAGATCAAATCTTTTTCCGTAATAATTCCGATGATATCAAGGGCTTTATTGGTTACGGCCAGATGCCTTTTATCTTTAAAGGTCATCTTTATAAATGCTTTAAAGACCTGGCTGTCGCCCGGGATGGTAATCACCGGAGATGACATGATCCCGGAGACCGGTTCTGTAGAAGAAAGTTCCTTTGCAAGTGCTTTTTCTCTTAGATCCGCATCCGTAACAATGCCTTGTATTTTCTTTTTTTTATTTCTGACCAGAATGGCGCTGGAAGCAGTTTTGCTCATTTTTTCAGCAGCATCACGTATGCTTGTGTCTATTGGGCATGTGGCGATGTTGGGTCTGAACATGGCAGAGATGGGTTGGTTAAAAAAGGGCAGATTAAACTCTTTATCCCTGATATGGCGCAATATAATACCTGCATAGGATTTATTAAGCATGCATTTGCCAAACTCGGCTGTGAAATATTCCCTGAATGCTTTATACGCTGCACATGTTTTTAAAAAAATATGTGCATCCAGGGTCATGAATGTTGAATCTTCGTTTACTTTAAGGGTCCTTGTGCTCACTGAATCATTCATCAGAATAGAGATACCGCCAAAATTCTCCCCCTCCTTAAGATCTTTTTTCAGGGTTTTGGCAAAATTTTCCTCAAAATAATATTGGGCAGACCCTTTGGACAAAATATAGATCTTATCAACCTTTGATATCTCCTGTACAAGAAGGATTGAACCCTTTTTATGGTTTTCATAGGAAAAAGAATCATAAAGGGTTTTCAGTACACTTTGTGGAAGAAGAGAAAAGGGGGGGGCACTATTTTTATTTTTCAAATATTCACCTATACCTTAATTTATTAATATTTCAACCGGGCATAATACGTTTTTTTGGATGCTTCAATGGCATTCTTCAGTGTAAAAATGCCATTGGCATTCAGGATGGGGAGCAGCTTTAAAAATATCTTGGCCGTGGCAATGGCATCACCTAATGCCGTATGTCGGCCGATAATATTGACCCCCAGTCTTTTGGCAATATTTTCCATGTCATGCCTTTTATTTATAGGGTGCAGCAAGGCCGATAATAAAAGCGTATCTAAGATAGGGTTTGAAAAGACCGTATTGGTAAATTTTTCCTTGACTTTAAGCATTTTCATATCAAAGGCTAGGTTATGTCCTAAAAGGACTGTATCATAGGTATAAATCTTAAATAAAGGAAGAATAGTTTCAATATCCGGTTTTCCCTTCAGCATTTCATGATTAATCCCATGAATTTTATAAGACTCAATTGGAATATCTCTTTTGGGATCTATCAATTCCTCAAAAATATCCTGGTAAACAATCTTGTTGTTTACAATTCTTACCGCAGCAATTGAAATGATTTCATCTCCCCCATCCGGATCAAGGCCAGTGGTTTCCGTATCAAAAACCGTAAAAGTAATTTTCTTTAAATCCGTATTAAAAATATCTTTGGTGTCATCATCAATTTTAAAAAGGTTAAAATCATAAAACTCAGGCCGGCTTCCCGTGATCACAGCCTTTCTCTTTTTCTTTATTGATTCTAGTTTAAGTTCAGCATTGACGGCAATTCGGATATGGGAGCAGGTTTGAAAATTTTTTGAAATAATATTAAATTTAGATCTGTTTTGCTTGAGTACATATCCAAAAGTGGGCAGAAATTTAATTTTTTTAGTAATAATATTTTCTATCTGAATCCGGCTTGCCGGGCTGTCATTCCAGGTGATATCAAATAAAACATAACCGTTTTGAACGCTCACATTTATATCAAACTCTTTTTTTCCGGTGATTTTGGATAAATTTTCAAAAAGAAAAATAAATGCATTTGTCAGAGAATATGAATCGGCAAGCATTCTCTTTTTTTTGGCTTCATTTTTAATATTCACTCGGATGTCATTTAATATGCCTGTCTTTTTTTGAACAGCAATAAGAAACTGGGTTAATAAAAGTTTTGTTAAAGGCATTTCCGTTAATGCTGTGTCAAGGATGGAAGCAGATGTTTCTGTAAACTGACTATTAATAGATTCCAGGTTTTTCAATATTTTTTTTTGATACAGATCCCTGGTTATTTTTTCTTCATTGGGCGTATCAATTAAATCATTTACCATCAATTTCGTCTGGTCAGAATGAACTGCCAGGGTTTGCTTGAAAGATGATAATTTGTTTTCTATATTTTCATATTTACTCACCCGATCCGTGATATCCTTAAATGTAAGAATAAAACCGGTCATTAATTTTTCCTGGTCTAACACAGGTATGGCTTCGATGCTGAACAGGCGTCCCGTGTAAACGGGAGTAATAAAATAAGAGGCAAGATGTTCTTTTTTATTGTTCAGGCGTTCTTCAATCTCATCAATGGCATGAGCAATTAACCTTTTGCTGATGAGATGAAAAATAGATCTGCCAAGGCCGATAAAATGTTCTGCTTTGTTTGGGTTATTATTTTGTACAACCAGATTTTTTGCAATTGAGTTAAACAATAATATCCTTCCGTTTTTATTGCAGATAATAACGCCTTCAGGAAGCTCAGCCATTATAGCCGCCAGAAGATTCCTCTCTCGCTGGGTTTCTTTTCTAGTGGTCAGAATCTGCTGGGTAATATCTTTATTCAGATTTTCAAAAATATCAGCAAAATCATTGATGATTTTTGTCAAGGAAAAAATCTCTGCGCTGCCAGAAATGTTTAAACGATGTGACGGATTTGATGAATAAATGAGAGAGGCTTCACCAGAAATTTTTTGTATGGGATGGATATAATTTTTATAGATGTATTCAAGCCCGAACCCAATCACCGCTACAATTATGACCGCCATTGCCAGCAACGGCAGAAAAAAATCATGGGCAATGATTACAATATTTTCGATCTGATCACTATTAAGGTTCTGCCAGATGTATGCAACAATAGCTCCTATAAACACAATAGCAGCCGAAAAGGCCAGAAAGATGACCTTTAAAAATCTGTTTGACTGTTTCATTAAAAAAGAACAGAAGAATTCTGCATTTGAAAACCACTACAGAATTCTTCTGTCAGCCTTTCAATAATTTAAAATTATTTTTTTGTGTCTTTTTTTATACCTTATCCTTTGTGGCCGTAACCGATTTTCCCCAGTGATTCTTCTATTTCATCCAGGGTGGTATAGTCATCAATTGTAGCAGGAACTTTATAATCCTTTTTGTCGGCAATAGCCCTCATTGTAGCCCTTAATATTTTACCGGATCTTGTTTTGGGCAGCCGTTTGACTATGGTTGCTGTTTTAAAAGCAGCAACAGGACCGATCTTGCTTCTGACCAGGGCGATGACTTCTTTGACCACTTCATCAGGCTCCCTTTCCACACCGGCGTTTAAAACCATCATGCCAAGGGGGATCTGTCCCTTAAGCTGGTCTGCTACCCCCATAACCGCACATTCGGCCACATCCGGATGCTCTGCAATGACCTCTTCCATACCACCTGTGGACAATCTATGGCCGGCAACATTGATAATGTCATCTGTTCTGGCCATGACAAAAACATATCCGTCCTCATCTATAAACCCGGCATCAGAAGTTTCATAGTAGCCCGGGAATACGCTCAGATAGGAATCAATATATCTTTGGTCATTTTGCCAGAGGGTGGGCAATGTACCGGGAGGCAGAGGAAGCTTGGCCACTATGGCACCAATATCCCCTGCTCCGATAGGATTCCCGTCATCGTCCAGAACAGCCATATTCCATCCGGGAGCCGGTTTTGTGGGTGATCCCGGTTTGACGTCAAACTTGTGTAGACCGACACAATTGGCTGCAATAGCCCAGCCGGTCTCCGTCTGCCACCAGTGATCAATCACAGGGACCTTGAGGGCATTTTTTGCCCAGGACAAGGTATCTGGATCCAATCTTTCCCCGGCCAGAAACAGATATTTGAAGCAGGACATGTCAAAGTTTGACATCATTTTAGCCTTAGGATCTTCTCTTTTAATCGCCCTGAAGGCCGTGGGGGCAGTAAAAAGTGTTTTCACCCGATGCTGGGAGATAACTCGCCAGAACACGGAAGAATCAGGAGTGCCAACAGGTTTGCCTTCAAAAATAATAGTAGTACACCCTTTAAGCAGAGGGCCGTAAACAATATATGAATGGCCTACGACCCATCCGATATCTGATGCTGCCCAGTATACATCACCTTTTTGTACCCCGTAAATAGCGCCCATGGACCATTTTAAGGCCACCATGTGCCCACCGTTATCCCTTACAACACCTTTGGGTTGTCCTGTTGTTCCGGATGTGTAAAGAATATATAAAGGATCGGTCGCCTTTACAGGAACACAATCATGGGGAACCGCCGTTTCCATTTCAGCAATCCAGTCAAAATCCCGACCCGCTTTCATATCTGCCTGGGCCTGTGGTCTTTGGAAAATGATACATGCATCAGGCTTGGCATCGGACAATTGGATGGCCTCATCTAGAAGCGGCTTGTATTCAATGACCTTTTTCACCTCAATGCCACAGGATGCCGATACAATCACTTTAGGTTTGGCATCATTAATACGGGTGGCAAGCTCATTGGCGGCGAATCCGCCAAACACAACGGAATGGACAGCCCCTATCCTTGCACAGGCCAGCATTGCAAATACAGCCTGGGGAATCATCGGCATATAAATGACCACCCGGTCTCCTTTGCCGACACCCTTTGACACAAGAATTCCGGCAAATCTTGCCACCTGGTCTTTTAACTGAGAATAGGTGAATTTTTCAATCGTATCTGTCACAGGACTGTCATATATTATGGCGTCCTGCTCACCCATTCCGTTATCCACATGATAATCAACGGCATTGTAACAGGTATTTACTTCACCGCCTTTAAACCACCTGTAAAAAGGTTTGTTCGAATCATCCAGAACATTATCCCATTTTTTATACCAGTGACATTCTTCAGCCATCTCACCCCAGAAACCATTGGGATCATTGATGGATTGCTCATAAGCTTTTGCATACAAATTGGACATTTATCTTCTCCTGAAATTTCCTTGGCCTAAACGTTTATTTTTGAACCATGGTTCTTATTTCCTCAACAACTTCCGGATTTGCCAAAGTCATTACATTACCCACATCACCCTCATTTGATATGGCACCAAGAACTCTTCTCATGATCTTTCCTGAACGGGTTTTCGGCATATCAGGAACGAGCCATACTTTTCTGGGTTTGGCAATTTTACCTATCTGCTCACATATGGCATCTGAGATTTTTTGTGCAAGTTCATCCGTTGCCGGTATGCCGGGCTTCAGAGCAATATACAGATCGGGTTCTTTACCTTTAATATCGTGGGCAACAGGAACAACAGCCGCTTCTGCAACTTCATCAACCACAAGCGAAGCAGACTCGATTTCTTTGGTTCCCAGACGATGTCCGGATACATTGATGACATCATCTATTCTTCCCAGGACTCTGAAATATCCATCCTCAGACATTGTGGCTGCATCACCGGTTAGGTATGGCCAGTCTTTCCAGTCTTTACTATCGGGTTTTGAATTATACATTCCAAAATAAGTATCTACAAATCTGTCCCTGTCACCCCAGATGGTCTGGAACATTCCAGGCCAGGGATTCTGGATACAGATATTACCTGCAATGCCTGGTTCCGCAACTTCATTGCCCTCATCATCATAGATAATCGGATGGATACCGGGGACACCAGGGCCTGCGCTGCCCGGTTTCATGGGTTTGAGGCCGGGGACTGTGCTGCAAAGGAATCCGCCGGTTTCCGTCTGCCAATACGTATCAACAATAATGGCTTCCCCCTTGCCCACTGCAGATTCATACCATTTCCATACCGCAGGCTCTATGGGTTCACCAACGGTTGTCATGTGTTTGAAATGATAATCGTATTTGGCGGGCTCATCCGGTCCAAGCTTTCTTAAGGCCCTGATGGCGGTGGGAGCAGTGTGAAAAATGTTGACATCCAGTTCCTGAGCAATGCGCCATGAACGTCCCGCATCAGGATAGGTGGGAACCCCTTCATAAATAACAGTTGAAGCGCAAAGTGACAGCGGACCGTATACAATAAAGGAATGACCGGTTATCCAGCCGATATCTGCCATACACCAGTAAACATCTTCCGGATGAATATCCTGGATATATTTTGACATGGCAGTTACATAGGAAAGATATCCCCCGGTGCCGTGCTGGCAGCCTTTGGGCTTGCCTGTGGTACCGCTTGTATACATTAAAAAGAGAGGGTCTTCACTCAACATCTGCTCGGGCTCAATCCTGGCACCGTAATAGTCTTTTAATTTTTCATTTACAACAACATCTCTACCGTCTACTAATGGGGTTTCAGAGGAATATTTGCCCGGGTATCTTTGCCATACAAGCACTGTGTCTACTTCCTGCCCCTGTTCAGCAGCAATTTTAACAGCCTCATCCGCATTGAATTTATGATTCAGAAGATTGCCGGCCCTGTAATATGCATCAGTGACGATTAAAACCCTGGACTGGGAATCAACAATCCTGTCAGCACTGGCACTGGGAGAGAATCCGCCAAATACAACAGAGTGAATAACGCCCAGTCTTGCGCAGGCCAGCATGGTAATAGGAAGGTCTGGTCCCATGGGCATATGGATGGTGACACGGTCTCCTCTTTTAAGTTTGGCCGTATCCCTTAACAATGCTGCAAATTCATTCACCCGGACATAAAGTTCCTGGTAAGTGATATGCTGGATGGCTTCTTCTTCTAGTTCCGGAACAAAATGTATGGCAGTTTTGTTTTTATTATCCTTTAGATGACGGTCAATACAATTGTAGCTGGCATTAAGCAATCCTCCCTTAAACCATTTATAACAGGGAGCATCACTGGTATCTAAAACCTCGTCCCAATATTTATACCAGGTTAAAAGCTCTGCATATTCTGTGAAATAATCGGGGAAATTGTCCAGGTTGAACCGATCAAAAACCGCAGGATCTGTCATATTGGCCTGACCGACGAATTTTGATGAAGGATAGTAGTATTCTTCTTCTTTCCAGTGAACAGCAATTTGGGCTTCGGTGGTTTCAACAACATCTTGTTTGCTCATTGAACATCTCCTTTGAACCTAATCTGTTAAGAGTTAACTGTTAAGAGACATTTTCAAATAATGAAAATTATCGCACCTCCTTTTCTAAAAAATCAAACAGGTTTAATATTAATAAAAATTATGTGCATTTCCGCACCGTTCTTTTTTTTGTTTAACATCCAGGGCAGATACAGCGTTAACTATCAAAAAATCATAGTTAAATAGTGATTCAGATTCATCTTATCAATAACAATTATTAAGAAGTTGAATTTAAGTCAATAGGAAATTTGAATTATTAAACCTTCCTGGCGAGCAAAACATCTTTATGGTTGACTTTATTATCTTTATTATAATCTGCAGATATTGGTTTTTCATTCAGCGGGAAAAACAGACCCGTCCTAAGATTTCCAGCCCTGTCTCTAAAAAAAGGAAATTGCAATACCGGTTTTTCCCTGCCGTACCGGAAGTTTATGATATTTATATTGTTATTGGTTTTCTCAAAAATAGGGTAAGAACTGCTGATATCTTCAAGGGTTAATTTTGCTTGAATGGTCCAAACTTTATAATAGTAAAACAATTCGTCATCAGCCTTTATTTGGTTATGGACAATCAAACCCTTCCAGCTATCCTGTGGATGTTCGCTTTCTATAATTGTCTTGAGGATAAATTTCGATCGCTCTATTTCCAGTTTTTTAGAAAAAGTGATGGATACTCTGTTTAACTGAACCAAAATTTCATCAAAAAAGCCAGTCCCGTGATACCGTCCCAGAAAAAACATACTGCCGTATACAATTGTGGACAAAATAATTAAGGTGATACTGAATCTTTTTTTCATATTGATGAATATTCCTGTAAATTAAATTTCATTATAGAATCCTTAAAAAAACCCATACTCTTTTTCGGTAACATGAACTTCTATACTCAAAACTATTTGTTTCTGTCAAGAAAGGATAAATTTGTTAATGGCATAAAGCAAAATATACGAAGCCATTGAATTTTTAATTAAATTTGGCTAAAATAAAATATGAATTCTCCAGGTTTGCCTGCAACTGATAAAAGGAGTGAGTCTTAAACATGGAAAACATTCTTGAAAATAAAAAAGTGCTTCTAGTAGATGATGAGCCAGACATTCTGGAGACGCTTGAAGAACTGCTCTACATGTGTTCTGTTGATACCGCTTCAAGTTTTGAGGAGGCCATAGATTTTTTAAAAACAAATACCTATGATGTTGCCGTTCTGGATATCATGGGTGTTAAAGGGTATGACCTTTTAGAAGCAACAAATAGGATAGGTATTCCCTCACTCATGCTGACAGCCCATGCTCTGACTCCGGACAATTTAAAACAATCCATCGAAAAAGGCGCTGATGCCTATGTCCCAAAAGACAAACTGGCAGACATTTCCACATTTGTTGAAGACGTTTTGGCAAACAGGAAAAAAGGTAAAAAATCCAATATCAAATGGTTTTCATTGTTAGAACCTATGTTTGACAAATTATTTGGTGAGGGCTGGAAAAAAACAGATAAAGATTTCTGGGATGAATTTGAAGAAAAACACAAGTTATGACCTGTTGTGGTTTTGAAGTTGATTCGTATCCAATAGATCAAGCAGATATACTTTTTTTCAAAACCTGATCATATTCTTTTACTCTTATCTGCCACGAAAACTGCTCCATTTTCGAGGACATTTTTTTTTGAAGGGGAACATATTTTTGATAATTTACCAGCATATCTTCTAACTTTTCCAAGAAAGTTTCTTTTGAGTGATATAAAAATTTTGAATGAAGCTCCTTTGGCATAATTTCAGGATATGCCAACCTGTCCGGAAGCAAAGGGATACAACCAAACCTGACAGCCTCGACAATGGAAATCCCAAAATTCTCCTGAATGGCACTGCTTACTACAATCGCCCCTTTTTTCAGCCAGTTTAAATAATCATTCCGGGATTCCGCATACCCGTATGCCACTATCTCACCTTCAAATTTTTCTCTGGCAATTTTAAAAATATCAGGGAAAATATCATATCTTTCCCCCAGCAAGGCCAGGCAAAAAGAAATGTTCTTTTTTTTTAAGACATCCAGGGCATCAAAAAAAAATTCAGGATTTTTGTCGTATTCCCACCTGTGATTCCATATGATCAAAGGCTTATCTGTATCCCTTTTTTTTAAATCAACCACACCTTTTTCAAATTCACATCCAGGATAAACCACCTGGGTTTTTTCCCTGATTTGCTCAACCATCCAGGAGGGTCTGAAATCAGGCATTTGCCCGATCAGTTTGCTGGCCGATTTGATAAAATCCTGAAGATGAAAATCAGAATTAAATAAAATTTTATCTGCTGCAAAAGCAGAAGTTATATTGGTGAAACCCAGATGAAAATCACGGTTTTGACCGGGCGCCAATGGATACGACAATTGGTTTTCATGAAAATACATGATAATTGGCGGCAGATTTTTTCCGGCAATGGACAATAGGTCTGTCACATCCATCATATCAGTGACAATAATTGCGTCAAACGCAGAAAAATCTTTAACATAATTGACAAAATAAAGAGCTGCTCCTCTCATTCGCCATTTCCAGAACCTGTCAGGAAGCGTCACCAGGGTAACATCGTTACAGGAGTGGGCTTTAAAACCCAGTGCAAAGTCTTTATGGGACCCGCCAAAAAAAGGTTCAAGAAAAAGAATTTTCACAATAATGCATTCCTGTTTTAAAAATTATAAAAGATATAAAAAATATACGGATACGTCAAGAAACAGACGGTATTGTCACTGGGCAACCGCAGTTAAAACAAGTATCAACGATTGGCTGTGACCCATTGAAGACACATGTAGTGGTTGGATATTTTTTTACTAAAATGAGAATTTCATAGGATTATCTGGGGTTTTATTTTGACTCTGAGTGACCAGGACTTTAGCCAATATTGACCTCTTTGGGAAAATTTAATTTGTTAGGAATTGCAACCAATGCAATTCACGTTATGGTGTTGACCTGAATTATAGTGTCAAAATTACGCCATGCAAATTTTAAAGATACCTTTTGAAACCTTGCATATTTGAAGAGTGAAAACAGATGCAAGTTATCCTTGACTTTGATCTGGTTTCCCTTAAAAAATAAAATCGTGGAAGGTTTTTATGGCCTTTCATACGGGCCACCAGGAATTTTTTTCAGGAAGTTCTGTTAAAGTAATGTCAGGGGAAATCATTTGCATAGCAGATTCCCTACTCTGATTTTTCCATCTTATATCCGGCACCTTTCCAGGCAAAAATACCGCCTGGGTATCGGTAAACATTTTTATACCCTAATTTTTTTGCCCAAACGGCTCCGTTGTGGCTCCGGGTGCATTTTACAAAGCCGCAGTAAACTACTATGGTTTTATTTTTGTCTGGACCCAGCAGTTTTTCATATTCTGCCTGGGACTTGCCCCCGGTTTCTTTGGCATCCCATTGGTTCAGATCTGGAATAGGGAACAGGAACTGGAAAGCCCCTGGGATATGGTTTTTCTTATAACTGGCTTCATAGGGCATGGTATCAATGATGATCATTTCTTTTTTTTCATTAATCCATGTGTTTAGTTCATTGGTTTTGACCACATCGTACCCGCCTTTTTGCACCTCTCGCACCAGCTTGACAGCCCCGGTTTCTTTTTTCACTTCTTTATTAAATTTGTTATCCAGGAATGCAAATGCCGGAGATGAAAAACCCATGACCAGGATTCCAACCAATGTGAAGATCAGTGCCGTAATAATTTTATTCATGCTGTATTCTCCTTTTTAGTCACTTTGTAACTGTTTAAAATAATCACTAAATGGTTTGGGGACGATTCCCTTAAATTTTCGCCAGCCAAAGACAAAACATGCGCTGGCCAGCATTATCAGGTCTCGGAAAAAGGCGGTTCTCAATCCATGGAAGGCTTTGGCTTCAGGGTCTTCCGGGCCGAAGCATCCGCAGTCAACATCCAGTCCGATATGGATAGCGTAGCCCAGTACAGCAAGGAACAGGACCAATAGCCCTGTTATGATTGCGAGGCTTCCTTTTATATCAAAAACCAGCCCGATGCCTGCCGTCAACTCCAGTAAAGGCAGTGTGACGGCCACAAGCGGTATCAGGATTTCAGGAACAATTCCATAGGCTTCTATCACGACACCAAATACGGACGGATTCATCAATTTGACACTGCCTGTGTAAATAAATACAGCCCCAAGTGTCCAGCAGATTAATCTATAACCCCATTCCAGTATTGCCCTCATTTTTTGTTGTTCTCAGTATTTGATAAAAACATATGTTTCATCTTTCATCTTGTCGTGACAGGTCTAACTATCCAATTTTCAATGAGGCCAATTAATACAGCCAAATAATCCGATATGTCAAACAGGAAATTCCGATATGAAATATTATAGGGCAACCTTTTTCCGATACCGGGGGCAGAAGGGGATCAGGCCTGACTGGCTAAAAGAAAGTCCAGCATGGCTTTGCATGAGGGAGAGGCAATGCGGAGCCTGTTACGGATGAGGTAAAAATTCCGGGACATGGAAATCCCTTTTATTTTAAGGCTCTTGAGAAGACCTGCCTTCACTTCGGTTTTTATTGCCCTTGACGAAACAATGGACAGGCCGAGACCTGATCTGATACCTTCTTTTATTGCGGTAGATGAACCAAACCTTGCTGAGACGTTGAGGGTATGGATCACGTTTCCGGGTAAATCTTTCAGGTAGCTTTCAAGAATCTCCAGCGTACCCGAACCTGTTTCTCGCATAATAAAAGGTTCTTTACCAAGGTCCTCTATGGAAACTGATTTTTTTTTCGACCAGGGATGTTTTTCGGGTATGGCAAGCACGAGTTCATCTTTCCATAATTCCTGATAGATCAGTTTTTCATCTCGGATTTTAGACCCCACAATTCCCAGTTCAAGTTCACCTGACAGCACACGGGTTTTAATTTCATTACTGTCTGCTATGGCAAGGTTAACAGATACTTTGGAGTGCTTGCTGTTGAATTGACTGATGATTTCCGGAAGAATATATTCGCCGGGTACTGTGCTGGCACCCATGGAAATTTCTCCCTGTTCCAGCCCAAGAAAACTTTCCATTTCAAGCGCTGCTGTTTCTTTCATATCCAGAAGAATCGTTGCATGTTTATATAAAAGCTCACCTGCACTGGTGGGAAGCACTCGCCTACCCATGCGGTCCAGGAGACGGGTTCCAACCTTTTGCTCAAGGGTTTTGATCCTTTCACTCACAGATGCCTGAGCTAGGAAAACTGTTTCAGATGCCTTTGAAAAACTTTCCAGTTCAACAACTCTGCTGAAAATTTCAAGTTCCCGTAAATTGAAATCAATTTTTGGCATTCTTTTTAATCCTTCTATATTCCAGGCAAATCATAAATAATTTACCCATTCTTTTCAAGGCATAGATTTTGACTTAGAACAGTGATCATTTTGTGTTCTTTATATAAATACCTCGTGATCCACAAGGGTAAGTGAATAAATATGCCGTTTGACAAACTTCTGTTTACCAAAGACGATTATTAACAGTCCTGGGAACTATGAATCAAACCATCTACACAACACACCAGGGGTTGCATTTCATGTAAATAGAACATTTATCCCGAGGCTTTATAAATGCACAAATTGCGCAAAGATGCTGTTGGCAAAATAACATTGATCAATATTTATGAAGACAACTTGAACAATTAGGCAGACAAACCCGGCGGCCTCGAAATTTGAAACGATTTTTTTGTTTACAGCGATCATTATGGCTGTTTCATTATTTCTATTTTCCATAAGGTGACTAACATTTGTATTGACTTAAATACTCAACATAGTAATAAAAAATGAGCAGCCATTAAATCACTGCTCGTTTGAGCAACTTCATCCAATTAATTAACCGGACTGGTGCTCTTAAAAAAATGATATGCCAGGGACGATTATTATGATCACTGAGGATCAAAAACAAACACTTTTCAGGCACTACCCGATATTATCCAAACTAGATCAAACACAATTAAAGCAGTCACTATCCAGTGCGCAGGCGGTCAATCTGAAAAAAGGAACTTTAATTTTTGATGAGCTCCAGCCCTGTAATGCATTCCCCTTTATTCTCTCGGGCAGGATCCGTATATTTAAGCAATCGGTCAATGGTAGAGAGTTGTCCTTATACAATGTTGAATCTGGAGATGTATGTATTGTCTCTGCCGGTTGTTTACTTGGGAATGAAGCATACCAGGCGTCTGGCCTGATAAAAGAAGATACTATTTTAGTCATGTTGACTGCCGGTGATTTTAATGAACTTTTAAGCTCCCCCCTATTTCGTGAATTCATCTTTTCGTTGATCTCAAAAAGAATTTTGGGATTGATGCAGCTTGTTGAAGAGGTTGCATTTCATAATCTGGACAGACGGTTAGCCTCTTTATTAATACGGCAGGGAAGACATTTAAGAACGTCCCACCAAGAATTGGCTGATGAACTTGGTACGGTTCGCGAAATGATTACCAGAGTTTTAAATCATTTTTCAGATGCCGGCTGGCTTGAGTTAGGCCGGGAACGAATAGAGATTCTTGACGAATCCGCTTTACGGCAAATTATTAAACATTAAATAACCTTTAATACTTCCAATGTAACCCAGGTCACATACTCGTTTGCATTTAACTGGTTACAATAATGCAACACATAATAGAGGAGGTCCAAAGTGGGGATAAAATATGAGATCCGGGAAGCAAACCCCAATGAATATGAAAAGTTGGGGCAAATGACCGTAAAGGCTTATGAACAATTACCTGGCATGCCCAGTGCATCTGATCAGCCGGAATATTACGCCATGCTATACGATGTGAAAACTCGTAAAAGCACACCGACCATTGAAATTTTAATCGCTGTCACACCTGAAAACGAGGTTTTAGGAGGGGTGACATTTATTGGAGATGTCAAGTACTATGCCGCCGGCGGAAGCGTTAGTGAGAATACTGATTGTTCGGGAATCCGGTTGCTGGCTGTTAAGCCCGAAGCAAGAGAGTTAGGTGTTGGGACGGCATTGACTAAAGCCTGCATCAAACGAGCCAAAGACATAGGAACTTCACAGGTTGTCCTGCATACAACCAAATCAATGGAAATTGCCTGGGGAATGTATGAAAACATCGGTTTTCGAAGATCAGAGGACTTAGACTTTTACCAGGGTGAATTGCCGGTTTACGGATTTCGTTTGAAAATCGATTTAGGCAACAATAAATAATGGCAGGGAAAAGTGTTTAATAAGTCTGCCAAATGTGACCCTTACTAATTATTGCTTTTTAAATTACGGCTGCAATGCTTTTAGCAAGGTATAAAACCTTATTTTTACTGAGTCCGGCTATATTAATACGCCCATCATCCAAGCCGTATACGGCATAGTCTTTTCGAAGTGTTTCCATTTGACGAGGTGTCCCGGGCAATATTGAAAACAGACCGGAGTTTTGCCCAATAAAATCATATTTGTTTTTCCCGGTTTCATTTCTCAGCGCCAAGGCCAGTTTCTCTCTTAACCCAATAATGCGTTTTTTCATGGCAGACAACTCTTGCCGCCACATGATTTTCAATTCAGGTGTCAACAGGATGTGTTTGACAATTTCAGACCCGTTCTGGGGTGATACCCAGTGACAGGGCCTTGCCAGGGCAGCCAATTGGGTTTGTGCATTTTTGATCTCCTGTTCATTGGTGCCCATTAGAAATGCACAACCCACACGATCATTATATAATCCAAAATTTTTCGAGCAACTAAAGCTCATTGCCAAATGGCTGACTTTTTCCGCCATAACAATTAACCCCTGGGCGTCCTGTTTGATGCCGCTCCCTAGGCCCTGATAGGCAGTGTCAATAATCGGAAAAAAGCCTCTTTTCCGGGCAATATCGGCAATTTTACGCCAATGGTTTTCATAAAGGCTTAACCCCGTCGGGTTGTGGCAGCTGCCATGCAGTAAAACAGCATCTCCTGGTCCTAAAGACTCTAATGTAGTCAAAAGAGAATCCATTTTTAATTTATTTGTTTCTCGATTTAAAAATGGGTACTCTTTTATTTTTAAGCCTATAGATTTAACTGTTGGACCATGGTTGGCATAGGTGGGATCACTGACCCAAATCGTCATTTGGGGTTGTGCTTTTTTAATAAGATTTAAAATCAGGCTTAAGGCACTGCTGCCTCCCGGGGTCTGAATGCCCCGTATAAATTTGTTTTCAATATTTTTTTGAAATGCAAATTCTTGAATAAGCGCAACAAATGTTGGATCACCAAGAGGGCCGACATAGCTTTTGGTCGTCCGATGAACAGCCAGGTATTTTTCCGCTTCCCGCACGGCTCTCATTATCGGTGTATGTCCTGAGTCATCTCGATATACCCCCACTGTCAAATCAACTTTTTCCGGGCGAAGGTCTTCTGATGCCTGGATCATTAAGGGTACAATTTCATCCGGCTGTGGTAACGGTAAGTGCTCAAACATATTTCTGCCTCAATTGCTGTTTGGTTTGCATCCCCTTGGATCTTTTCTTTCTGAGACGGTTTTAATGATCTTGTTTATTTCAATTTGATTTGCCACCTTTTTACATTATCCTTTCTCGGCGTTTGGTTCTCTAATCATCAACCAATAGTCTGCATCTGTTGTTGGCTCATGAAATGATTCAACCGCTTTAAACCCAAGTCTATTGTAAAAACTCATATTTCTTGGCACAAAGGTTTCCAGATATGTTGGAATATTTTTCAAATCAGCCTTTTTCAAAATATCTGAAACCAGCCCCCGGCCAAGTCCCTGGCCTTGGAATTGCGGCAGGATTCCCACGATGGATAGATACCAGAACTCATTCTTAATATAAGGGGAAGCCTTAGTTGCCATAAAATCCACGATTGAACTATATTTTTCCAGGCTGGATTCTCCCATGTAATTGAGAAGAAAAATTTTCTTCCCTTTAGATTTTAAGGCCTGACGTTCTTTGTTCAAAGGCACACTCCAGATAGAAGCCCCATATTCATTTCCCCTGGAAAGATTAAGTACACCATATTTGTCTGCTTCTGTCATGGAATATTCCATATACATTAACATTGCTTCCCGGGAAGACCGTCCATTTTCAACAGAATTTTCCATTGCCATATAAAACGCATCGCTTTTAAGGGATTGATAAATAGCCTCTGCATAATTTCTATATTTAAACATAAAACGCATAATTAAATCTCTTTAAAACCGTTTCCATTTTAAATTTATGTCATATAAACAATTCTTATAAACTTAGAAGAGAAGCATTCTGCCTAAACATATTCATAAATTCAAGCTTTTTTTGTCCTTTAAGCAGGAAACGTCAAAGAACAGATCCTATCAAACCTTCCTGAATCACATGTGACACCAAAAATTACCTGATCCCGCCATTTCAACAGGATCTAATTTTCATTCTATGATGGTCCTGATCTATATGATTTGACGGCTCAAAGCAACAATTCCCACACCAACGATCATTGATAAAAACACATTCCCGGTTTTATACGTTAATCCGGCTGTGAAAACGGCTGCCACACCTCCAGAAATCCCGGAGGATGCTATTCCAGGGGCTATCAACGACAATAACAGTGTACCTGGAAGTGCATCCATAAATACCCTGAACCGCCCGGTTGAAGGAAGGCGCTCTGAAAGGAGCAGGCCTCCAATCCTGAGCGAGTATGTTGCTAGAGCTGCACAAATAATTGTAATAATAATAGTTGTGTCCTTACTAATCAGTTCCATGAATATTCTCCCGGTATAAAAGTGCTTCAACCATAGCACCGCCCACACCACCAATTAAAATATACCATTTTCCAGGTAATAATATTTCTGCGGCAATGGATAACAGGGCCGCAATCAACCACGGCACAATGTTATGTTTTCCTTTCCACATGCTAACGGCAAGGGCTGTAAACACAGCGATAAATGCAAAGTCCAAGGCATAGGCTTCAGGATTCCTGATTGCCGCACCCAGGCCATGCCCTAAAAGGGTTCCTGTGCACCAGGCAATCATAATGCATACGCCACTGCCTAAAAGATAATATGTATTTACCTTTTCCCTGTAGTAAGCTGCCATGGTCACTGCCCAGTTTTCGTCTGCCACCAGATGCATCACAGCCAATTTGTGTTTAAGACTGGTACCATGGAAAATAGGCCTCAGAGATGCAGCGATCAGGAGATATCTTAAATTAATAACCAAAACGGCTAAAGTGATCTCCATAACCGGCAACGGGGGATTCCACATGTCTATCATTACAAACTGAGCAGAACCGGCAAATATAGCAAGATTCATAAATAAGAGTTCTGTCCATGAAAGCATCTTTTGTGCGGCAAGCACGCCAAGAACACTTCCATAAGCACTTACACTTGCAGCGACTGGTAAACTGGCAGCAAACCCTGATGTAAAATTCTTATCCATTTATTTTTTGACCTTTTGTTTTGGGAACTCAATAGGCCGTCAGGGTACTAAAGGGGGTGGATTGAAATCAAGATCTATTTTTTCCCCGTTAAGCGACTGCCCGGCAAGACAAATCAATGATCCGGTGAGCATGAACTCAACTTAAAATTTTTCTAATTTTTGGTAGAAAATTTTTGGCGCGATGCCGGCTGGCAGGTACAAACTCATTGGTTCCGGATATCAATAACTGAAAGGCCTGCCCTTTTTTCTTAATTTTTTGTACATGGTTCAGATTAACCGAATACGACCGATGAACCTGTACAAAATAATCAGACGGCAATTTTGCCATGGCTTGTTTCAGGGATAATCGCAACAGTTCTTTGTGAATCTCCCCTTCCTGATTGATAACCAATTGGCAATAGTGGTCTTTTACCGCAACATAATAAATATTCATAAATTCAATTTTTTTAAATCCAAGCTCTGAGGTGGCTTCAAAATAGGTAGGATTTTTTTTATTCTCAACTTTTGAGTGGGGTCCATCTGTGATGGCAGGCCTGTTTTTATGTGAAATCTCTGAAGTCTTTTTGTTAAGTCTATCATTTATCTGCCTGATTTCTTCAAGTTCTTTTTCCAATTGTTTTTTCAGCACTCCCTGGGTTAGCAGAAAAGTTGATATCATCCAGGGAATAAGAATGATTTTGTAGAAGACGGCCAAACGGCTTGGTGAGGGTTCAGGATGCTCAGTATAAAAATAAAATATATCCGGATAAAACCGCTCAATACCTGGACATTGAGCATTAAAGTAAACCATGATGAAACCAAAAAAGACGCCGGCAAAAGAAATCCCCCAAAATTTTCCTATACTAATTTCAAAACGAGGCCAGCGTTTGTGGATCAACCGCACACCAAACTCTATAATCATGTATTGAGAAATAATAATAATAACACTAATGATAATTGGATACACAGATTTGAACATTCCATCCATTTGGGTATATTCTAACCATAAATAACCAAACATACATATTAATACTGTTTCCACAACGTAAATGGATTGTCGAAAAGATAAGGTATTTGGATAAATTTCCATTGGTGTTTGAAAATAACCTGACAGGGAATTCAAATTTAATTTATCCGTAAAATCCTTAAGCATCAAAGGCTTATACTCCGTTAAGAATGATTATGTAAAATCCGTTTACGACATTTTCAATCCAATCACGACATACAGCTTGCACCAAGATTATTCAAGTGTCAACTTTAAACCGAGTCCCGGATTTTGGATTCAATTTTATGTTTTAACAAGTTGTTTATCGGTTCTAAAAACGAACAAAGGAGATATCCTATGAATCAAAAAACAGAGAATAACATTACACAGGTGTTAGGTATAATTGCCAAAATTTTTATCAGATGCCTTGCCTTTTCCGCCTTCATTTTGATGGTTTGGTTTATCTGGCTTTTGACATGTGGTGATTTTGGTTATGAATACTATTCCATTTGGTTTGAATTAACAAAAAAGGAATTTTTTTTAGCAAACTTGTATGGGATGAGTATTCTAAAATTATTGAGTCTAACATTTTTCCTGTTACCCTGGATTTCCATCAAACTTGTTTTGAATAACCTGTATAAAACACTGACCCCACACTCATAGACATTCTGATGACACAGATTTTCATGAAATAAAAAACAGGAAAGGAAGCCTTAACATGCTTAAAAAAACTTATTTGATATACGGCCTTTTGCTCATCTTTTTCAATCTCTTCAGTTTATCTGCCCGTGCTGAAGATTCCTTTAGATCATTTTTTATAGTGGAAAACATTTCCTGCAGCTCCTGTATCAGGAAGATCGATGCTAAATTAAAAACCTTGGCGGGCTATCATGGTATGCTTACCAATATCGAAAAAAAGATGGTGATTGTCGATCATAAAAAAAATCTGAGCGATACTGATATCGCTTCAGCAATAACTTCGATTGGCAAACCGGCAAGGCTTGCATTGGAAACCGAATATGACGGGCAAAAAATCTTTTCAAAGGATTCAGCCGGATGGAGAAGCCCTTCTGATGGTTTTGTCGCTAAACTAATAAAAATATTCAGCCCATAAAAGGACATCTACAATATGTATGATTCTGAAAAATATAGAGATAAAAGAGAAAAAGTGTTGGGAATTAAAAATCAGGGCATGGGATTTCATACCCTTTTTTTGTTGGTTTCTCTTTTCATCATTTTAGGTTTGAGCGTTGCCACTGTACCACAGGTTTTCTCTTATATCGTCACCCGGAATCTGGATGATGCCATATTCAAAATTGACGGGGATTCCACATGGCCTGATGAAATCATCATTCAGACACTGGCCTTGGAAGGGGTAAAAAATGCGGTAAAAGACAGGCACAATACACGGCTTGTGGTCACTTTTGACAAACATAAAATCCAATTATCTGCAGTAACAGCCATATTTACCCGTCTAAACATGAATGTTACCCTGCTGAATCAGATGAATCATCGGCAGCATAAAAAATTTCTTAAAAACGAGGAGAAAAGAGATGAAACTCCATAATATATCTTTTGGCAATATTATACGAAGAAAGGAAAAGATGATTTTTCTGGTTCTTGGTTTGGTTATTGGCGTATCAACTATTGTCACTCTTTTATCCATAACTAAGAGTATGACCCAAAATATCGAGGAACACCTGAACCAATTTGGCGCCAATATTGTCTTAACTCCTAAAAGTGAGAATTTATCCCTGAATTACGGCGGTATTCATGTGGGGGGTGTCAACTATAAAGTTCAGGAGTTTGACCAGAAGGCCCTTGACCGTATCCGGTCCATTAAAAATGCTAAGAATATTTCCATTGTCGCCCCCAAAGTTCTGGGTCCGGTTGTTCTCCGTGGTAAAAAGGCACTTTTGATGGGTGTTGAGTTTGAAGATGAGCTGAGATTAAAAAGCTGGTGGCAGAAGACAAACGGTTATTTTCCCCAAAATAAAGAAGAGGTCATATTAGGTTCCCAGGCGGCAAAATTTTTAGATTTTAAAACCGGACAAACTTTCACACTTTCAGGTAACCGGTTTAAAATTTCAACCATACTAAAATCAACAGGTTCATCTGAGGACAATGCCATAATTGCCGATCTTGGTGCCAGCCAGAAAGTCCTTGGAAAAACAGGAAAACTATCCATGGTTGAAATTGCCGCTTTTTGCAAGGGCTGCCCCATAAACGAGCTGACTCTCCAGATCGCCGAAAAGTTTCCCAATGCCAAAGTGACGGCCATGAAACAGGCAGTAATGGCTAAAATGCAATCCATTGAAATGTTTAAATCCTTCAGCCTTGGTGTCTCTATAATTGTTATTTTCATTGGATCTTTGCTGGTCTTTGTTACTGCAATGGGGTCTGTAAACGAGAGGACACGCGAAATCGGTATTTTCAGGGCCATCGGTTTTCGACGGGGGCATGTGATGCAGATTATACTATTGGAGGCAATGATCCTTGGCGGTATAGGTGGGATCATTGGATTCTGCATCGGGAACCTGTTTGCCTGGGGAATTATACCCCTGGTGATAAAAGACGGTATTTTTTGGGGGATAAGTATTAATCTTGGAATTGTGTCCACCCTTATGGCAGTTTCCTTAAGTCTGCTGGCAAGTCTATATCCGGCTGTTAAAGCCAGTAATATGGATCCGAGTGAAGCCCTCAGGGCACTATGAAAAAAGGAGAGACAAATAAGATGACATCAGCAAATCATTTAATTGAAATCAATGGAATACAAAAAAATTATTATATGGGTGATACCATGGTCAGTGCCATAAAAAACATAAATTTATTCATTGCTGACCAAGAATTTATCACTATCATGGGACCATCCGGTTCCGGGAAAAGTACTCTCCTGGCAGCCATAGGGGGGCTTAATAAGCCCACAAAAGGGAGGGTTATTGTGGATTCGCTGGATTTATATGCCCTTTCCAATGAGCAACGGGCAGATTTCAGAAGCGAATATATTGGTTTCGTTTTCCAGTCTTTCCAACTGATTCCCTATTTGAGTGTATTGGAAAATGTTAAACTGCCTTTAGCTGTAACCGGACAAAAAAATAAAATTAAACATCAGATGGCCATGGACATGATTGATCGGGTAGGCCTGGCAGAAAAGGCCCATCACCTTCCTGATCAGCTTTCCGGGGGAGAACAGGAAAGAGTAGCCATTGCAAGGGCCATTGTGAAAAAGCCACCCCTTATACTTGCCGACGAACCAACCGGTAACCTGGATTCCAGAACGAGCCAGGAGATTATGATGCTTTTACAATCATTGAATGAAGGTGGGTACACCATTATAGTGGTAACACACAATTCAGATATGAAGGCCTATGCCTCCAGAAATATAAAGGTTCAAGACGGTCAATGCTATAAATAGGCCATAAAAATAAAAATTACCTGTCTTGTCTAAAAAACAATTGCCAAGTGACAATTTCAATTGTAACACTATACAATTATAATTATCAGGGCATCGAACCATTGAATATAAATGACCAAAAGACTCTAACATTTAAAACCCAAAGACCTTCCCAAGCGTTCTCCATTGAATTAAACAACCATGGGGCCAATGAATATACAAAGGTCAGTTTCCCGGTAAAATATGGTCTTTTTTCAAAAATAGAAACCAATGATTATATTTTTGAATTTAATCTCAACCATGAAATCCGGCACATAAAATCAAAAAAAAAATCCTGGCTCCATCCATCTGAGTGGCTCAAGCGAACCATGGGTAATGACTGGGTGTATTATTCCACAGGCGGGTATTCAGGGGTTTTTGAGTCTTTGGGTGAATATTACCTGCCAAATCTTATGTATCCTACAAATTCGCTTTTTGGGGGCAGACCGTTTGAAAACAGTGAAATAAAGGGTATTGTAAAAAACTGGTATAAAATCATATCAAAACTGCCGGAAACAGACATGCCCAATGAGTTTTCACAATGGATCCGATCCATCCGGCAGCAATGCCCTGAAAAATTGCTGAAAAAATCTGAAGACCTGTTCGACATATCCGGTTCACGGGTGACGGTAATGCCACCGGATGCCCGGCATGTTGACTATAATATAATCCCTATAACTATTTCAGACGGTTGTCTGTATAAATGCCGGTTTTGTAAAATTAAAAATAAAAAGAAACTCTTAATACGGTCCGCAAGGGATATTGATCAACAGATGATCCGGCTCAAGCAATTGTATGGCAGGGATATAGTAAATTTCAATGCTGTTTTTTTCGGTGAACATGATGCATTAAACACACCCGGTGAGCTGATCCTTCAAACCGCTTGGAATGCATATGATCATTTTGAATTCCAGTCATCTTACATGAAACAAAACTTTCTTTTCATGTTTGGTAGTGTGGATTCTTTATTAAATGCCGGCAAAATCTTTTTTAAAACGCTTAATGGCCTGCCTTTTCAAACCTTTATTAATATTGGTCTTGAATCATATGACCAAAAATCTTTGGATCTCCTGGGCAAGCCCATCACAAAAAAACAGGTGGGATATGCATTTAAAAAAATACAGGCCATAAATGATACCTATCCCAATATAGAAATCACCTGCAATTTTATCATGGATGAAAACCTGCCCGATTCTCACAATACGGCTCTATTGAATCTTATCGGAAAGCAGGAAAGGAGAACAAAACCCAAAGGATGCGTGTATCTGTCTCCTTTGAAATTCAACAGACCCTCCCGCCAAGTGCTTTATGATTTTTATAAACTAAAATCCTCAAGCCGGTTTCCCACATTTTTGTATTTAATCCAGAGATTGTAAAAGGCTATGCCTCATTTTTCACCATGGCCCGGTATTCCTGCCGCAATACCCAGACAAGAAAAATCCACACACAACTTAGCATGATGGTCAGCCAGCTAAGCTGGACAATACCCATGGAAACCGGTAACCAGCGAGTCACGATCAGAATGATAAAAGAACCGAATACCTTGAATAATCTATACCCAAGTATATCAAGCCACGCCTTTGCCTGGTAAATGAGTACGGCATCAATGGGCACATATAACAGTTCTTTTGATGCCCGGTTAATGGAATAGGATAAACTTCGATCACTTATCTTGGTTGCGCTTATAAAAAAATTGGTGGGGGTCAGCATAAAAAACAATGAGCAGCAGCTGATCATAACCGGTTGTACCAAAAGGCCGGTAATCGTACCGAACTTACGGTGAACCACAGGCGTTATGCCCAGATTAATCCCAATGGAGACAAGACTCATCACACTGAAAAATGCTGACAAATAAGCGGTCCTTGCTTCTGTATCTAAAATTGTTTTTTCAATAGTATTTAAAAACTGATATTCAACCAGAGGGGATACCAATTGTGCAAGCAATAAAATACCCCCCATCAGAACCAGATACCGGTTTTCAAGAAGCGCTGCCAGGCTGTTCTGATTTGATGGGCCGGTTTGCTCCCTGCTGCCTGATTCGCAATACATTCCCAGGTGGCCCATGGTCCAGGTCAGGGAGGCAATAATTAAAATGGTGAGCGATGCTGTCAGTAAAAGGTCGGGAGTTTCAAGGACGGTACGGCTCACCAAAAAAGCTGAAATGCTGCCTCCGGCCACCCCGCCCACAAGGCCTCCAGTGCCCACAAATCCATACCATGATTTACCTTCACTCGTATTATAGATAGCATTTGCAAGACTCCAGAATTGTTCCACCAGCACTACCCCGATAATGTCCACCAGGACGTAAAATCCAATGGCTGCTGCCGGGCCTGGTGAATTTAGTATAAATCGGTATAATATCAACAAAACGCTGATAACAAGACAGGTGGTAAGGACCACATTAATACGGGGATAACGTTTGACCATCTGGTGATAAAAACTGACAAAAATAACCGTGGCCAATGCGGTAAGAATCCACACGTAAGGAAGCTGCCGGGCCCCCATTGCCTCCAGAAACAATGACCGGCTGGCCGGTTTGAGCTGGTAATAGGCCGTAATTATTAAAAAGAAATTCACAAACAAAAATGTAGATCGGATGCCAAGCTTTCTCAGGGCGATATATTTGCCGTTGCATTCAAGATCCGGGTCTGTGGATATTTTATTTTCTTGCAAAACCACTTCCTTTTTAGTATTTTAATAGATTATGAAGGTAATTGCACCGTTTGTCACCCTAATTTTTTTATTAATAACTCCTAGTATCCAGGCATCTCAATCCCCAGACCTGCTTGACATCATCTGGGATGCAAGACTGCAGAAAGGTTTGGAACAATCTCTGAAAAAATTAAATCTTTCCAAGGCAGCTGCCAGCAAAAAACTGAGCATAGCGCTTGTGGATATAACTGATCCCTTTGAACCCCGCCAGGCTTATATTAACCCCAATGAAATGATGTATGCGGCCAGCCTGCCCAAAATAGCTATTCTTCTCGGGGCCTTTGATCGCATCTCAAACAATGAAATGATCCTGGATTCAAATACAGAGCATAACCTGACCCGGATGATCCGCAATTCCTGTAATCTGAGCGCCACGACCATGCTCAACAGGGTAGGAAAAGATTATCTGGCCGACCTGCTTCAATCCCCGCGGTACAAGCTTTACGACCCTTTAAGAAACGGCGGGTTATGGGTGGGCAAGGAATACGCCAGGGTTGGCGCCTGGAAACGGGACCCTGTGAATAATCTTTCCCATGGTGCCACAGCTTTACAGGTTGCACGTTTTTATTTCATGCTGGAAACAGGACAATTGGTCACCCCGGAATACAGCCGCCATATGAAATCAATTTTAGGTAATCCTGCCATCAACCATAAATTTGTTAAAGGGATTCAGACTATTTATCCGGAATCTAATATCTTCCGCAAATCCGGCACCTGGAAATCCTTTCATTCCGACAGTGCCATCATTGAGCATAACAATCGCAGTTATATTGCAGTGGCTATGGCTAACAATGCCATGGGCGGTCAATGGCTGCGCCAGCTCATCGTATCCATGGACACGCTCATTTTTGAGAATGCCCCTCTGGAAAACTAGATAAATTTTTTTCATAATTTTTTTCCATAAGCCTATGGATCCGCGTAGCCAGTGTCTGGTGTGCCACTGCTGAATTTTTCCTGACCACGTTGGATATCACTGCCACCATGTAATGAAGCCTGGGATTGGATGACGGATGCTCTATTATGGCAATTGAACAAAGCAGGTTCAACAAATTACCTTGATATTTTTTGCAGACAAATCCAGATTCCGGCCCGCATTTGTACATGGATCCGGACTTAAAATATACGGCTGAGCGGGAAAGGGCGGGTGAGGATGCATACCTGATTCGTCTGGCTGTCATGTAAATCAGGCGTTTGATCTCCCTGCTGGAAAAAATATCCACCAGTTTTCCCTGCTCAAGTTTCAGCATAAAATTTATCAGGGCCCGGGGAGTGGCATGGCTTGTGGTACCCGGCACCTTAATTTTACCACTCCGGGTAAAAAATGATCCCTGGCGAAGCGTTTTTAAATCTAAACCGTTACGGGTAATAGGGTCCTGAATGCCTTTTTTAAACCATTTTGACAATTCTTTTTTGGGGGTCTTGCGAAAAAAGGACTGGGAAACCTCTTGTGCCACCGGATAAGCTTTTCCAAACCTCTTCATGAGCAACAGCTCTTTTTGTACTATGGAGGCTGCTGCATTGGAACTGGCAGACAACATCCAGTCAAGCCATGTCCACAGGCTTGCAGTATCCCCCAGCCGGATCGGTCGGTATTGGATGGCCGTGTTGCCCCCGGTCCAAAACGGAACCCTGTGATAATCTTTTTGGATAAAGGCATCTGCACTGACCATGGTGGTTCGCAAAATGTCCAGCCTTTTTTTAAGGTTTTGGGGATATATATCAGCCAACGCCTGAAAAACACCCAGGGCAACAATGAGCTTTCCCACACTGCCGGGATTGGTCTTAAAAGTGCCCTGAACGGCTGCATAACGGGGGGCTTTCGTATCCGTCATATCCAGAACGGCAACACCATACTCTTTTGCATCCTCTCCTAAAAATGTCAGAATCTTTGCCGAAAGGTCAGGGTCAGGTTCCGGAATCATAATTTCTGGATGACCTGCAAGACGCAGATCCACTTTTGCTGTATTCAGCAAAGCACCTTGTGACAGTTTTTTCCCCGAAATTTTTCCCTGTTGTACTTTTAAAACCCCTTCCAGATGTTGAATATTTGTATGATCATAACCGTCCAGAGGATAGGCATCTAAGATTCGTGTCATCCCCAACACCGTAACCAGAATAAAAATAGAGGCAAGATACTTCATTGAATTTCCCTTTCAGGAATCCTGTTTAAATCCATTAACTCCTTTCCTGGGCTATCAAATTGAAGATCCAAGAAAGAAAGGTATTGGTCATGCAAGGAGGTAAAATTATCCAAAAATGGTCTGATCTGAAACAGAACCAGCTTACCTTTATAAAACCCAAACTCGACATCGGCCGGGACCTCTTGGCCCTTATCATCCACAAGCCTGGGAAATCTATGGTGCAATTGTCCGGTAAAAGAGATCAAATGCTGAATTTCCTTTTCATTCAATATGGTATCACGGCCGCTGGCCTCGATTTTGGTCATGCCACCCTCCTTTAATACCACCCGTTTGAGCGGTTCCGTGGCCTGGGACAGAAGGATCACATTAGCGGTTTTAACATGAACCCTGAGTTCCTCTGCTGTCTGGCCTGCAACAGCTCCCCCCACGCCTTCGTTCACGGCAATGGTAAGCCATCCTTTTTCTCCAGTCTCAAGATTTTTTGTCACCAGAACCCCTGATTTTTCAACGGGTATGGTTTTCATCAGCAATACAGAGGCGTACACATGCTCCGGATTTGTAATATAGGCCTGACGCCATCCAAAGGACCGCATGGTAAAAGGAGATGCCCACACCCTTTTCACGGCAGCCAGGATATTTTCAAACCCCACCACGTGGGGTATTGTCAGGTTCAAGCCAGCTCCTGTGAACCCTGGCAGGTCTTCAACATTGGTATCGCTGCGTACAAAAACCCCAAAACTGCCATCCGCACCCAGGGTTTTTTCAAGTATGAGTTTCAAGTCATCACGAAAACGTTCGCCCGGATCCGTGTTAACAATCCAGGATCTGATGCGTGCAAGTGTTGTCCTAATTACAGATTTTTGTTCAAGGGATTTGTCCTCAAGAGCCTTGATTATCTGGTATTGGTCTTTCATCCAATCATACATCCTAGGACCGCCCGGTTCAAAGGGCTGGTTTAAAAAGGTCTTAAAAATCCCGAAGGGGATCACCACTCCATCTGTGACAGCTTCTGGAAAATGGTGTTTCAACTCTCCTAAATTAGCCGCTTTAGGCCCTGCGATCCTGCCTGAATCCTTTGCCCTTATTTTTTGAAGGGTAACAAATCCGGTGTGGTCCATATCCAGATTTTCGGTATCCACTGAGATAATTGTCCTTTTTAGTTTTGCCTTTTGGGCAAAAATACCATCCCAGTCCTGATTGTCCTCAGCCATTTGAACCACACCCTTTGGGCTCACTGCCAAAACAATTTTTTTGTTTTTCATGGACCTTATTTCCGGTAGCAATATTTTGTCTACGGCAACGTTGGGAATACCAAGATTCCGTGCCAGCAATTGAACATGGGAAAGGATATTTCCCCTGCCTGCGGTTACAATTCCTGCAACCGGCGGCAAATCAGAAATTGTGGCCGGCAGTATCAGGATATTATTGCTGGAAATTTTTTTCAAATCATCCTTGGATTTGGGTTCCTTTAACACCCCCCTGGCCAGACCAGAATTGAGGCCATTTACTCCAGAAGCATGTGTTTTCCCCCATATATTATTTGCAATCCCCAATTGCTGGCTGTTGTCGACCGTCAATCTTTGAAGCACCTGTGAATAGATCAGCAGCAGACTTGAGTGGAGGCGGTCATGGATATATCTTTGGCAAAGGGGTTCTATGGTCTGAAAATGTTCCAAAGTCATGGAGAAATTAAAATTAAGGTTTTGTTCAGCCCAGTCTGATGCCCTGGCTACATAGGAAAGGCCGTTGCGGTATTGAAAAAGATCCTTGCCGGGTTGTAACAGATTTGCAAACCTATTTTTCAAGGCTTTGTGCTGACGCCCAGAAATCAAACCGGTTCCATAAAGAATGTCCGTGCATTGACTCAAAAAGCGAAGTGACCGGCCAATTGAAACCATGGTCAATCCATCCGAAAGCCCTGTTGCCATACGAAACAATTCATCTTCAAGGAGTATGCCGGTATCAAGAACCGACAGCATGGTTTCAAGATTCCCTGCCTGAAAGAGATGAGTTCGAAGTGTTGCGGTCAAATGACTGACAATTTCAAACCGGATAAACGGGTCTGTCTCTTTGGATAGTTTCTTTACGGCATTTCCAAGTTTTTCTGAAATTCCAGAATGATGCACCTGATTAATCAATGGGTTCAGCATTAAGGCGATGTCCCCTGGGCGGAACACCTTGTCTATAATTTTTCCCAGGTGTTCATAGGAATCCATCAACTCGATTTGGCCCTTTTTTCGGGCATATGCCCTGACAAGTTCGGCATCCCCGGCCTCTGGTCTGACATGTATCTTGGTACGCAGGGATTCAAAGTTCTTATCTTCCTCTGCAATGGCCAGGGATAACTGACGCATCTTACTGATGGGCGCATTTTTACGATAATGGGGCAGTAGCCGGGCGGCTTCCCGCAGGAGTAAAAACCGCTCTTGTGATCCCTTATGTTTTTTCAAAAGGCCTTTTAAAATACCTGCTCCACCCTTGGCCTCATCTTCAGCCTGCAATGCGCCGCGGTAATACCGGGCCTGCCTGAATATCCACCCATCATCAGCGTTGATAAGGAATTGTTCCAATATCATCTGTTTTACCATATCAAGATCTAACGGATTTTTTATCAAGGCTTCGGAAACCTGACGGGCATATACATTGGCAATATAGTACCCCTGACTTCTCATGGTTTTAACTCTATCTGTCCACTCCCCGTGCTGGAACCCGCCGCCATGGTCTTGACACGCATATTCAACCGGTTCCAGGATGGTTCCGTCATTACAAAACCATCGTAATTGTTTGAATGGTCCCCGCGGCGCTTTTTTCATGTTTACAATCCAGGATCTAAATTCACTGACTTCCTGGGCAAATACGGTATGGTTACCCAGCAACAGCAACATCATCAATATTAAACGGATCAGTTTCATTGAGCTCAGCCTTTTGATGGTTTCAGATCATCATGAAAGTGTTTTTTGTTTCCCTTATCATAAGCCTGATTCTGTTTTTTTCCAAGATAAGATTTTTTTTTCTGGTAAGATAACATCTTGCCGGAAAACAATAACCGGTAAAAAACATGGGCCTTGATTTTATCCCTTTTTTGATGGTAGTTTTCCTTTCATGAACGTGACAACAGACCTTATATCAATGCATGGAGGGCATAGCGGTCAATTTTGCAACCATGCGGATAATTTGCTTGAAGATATCATTCTGCGATATATTGAACTTGGATTTACAAAAGTAGGTATAACCGAACACATTCCGCCCATCAATGATAGATTTTTATTCGCGGATGAAAAAAAGGCCGGGTTAACAGCTGAAAATATATTTAAACGATTTGAATATTATTTTAAGGAAATCAATGGGCTTAAAAAAAAATATGCATTAAAAATCAAAATCTTTGCGGGAATGGAAACTGAGACCTATGCGGGGTATATTCAGCATGTTAAAAACCTGATTTCTATGTTTCACCCTGATTATATTGTGGGGTCTGTCCATCACATTGATGATGTCTGCTTTGATTATTCCAAGGATGAATATGAAAAAATTGCATTAACCTGCGGTTCATATGATGTTATGTATGCAAGATATTTTGACCAACAATATGAAATGATCAAGGCACTTAAACCGTTTATAGTTGGACATTTTGACCTGATCAGGATCTATGATGAACATTATAAAAAAAGGCTTTTGAAACCAGAGATCCAACTCAAAATCAACCGGAATCTAAAACTCATTAAATCCTTGAACCTTGTCATGGATTTTAATCTGCGTCCCCTTGCAAGGGGGGAAAAAGAACCCTATATCGCACCATCGATTCTTAAGACCGTTAAAGAAATGGGCATACCTGTTGTACCCGGCGACGACTCCCATGGTGTAAATCAAGCCGGATGCCACGTTGACAAGGCTATTAAAATATTACAAAACTTTGGATTTGACACCCAATGGCCTGACCCTGTACTTTTAACTTAAATATCCATAAGGAAAAAATGAACCCTGAAAATATTTCAATCGTTCTTGTTGAACCCCAGGGACCCATTAATATTGGCTCTGTTTGCAGGACAATGATGAATTTTGGTTGTACACAGCTTCGGCTGGTAAAGCCAACAAGACACTATAAATCTCTTTTGGCAAAAAAAATGGCCTTAACTGCGTTTTCTGTTCTTGAAAAAGCACTCATTTTTGATGATTTGGCCACTGCTCTTTCAGACATACAAATGGCCTTTGGCACCACCAGAAGGTTTGGAAAATACAGAAAAAATTTTTTTACACCATCTGGGGCTGCAGAAAAACTGAGGCAAACGGATGAATCAATAAGTTGCGCCCTGGTAATGGGACCTGAAGACACAGGACTTGAAACAAAAGATCTTGATCTTTGTCAGCACTTTATCACCATCCCCACTCATGATAATTACAAGTCTATGAACCTGAGCCACGCCCTGACCGTACTGCTATATGAAGTCTCTTTAAAATCCGATCTGGGAGATAAATTTACAGACCCGCAGCCGAAAAAACTTGCCCGGGGTGATGAAATTGAAAACATGTTCGAACATATGAAAAAAAGTCTTTTAAATATTGATTTCCTTGACAGGCAGAACCCTGAACACCTGTTAAGAACTTTCAGGCGTATTTTTGGTGAAGCCGGCCTCACATCCAGGGATGTCAGAATTATCAGAGGATTGATGAGTCGCATAGATTGGACAGATGACCAAAGAAGGAAAATGAACAATGTTCTCAATGGATGACCTTTTAGAAATTGCCATAAAGATGGAAGAAAATGCTGAGCAGATTTACAACAAGGCCAGTAAAAACATCAAAAATAAAGAATTAAAATCCATGCTGAAATGGATGGCCAGGCAAGAGAACAGCCATGTTTTATGGTTTGCAAATCTGAAAAATAAATTTGTTCTTGAAATAGATGAAGCCGATCTCAAGGAAATGGCCCCCAAAGTACTGCAGGACATGATGGGAGAAAAAACCCTCTCCCTTGAAGAGGTGGATTTTGGCAAAATAAAAACCGTTTCAAAACTTTTGGAGACCTTTATTTATTTTGAAAATGACACCATCATGTTTTACGAGCTTCTTAAAATGTTTATCAAGGATGAGGTGGTATTAAACGGATTAAAACAAATCATTCTTGAAGAAAAAAAACATGCTAAAGAATTAAAAGAAATGATGTCTTCTTTGCCTGATGAAAACATCTGATTTTTAAGGGTGGGGCCGTACCTGATTGAAGACCTGTCCAAGGTAGTCGCAAATGATTTTCGGATCATCAATATATGCTTTTCCGGTTACAAAACTTTTTTTAGCGCCAAAAGGTACTTTAACACCGTCATCAAGAACCAGAACCGGACAACCCTGATTCTCCTCGCCCAGATATTCGATGACCTTTTCTCTGGGTTTTTTGTAATCAACCCAAAAAATTTCGATTTTGTCTCTAACTTCAGGTGAATAGGCAAAAAAGCCTTCTACAACACCGCAGTCCGGACAATAAAAAGGCCCTTGATTATTTTCTTCAACCCATGGGTTAAGCATGAAAAGGACGTGTTTACTCATTTTCCATCTCCATAATATTGAAATATATTTATAATTGTTTAGCCCGTTAAAAGACCTTATCTCAAAGCCCTGTCTGATGGATATTTGATGGAGGATAAGCGTTTAGCATCGAAACAGATATCCATCAGACAGGGCGGTTTCAAACATAAAAGCTGAATAGTTACAAATATTTTAAAGTTATACGTCCGGGGTCAGGCCTTTGCCAGTCACCCGGACAAATCATCTATTTACAACCGTAGTATTTCTTATAACCGTTTCAGGCTTTAATTTTTTTCATGTCCGGATCATAAAGAGGTCTAATAGAAACCAAGGCCGGATAAATTTTGCCGGCAATATTAATTTCCCAATTTCCTTTGTCAATATAATCCTGATCAACAGGTACATCAGCTTCTATCATAAATAATCCGATGGCGCCGCCAAGGGTATAACCATATGAGCCGGATCTGACATAGCCGACTGCTTTTTGGTTCCTACTGACGACTTCACCGTGAAAGATAAGGGGTTCCGGGTCTTTCACCATTACCTGGGCCAGACGTCTTGTCATCCCATCTTCTGCCTTTTTCTTTATACAGGCATCTTTACCGATAAATCCTGCCAGTTTATCCAATTTAATTGTAAAACCCAGCCCTGTTTCATACGGGTCATCCATATTATCCATGTCATGACCATAATCTCTGTAACCTTTTTCCATTCTCAAACTGCCAAGCGCTTTTAGTCCTGCATGACTAAGACCAAACTTTTTCCCGGCTTCAACAATGGTATCATAAACATGAACAGCCTGTTCAGTGGGGATATAGAGTTCATATCCCAGTTCACCCAGATAAGTCATCCGGATACAAATGGCACGTCCGTATCCTATGGCAATCTCCTGAACATGCCGATAGGGGAAGGCCTTATTTGAAAGATCTGAAGGCGTTATGGACTGAAGGAGCTCACGGGACGCAGGACCTTGAACGTTGAATTGTGCATAGGCCGATGTCATATCTGTAACAAAAGCATGGGCGTCGGAAGGGATATTCCGCTTTAACCAGGTTTCAGCGTGGCGGTGCATGGTGTCTGTTACCACAACTAGAAATTTTTCCGGTTCCAACTTTGCAACCGTTAAATCGGCTTCAAGTTTACCATCCTCATTCAGCCATGGCGTATAGGTAATCTGGTTAAGTTTGCTATCAACCTCGTTAGCGGAAATATAGTTCAGAACATTGCCTGCATCCCGCCCCTGCACACAAAATTTTGACATAAAAGACATATCCATGATGATTACATTTTCACGGGCGGCCCTATGTTCTTTTTCCCAGTATTCGAACCAGTCGGCTCTGCCCCAGGAATGATTCTCAATTTTGGCTTGTTCTCCTTTGGGAGCAAACCAGTCGGCCCCTTCCCAACCGCTAACATCCTTAAAATAAGCACCCTGATCTTTTAAACGATCATATATGGCAGACTTTTTAGCTCCTCTGGCCGTGATCATTGATTTATAAGGATAATGGGCCTTATATACCGTACCAAGTGATTCAACCGTTCTATGCTTTCTATATTCGGGATTATTCTGATAGGTATGCAGACGATCTATATTAAAGCCTGTAATATCCACGTCTGGTTTTCCGTTCATAATCCAATGGGCCATCATCTTACCTAAACCCGGACCCATGATAATACCGACCGAGTTTAATCCTGCAGTTACAAAATAATTTTTTAATTCAGGTGCCTCTCCGATAATAGCAGACAGATCAGCCGTAAAACTTTCCGGGCCGCAGAAGAATTTCTTAATGCCCAGTTCCTTGGTAATGGGTACCCTTGACATGGCCTTTTCCAAAAAGGGTCCCATTCGATCCCAGTCCGGTTCAATTTCACCAAATGAAAAATTATCAGGGATTGTTTTGATTTTCCACGGGGCGCACACCGGTTCAAACAGGCCGATCATAAGTCCGCCCACCTCTTCCCGATAGTACCCATAATGTGAAGGGTCTTCAAGTACGGGCATATTTTTCGGAATATTGTCTATCTCTTCTGTGATCAGATAATAATGTTCCGCAGCCTGATTGGGGATATTTATTCCGTCCACCTCCCCAATCTGTCTTGCCCACATGCCTGCACAATTGACTACGATATCTGCTGCAATATCACCATGGTCGGTTTTTACTCCGGCAACCTTTCCATTTTTTTTGATAACCTGTTTTGCAGATACCCCTTCAATGATATTGACTCCCTGATTTCGGGCGCCTTTGGCCAGAGCAATTGTGGCGTCAACAGGATTTACACGCCCGTCATCTTTCACGTAAAAACCTGCCAAAAGGTCATCCACATGGGCTAAAGGAAACAATTCTTTAATTTCCTTTGGTGAAATTTCATTCACATCAATACCGCAGTACCGGTTAAATGCAGCCACCCGGCGATATTCTTCCAACCGGTCCTTGTTGCTTGCCGCTTCAATAAAACCAACCGGTTTAAAACCCGTTGTCAATCCGGTTTCAGCCTCCAGACTGTTATAAAGATCACGGCCATAAAGGCGCATCTCACAAGCGGTTTCAGACAAGGAGCCAAATGTCACCATCAATCCTGCTGCATGCCAGGTCGTTCCCGAGGTTAATTCATCCCTCTCTAAAAGCACCACATCTTTGCAGCCCATGTGACCCAGATGGTAGGCAATGGAGCAGCCGATAATACCGCCGCCAATGATAACAACATTCGCTTGTTTGGGTAATTCTATATTTTTTTTATTCATTGGTTTTCCTTTATTATAAACGCTTTGTTCCCCTTGGATTAAATCCCCATTTCGTCTTCCGTCTCTGCAACAATGGACCTGATTTTAGCGAGCACATCGTCTGAAAGCTTTTCCGGTTTATGATTTTCCAATATATATCTGACCTTTTCCATGGCTCGGTCATAGGCTGAGCTTGCCCCTGTTTTCTCCCAGGTTCCTCTCATTTTTCGATCAATCAATTCAGGTTGAGACTGGCTCCTCATATATTTGAATGTGTGTTTGTGCATAAGAAAATCCCCGCCTGGGCCTATCTCCTTGATAGAATCTATGGCAAGGGATTCATCATTTACAGGAACACCCTGTATGGTATGCTTAATCATCCGGGCAAACTCACAATCTAAAACCAGTTGGCCATAATCAAAGGTGATGCCGCTTTCAAGCATCCCCGAACCGTAAATCATATTGGCGCCTGCCAATGCGGGAATAAGTCCGGTGAGTGTCTTTTCATGACCTGTCTGGGTATCGGATATTTTGCTGTCGCCCTATTGGCCGGCAACATAACTGGGCAGGGCATAATACCTGGCAAGACGGGCTACTGCACCACTTATCACCGCGCACTCCGGCGTGCCCACGCTGGCTGCAGCCAGTTTCAGATCCATGGCAGTGGTTGAACTTCCATAAATAACCGGGGTGCCTTTACGAGTCAGTTGTGCCAAGGTGATTCCTGACAGAACTTCTGCATTATGATTCACAAGGGTGCCGGCCAGGGTTACAGGGGACGTTCCGCCGGCCATGGCCATGGATAAAATATTACAGACCACATTATTTTTTGCCGCTTCCATGATAATTTCACAACAGTCTGAAATCAATTTCAACGGACTTACGGGACAGGTTGTAAAAGAAACAATGGGACGTTTTTTAAATTGCTTGACACCGCCTGATATGGCTTCACCCATTTGAATAATTTTTTTTAAAAATTTACCATTCCCCGGACCAAAAGCACAATGCTTTGACGTATTCGTTAAGTATGCCTCGGCATTATGAAGGGGGACCGTGTCCTGATTGACATCATGCGCGCCAAGCGCTTTTTCACAAAAATCAATTTCCGGAAGTGCGTCAATTACCTTTGCAGAATCAATCAAGTCTGATTTTAAAGGACTTCTATTTTCGCCCGTATATGGATCATTTACCATGACACCTTCACTGAAATTGGTAAAATAAACCCGGGTATTCTCCAGAACAATATCGTGTTTGGGATCACGGCCATGCAGCACAACCTTTGGGGGTGCGGAGCGGATGGCATCTTCCACCATATGTGATGGAATTTTTACAATTTTTGTGTTGCGGTCCACAACAGCCCCACCCTCTTCAAATCGATCCAGCGCATTTTCATCTTCCACAAAAATACCTGTTTCATTAAGGACTTCAAGGGTCCCATAGTGAATCTCCTCCAACTCATCTTCAGTTAGAATATTAAGACTCAATCCGGAGCCAAGTTGCCTTCCCGCATGAAAATTACGTTTCATATGGCTTTTTACCTCGCAACTATTTGATTAACATTTTTTTGGTTTTCTTTTCCAAAGGCTTGAAAAAATTTCCAAATTTTGGTTTGTCAATAAAAATAACAAATGTTACTACTATCAGGGTAACATTATTCTTGTTTTTTATTAACAAACTCACTATATTGATGTCAAGGTCAAAAAATAAGGGGATGAAAATAGAAAATAAATAGTTAGTTCGGTCAAAAAAATGGGTCCCCCAACAACCGAATTCAAAAGGCAATATGGCAAAATTAAATACGGAATTAAAGCTTGGGCTTTCTGATTATGCACTTACCGCTTATATATCTCTTACAGCCAACCACCCGGTTAACGGGTCACAGCTCAGCCGTCAGTCGGGAATCCCCCGAGCCAGGATATATGACGTTTTAGAAACACTAATGGCTAAAGGGTTTGTTATTGAGTCCAGTAAAAGTATGTATACCCCCATACCATCGGAAGAATTTATTCGAAGATTGCGCCAGGATTGTGAAACCGTATTATCCTCCCTTGAAAAAAGGATCAAAAAAGCGAGACAAAAACCTGAAAAGGATGTCATCTGGACGATAAAGGGATATGCCGCTGCAATGGGCAAAGCCAAAGAGATGATTAACAATGCAAAACAAGAAATTTATATCAGGTTATCGCCAAAAGAGGGACGCTATCTGGATTCAAAGCTATTGGCAGCCGAGTCAAGAGGGGTACAGGTCAAATATATTGCAATGGAACCTACTTCTCAAAAATTTCAATTTCAGATCATTCACCCGTCTCCTGAACCTTGTGAACAGGATTCAAAAACACGATTTTTTGATATTGTTGTTGATAAAGAAGAAATTTTATGTGGTATGTTTATTGACAATATGGATGAGGATGACCAGAGATCAGTGATTAATTGGGGCCAAAATAAAAGATTTGTCTTATCTGGCAGAGATAGCCTGCGCCATGATTTTTTTCATTATTTTCTCCATAAAATCCAGAACGAGAAAAAACCGCTTACCAGTGAAGAAAATCTTCTTTACGAATTTATACAAAAAGATATATAGAATCATTTAGTTTGGCTATCTGTCTTGTGCAAACGTGTTGGTCCCAGGAGAGATCAAGAAAATTACAGGTGGCATTGTCTTTTAAAAAAAATAAAGGTCCGTTAAAGAACGGACCTCTATAAAAAGGAACGCAGTTGCAGTAAGATTCGGAGGCGCCCATAATGATAAATTAAGAACAATTTCTTATCACAACCATGTATAATTTATAAAAAAAAATAGATGTTGTAAATAGGTAAAAACCCCTATTTTTATCTAAAAAAGCAATAAAAATGATAGGTAATTTTAAAAACGTTTTGCTTTTTTCCATTTCTTGACCTATATCAAGGTATTATCATCTTGATATGATATGATCACTTCTGTAAAAGGGGTAATATAGACTCAAAAGTGATCTCTTTTTCATGATAGCCTGGAAAAAATATCACACTCTTGCGACTTGAATCTATTCTCAAATATTTCCCCAGCATATTTTTTACTTTGTCTTAAGATAGTTGGAAACGCATTTTAACTTTTTTATCAGGAGGTAAAGATGGGATTAAACCAATTAAAATGGGCTTGCATTATTTGTTTTGTTGTCGCCATGGCAGTTTTACTGGGTGGCGGACACGAAATGAAAAAAAGCTTGCCCCCTTACCCAGGGACTGTTCTCGGACCGCAAGGGAATACCCTTTTTGAAAAGGCAGATATTATTGCCGGCCAGAATGTTTATCAGCGATACGGTCTCATGGATCACGGTTCTGTTTGGGGTCATGGTTCTCAGCGAGGCCCTGAATTTTCAGCCGCCAGCTTGAATATTATGGCAGATTCAATTGGCGATTTTTTTGCTCAAAGGGACTACAAAACCCCATATAAAGAGCTATCAAATCTCCGAAGGGAAATCATTGATGCAAGGATCAAAGCAGAGATAAAGGAGAATCGCTACGATGTAGGCAAGGACACTTTAACTTTGACGGTTTCCCAGCTGATGGCCCTTGAAAAAGTAAAACAGTATTGGGGCAAGTCATTTAAGGATGGCGATCAAAGATATGGGTTCCTGCCAAACACTATCAAGGAAGAAAAACAGCGCATTCAAATTGCACGATTTTTTTTCTGGACGGCCTGGGTCTCTTCAACACTTCGTCCGGATAAAGATTACACCTATACCAACAACTGGCCGCCAGACCGAAGAGTTGGTAATGTAGCCAGTACAGCCGCTTATTTCTGGTCCATTGGCGGTATTTTAGCGCTGCTCCTGGTATTAGGCCTTTTTATTTACTGGGTCCACAAATACGGGATGTGGTATGGTGAAGCCAAAGGTGTCCCATTGGCCGAAAAACTGATTGATATGCCGCTGACATCAAGTCAGTTTATGGCGGCAAAATTTTTCATGGTGGTCATTTTGCTCTTTTTACTCCAAACTGCTTTTGGTGGTTTGATGGCCCATTATACCATCCACCCAGGTAGTTTCTTTTTCCCCATTGTTGCCAAACTCGTTCCGTACAGCTGGGCAAAAAGCTGGCATCTTCAATTGATGGTTTTCTGGATAGCCACCACCTGGCTGGCCTCCGCCATTTATCTTGCACCCATCATCGGCGGCAAAGAACCTGTAAAACAGGGGCTTCTGGTTCAAATCCTTTTTGCTGCTGTGCTGCTTGTAGCAGTTGGAAGTTTGACAGGAGAAGTGCTGGGGATCAAGGGAATGTTAGGCGATCTCTGGTTCTGGCTGGGGCATCAGGGTTGGGAATTTCTTGAGCTGGGAAGAATCTGGCAAATTCTTTTATTCGGTGGTTTGATTTTCTGGCTTCTGATTGTTTACAGGGCTGTTGGACGCCACTTACAAATGCATAAAGATGAGTTCAGTTCCCTGATATGGTTTTATGTATTCAGTGCCGTTCTTGTGGTTGCTTTTTTTGGATTTGGATTGTTTTATGGTAAAGGAACCCATCTTACCCTTGCAGATTATTGGCGATGGTTTGTTGTTCATCTCTGGGTGGAAAGTATATTTGAATTTTTTGGTATAGCAGTTATTGCCCTGCTCATGGTAGCCATGGGACTTGTAAATGCAAAATCCGCATTAAAGGTCGCCTATTTTACTGCTGGAATAACATTTATAAGCGGTATTATCGGTACGGCACATCATTATTATTGGTATGGGGGCCCTTCTTTCTGGGTTGGATTGGGTTCTGTTTTTTCTTCAATGGAACCTGTACCCTTGATGCTTTTGGTGGTCCGGGGGATGAAAGAGTATGTTTCCATCAAAAAAGAAGGCCAGGCGTTCTCGTATAAGTGGCCCATGTATTTTCTGGTGGCATCATCTTTCTGGAATTTCCTTGGTGCAGGCGTTTTTGGGTTTCTGATTAATCTTCCCATTATCAATTTTTACGAACACGGGACATATCTTACCATGCATCATGGCCATACTGCCATGTTCGGAACCTATGGCATGCTGTCGGTTTCCCTCCTGCTGTTTTCATGGAGAGGACTTGTTAAAAGGGAATATTGGAATGATGGTCTTCTTAAAGTATCCTTCTGGGGTCTTAATGGCGGACTATTCCTGATGGCCTTTGTAACCCTTCTTCCTGTAGGGTTAATGCAGTCCTGGGTTTCTTTTAGAGACGGTCTTTGGGCTGCACGCAGCGCTGATTTTTTTGAATTGGGATCGGTTTATTTTCTTGGATCTATAAGGGCTATTCCTGATACGATTATTATTGTATTTGGTGTGTTGCCCCTGGTCTATTTTCTTTTCAAAACCTACCCGCACCTGAAAGCCAGAGAGATAAAAGACGGCGAATCCGTGTGGGAAAGACTTGGTATAGAATTGTAGAAAAATGTAACGCGTGGCCAAAAAATAAAAATTTTTTGGCGGATATAATTTTAAACACATAACCGGGTAATATCCAACCGGCAGTCTCAATACTGATTCTGCCGGTTGGGCCCGAAATTCAATTTTTATTTGTAGATTAAAACTATTATTTTATGGAATTAATACAAAAAAATATTATTTATGATTCCATGCTGAAATCAGCTGAGAAAAGAGCATTGCATAAATGTAAGCAGGTTGTGAAAACCATGCCGAGTGCTAA
>CAYVZG010000031.1:0-50715 GCA_964455805.1 uncultured Desulfobacula sp.
ATATTTTGAGGAGTAAGTATAATAGCCTTCAGCGCCATACAAACTATTTACGACCAGTTTGTATGGCTTCAAATAATTGATAATTTGCTAAAATTTAAATATCATACCCCTTATTATGAAATGGCCTCTCCGGTGATCTCTTGATCTGTAATCATGACGGTAATTATGGTTATTGTACCTGTAATACTTATGATTGTAACCTCTATGGTAGTGGTATATATGCCCTTGATTCCATCTGTTATAATGTTTGTAGCGTTGATACCCCAGGTACCTGCGATAAAGGCGTTTGTTATGTTGATTATACCTGTAATTCCGATTGTGGTGGCCATTATTGTGTCTATATTTATGGTTTCGCCTCTCATATTGATTATGGTTGGCATAACGATGAATCTGATTATCGTTATAGTTCATCATTCTTCTTTCTTTTTTATGTTTGCCACCGTCTGCAATGGCATTGGAGAAAGACAGAAAAGTGACAAGAATTATGGTTATTGAGATAGTTATTATCTTCTTCATGATTTTTTCTCCTATTCATAATTTAATTAAACCTCTTGATAATTTTTCCCCCTTCTATTACCTATTGACACCGTATAAAATAAAAACTTCATATAATTTTCAGATCATACCCATGAAAGAGATACCGGTTGAATCGCTTTATCAGTTGATATACCAACACCATGCATTGACTTTTCATGTCTCAATTGATACCCATAAAAAATCTGAACAATAATCATTTGCCTTAAAGGACGCGTTTTGAGCCATATACCAAAACTCCTTAGAATTGGCACCTGCAGTTGGAAATATGACTCCTGGAAAGGGGTTGTGTATTCCAATGATATAAAAAAAAATTATCTCTCGGAATACGCCCAGAAATACAGCATTGTAGAAGTGGATCAATGGTTTTGGTCTTTGTTTGGAGATAAAGTTGTCATGCCGAAACCAGATATAATTGCCGAATATGTTTCCTCGGTCCCAAAAAAATTCCGATTCAGTATAAAAGTCCCCAATGCAATCACATTGACACATCAATACCAGCATGGCAGGAAAGGGTCCCTGGAGCTAAATCCCCATTATCTGTCCCATGATCTCATGGAAAATTTTTTGCAATTGTTGAAACCTATGTCCAGGCAAATCAACTCATTGATATTTCAATTTGAATATCTCAACAGACAGAAGATGGCAAATCAAATGGTTTTTCTACAGCAGCTTGATAAATTCTGCCAGAAATTACCCCCGGCATTTCACTATTGCATTGAGATACGAAACCCAAATTACCTCAACAAAATTTATTTTGACTTCCTGCAGCAAAGGAACCTTTCTCATGTATTTCTTCAGGGGTACTGGATGCCCTCCATCTTTCAAGTTTATAAACAATTTGAAAAATACATTAAGAATCATACTGTTATCAGATTGCTTGGGTCTGACAGAAAAGATATAGAGCAGCAGACTAAAAATAAATGGAACACCATCGCTGATCCGAAAAATGGTGACCTTCTGAATTTAAAAGATATGATTAACAGTCTGATTGAAAAGGGAGTCATGGTAACTCTGAATGTCAACAATCACTATGAAGGGTCAGCACCTATGACAATTGACAGATTCCTTAAACTATTTTTAAGGGATGTTATAAAATAGAACATAAAGGCAGAGGATATTGACAAGGGTTACAATAGGTCACTCAGATCATGGTCCAAAATTTGAAAAGAACAGTTTATTTCTTGTTACACCTTTAGTGATGATCAGGTAGGGATGAACACGAAGCTGGCGATGATGACATCCATATTTAAGCAAAGTGCATTACTATTATATAAGTGAGGAGTCCTGTGAAGTGAAAACTTCCAAATTTGAATTAAGTGTAGTAATCACCTTAAATCAGATACCGATTCCATTTTTCTTAACCTACAACCGTTGAAAAAAAGGAGGCAGATATGGTGACGAATAAGTCTCTGGTTATGTGTCTGTTCGTATTCATAATTTTTACAGTGAGTTTCTTTGGGATTGGAAAAGCAACTGCCTGTAAGCTCTATAATGGCAAATTGAATATTGTCATTAACCCGCCTGGTGTGACCGGAGGCAGCGGCGGTATGGTTATGGGCGAGGTTGGTCGCCACATGGTAACCTCAAAACCTGTGGCCACAGGAAGCCCGTCTCGATGGAAATATGGCAAAGTAAAATTAGTGGGAGGAATTATCCCACCGGGGTTGAAACTTCTCAGCAACAGTAAGTTTCAAGGCACACCAAAACAGCATGGATACTGGGAAGCAGAACTGGTGTATACAGATGTGAGATGCGGAGGAAACCAATTGGGCGATCATTATATAGAAGTACGATTCTATATTAACAAGTAATGGTCTCACGCATATACAAATTTTATGCTTTCAGCTAATTTCCGTCCGAAGTATGGAATTTGGGTATCTCAAATATAGGAAAGGAAAATAAAAATGAACCATCTCAAGTTAGTTTTGTTAACCGTTCTGTTTTTGATAAGCTTTGCTTTGGCTGCGTATGCGGATAAAGCGATAACCTTCTACTATCGGGCAACTTCAGTATCACGAACCATGGTAGATGGCATGTATTTGGGTGATAAGGGGAAAACAGCGCTTGAGCAGCAAAATGACTGTTTGGAATATGTAAAAGGGTTATACCCGTTTAACACCAAGTTTCTGCATATCAGCTGCACTCCGCTGTAAAGCATCATTAAAAAGGATTAAGGATACACTATGACAAAAGATTATGACTACACCCAGCAAATGGATATCAGATTCAAACATCAGGAGTTAATTGATATTTCAAAAATTGTTTCCGATTGTGATCAAAAATGGTTCAACCAAACGCTTACCCGGATTAATGATAGTGTTGCACGTATCGGCATTGTAGAAGGTGAGTACCACTGGCATACGCATGACGATGATGATGAATTCTTTTTTGTTCTAAGCGGCAAGCTTTTTATCGATCTAAAAGATAAAACAATCGAATTAAACTCCAATCAAGGCGTAACTATTTCAAAGGGCATTCCCCATCGTCCGAGAGCTCCTGAAAAAACGGTAATGTTAATGTTCGAGACCGCTTCCATTGATCCCATTGGTAATGATGATTTCTAATAAGAGGATTAATCACTAATCATTTTTTTGATTTATGACTTAAACAAAAACGATTGTTAGCATTGAGTTTTCATATACAATTGTCTGAAATTGGAGATCTCTCACCTTCTGATTGAATTATTTCATTTAGATCTTATCTTTTAGGTAACTCTTCATAACAGGAAGAAATATTAAAAGTTATGAGATTTAGCTTATCCGGAGGTAGTTATGAAATCATATAAAAAAAATAAAGCCGCCATGTGCTGTGCACTTGGGAAAAAAAGGATGACCGAAGCTCTCAGGTCGTGTGATTATTGCACAACCAGTATAGAGGAACGAAGTGAATGCTATAAAGAGGTTGCCAGGGACAGCGGCCTTCGTGCCAGGTCCTGCATTATGATGTAAATATATTGTATAACCCGGTCATTGATCGGGTTATACTAAATAAATTTTTTGGAACTCTGATAAGAGAATTACGTATAAAGTGTCTTGTAGAGCAACTCGGCCATATCCATGATGCGGGGACCTGTTCTGCATGTCAGGCTGCAGTCAAATTGATATACCCTGCCCTTTTGAACCGATCTCAGGATCTTCCATAGCGGATCACATTTGATATTTTCCAACCAGCGACTGTCTGAACCGCAGAAAAATATCATTTGAGGATCCCATTTTGCAAACTGTTTAAAGGAAATTTTGGGATAGGCTTCATTCATCCTGCCGGTGACATTTATTCCCCCGGCACATTTTATTACATCGAATTGAAATGATTTCGGACCGGCTACAATCAAATTGCCATTTTCAACATCCAGCACCCTTGATACGGTTAATAAATTTTTACGAGGGATTTGCCGGACACGTTTAGCCAATTTCGCCAATCGCTCAAACAGATTATCTACAATTGCCTGTGCCGGATAGTGTAAATCGAGAATAATTCCCAGGTCTAAAATGTCGGTAAATACATCGGTCATAAAGACAGAGTTGAGTAGAACAAGTTTAATACCGGATGACTTGAACGTTTCCTGCATCTGTTCATGGACCGTTTCAAGGCCTATGACCAAATCAGGCTTCAGTTGTCTTATACGCTCCACATCCGGATCAAACCATGAACAGACATGGGAAATTTCATTCACTTTTTGGGGATAATCACAGCTATCGGTCACTCCCACGACCCGATCACCAGCACCCAAAGCAAAAAGGGTTTCCGTTATGGAAGGTGTTAATGAAATAATACGACTGAACATTATTTTATCTTCCTAAAATATTTTATCCATTATCATGATAGTAAAACTATAGATCAACATTTATTCTACAAATACTCTTTTGTAGGAGCCTATCAAAAAATACCTTTCCCAGGCAACAATAGATTACAATATCGATGAAGGATTGAATGGGAAAAAGCAAACTTTGGGTGGTGACATCAACCCGATTAACGCTTGTTTCCAAATCAGGCTCATTTCCCATTAAAAATAGGGGTTTATACCTATTTACAACTATTATCCGGTCTGATACTGAATGAGTGGTTACCGTTTAAAATCGTTTCTGAAAGGAGAATGCATGGCCTATCAATACCCTTTTAAATATCTAAAAGAAGACGATAAACGAGCTGTATGGGAAAAGGGGGAGCTGATCATTCATAATGGAAGCCAGTACGATGCTAATGTCTGGCGCTGGGATATTTGTGGAAACGTGATAAAATATTCAGAACATGGAAATACAGACTCAGAAAATGGTTGGGAGATTGACCATATCAAGCCTTTATCAAAAGGCGGTACAAACCATATTAATAATCTTCAGCCCCTTCAGTGGAAAAACAACCGCATGAAAAACGATTCCTATCCGTGGTCGTGTTAAGCCTTTAACTCTCTGCAACTCATTTTTTTTGTTTTGGATGATACCAATCGCTGATAATATGAATCACCATTTATTCCAGTTAATCAAGCCATATTTTTTTAAAATGTTCTCAAACCATTCTCTTATGTTTATCTCGTAAAAAACCATCTTTCTTTTTTATTTGAAAACTGGTTAAAAGAGCTGTTCAATTATTGATTTCAAGTTGTATTGTGCTATACTGACTCAATTAAAAATGATTAAACCATTACCGGGTTGGCCTTTTGGCCAGCCCGATTTTCCTTAGGGAGAAAAAATGAACTTTATTCAAGAACCTTCGAGAAAAATCCCTGTTCTGGCGAAAACAGATGTCCTTGTAGTGGGCAGTGGACCCGGCGGACTTGCTGCCGCCCTTGCATCGGCAAGAGAAGGTTTTGATACCCTGCTTGTGGAGCGCTACGGGTCCCTTGGTGGGAATATTACCCAGGCTGGGGTGGAAACCATCGCATGGTACAGGCACAAAAACACGATTGAACCCGGCGGCATTGGTAATGAATTTGAAAACCGGGCCAGAGATATGGGCGCCAGTCGTAAAGAGTCACAATCAGATAGCCAGGCCCTGGACACTGAATTGTTTAAATTTGTGGCCGACACCATGGTCGAAGAATCGGGAATTGTTCCTGTTTTACACTGCTTGGGCGTACAGGCCATCATGGATGGTAATACCATTAAAGGGATTGTAACTGAAAGCAAATCCGGCAGGCAGGCTATCCTTGCCAAAAGAGTCATAGATGCTACAGGAGATGCAGATATTGTTCACCTTGCCGGTGCCCCGTACCATAAAGCTCCCAAAAAAGATCTCATGGGGGTTACTACAAGTTTTTGCTGTAGCGGTGTTGATGTAAAAAGATTCAAGGCATATGTAAAAGAAAACCCGTCATGTCTTGGAGACTGGGATGAACTTCATGAGACCACGGGAAAAGAAGAAAAATTGTTCAGCCCATACCTTTCAAAACCGTTCAACAAGGCCAAAAAAGCCGGTGAAATACCCAAAAACATATGGCTGAATGGAACCTGGGGCAGCCTTACTGAACAAGGAGAAGCCATTTACATGAACATGGTTTACATAGACAACATTGATTCAACTGATGTAATGGATCTTACAAAGGCGGAAATTGAAGGTCGCAAACATGCACTCTTGGCTTTAGACGCATTAAAAAAATACACCCCTGGTTTTAAAAAAGCACATCTAAGGAATTTCTCATCATCTGTGGGCACAAGAGAGTCCCGTAAAATTATCGGCCGGGGAAATATAACGGAACATGATGTGAAAAACCAGGCCCGTTTTAAAGACTCCATCGGTATTTTCCCCGAATTTCTGGATGCTTATGGAGTTGTAATCATTCCAACAACCGGAAGGTATTTCCAGGTTCCTTACGGCATCATGCTTCCCCGGAAAGTGGAAAACCTTCTGGTGGCAGGTCGATCGGTTGGAGGTGACAAAATATCCCATGCCGCCACACGGCAGATGATGTGCTGTGCCGTTACCGGACAGGGCGCCGGTGTTGCAGCAGCCGTATCAATAAAAGAAAACGTATGCTGCAGCAATGTAAACATAGTAAAGGTTCAAAAAGTCCTGGAAAAACAAAATGTCAGGATAAGATAGTCCCTCTAATGTTCAGTAAAATACGTTTATTATTGATTTTAATCTCTTGTGTGGTATTGATTTTTCTTATGTTTTTTAAAAATCCTGTAGAATAGAAGGAAATGTTAATTTTATTCCAATCTGAATCTGAATAGGAGTAGTATGAACAGGGAACCAATTGCGATAGTAGGTATGGGATGCCGTTTTCCAGGATCTGCAAATAATATAAATACATTTTGGGACAACATTATTAATGGAAAAGATGCCATTACAAAAATTCCAGATGATAGATGGGATATAGATTATTATTTTGGAGGAGAAAAAATCCATCCGGGCAAATCCAGGAGTAAATGGGGAGGGTTTGTAGATGGCATAAAGGAATTTGATGCCAGATTTTTCGGTATATCCTCAAAAGAAGCCTGTTTTATGGACCCTCAACAACGTATGCTTCTTGAAACCGCCTGGCACGCACTGGAAGATGCCGGAATTCAACTGGTCAGCAGAAACGCCATAGGAGTATATGTGGGAGCCGGCAATTACGAATTTGCCATGGGGCAATACAACCCAACCGATCCCATGAAAACAAATCCTTACACTGCAACCGGTTCGGTCTTGAGTTTATTATCCAATAGAATTTCTCATTTTTTCAATTTTACAGGTCCCAGTATGACCGTGGACACGGCCTGCTCAGCTTCATTGCATGCACTGCATCTTGCCTGCCAGGCCATCTGGAACAATGAATGCAAAATGGCTCTGGCAGGCGGGGCAAACTGCCTGATCTACCCCTCGGGTTTTGTCAGTTTCAGCAATTTCGGTGGCTTGTCTGCGGACGGAAGATGTAAGGCATTTGATGCATCGGCCGACGGATTTGTCAAGTCGGAAGGTGCCGGTATGATTCTGCTAAAACCTTTAAAAAAAGCCATAGAGGACCAGGACAGAATTTATGCCTGTGTAAATAACACCAGGGTGAACCAGGACGGCAGGACACCTGTTATTGCCGCACCCAGTATTGAATCCCAAGAATCTTTAATCTATCAAACCCTTAAAGAAGCGGGCATAACCCCTGACCGTGTCCAGTATGTGGAAACACATGGAACAGGAACTTCAATCGGAGATCCCATCGAAGCCCATGCCATTGGCAGAACAATTGGCCGCCACAAAAATGAAGAGGACCCTTGCCTTTTAGGATCTGTAAAAACCAATATTGGTCACCTGGAAACTGCATCCGGTGTAGCAGGCATTATAAAAAATGCATTAATTTGCCATCATGGAGTCGTACCGAAAAATCTTCATTTCAATACACCCAATCCAAACATTGAATTTGAGCGATATCATCTGAAAGTGGTTACCCAGGCGCTAACTTTACCCAGGCACACTGAAAAAGACCAATGCTACCTGGGGTTGAATTCCTTTGGGTTTGGCGGTGCCAATGCCTTTATTCTAATGTCCCCCTATACCCAAAAACCCTCACCAGTATTTGAGTATGACAGACCGGGAACCAATTTCAAATACATGCTTCCGGTTTCTGCCAGATCTGACAGCGCTTACAAGGAGGAATTAAATCACTATGATAACCTCCTGAATGATTCCAAAAAACCCAATGAAATACAGCATATTTGTGCTTTTTCAGCACGGCGCCGGGCTTTTCACAAACAATTTTGCAGCATTCTGACCGGCCGGAAAGTGTCCCATTTAAAAACGCAAATCCAGGAACAACTTAAAACCAGACCTAAATTGAATAAAACGATCTCAGATGAAGTGGTGTTTGTTTTTTCCGGGCAAGGTCCCCAATGGTATGCAATGGGAAGACAATTATATGACACGGAAAAAATATTCAGGGACACCATTCATGAAGCCCACGAGGCATTACAATCTTTTGGGGGATGGCATTTGCTGGATGAATTCCTTGCAGCCAATGAAATATCCAAAATATCACAGACTGCCTATGCTCAGCCTCTGATCACGGTGTTACAGATGGGATTAGACAGACTGTGGCGATCCCGCGGGGTTACCCCTTCTGCTGTTGTCGGGCACAGTATCGGCGAGGTTGCCGCCTGTATCAGTGCAGGGTGCCTTGATCTTCAAGAAGGGATGAAGGTCATCTATCACAGGGGAAGAACCATGGACCGCGCTTCGAGTAAAGGGGCTATGCTGGCAGCTGGGATTTCAGAAAAAACAGCCCTTTCCATTTTGGCGCCCTATGGAGATACGATATCCCTTGCCGCTGTTAATGGTCCGGAATCAGTAACCTTTGCCGGACAAAAATAGCCTTTGCAACAGATTGCCGCCTTATTAAAGGATCTGGATAAATTCAACCGATTTTTAAATGTAGAATATGCATTTCACAGCTCATTCATGGAACCGGTTAAAGAAGACCTGTTAAACAGCTTAAAAGACATTCAGTGCAAACCGCCAAAGACTCCTCTCTGGTCAACCGTTACAGGAGAAAAGGTAAGATCTGCCATTCACAACTCAGATTATTGGTGGCAGAATGTGCGCCAGACAGTTCTTTTTGGCCCTGCAATTGAAAACATCATTAAAACCCACCGTCTTTTTCTGGAAATTTCAGCCCACCCCGTGCTGGCACCCTCGGTGAGACAGTGCCTGAAAGGAAAACGCATTACAGGAAGATGTATCCAGTCCCTTGACAAAAATAATTCAGACGGGTCAGCCATGAGCAAGGGGATCAATGACCTGGTTCAGGCAGGTTATCCCCTTGACTGGGGAAAAATTTATCCGGTTAATCCAATTCCCCACATTGATTTCTGGCCCTATTCCTGGCAAAAAAAAGAGTACTGGGAAGAGAGCACGATAAATTCGCAAAGCCGTCTTGCAAAAGTTGACGATATCCTGCTGGGCCGGCGGTTTGATTATTTTGACACCCCCACCTGGTCAAATCAACTGGATCTGAAAATTCAATCCTTTTTATCCGATCACAAGGTTAAAACCCATATTTTTTTTCCGGCTGCCGGATATATCGATATTTTTTGTGCAGCCGCATCCCAATGTGTTGGGGAATTTTTTGAACTGGAAGATTTTTCTATTCTCATGTCTGTTGTTTTAAGCACCAGTGAGGTTAAAAATATCCGGTGCAATTTTGATCCGGACACACACCAACTGATTCTCAAGGTCTCAGGTGATGGACATACTCAGAACTGGGACGTATGTGCGACATGTAAAGTCTACCAAGTAAGTGGTTTTAAAGATTCGCGTGTGGATTTCGATGCTTTAATAAAAACCGGTATAGTAAATGGCGATAAGAAAACCTTTTACAGACGGGCCAGTGAAGAAGGGCTGAACTACGGGCCTCATTTCCAGACACTACACCGATACTGGGCCCTGGACAATCAGATATTGGGATATATAAAATTGCCAAAAGACGATAAATATCTGTTTGACAATACATATATTTCGCCAACCGTTTTGGACGGTGTTTTTCAGTTGATTGCCCTGAAAATGAACCCTGTCGATTTTGACACAAAGCTCTACCTGCCCGTTGGATTTGACAAACTGATCATTCAAAAAACGGCCGGAGACAATTTATATGCCCTGATAAATGTGGTTGAACATACCCTTGAACAAATCCGGGCAGACATCACCATGTATAATGAAAAAGGGAATAAAACAGGTATAATCCAAAATTTCATCTGTAAAGCGGTGGACACAAAGGACAATGAATCTGCACAATGGCGAAAAAGTGTACTCTATGAATATTGGACGCCCAAACCCCTGGACTGGTCGAGTCAGCCTTCAGTCATCGGCAGTTTTAATGATAAAGCGCTTACCACTATAAACCAGGCAAAAGAAAGGGAAAAAGCACTAAATTTAAAAAATCATGTCCTGATGCTGCCGGAATTTTTTGAAAACAAAAACAGATTGATGATCCGTTTTTTTGTGGATGCCATCTATAAAATTATCGAAAATTATCAGATCGGTGATCCCATTGATTTAAAATTTCTTGTCAAAGACAGTGGTATTGCTGAAAAACTTTTGAAATATACGCATAAAATTCTAACCTACTTGCATGATGGCGGATATGCCCAAAAAACGGATGGCGATGAGTATCGTCTCACAACAAAGGTCAATGAACTCGGCAGTATAGAAGTCTGTATGGATGATTGCGTCAGGGAAAACCCTTCCGCCATTTATGAACTCAACTTGATATATGAACGCGGGTATCATCTGGTTCCCCTGTTCCAGGGCAAATATGATCCCCTGGAAATGCTGGTGGGTAAAGATCGATCAGACTATGCCCGATATTTTTACACCCATTCGTCCTGGTTCCAGGGAAATAATCAAATTGTCATGGCGATTATCAAGGAAATGACTTCCATGATTCCTCAAGGAAAACCTTTCCGGGTATTGGAAATCGGCTCCGGTATGGGAGGTATGACAACTCATATTCTTCCATTGCTCAAGCAGTGTGCCTGTGAATTTTATTTTACAGATATTGCTCCTGGTCTTGTTAAACAGGGTAAAAGACAATTCCGGGACTATGACTTTATAACTTACCAGGTTCTGGATATTGAGCAGGATATTGAAAGCCAGGGGTTGGAACCGGGAACCTTTGATCTCATCACAGGTCTCGACGTCATCCATGCGGTGCGGGATATTGATATCGCCCTGGGTCATGTGGGAAAATTATTGAAACCCGGTGGGAAATTTTTACTTTCAGAAATAGTTGGAAAACAATTGTTCGAAAACTTCCTGTTTGGTCCCATTGACGGGTGGTGGCTGTTTGATGATTCATATAGGACTGACTCTCCTCTTTTAAATCAGCACCAATGGGAAGAAGCGCTTGGTCACAATAATTTTAAAGATATATATGCAGTATCTGACTGTAACGGCAACGTTCACATGAATTTTATTGCCACAAAAAAAGAAGAAATAGGTATAGGGAAAAAGCTGAATTCCCATTTTTTACATCTGCCTGAAAATAATGGCTGGATGTATATCGGCGATGCTAATATTCCTGAATCCACAGGTTTTGAGTACCTATATTCCTTAAACGATCTAAAAGGCAATATCGATTTGCAAGGCATTAAAGGGGTTGTTTACGGTGGTGCCCTCAATGCGGTTGTTTGTCCGGACAATGAGAGCCGGCAAAGGGATCTTGTTGATCTTTTATTCTCTCATATCATTGCCCTAACTTCTGATTCAAATTTTATTGAAACTAATACTCGGCTGTTTGTCTTAACCTCTGGCGCCTTTTTTATCTCCAAAAATCAGGATATGGAGCGGGATCGGACAAATGTCCTGCAGGCTGCGATGGAGGGGCTTGTAAATGTATTGTACAATGAAAAGCCCAGCCTTCGTATAAAACTCATTGATCTGGATCCAGGCCTGCCTCTTTCAAATCAGGTTTCTCTGCTGGTGCAGGAAATAACTGCCGAAACAGACACAGAGGACCATGTGGCATTCAGGAAAGGACAAAGATTTGTAAAACGATGTGATTTTATTTCAAGACCCCGGTCTGAGTTCAGGTATAATTGTCTGGATGACAGTCAAAATTCACATGCAATCGGATTGACAGTTGATTCGCCGGGAAGTCTGGATGGATTGTGTCTAGAAACAATAAAGCGTGAATGCCTTCAACCCGATGAAGTTGAAATCCGAGTAGAGGCTGCCGGTATCAATTTCAGGGATCTTCTCAAGGTTCTTGGCGTATACCCCACTGAAGTGTCAGACAACAGGATACTGGGTGATGAATGTGCCGGAGTTGTCGTGAGAACAGGGAAATCTGTAACCTCTTTTTCAAAGGGGGACCGCGTTGCAGTCATTGGCCTGGGATGTTTTAAAACCCATCTGATCCTACCGGCAAAACGCCTCATACGGCTTCCTGATTTCATGAGCATGGATTTGGCGGCAGCATCTTTAACCAATTATATGACCGTTTATTATGCCTTGGTTATCAAGGCGTGTATCAAACCGGGAGATAGAATACTTATCCATTCTGCGGCCGGAGGTGTTGGACTTGCCGCCATTCAGATGTCACATTTAAAAGGGGCTGAAGTGTTTGCCACAGCCGGGACACGCTTTAAAAGGGATCTTTTAAAATCCTTTGGGGTTAACCATGTCTACAATTCAAGGACCCTTGATTTTTCTGACAAAATTTATCTGGATACCAATGGTGAAGGGGTTGATATTGTGCTCAACTCTCTTGCAGGCCCCTTTATTGAAAAGAGTCTGAATCTCCTGAGAAATTATGGTCGTTTTCTGGAGCTTGGTAAACGCGACATTTATGATAAAACCCACATCGGCTTATATCCGTTTCGAAAAAACATTTCCTATTTTGCCATTGATATGGCAGAAATGTTTACTCAAGACAGCACAGTTGGCAAAAATGTAATGGAAGAATTCCAGACACTTTTGAAAAACAATATAGTAGACAAACACTGCTATAGTCTTTTTTCCATGGCAAACTATAAAGAAGCCTTTAGCCATATGTCCAAAGCCCTTCATTTTGGGAAAGTGGTTCTCAAACCTTCCTGGGGTGAACTGACCTGCCCGGTTCAGTTCAAACCTGACAAGGTTCATGTAGATAAAGAAAAATCCTATCTCATCATTGGCGGTGTAAGAGGGCTTGGGCTTGTAATTGCCCAATGGCTTGTTGAAAAGGGAGGTAAAACAATTATTTTAGTTAATCGTTCCGGGCATCCTCATCCTGAATCTGAATCAGAAATAAATGACTTACAAAATAAAGCAAAAGTTTTAATCTATAAAACCGATGTAGGGGATCGACAACAGGTGGCAGGCCTGATACAAAAAATTCGCAGAGATCACCCTCCCCTGGATGGTGTTTTCCATTGTGCTGTGGTGCTAAAGGACAATGAAATTCAAAAACTGACAAAGGACGATGTTTATGACGTTCTAGCACCCAAAGCATTTGGAGGCATTCACCTGCATGAGGAAACAAAAGATCTTGATTTGAGCTTTTTCCTTCTTATGGGATCCATGGCAAGTTTTATGGGGAATTTAGGACAGTCTAATTATGCTGCCGCCAATACCGTACTAAAATCAATTGCAGCACTTCGGCAAAAACAGGGACTTGCCGTCCAATACATAGACTGGGGACTTTTCCAGGAAACAGGAGTAGTTTCAAGAGATAAAAAACTGTTGGAAAAAGTACTAAAGTTAGGGTTTGGCGGATTAACCACTGACAATTTTAGAGACTTCCTTGACAGAATTCTGGGTAATAGGCAGATTATTTGGGGGGTTCCCGGGTCTGACTTTGAAAAAAATTTAATAGGCGTTATCAATATGGCTCCCCGTTTTTCCTTAATCAGTAATCGGACAAAAGCTAAAAAAAACAAAAGATCGGGATCATTTGTATCTGATTTTGTTTCTCTTTCAACACAAATCCGGCTTGAAAAAATGATTGAGCTTGTGAAACTGACTATCTCAGATTTACTTGACCTGGCTGTTGAAGATATTGAGGATGATGATAAGCTGGTTGATCTGGGTATTGACTCATTAAACGGGATCGAGTTGTTAACGCAGTTTGAAAATGAGCTGGGGGCTTCAATTTCACCAACTTCTCTGGTCCAGGCCCCCAGTGTAAGACTTATCAGTGAACGATTGTTGACGATCCTTGGCCTTGAATATGATGCCCCCAAAGAAAAAATTAAAACTGTTTTGATCAATAAAACAGAAGCGGTAAATTCAGGTATTGACACAGATCTTGACAAAGCGCTTGAACAGGCACGTAAATTACCCAATAATTCCAAAATAATAAGAGATCTTAATATAAACAAGGTGATTTTTCTTACCGGGGTAACAGGACTTCTGGGAAGCCGGCTTTTAAGAGATATAATCAATCAGACGACTTATAAGGTCTACCTTTTAATCCGCCCTGAAAATGGGAATACGAATTTAATGACCCGGCTTCAGGATACGATTAAAAAATTCAATCTGGATCTGGATCTTGCGGCAATATCCCATAGAATCAAATTATTTAAAGGAGATATTGCACAACCCAATTTGGGACTTACCCCAAAAGCCTATGACGAAATTCAGCAAACTGCGGGTATTGTGCTGCACTCTGCTGCTCAGGTGAACCATTTAAAACCATATCACCTTCTTAAAAAAGCAAATGTCGATGGTACCCTTGAGATATTAAAACTGTGCATCACTCAAAAAGAGGTGATCCCGCTGCATTACGTGTCCACTATTAGTATTCTTGTTACTGATTTCACCCACTCAAACGCTTTTACAGAAGATGACATCCCCGAAACGTTGTCAGAAATTCAAAACGGCTACATAAAATCCAAGTGGATCAGCGAGCATGTTCTTAGGAAGATGCAGAAGAAACATTTTCCCTGTAATATATACAGACCCGGCCTTATTTTCGATAACAAGAGCATGATCACACTGGCCGGAGATTTTATCTGGCGGGTATTTAACACGTCCCTGATCATGGGGAAATACCCGGATTCAGGAATAAACCTTCTGCTTGCTCCACTGGAAAATGTTTCCGATGCAATAATAGGATCAATTCTGGCAAACCATATGGGTCAAACCTATCATTTGTGTGAAACCAAAACCCAATTCAGGGATTTGAGTCTTGAAGCCATAGATTTGGGATTTAATCTTAAACCCGTGACTGCAGGTGAATGGCATGAACTGTCTTTACAACTATTTAAAGATAACCCATTGGGCCACCCCCTGGCAGATTATTTAAATGCTTTTGATATCCGGATAGTGCAATTAATGACTTTAATGAGTGAACATCCATTTAACCTTTCCTGTTCAAAGACTTTGGATCTGTTGTCTTCTATGGAGCGTTCACATCCCAAGGTCCCTGTCGACGTTCTCAGAGAATGCATTTTGGCTCTGCAAAAAGAAAAAAGTAATCCTTTATCACTGGAGAGAGTATGATATGTTAGATCAGATCACAATCATGCTTGTTGCATTGGCATGGGTATGCGTAGGGAATGTCATTTATTTTGTTGTTCGCTGGTATCTTAATTGTAAAACACTTGGAAAACTAGTATCAAAAAATTATACGTCAAATGGTTGTATTGCCGTTATTGAATCTGTAAAAGGAACTCATAAGGATTTTGTTCACCATGTTACACAGTTGATAAACCAGGATCACCCCTGTTTTCGGATCATATTTTGTCTCAGCGATATTCAGGACCCGGCTTATGAATTCCTGGTGTCATTTTTCAATATAGATGTCAGCTCATCTCAGACAAATGCGTATCACATAAAAAGACAAGCGCTTTTAGAACTGGATGAGATAGGTCCTGGTCTGCAATCCATAGAAATCGTTATTGCCGGCCATGCTAAGGACTGCTCCCAAAAAGTATTCAATCAAATTTGCGCCTATGATTTATTATTACCTGAAGATCGTTTGTTGGCATGGGTGGATGCTGACGCCGTTCTTTCTAAAACCTGGCTGCGAGATCTTGTCCATCCCATAGGAAATAAGAAATTGGCTGCTGTTACCGGATATCGATGTCTGGCTCCGGAAGGCCAGGACTGGGCTTCTGCATTTATTTCAGTTATCAATTCATCCATCCTTACCCTTTTGGGTAATCCATGGCGAAATTCATTCTGGGGCGGGTCCATGGCAATGACAAGACAGGTATTTGACAAATTTCAAATACCTGAATCTGTAAAACACAGTTTTTCAGATGACACTTTGGTTTCAACATTACTCAAAAACAATAAAATTCCCATTTATTTTTCCTATGCTGTATTGCCACCTAACACAATTAAGTATACATTCAGAGAAATGTTTAGTTTTGGACGACGGCAATATATGTATGCACGGTTTTATTATAAATTTCACATTTTTATTGCAGTGATTTTGCTCGGCGGTTTTACATTGGCTTTTTTAATTCTGGTTGCAAAGCTATTTTCCGGACCGTCTGGATTTGAGATTTTGCTTTTTATGGGACTGACAAGTGCCATGGCGGTACGGGGAATATTCAGATTTATTTTTATCAGGTACACGCTTAAGACCCCTGAATATGGATTCAAGTGCTTGTTTCTTGAAACATTGGGTACCCCTTTGATTCATTTGCTGCATCTTTTTATTTGTATTTCTGCAATGGTCGGTAATAGGGTTGAATGGGCTGGTATCGCCTATAAAATAAAGGATCCGTATAATGTTAAAGTGTTATAGGATAATTAAAATCACCGGTTTTCTGTTGTTTTTTCTTTACACCTTTATCCCCCTGACATTTGCAGGGGAGGACATTGAAACCGGTTTTTGGTCTTCTTTTCAAGAAAATTTATCGCCCTCGCTTGATATCAATTTAAGAGGTGCCTACTATTATAAGGATTCCCCGTTTAAGCCTAATGATTTCCATTTGAGCGGAAATGCCACTGCGCACTTTACCAGGGACCTGTTTGGCGGAATTTTGCTTCGTGTGGATCCCAGGGTAAACTTTGATACCATTTATACCAAAGGAACCCGGCTTTTTATTGAGGACAGAGATGACAGACCGGCATTTACCCTGTACGAAGCCATTTTATCCTGGTATGGGGAAAGTACTGAAATAGAGCTGGGTAAAAAAATATATTCCTGGAAAGTAGCAGACGGATTCAGTCCTTTGGATATTATAAATCCTGTGGATATAATTGAGTTGATGGATCCTGAAAAAATTGGGATCCCTTCAATTTCTATTTTAAAGATATTTGATCTTGCAAACATTCAGATGGTGTTTCTTCCTTTTTTTGTTCCGGACCGCCAGCCTAATGATCAAAGCAGGTGGATCAGTGATGATCCTGAGGGACGGGCCGCTTTTATCAGCCGGTTTGGAGTAGCTCCTGTCAATGTGGATATCGGCAGGGCGCTTCCTGATGATAAATTTGATAAAATGTCCTTTGCTTCCAGAATCAGTACAAGTACACTTTTCACAGGATGGGACCTGGCGTTTGTATATAAGTACGGATACAGCTCCAGGGGTGTGATCCGCAATGATATTAACATTTTAACACTGCCTCAGGTTCAGCAGACAACTGAATATCCTGCCTATAACCTATATGGATTCAGTTTTTCAACGGTGGCTGGGGATATTGAATACCATGGGGAGATCGCATTTCATGATACCCGGGATAACTTGAAAGATGAAGATTATATATCCTATATTGTGGGTATCAATTATACTAATTACGAATTTTTTGTTGATTATTTTGATGAGATTCGTTTTGTTGCTGAATATGCAGGTGAAGATATTATTAAAAAGAGATCTGCCGGCAGTACTTTTTCAGGTTTAGGTGTGAGCCGAGGCTTAACCGGCAATACAATAGGCAGTATTGAATTCAAAATTAATGAAGACCATTCTTTCAAACCCTCATTTATTTACAATTTTGCAAATGAAGATTCCATGCTGGATGTATATGTTGAATCCCAGTTGAATGACTATCTGGAAATTATCTACGGTTACCAGCGACTATCAGGGGATGACGCATCATTTTTCGGGCAATGGGATCGGAATGATAGAGTTTATATAAAGATGTCAATAAAATTTTAATAGCCCAAAATGGAGGATTAATATGTGTATAAGAATTTTTTGGATAATCCTAGCTGTATGGATGTGGGTTTCACCGGTTATGGGTTCTGAACTCACCGGCAGGAGTATTATTGAAGAACAACAAAAAAGGCACCAGTCTGATAATGAATTTTCCGAGGTAGCCTTGACCCTGATTGACCGAAAAGGAAAACAAAAAAAACAAAAAATGGTGATTTATCTTTTAAAAAAGGATGGGAAATCAAAAACCCTTATTCAATATCATGCGCCTGCTAATATAAAGGGGGTGGGACTTTTAACATGGGAACAGGGCAAAGACAAAGAAGATGATCAATGGCTTTATATGTCAGCTTCACGCTCCACCAAACGCATCGCCGGAGGCAGCAAAAAAAATCAATTCATGGGAACGGACATGGCCTTTGAGGATATGCGGCCGGAAAATACCGACGTCCATGAGTACAACCTTATAGAAGAAACAAGCATGTTTTCAAAAAAATGCTGGAAAATTGAATCCATACCTTCCACAAAAAAGGAAAAGAAAAACAGTGGATATGGCAAACGGATCATGTGGGTGGATCAGTCCAATTATTTTACCTTAAAAGTGGATTATTATGACCACCATAACCGCCATATAAAGACGTCAGTATTTGAAGATATCAGGCCCATCAGCGGTAAATTGTTCCGCAGTTTCAAAGTCACCTGGAACCGGATTCGCCAGAAAACAAGTACTGTCATGGATTATAAAAAGATTGATTTAAATACGGTTCACAAGGCTGTCACCTTTACCCAAAATTATATGAAACGACCGGTTAAATAGTTGTAAGGATCCTCCCATGGAAAAATTAATGCATAGAATTGTTAATTCTCCCCTACGTTCAAGCCTTTTGGTTTTGATTTTTACCTTTATGTTTGCAATGGGTTTTAAAACGGTTTTTGTTGACTCATCTTCTGAGGGCCTTTTAACCAAGGGAGATCCTGATGTACAATATCTTAATGAAATTAAGGATGTTTTCGGAGATGCGGTTCTTCATTCAATCATTTTTAAATCCAACACTATTTTCAGGGAGGATATACTTCAGCGGGTTCTGGATCTGACCTTTGATGCGGAAGGTCTCAAGGGAGTTGAACGGGTTGTGAGCATGGCGACTGTTAGTAATCTTAAAGGAGATAATGGAATTTTAAATACGGACATCCTGCTCATGGATGTACCCCAGACAAGTGAAGAAATGGCCATTTTGAGACAGGATACCCTGTCTAATCCCATGTTCATCAGTGAGGTCGTAAATAAAACAGGTAGTGTCACCGGAGTTCACCTGTTTTTGAATAACCTGGACAATGAAAAGGATTTTGATAACCGTATACTCAAAGATATCCAGGATTTGGTTGAAAAAACCAGGCAAGGCATGGCTGAGGATATTGAAATTTATCACATTGGATCGCCCAAAGTAAAAACAGATATTATCAAAGCCATTAACTACGACGGCATTCACCTGACTCCCTTGGCAGGAGCTGCCATTTTTATTGTGTTATTGCTGTTTTTTAAAACAGGATCTGCTGTTTTTATACCCATTTTCACAGGTAGCCTCAGCATTATTTCAACCATTGGATTTATGGGTTGGATGGGGTTTGGTATTAACCCTGTCAGCGTTATCATCCCTACCCTTCTTTTTGTAATGGGTGCAACTGAAGATATCCACCTTTTATCTGAATACATGCACGAACTCGAAAAAGGAGTGGTCAAAAAAAAGGCCATTTTGAATATGGCTGGAAAAAGCGGAACGGCTATCTTTTTGACTTCCCTGACCACCCTTATTGGATTTTTAACCATCGCACCCAACTCGATACCAATGCTCAGGGAATTTGGTATCGCCGCCTCCTTTGGAATTGCCATCAATTTTGTTATCACCATTCTAACCGTTCCAACTATTTTAAAACTCTATCGGGCACCAAAGGTATCTGCAAAAAAAGAAAGCCGCCCAATAAAATATTTCAGAGAGTTTCTTTTTATATGTATTACCCGATATCGACTCTTGGTAGGCGTGTTGTTCATCCTCTGTATTTTAATTTCGCTGTGGGGGATACAAAAGATATATATTGAAACCGACTATGTAAAATTTTTCCAGGAAGATGCAGAAGTTCCGGTTCTGTTCAAAAAACTTACCACTGACCTTGTTGGCGGGACAAACTTCATGGTGGTAATAGAATCCAAGCATGAAAATGCATTTCAGTCCCCAGCCAGGCTGTCACACGTAGGCCGTCTTCATGACTATCTGAATAACAATCACGGTAAAGCTGTTGGGTATGTGGATATGTTGCGTAAAACCCATCAGGAAATGAATGACGGAAAAACCCAGTTTTTTAAAATACCGGACAACAGTGACCTGATCGCTCAGTATAACCTGATGATGGATGCAGACAATCTTTCAAGATTTGTGAATCATGATTTTTCCAAAACCAGTATACTTGTAAAATCCGAGGCTGCCGGCACACAGGAGGTCATGGATGTCTATGAAAAAATCAATGCCTTTGTACATGAGAATCTGACCCGGGATCTTGATTATCACGTTACCGGGGAGATGATTGTTGTTGCAAAGGCATCCAACACCATCACAAGGGAAGTCGTCTTTAACCTGGGATATATGTTTATCGCCATTTTTCTGTTTATTTCATTGTTGTTTCTTTCATTAAAAGCCGGCGCCCTGGCCATGATTCCAAATCTCCTTCCTGTTGTGATTAATTTTGGTTTTATGGGTATTATGGGAATTCCTTTGAGCACGGCAACATTTCCTGTTGCCATTATTGCATTGGGAATCGCAGTGGATGATACGATTCATTTCATGGTTCGTTACGCAGCTGAACTCAAAAAGGCAGATACCAATGAAATTGCCATTATGAACTCTCTGAGGATGGAGGTCCGACCGATTCTCTCAACCTCAATAGCTCTGATTGCCGGTTTTTCAATGCTTATGTTTGCCGAGTTCGGTTCAACAATTCAGTTTGGTAAATTAGCTGCTTTGTGTATGCTGACGGCATTAATCAGTGATCTTCTGATCACCCCTTTAATTTTGATAAAGATACCGATTATCTCACCAGTGGATATGATTCAAAGTTATATAGGCAAAAAATTAACCTACAGCAAATGCAAACTGCTTAAGGATCTTAAAAAAGGCGAAGTCAGGAGAATTCTAACCATGGGCGAGATAAAAACTTTGGATAAAGACCAAAAGTTTATTTCCCAGGGAGACACCAGCCATAACATGGTGCTTATTCTGGATGGTGAAGTGGATGTTATCCTGGAAAATACCAAGGAAGTTCTCACTAAGCTGGGAAAAGGCGACATAGTGGGAGAAATGGGTTTTTTGACAGACGAACCCCGGTCTGCAAGTGTTGTTACCCGCTCAACTGCTGAAGTGTTTGAAATTGATCAAAAATTAATTAAACTGGTATCTAAACGGTTTCCGAAAATTGGAAATAAATTATTTTTTAATATATCCCAAATACTGTCCCAGCGTATAAGAGAGAGCAATTATCGGTAATGTGACTAATCGGCATAAACCAGTTGGTCGCGTCCATTTCCTTTAGCCCTGTATAAGGCGGCATCCGCTTTTGCAATCATTGCATCAGCTGTTTCATCTCCTGTACTGTTGGCAATCCCTATACTGACGGTGATTTTGACCCCTCCTGACCGTGTGGGCAATTTGTGATCAGCTATTTTTGTCCTTAACCGCTCGTAGACGCCATTTTCGGTCGACTCAGTAGAATCGGGCATAATCAGCAGGAATTCTTCTCCGCCATATCTACCCAAAAGGTCATAGGGCCGAAGGGTATTCTGCATAAATTTGACAAAACTGCATAATGCATCATCTCCAACCTGGTGGCCATATACGTCGTTGATTAACTTGAAATGATCAATGTCGCACAACCCGATGCTCAAACGGGTATTTCTCCTTTTAGTGCGGATTAACTCTTTACGAAGAATATCCATAATGGCATGGCGGTTCATGGCCCCGGTTAGGGGATCATGAGTAGCCTCGTGTTTCAATTTCAAATTGAGTAATTTTAATTCCTTTTTAGCCTGTTTTTGTTCTGAATTATCCTTTAAAATTACAATCAGTTTTGACATTTCATTGTTACGGTTTTTGATAGAGGATGCACTTATGATGACATTTATGCAATTACCATTTTTTGTAAGCCTTTTTGTCTCAAATTGCACTTTGTTGCCAAATTCAACCAGTTCTTTTGTTTTTTCAAAGGTTATCTTCTTCTGGTCTTCCGGAACAAAGGGGATACGTTTACCCTGAATCTCATCAAAGGTCCATCCGAAAAGTCCCTCAAAGGCGGGGTTTATATATTCAGTTTTACCGTCCTTGCTGTAGATGACCATTGGATCGGGGGTCGCAAATAAAATCGCTTTTAATCGTTCTTCACTCTCCCTTAGAGCTGCTTCTGATTCTTTCCGCTGTGTAATATCAGTCAGTACGGATAGTTTTCTATCCTTTAAAAAAGTAGATCTGAATTCTATATGTTTGAATTGGCCGTCTTTGCATTTTATTTTGAATTCGCGATTCTTTCCCTGGATCATACTATTGCTGTCTTTGCCCCAGGCTTCACTGGCTCTTTTTCGATCTTTTTTTTCCGGATAAACTTTTTTAAACCAGTCATCTCTTGTTGGGATATCTTTTAGGGTATAACCCGTAATCCTTGTAAAGTATGGATTTACATAGAGGTATTTATTTTGTTGATCAATCAAGGTAATTCCATGGGGAGTACTTTCAAGAATTGTTGAAATGGTTTCTTTTTCTTTTTGCCTCATTTTATCGGCTAATTTGCGATCTGTGATATCGCGCCAGATCGTATGAATAACTCTCTTATCTTCCTGGTTGGAAATCGTCGTTAAAAGAACCTCTGCTGTAAAAATTTCTCCATTTGCCCTGACATGATCCCATTCAAATCTGTGACTGCCTTTTTTCAATGCAAGATCCATCATTTCTTTTGCTTTTGTAAATGAATCCCGGCCGTCGGGTTGTTTTTCCGGGGATAATTCTGAAGGATGTGTTTGAAGAAATTTTATTTTGTTTTTATAACCCAGCATGTCCACGGTAGCCTGGTTGCAATCAACAAATGTTTCATTTTCAATTATCAAAATAGCATCTTTGGATTTTTCAAACAGAATACGATATTTTTCATCTTTATTGAATTCAGCTTTTTTATTGAGCTGTTTTTCTAACTCAGAAATCCGTTGTTCCAGTTGTTCACGAGTTGGTTTTTCTGCCATTTTACATCCTTAAAAATTAGATACGCCGCCTATTTAAGCAGAATGCTTTTCCAGTTAAAAATGATCTAAACCGCAATCTCCCTAGCAAAGTTTAAAAAGTTTTTAATCTCTATCATACTTGGAAAGGAAACACGATAAAAAATATTTAGTTTTTTTTATAACTTATGTAAAAACTCCATATCCTTGGCTTGGGAATTTTTTGTTCCGATGACAAGGACCTGTATTTTATTATTATCATTTTTTCTAAAATAAAGACGGCCATTATAAGCAAACAATATTTCAAAACAAGACGTTTTGTGTCTTTTGCCGGAAAAAACCTTTCTTTTTATAGTGATATCCTCAGGCTCCCGATCTAACCTGTGAACACATTCTTCTGCTTTTATTTTTTGATCATCGTTTAAAGCTAAAAATCCGGAAATAGCCTTCCGGTTCATTTCTATTTCTTTGTAAAGCACTGCAAAGTGTTTAACGGTAAAATCAAATTCGCTTCTTTTGCTCTTGGAGCTTTTCCGTCGTTCATATTTTTTTATTTTTACCTTGAGTTTTTTGATCTCTTCATCATTTTTATATTTTAACTCGTTAATTGAATTGAGTTGGTCTTCAAGGGAAATGATTTCATCGAACATTACTTCTTCATTAATTTTTAATTTTTTTTTGTCTTCCTTAAATCTGACCTTTAATGATTTAATCGTATCCAGCAATTCCCGGCGTTCTCTTTTCATATTCTCGAGAAGCTTTTTATGCGCCTGTTCCTCTTTTTGCAAGCCATCAATCAAGGTGTCTTTTAGTTTGATATCTCTTTTAGCTCTTGTGCTGCTAATTTTATAAAAAATTAAAATAACCAATATGGCACAACCGAAATATACAAATAAAATAAAATTGGCGATCCTGGAACCATGGTTAAGATTAACCCTGACCTTAAAAATCAATCCGTTATTTAAAATTTCAAAATTTCGTTTGGCCGTCTTTTCTAAATTTTCATCTTCATAATAGTTTTTTATAAAAACGTCTGGATCTGTAAAGGTAGGATAAAGCAGTTTTCCCATGTGAGTTGTTACAACAACATTAAGATCAAGTCCTAAATGTTGAACCATTTTGTCTTTATCAGAAAATGCATGGATATTCTTGGACAATTGTTCTTCTATGGAAATTAATCCCTTTAAAAGAATTGGGGTCTCCCCTATTGAATTTTCTTCAATTTTTTGAAAATAAATTTGATTTAAAACCTTTTGATAGAAATTAAGCGTAGCAATATATATAAAAGGGATAAATATCAGACAGCATAGTATCGTTTTTAAAGGGAAATATTTCATTTTTATTTCCGGATTATTTTTAAGCTGTTATAGCCAATTGAAATGCTAACTTATACGCGGGCAATTATCAAGGCATTAAAAGACATGAATAGTTGATCCTGCTTTGGTTATTTGATTTTTATTCCCTTGAAAAATAAGGTGGATTCACCTATATTTACCTTTGCTCTTTAATTATTTTAAAATCAATAGGATTCTTTCTTGTGATTTTTTGCAAAAAGGCTATACATTGTAAGGAATCCTGGGTAAATCGCAAACAATAGTTTTTTACGATTCATTATAGGGTATGATAAATGAATTAAAACCCACCTAAATTATTTGGAGGCCGTAATGAAAGCCAGTTTGAAATTCATTTTTATCTTTGTTATTTTTTGTTTGACTCTCAGTTGCCAGTCTGAACAGGAAAAAAAAGAAGCCTTTTTTAACAGTGCAAATAAATACTATACTCAAAAAGAATATAAAAAGGCTGAAATTGAACTTAAAAATGCCATCAAAATAGACCCTCAGTATAGTCAGGCCCATTACCTGTTAGCCGAAACCATGGTGAAACTGGGAAATTTAAAAGGGGCCTTTGGACAGTATTCCAAAGTTATTCAGATGAATCCTGATAATAATGACGCCCAATTAAAAGTGGCTGAATTTCTTTTCCTTGGCAAAAAAATTGATGCATCCCTGGAAAAGGTTGTAAAAATCCTTGAAAAGGAACCTGGAAATATTAGCGCATCGCACCTCAAAGCACAGATATATCTATTGAAAAAAGATTACCAAACCGCAGGGTCTGTTTATGAACAAATTTTAAATATCGATACAAATAACATTGGTGCCCTGCAGAATCTTGCCAAAATTAAAGAATTTGAAAATAAATCTGATGAAGCAGAAAAACTTTTTTTAAAAGCCATAAAAATCGACGGGCAAAATTTAAAACTTCATTCTGCCTTAGCCGGATTTTACATTAAACATAAGGCATTCAAAAAAGCTGAACTTCAACTAAAGAACGCCATTGAAAAAAACCCTGCCAACCCAGACGCGCATATTCTTATGGGTGGGTATTATTTTAGTCAAAAACAATACAACATAGCTGAAAAATCCTATCAAAATGCCATCGACACAGGGAATAATACGGTTAAATCCCATATGGTAATAGCGAATTTTTACAATCGTATCCAAAAGTTTGAAAATGCTTTGGTATCATACCAAAAAGCCTCTGCACTGGATCCTGAAAATTTATCAATTAAAAATACGATTGCACGGTTTCATTTTGATCAAAAGAATTTTGAAACAGCCAATACACTTGTCGACGAAATCCTGAACAAAAGACCGGGATACCATCTATCCCAAATACTTAAAACAGAAATTCTGCTACTTAAAAAAAAGTTTGAAGATGTACTTCCCATTGTTGAATCTTTAGAAAAAAACGAACCGAAATCCTTTCAGGTTCATTATTTAAAAGGCCTTTACTATATCGGTATAAACAAAATTGATTTAGCAAAAGACTCTCTTTTAAAATCCATTGAACTGAATCCAAACTTCTCAAAATCCAGAATTTTAGTTTCAAATCTTTTTATGTCTGAAAAATCCTATAGCCTGGCTCAAAAAGAGGCAACCAATGCCCTTGATCTTGATCCAGACAGTTACAGAGCCAGAATAATCAGAGCAAATGCATTCATCGGTCTTAAAAAAACAGACCAGGCAAAAAAGGATCTTTTAATACTCATGGAGCAAGCGCCTGAAAACCCACTGGCCTACTTTCGCATGGGACTTTTACAGGCATCTTTAAAAAAATATGACTCCGCCCTTCAGTATTTCAACACCGCCTATGAAAAAAACAATTCTATATTGGATACTTTTTTACAAATCATAAACATTCATGTCATGAGAAAGGAGTTTAAGACAGCCCACCAACTGTGCTCAAAACAATTATTGATAGCAAAAGATAACAATACCGCCAGAGCAGTTATTCATAATATTCAAGGCCAGCTTTTCTCAGAGCAGAAAAACTCAGCAAAGGCCGAGCAATTTTACAATAAGGCCATCAAAGCGGACCCAAAACTGAGTTCACCCTACAACTCACTTGCACGGCTGTATTTGGGAAAAAAGGAAAACGCCAAAGCTGTCGAACAATATCAGGCCCTTTTAAAAATAAATCCAAACAATCCCAGTACACACATGATGATTGGTAGTATTTATGACAGCGAGAAAAAATATGAAAAAGCCGCCGATCATTATCGAATGGCCCTAAAAATAAATCCGGATTATTCCCCGGCCGCAAATAATCTGGCTTACCATCTAGCCGTTCATACCCAGGACTTTGAACAAGCCCTGGAACTCGCACGTAAAGCCAAGGAAAACTTTCCGGAAGACCCTGCCATTGCTGACACCTTAGGTTTGGTATACTATCAGAAAGGGTTGTATGGGAATGCTGAAATTCAATTTCTGGATGCATTGAAAAAACTGCCGAACAATGCGGAAATTCATTTTCACCTGGCCCGTAACTATGCGAAGAAAGGTGAGAATCTCATGGCCAAAAAATATTTGGAGAGGGCCTTAAAATTTGGTAAAAATTTTGAAGGATATGAGGAAGCAAAAAAACTGATTGTCGAACTAGAATAAGTTTTTTTGAATATTAAATTTCAAAATATCACCTATTCGATTCCCTGGAATCTGTTTTTGATCACCCTGGGTACTATTATTGCCGGAATAGGTTTAAAAGCCATTGTGATTCCACATGGTATGATTACAGGAGGGTTTTCCGGTGCAGGTATTTTGGTTTTTTATTATACTCAAATTTTCACTCCGGGCATCTGGTATTTTATTATAAATATACCTGTATTTGTTCTTGGATGGCTATTTATCAGCAAACGGTTTTTATTGTACAGCATCTACGGGGCACTCTCCCTGACACTGGTCATTGATTTGATTCAATTTGAGATACCTGTCAAGGACCTTATGCTGGCCGCCGTGGCCGGCGGGGCAATCATTGGGGCTGGCGCTGGTATCGTATTCCGCTCTCTTGGTTCTGCAGGCGGTAATGACATCATATCAATCATTTTAAACCAGAAATTCGGTGTCCGCATCGGTACCTATAATTTTTCTTTTAATTTTGTATTGTTCTTTTTCAGTTTTGGATTACTGGACACGGATTTGATTTTATATTCCATGGCTATGAGCTATATTACCTCTCAGGTAATTGAATACTTCACGATGTTGTTTAACCAAAGAAAATTAATCTTCATCATCTCAAAAAATTCCAGGCAGATCGCTGATGAAATAAATAAAAAACTAAGGAGAGGGGCAACTTTTCTAAAAGGTGAAGGGGCATATTCAGGCAAAAAAAAAGATATCATAATGACCGTTGCCAACACCTTTCAAATCAAAAGGATAGAAGAGATTGTCTTTGCCATTGATCCTGATGCATTTTTAATTACGGAAAACACATTTAATGTTCTTGGGAAAGGCTTTTCAAAAAGAAAAATTTATTAACCTGGTTTTGTTTCTTTATCAAATTACCTTGTAGAAAATAAAGCGCGCTCATATTTCCGGTTTTTGAACAGGCCCTTTGCAATTGCCTTTGCCATTTGCGGGTTTTCCTTAAGACGGCGTATCCCGTAGGCGTACCAATCTTGACCGTAAGGCAGGTAAAGCCTTACTTTCTTGCCTTGGTCGCGCCTTTGCCCAAGTTCGTGCATAAAAGGGACCCCCAAGAGCGCCTGGTACTCATAACACGCGTTATCATAGGTTTTATTCTCAATTATCGCCTCGGCCGCTTCAAGCATGGGTAAATCGTGGGTGGCCAGAGCCACGAAAGATCCGCGGTCCAGCAAGATTTCCAAGACATGCAAATAAGATTGCCGGATCTCATTAAAATCAGTAAACGCTATATCTGAATATTCCGGATAGATCCCTTTACAAAGCCTGAAATTTGTGTTCTTTGCTGCCAGCATCCTTGCATCTGAACGGGTACGTTTCAGGCGGGCTTGAAGCACTGTGCCCACCCGTGGCCATATTTTATGGGCACGCGTATACAATTCCAGCGTGTCATCGGTAATGGTAGAGTCTTCCATATCGATACGCACAAAAAAATTATGACTCACGGCTTTTTCAAGAACCTTTAAAAGATTTCTCCATGCAGAATCCTTGTCTATTCTGATTCCCAGTTGGGATAGCTTTATTGAAATGTTGCGCTCAATGCCTGAGTGTAACATTAGATTCATAAGTTTTCGATAACCGGTTACGGCCAAATTGGCGTCTCCTTTATGGATTATGTTTTCACCAAGCATGTCAATTGTGGCCAGAAAACCATTTTTTTTTAGTTTATATGCCAGATCAACGGCATCCTGCGCACTGTCTCCGGCAATATAAAACCGGGCAATTTTGTGAACAAGTGCCTTAGGGAAAAAAGGTAACATTTGAGTTAACAACTTGCTGAACACTGGCTGATTCCTTTCTCCATTAGCATATGTGGATAATCAAATTGAGTTGGTGGTGCAAAAGTCTCTTTGATGGTTCTTGGCGTAACCCATCTGAGCAGGTTTAATATTGAACCTGCTTTGTCATTGGTACCGCTTGCTCTGCTGCCCCCAAAAGGCTGCATGCCCACAACTGCTCCGGTGGGTTTATCATTTACGTAAAAATTTCCAGCAGCGTGCCTTAATACCCTGTGTGCCTTTTGAATAGCTATCCGATCATTTGCAAAAACGGCTCCGGTAAGTGCATAGGGGGATGTTGAATTGACCAGCTCCAGCGTCTGTTCCCATTCACACTCAGGGTAAACATAAACGGTAAGTACAGGCCCAAAAATTTCTTCCTCCAGAAGCTTGAAATGGGGATCATCGGTGAGGACAATTGTAGGTTCAATAAAATAACCTTTTGAATCATCCCTGTGACCACCTGCCACAATTTTAGCCCAGTCAGATGTTTCTGCATACTCTATATACGATGAAATCCTGTCAAAGGCATCCTTGTCAATTACAGCTCCTAAAAAGGTGTCCATTTGCGCTGGATCACCCATTTTTGCATTGGTCATTTGTGACACCAAAAGATCGCAGGTTTCCTCCCAGAGCCCTTCAGGGATATAGGCTCTGCTTGCTGCAGAGCATTTTTGTCCCTGGAACTCAAAAGCACCGCGAAAAAGTGCTGTTGCAAGAGAGGGGATATCCGCGCTTTCATGTGCAATCACGAAATCTTTTCCCCCTGTTTCGCCGACAATGCGGGGATAAGATCGATATTTGTCGATTCTCTCACCAATTTTTCGCCAGATGCTATGAAAGGTTTTAGTGGAACCTGTGAAATGAACCCCGGCAAGATCTCTGGATTGAAAAATCTGGTTTGCGATAACCGAACCCGGCCCGGGTACAAAATTGATCACCCCGTCTGGTAATCCTGCCTCCATTAACAATTGCATGGTATAGTAAGCGGACAAAACAGAGTTAGATGCTGGTTTCCAGATAATTGTATTGCCCATCATGGCTGGTGCACACGCCAGATTACCTGCGATGGATGTAAAATTGAAAGGACTAACCGCAAAAACAAAACCTTCAAGAGGACGCCATTCCAGACGATCCCATATTCCCATTGAAGAGGCGGGTTGTTCAGAATAAATGCGGTCAGTGAAGTGGGCATTGAACCTGAAAAAATCGGCCATTTCTGCTGCTGCGTCAATTTCCGACTGGTACACGCTCTTGCTTTGCCCCAAAATGGTGGAAGCATTGATTGTATCTCGCCATGGCCCTGACAGGAGTTCAGCCGCTTTCAAAAAAACAGACACCCTCTCCGACCAGGGTATGGCCGCCCATTGTTTAAAAGACTTTTGGGTTGCTATTATGGCCTTTTCAACCTCCTCTTTCCCTGCATTGTGGAAAACTGCCAGGGTATGGCCATGATTGTGGGGCATCACTGATTTGCCTGTGCTGCCGGTTTTTATTTCTCTTCCACCGATGATCAGCGGTATCTCTATAATTTCCTGACTCATTTGTTTGAGTTTATTTTTCAGGCTTGTTCTTTCCGGACTACCTGGTCTGTATTCATGTACAGGCTCGTTACTCGGCATGGATACCGTAAATTGAGCTTCATCCATATCGGACCTCCTTTAAGGGGAAGGTCTCCAGCGCCTTTGGTGTTGTTGAGATGATGTCTTAAGATTTGTCTTTGAACAAATTGCCTTTGATCTTACCCTTTTGTATATCGAGTTATCTCAAAGCCCTTAGGTTCAAACTGCGCATTGGATAACACTATGTCAAGAGTTTCTCTGTGTATTATGACTTTTAAATTTAAGATGGATTGATCTGGTTCCGTTTAAATTTTGTATTCCTGAAAGATAAAACCTATTTAATTTTGTTATTCATAGGTTGTGTGTAATTTCGGATCAAAGGCCTCTCTTATACCTTCACCGATAAAGGTGACAGTCATAAGTGTTGTAATAAGGGCTGCCACAACAGAAGAAACAATCCACCAGGCCTCCATGTTCTGCCAGCCCTGGGACAGCAATTCACCCCAGGATGGTGTAGGGGCAGGCAGTCCAAATCCCAAATAGTCAAGGGAAGTTAAAGAGACTATCCCACCTGAAATGGCAAATGGTGCATAGGTCACAATCACGGAAATTGTATTGGGAATAATGTGTTTAAAGATTATACGGGCATGGGATGCACCAATAGACCTCAATGCCATGACATATTCCTTTTCTTTTTCTTTATAAGTCATGGTTCTCATAACCCAGGTAATTCCGATCCAACCGAAAAAAGCCATGATTAAAAGTAGAATCATAAAACTGGGGATCACAATAGAGGCAATAATAATGATCACGTATAAAAAAGGAATATTACTCCAGATTTCAATAATCCGTTGAAAAATTAAATCAAATTTTCCTCCGAAATATCCCATGGTACAGCCAATGGCAATACCCATGGTGTAATTTAAGAGCAACAGAAAAAAAGAAAAAATAATGGCCGTTCGAAAACCGTAGACAAGGCGTGAAAGAATATCTCTGCCTACATTGTCTGTTCCCAAAAAATGTTTTTCTTTATAGGAGGGAGGAAAAGGAGGGTATCGATTCACCTTTAAGTCATTTTCATAAGGGTTATAGGGCACTGGGGGCATGATAAGAAAATTCGATGAATTTTTAAATGTCTTTTTAAGGTCTTTATAATTGGTTTCATATTCGTAACCCAGATCGAAAACAGAACCGGGAATCATTTTTGTATAGGTAGGAAAATAAAGGCTGCCATTATAATATACCATTACCGCCCGGGAGTTTATAAACACCTCAGCAAAAAGTGAGATAAAAACCATGATCGCTAAAATAATAAGGGACAAAAAGCCCCTTTTTATTGATCTAAACCGTTTTATTTTTTTTAAAGTGGCAGGATTTAATAGCATTATTTAAACCTCACCCGTGGATCAACAACGGCAACACAAAGATCTGATAATATATTTCCCAGCATAAACAATAAAGAAGATATCACGAGGATACCCATTACTACGGGATAATCTCTGTCCAGGATGGACTCATATCCTAATAGCCCCATACCGTTGATATTAAAGACTTTTTCAATCAAAAATGATCCCATCAAAATAATGGAAATATTATTCCCAAAACTAGTTGCAATGGGGATCAGGCTGTTTTGCATGGCATGATTTAAGACAGCCTTTTTAAAAGGAAGGCCTTTGGCAATGGCCGTCCGGACATAATCTGCAGAAAGATTGTCCATCAGGGTATTTTTCATCAAAAGCGTCATCACAGTGAAAGAACCGATCACATATGAAAATAATGGGAGAATGGTATGCCAGGTAATGTCTTTTGCTTTTTCCCACAAAGTCATCTCATCAAAAAATTCAGACGTAAGCCCTCCTAAGGGGAACACATCATAATTGGATGAAAACAAAACCAGCATAAATACACCTGCTACCCATCCTGGAATGGCATACCCTAAAAAAATAATAATAGAGGTTATGTTGTCAAATCCTGTCTTATGACGGACCGCTTTTGCAAGACCAAGGGGGATACATACCGCGTAAATCATGATCAGGCTCAGGATACCAAAATAAATGGAGATGGGAATTCTCTCTTTTATCATGTCCCATACCGGGTCATGATAGCGAGTGGATCGGCCGAGATCACCTTTTAACACTTTTGAAAGCCAGATCACATAGCTTGTCAGTACGGGTTTGTCAAAACCATAATATTCTTTTAGTTTTTGAATTTGTTCTTCAGAAAGAGGTTGGCCGCCAATGGAACCGGACGATGTGGATGACCCGCCTTGACTTGTCTGCAGGGCACGGGTCTCAGCAATAATTCTTTCAATAGGGCCTCCTGGAACAAAACGAGTGATGGCAAAAACCATAATGGTGATACCGATGAATGTCGGTATCACCAGAAGCAATCGTCTTATAAAGTATGCCGTCATGAAATAATTTTAAAAACAGATTCAAGTGCCTTGTCAAGATTTTCAGGTTTTGTGCCGCCGGCCTGGGCCATATCAGGACGACCGCCTCCACCACCGCCAACTAATTTTGCAGCAGCCTTTACTATATCGCCAGCTTTAAATTTTTTTGTCAAATCATCTGTTACAATGGAAATCAATAAGGCTTTCCCATTTGACTTTGCACCCAGAAGAATAACGCCAGACCCTATTTTCGTCTTGAATTTATCAGCAAGATCCCTTAACTGCGATGGGTTTTCAATATCCACCTTTTTAGAAATTACCTTTACCCCATTAATTTCTTTTATGGTTTCGTCCACGTTTTCAACAGATTTTGATGCGATTTTTGCTTTCAGTGCATCAAGTGTTTTTTCAAGATTTTTCTTATCTTTTACCAGGGCCTCAATCTTTAATACCAAATCCTCTTTAGCGCCTTTTAACATGTTTGCTGCAGATGAAATAAGGCTTTGGTCCTTCTGGACATAATCCAGTGCCCTTTGACCGGTTGCTGCTTCAATTCGTCGAATGCCGGATGCAATACCACCTTCTGAGAGAATTTTGAACAATCCGATATCGCCGGATTGCCTGGTATGGGTTCCTCCACAAAGCTCCTGGGAGAATGAGCCCTGACTCACAACCCTTACCACATCCCCATATTTTTCTTCAAAAAGTGCAGTGGCCCCTTTTTTAACAGCCTCATCCATATTCATTTCTGTTGTCTGAATGGGATGATTTTCACGAATCCTTATATTGACCTGGTTTTCAATGGATTTGAGCTCCTCCTGGGTAATATGTGAAAAATGGGTGAAGTCAAACCTTAATCTTGCGTCTGTCACAAGGGATCCGGACTGTTTTACATGATCCCCTAGAACATCCCTTAACGCTGAATGCAGAATATGAGTTGCAGAATGATTTAAAGCTGTATTCTGTCTCTTTTCTGCATTAACCTTCAGGGTAAATAAATCCTGTTTTTTAGCCTCGCCTTTTTCTACCAGACCTCTGTGAATATAAATCCCGGCGGGGTCTTTTATGGTATCCATAATGCGGATGACACTGTTTTCATTTTCAAAAACACCCGTATCCCCGGCCTGGCCGCCCGCTTCTGCATAAAACACAGTCGCATCGGTAACAATCTCTATGGTATCTCCCCGTCCGGCTGTTTCAACTTCCTTGTTGTCTTTAACGATTAATAGAACCCGGGATTTTCCTTGAATATTGTCATAACCTTCAAAAACGGTTTTAACTCCTTTTGAAGTAAGGCTTCTATAGGCTTCACCAATGCCTGCAAATTTTTTCACCGACTTTGACCTTGCTTTTTGTTGGGCCATATTTTTCTTAAACCCTTCCATGTCAAGATCAATATCCATCTCTTTTACATGATCAATAATGATATCCACTGGAAATCCAAAGGTATCGTAAAGCTTAAAAATAACATCCCCGGGAATTATGGAACGCTTTTGAGATCTCAATTCAGCAATGGTGGTTTCTAAAAGTTTCATACCCGTGTCAAGGGTTTCAAGAAATTTTTCTTCCTCATTTTTTATGACATTCAAAATAAAGGAAGAAGATTCTTTAAGCTCAGGGTAAGCTTCATCCATAATACTAAAAACCACCTGTACCGTTTCATGCAGAAACGGTTTAACAAGCCCTATACTTCGGCCGTAACGGATGGCCCGCCTCATGATACGGCGGAGCACATACCCCCGGCCTTCATTGGAAGGCATAACACCATCACAAATTAAAAAGGCACTTGCCCTGGAATGATCTGCAATGACCTTTAAGGCCACTTCAACCAGATCTGATTCATGGCGTTTTTTTCCGGAAAGCTCACTTACTTTTTCCATGATGGGAATAAATAGGTCTGTGTCATAATTTGTGGGAACACCCTGGAGGACAGAAATCACCCGTTCAAGCCCCAGACCGGTATCAATACTTGGTTTAGGCAGTGGTGTCATATCGCCTGTTTCATCTTTTTCAAACTGCATGAATACAAGATTCCATAATTCAAGCCACCGATCACAGTCGCACCCTACGGCACAGTTTTTATCGTCGCATCCAAACTCAACACCCCGGTCAATATGGACTTCACTACAGGGTCCGCACGGCCCTGTGTCTCCCATGGACCAAAAATTATCCTCTTCACCAAGTCTCACGATTCTATTTTCCGGAACCCCGACCTGGTCGCGCCAAAGATTAAATGCTTCGTCATCTTCATGAAATACCGATACCCAGAGTTTATCCGGATCAAAGCCGTAGCCGTTAGTGAGAAGATCCCAGCAAAAATCAATTGCTTTTTCTTTAAAATAATGACCAAAAGAGAAATTACCCAGCATTTCAAAAAAAGTATGATGCCTGGCCGTATAACCAACATTTTCCAAATCATTGTGTTTTCCGCCTGCCCTGACGCATTTTTGCGCGGTAACCGCAGTTGAATAATCCCTTTTCTCATCCCCTGTAAACACACGTTTGAATTGCACCATCCCGGCATTTACAAACAAAAGGGTTGGATCATCCTGTGGTACGAGGGAAGAAGATCTTACCTGCTGATGATTGTGTTTTTTAAAATACTCAATAAAAATTTTTCTGGCTTCATTGCCTGTCATGTCACAACTCCTAATTTGTGCCTATCTGAAAACTGCCCGTTTTTCAAAAATGCATAAAATATTATTTTTTGGTTTCTTTATTATTACCTGTGGTGCCAGGCTCGGCAATCCCCAGCTGTTCCCGAACCCTGATCTCAATTTTTTCAAATATGTCTGGGTTGTCAGTTAAAAATATTTTTACATTTTCTCTTCCCTGTCCGATTCTTTCGCCTTCATATGAATACCAGGATCCGCTCTTGTCAACAATCTCAAGTTCGACTCCCATATCCAGCAGATCCCCTGTTCGTGAAATACCTTCTCCATACATGAGATCAAATTCCACGTTTTTAAATGGCGGGGCCAGTTTATTCTTAACGACCTTGACCTTGGTCCGGTTACCGATGATTTGCTGACCTTCTTTTATGGGAGATGCTCTTCTGATTTCAAGGCGCATGGATGAATAAAATTTCAAAGCATTCCCACCGGTTGTGGTTTCAGGATTGCCATAAACCACTCCGATTTTCATCCGAATCTGGTTGATAAAAATGATGGTGGTATTTGTTTTGCCAATGGTACCGGCTAGTTTTCTTAAGGCCTGGGACATGAGTCGTGCCTGTAGCCCCATGTGGGAATCTCCCATGTCCCCTTCAATTTCGGCCCGTGGGACGAGAGCTGCCACAGAGTCAACAATCATTATATCTATGCCGCCGCTCCTGACAAGCATATCTGCTATTTCAAGTGCCTGCTCCCCTGTATCCGGCTGGGATACCAGAAGTTCATCACAATCCACTCCGAGTCGTTTGGCATATGCCACGTCCAGAGCATGCTCAGCATCTATAAAGGCTGCAATTCCATCGTTCTTTTGAGCCTGGGCCACAGCATGCAGCGCTAGTGTTGTTTTTCCGGAAGACTCAGGACCGTATATCTCAATTACCCTGCCCTTTGGATATCCGCCAACTCCCAAAGCTTTGTCCAGTGCAAGTGAGCCTGTTCGTATCACCGGAACGGTTTCAATCGCCCTGCCCCCCAGTTTCATGATAGACCCTTTTCCAAATTGTCGCTCAATCTGACTCATAGCTGTTTTTACAGCCTTTTCTCTTTCAACAATTTTATCCATCCCTTTTCTCCTAAAATATGCCTGATAAATATATAATTCTTAAAACTGCTGCAGATAAAACACCTGCCATAATATCGTCCAGGACTACTCCTGCACCCCCTGGGAAATTGCGTTCAAAATATTTCACCGGTGCCGGTTTTACAATGTCAAAAAACCTGAATATTAAAAACCCGGTTACCATCGTATAAATATTAATGGGTACAAAAGACATGGTTACAACATATCCTGCAATTTCATCAATAACAATACAACCGGGGTCTTTTTGTCTCAAAATCTGCTCAGCCTTATCCGAAATATAAATGGCCGACAGGATTAAGCCTGTAATATAAATCCCGTTAAAGGGTGTGGGAATGATTAAAAAAACAAGTACGAAAGGAATGGCGGCGAGAGTTCCAAAGGTACCTGGTGCATATGGGATTCTACCTGAGTAGAATCCAGTGGCCATAAACATTATAAATTTTTGATTTAAGATCATTTTGAAGTTCTATATTCTGCCAAAGTCCCTGTCAAGTATATTGGGCCATGTAGTTTGGACCTTGAGTATTGTTTAAACCGGGTTTGCCTCCGATAAAATTTGAATATAGACATCTTTTAATGGAATTTCTTTTTCCTTTGCCACCTTCTTTGCAATTTCATATTCCGGTACAAACCTGATGCTGTTGTCAGGATTTATAATTTTTTTTACCTGCAGTTTCCCAAACGATGTTTCAACAAATACTTTTTCCCTTAAAAGGAATGACCGTTTATTTTCATAATGCCTCAACCCTATGGATGTTGTCTGGGTAAGTATAATGCGAATGATATTATCCAGATCCTCTTTTCTGGATATTACCTCAAGCTGAATGCCCGGTCTGTTTTTTTTCATATGTACGGGTATATAACAGACATCAAGAGCTTGATTATTAAAAAGGGATTCCATTAAAAATCCCAATACTTCTGGAGTGGTATCATCAAGGTTTGTTTTAATAACATGAACAGTCTCTTTTTGAACCCCGGTCCCCTTTTTTTCAAAAAACTGCGGTTCCCCAAGAATGATGCGCAAAAGATTGGGAAGCTTTGATCCAGTATCTCTTTTTCCTGAACCATAACCCACTTTTCTCATGATCATTTCCGGCATCCGTCCAAAAGATGTGGCAAGGGTTGAAATAATGGCTGCGCCAGTGGGGGTAACGATTTCAGTTGTAGCATCAGACGATCGTATGGGAATATCCTTTAAAATGGCCACAGTTGCAGGAACCGGAACAGGTATCTGTCCATGGGCGCAGGTTACAAATCCAGTTCCCAGGGGAATACTGGACGCATATACTTTTTCAATACCAAGATATTCCACACAGAGAAAAGAGCCTATAATATCAACAATGGAGTCGATGCCGCCAATTTCGTGAAAATGAATCGTTTCAATATCTTTGCCATGAATAATAGACTCGGCTAAGGCTATTTTTTGGAAAGCTGTAAGACTGTTCTTTTTAACCTTTTCAGCTAAAGAGCTGTTCTTAATCAACTCTCTTATCTCAAGATAATTGCGGGATTCATTGTCTTCATTATCAGACTTTATTATCAGATCTGTCGCTTTTAAATGATGCTTGTAAACAATATTGCTTTTTAATGTAAATCCGTTTAAGACATGACTCAATTTTTCTTTTAACCAATCAAGGGGTACACCTAAATCGATCAAAGCACCAAGGGTCATATCTCCGCTGATTCCGGAAAACATATCAACATAGGCAATCATTCCTTCAGATCTCCTGCGGCATGAACCTTTAAAATTTCAAGTACCAGCCTTGCTGCATCCTCCATATCCGTCATTGCAACAGATTCATTTAATGTATGAACATCTGTCATACCCGTTCCAAGCACCCCTGCAATAATGCCTTTGCCAAAAAACACATTTGCATCTGCACCGCCGCCGATCGTCTTACTCTCCAGAGAAATACCAATATTTTTAGCCGCCTTCCGGGCAAGTTTAATGGCCTTTTGGTCTTCGGAAATATTGGTAAGCGTAAAATCATTTTCAACAATGGCTTCAATCCTGGGAAGATCTGAACCGTCTTGAAACAGATCTGCCGCTTTATAAAATGCATTTACGATATTGTCGGTGACTATTTTTAATTTTCTATCATCATGGCTTCTGGCTTCCCCGTGGATTTCAACAAATTCAGGAACAATATTGGTGGCGACCCCGCCTTTTATTGTGCCGAGATTACAGGTGGTCTCTTCATCAATCCGGCCTAACTCAAGCCCTGATATTGCTTTTGCCGCCACGCTGATAGCACTGATTCCATTTTCAGGTTCAGCTCCTGAATGGGCTGCTTTTCCAAATATTTTAATTTTAATCTTGTTTGCACCTGGTGCTTTTGTAACAATTCCATCCGTATCTGTTGAATCAAGGATATATCCAAATTTTGAATCCATCAGGGTGAAATCAAAATTTTTGGCACCCAGAAGGCCAATTTCCTCACAAACAGTAAAAATAAGTTCAACAGGAGGATAATCGATTTTATTTTCCAGAACAACATCCATGACTTCAAGAATGATAGCAAGGGCTGATTTATCGTCTGCGCCCAGGATAGTTGTTCCATCACTCCTGAAAACACCATCCTCAAAAACCACCTTTATACCTTTACCCGGTCCAACCGTGTCCATATGTCCGGATAAAAATAAAGGCTCTGTATCAACACTTCCCTTAAACTTAGCCACAAGGTTTGAGCAATTGCCCTTAACCTTTTCTTTTGCATCATCATAACAGACAATTGCACCCATATTTGTTAATATGTCTTCAAGTACCTGGGCAACTTTTTTTTCATCACGGGAAAGAGAATCGATTTGAACAAGGGTTTTGAACCGTTGAGCCAGTCTGTGTGAATTAATCATTTTTTATTCCTTCATTTATTCGCTCTCAATATAATTAAAGTGCAATAACAAAGAAATAATATATACTAAATTTTTTTTATTAATTCCATGATTAATAAAGAAGGATTTTGTTTCATCATCTTACAATAAAAACAGGTGTTTTTTTAGGGATTAAATTTGTAAAATTTTTTGTAATTGTTCAGCCCGAAAAAAAAGTTATCTCAAAGCGCTGCCTGATGGATATTTTCAGGAGGCTAAGCGTTTAGCATCGAAAAAAATATCCATCAGACAGGTCGCGTCAAGCATAAGAACTGAAAAGGAACACGTTTTTCATTTTATCAAAATCCCGATAACACCTGTTTTTATTCAATCATATAAATTTGGATCTAGGCAGAATCCAAATCCCTTCTTGTCTCCATATCCATCATAACCCTTTTTCTGGCTTTATTAATGCCAAGTGCATCTCGTTTCTTATCAATGTGAGCGATCATTTTTCTTGCGTGTTTAACTGGATCAACTTCTAAATCCCACATCCCGCCATAAATGCTCTGTAGATCTTCAAAAATATATTTTTGAAATACCGGAGCCCCTGAAGTGGGTAGTGTAACACCAAAAACGGTATACACGCCTGATGTCACAAAATAATGCCCGATACTAATTGCTTTTTCACTCATCCATTCAGGCGCACTTCCTGCCACTGGTAAATCACTGATGTCACTTCCCAGTCCACCGGCTTTTACCATTTCTGTGGCAGCTAAAAGAATGCGGCTGTTATCAACACAGGACCCCATATGCAGAACTGGCGGAATTCCAACCGTTTCGCAGACCTCAGCCAGGCCAGGTCCACAGAATGCAGCTGCAGATTCAGGTTTCAACAATCCCTCCATTGCGCATGCAATACCATTACACCCGGTGGTTATAACAAGTACGTCATTCTTGATCAGCTCCTTTACGATTGCGATATGGCCTTCATTATGCTTCGTCCTTGCATTATTACAGCCAACCACCCCAGCAACCCCCCTGATTCTGCCATTGATAATATTATCGTTCAAGGTATAGTAAGAGCCCCTGAAAGTACCGCCCAGATGATATAAAACTGACTCCACACCGAACCCGGCAATCTGCTGACCTTTTTCTTTTGGAATCATCACATCAGCCCCTCTGTTCTCAAAATTATCGATTGCCAGTTTAACAATCCGTTTTGCATCATCCAATGCATAGTGTTCGTCAAATTCAATATGGATAACATTTTCCTGTTCCATTTTAGCAATGGGGTGCGTGGTGATTAATTTGGTATGAAAACATTTTGCCACATTGGCAACATTTTGAAAAATACATTGAATATCAACCACCATTGCATCACAAGCACCCGTAATAATGGCCAGTTCCTGTTGAAGAAAGGTACCGCACAGCGGTACGCCGTGCCGCTGAAGGATTTCATTTGCCGTACAGCAGATCCCGGACAATTGTATCCCCTTAGCCCCTTTTGATTTTGCATATTCTTCCATTTCCTCAGATTGGGTAACCCCGATGATCATTTCCGATAGGACCGGTTCATGTCCATGGATAACAATATTTACATGGTCATCTTTCATAACACCCAGGTTCGCTTCAGACACAAGCGGGAATGGTGTACCAAAAAGGACATCCTGTAAATCCGTTGCCATCATTGATCCGCCCCACCCATCTGCAAGAGCCGTACGCGTCCCCTGTTTGATCAGGTTTTTATAATCCTGGTCCACGCCCATATGGGTCCGGTGCATGATTTCAACTATTTCTCTATCGATATTTCTCGGCTTGACACCCATGGTTTCCCATTTTTTATATAAGGCCTCCGGAGCCCGCTTAAGATAAAACAGTTCACCTTCAGGTTTACCCCATTCGTTTAATGCTTTTTCTCCCACTTCAACCGCAATCTCATGGATATCTCGATCAACCTGTTCCCCATCCGCCTCTACTGTGATATCCACATCAAAATACGGTGCAATAGAGAGCAGTTTAATGGGATCTTTTATGGTGTAGTCCTTGGTTTCTTTTCTAGCAGCAGTCACAAAAATTTCAGCAACATTACGACCATGATCTGAGTGGGCAGCAGCGCCGCCGGCAATCATTCTGATAAAATTTCTTGCCGCAATGGTATTGGGAGTTGCACCACACAAACCTTTTCTATCATCTTCCCCTTCAATACCGGATTTAGGCATGGGCAGGCGGCAGGGTCCCATGCTGCAGTTTTTGCAGCAAATTCCCTGGACACCAATATTGCAGGGTTTCATATTTTGGGCCCGGTCAAATACTGTCTCAATATTTAAATCCTGTGCCCGTGAAATCATTTGACGGGTTGCAAGGTCAATTGAAGCCTGAACAGGATCGGCTTTCTTTTTGGGCTTTGCACTCATTTTTTTTCCAGTTTTTGGTTTAAGGCTTTTTAGGTTTTTTGTATCCATTTACTTGTCTCCTATGGCTACCGGTTATTTAAATTTGTACTTCCTTTTTCTTTCCGGTCTCATTTTAATTATTTTATAAAAAAAATTCTTTTGTGATGAGAAATTATTTAAAATGACACCTGCCATTCTAAAATCCAAAATTCGATGTTTTTCATTCATCAAAGTTGCCAGTATCTGATCTGTATTCCCAAAAATAAATGGAATAAGTACCATTCCATTTTGCTCAAAAAATATAGATCGATCATCCGTAATCGCTCCGCAGATGAGAATATCCGTTCTCTGGTTTTGCAATTGGTATAACATCTGGTTCATATTTTGTGGATCGAACGTGATAAAGGATCGATTACTGGTTTTTACATTTTCAAGATCAACAATCATCAGTGTTTTTGCAAAATCAAACACTGGTGAAATCCTTTTCCCCCAAGTGGTTAATGCGATTTTCAAATTAGCAGTTTACCTTTATATAATAAATTATTAGAGCTACAATTGTTCAGCATAAAATACTAGGAAATTTCATTGATTATCTTATCCAATCTCTCCTTAATGTACTTGCATGCTGAATATGCGTGTTCTTTGGTGATCATCGGTATATCAGAAGACAGACGTTCGATTTTATCCTCATTTATATCTGTCAGTTTATTTATGGCAAAAGCGTCAATTTCACCATCCCGGGCCAAAAGGCCGCAACCGCCTATGACTCCCATAAACTCATCCCTAAAAAAAATGGGAACCAAAAGCTTTACCAGTCCGGCATCACACTCCTCAACAACCTGCTTTTTAGATCGTTTTGCCTGATTGGCCATATTCATATGGGCGACAGCACAGATAAAGCTCTGGCCTTTATCAAGGGATTTTATGACCGGACAAAGCCTATTTGACCAATTAACGGTTTTGGTAATTCGAATACCGTCTGTGTTAAAAACAGAGCCTTGAAGACAATAGTGTTCAAACAAATCGTTTTCTATTGCTTCCCAAATTTCAATCGGTGCGATCTTAGTAATTTCCATTTTAATTTAACTCCAGTGACCGTCTTTATTGGCTGCATTGGCAAAAACCGGTTTGCCATGCTTAAATTTTTGTACCACGTCAATAACACGCCCCTGTTGGTCACTAACAACTTTAATTCCAGCCGCTTTAAGGGTTTGAAAGGCATTGGGACCGCAGAAACCTGTCAGCAAAACCTCTGCATCCTTATCGTTGAGCATGGCTGCCGCTTTAATTCCAGCCCCTTTAAAGGCATTTTTATTTTCATTATTGTCATATGCTTTAAATTCAAGTGTTTTGGTATCTATAATCAGAATATAGGCTGCCCTGCCAAACCTGGGGTCAACCTGGGACTGTAAATCGTTTTCCATTGAACTAACTGCGATCTTCATCTGTTTGCTCCTTTTAAATAGTATCTGACCGAAAACCAGTATTTGGATAAAAATTCACTCATCCTTGCCCACCCCCACACACCTGATCATTCCTGATTTCAAGCAGGGTACCTGCGATAAGATCCTTCACAACAGGGCCAATTTCCGGCTGCTGGTCATCATGATACACATCAATACCCACCTGCTTGAATCCCATTAGAGGCCGCATGCCGATACCACCAACTATGAGTGCATTCACCCGGTTCTCGGATAAAAGGTTGACCGGTACCATGCAGCCTCCCTGGACATGGTCCTGATTTTGGAGAATGGCGACTTCTTTTATCACGCCATCTTCAACATCCACTAAGGTAAATACATCACAATGCCCAAAGTGGCCTGATCTGGTACCTGTGAGTCCACCCTGCCCGTTTGAGGGGACAGCAATTCGTCCGTTTTTCATAATTATGTTTCTCCTATAAATCTTGTAATTTTTTGGCCACAGGTGTGTTAAATGCACTTTGGGATAAAATATTATCCCAGAGCTGTCGTACCTTAATACTGACCTGTGAATTGTTGTTATATTCAAAAATCGTTTGAGCCTGGATCATGGCTTTTGTAAAGACAGGATCAAAGGGGATTTTACCCACCACGGCAACATTGGCCGAGTCAGCAAATTTTTCAATGTCCCTGGTTAATTTTTCATTTAAATCATATTTGTTTATACAAATCATAGGCGGGATATTAAAGTGTCTGGCAAGCTGCTCAAGCCTTTCCATGTCATGCAAACCTGAAATACTTGGTTCTGCAACAATCAAGATAGCTGTTGCTTGACCCATGGATGCGATTACCGGACACCCGATACCAGGCGGTCCGTCTGTAATGATCAAATCCAAATTTTCCTGATTTGCCATTTTTTTCGCTTCATGTCTGACAAGAGACACAAGCTTACCTGAATTTTCCTGCGCGATACCCAGCCTGGCATGAACCATGGGAGCAAATCTGGTACTCGAGACATACCATTCCCCGCAGACAGATTCCGGAAAGTCAATGGCCTGTTCCGGACAAAGATCAAAACAAACCCCGCAGCCTTCACATTCTATGGAATCAATTTCAAAAGTATCTTTTATTGCATCGAACCTGCAAAGATCGATACATTGACCGCACCGGCTGCACTTACCAGGATTAATGACTGCCTCATGGCCTGCTTTGAAATCCTCCGACTTTTTAACATCCGGTTTCAAAATCAAATGCAGATCTGCTGCATCAACATCAGCATCACAAAGAACCATATGCTGAGCCAGCGATGCCAGGGCAGATGTAATACTTGTTTTACCCGTACCGCCTTTTCCGCTTAAAATGACCAGTTCTTTCATTTTGTTTTTCCCCTGTTCTCCATCAATTGTATGATTCCATCGTATAGCGCCTGAAACTTTTCTGAATATCCGGGCAAGGTTCCTGCTACCATTTGGCCCTTGGAATAAATTTGGGCTATTTTCTTATCAAACTGGATTTCCATCAATATGGGGATGTTGTGTTTTTTGGCATATATTTTTACATCATCATTCCCCAGACCGGCACGGTTAATAACCATTCCGTGGGGTATGCCCAGAATTTTAATTGTTTCCACAGCCAGTTTAAGATCGTGGAGCCCGAAAGGAGTCGGCTCTGTTACCAATAAAACAAAATCAGCACCCTTCATCGAAGCGATAACCGGGCATGAGGTCCCGGGGGGCGCATCAATAATTGTTATATGATCCTTTTTTGCAGCCGAGCGGACTTTTTTAATAATTGGCGGCACCATTACCTGACCAATATTCAGGCGGCCATGGGTAAAAAATATGGGATCCTTTTTGGGGTGTTCGATTGTTCCATGTTCTATCTCTCCCAGGACTCTTTGTTTTTCAATAAGCGCATTTTCAGGACACACCTCAAAACATCCGCCACAGGAATGACAAAGATTTTCAAATACCATGACATCCTTTTTTAAAACCGCCATGGCGCCATATCGACAAATATCCATACATTTTTTGCAAAACGTGCATTTTTCAAGATCAATAACTGGTACTGGTGCTATCACAGGTTCTGTTTTATTAATGGCGGGATTTAAAAAAAGATGAGAATTTGGTTCCTCAACATCGCAGTCCAGAAGATGCACATGTTTTTTTAATGAAACGGCAAGATTTGTTGCAACGGTGGTTTTACCTGTTCCCCCTTTTCCACTGGCAATGCCTAAGATCATATTCAATAATCTCCCTTAAATATTATTTTGTCCCTGTAATTGTGAAATCAACCCAAGCCGCTTTATTAATTTGAGTGCGTCCTTTTTGCCCGGTACAGCTGGAAATTGCATTAGCACACCCAGACCCTCGTAAATCTCATGAAATTGGTTATGAGGCAAAGAACTTGCAACCACACAATGGGTCATTGGATTTTCCATAACCAGTTTCTCAACAAAGGTTCTGCCAGTCATGTCCGGCATATTTTCATCAATGACCACAAGATGATTCGCTTTTTCCTGCAGCCCGGACAAGGCGGCATTCACTGAATCACACCATTGTATAATCATTTTATTTTCAACCAGTATTGTCTCAATTTCAGAAAACACCCTCTTGTCCCTGACTGCCATTAACGCATAAATCATTTCAAATTAAGACTCCATTTGGTCTGTTTTTGCTGATCGTTATTTCCATGAACTTTTACTGAAGCCTTGACCCTGGCCTTTATTCCGCCTGTATTGACTATTCCCTGGATCTTGGCCCTGATTTCCCCTTTGGTGCATTGTTCTCCTGCATCCCGATCAAATTTACAATGGCATTGTCCCCTGTATTTTTTAGGGTCTTGACCACCCGGACTTGTCATATTATTTTCCTGCATATTTTACCTCCTTGGTTTGACTTTATGATGTAAGCGATAATATACGCTCATATCACGGCGAAAGCGGTTGCAAGCCATATGCCACTGGGTTAGAAAATCTATTTTTCAAAAATAACTTTTAAATTCAGATAGTTAGAATTAAGGAGTTTTAAACATGCTAAAACAAGCATAAAAAAAAGTCGCATGGATGCAACACGCTCAATGCAAAATAAAAACAGTGCGCTTTAAAAATGATTAAAAAAAAACATCCACCGTATTTTTGAATAATCAAAAATACGGTGGATGCAGAAGAGATACTAATAGGATTGAGACGTTGTTATATCATTTTTTTTAACCGGCGTTGGCTTTTGGCGGATCAAGGCCAAGTTTTTTCATTCTCCTGAAAAGTGTACTTTTGTGTATGCCAAGAGCATCTGCCGCAGCCTGCCTCTTATATTTATTCTCTTTCAAGGCGTTCATAATGGTTTTGGCCTGGGCATTTTTTACCAGAAATTCCGGATCATTATTTTCTATCACCTGATTCTGTGTGATCCACAATTTTGACGGCAGGTGTTCATGTTTTATAATACCTGTGGAACAAAGTACAAACGCATATTCAATTATGTTTTCAAGTTCTCTGATATTACCGGGGAAATTATGGGTCATAAATATTTGCATGACTTCGGGGTCGATGCCCTGTACAGATTTGCCTTTGATACGGTTTAATTTCTGAATAAACAAATCCACAAGAAAGGGAAGATCCTCCATCCGGTTTCTAAGTGGCGGTAATTTAACACCGACAACATTAATTCTATAAAAAAGGTCCTGCCTGAATTTATCGATGGCCACAAGATCAGCTAAATCTTTATTTGTCGCAGCAATAATTCTGATATCAGCTTTGATAACTTTTGTGGCTCCCAGAGGCTGAAATTCTCTCTCCTGAACCGCTCTTAAAATTCTCACCTGGAATGCAGCACTGGTCTCCCCAATTTCGTCAAGAAAAATGGTGCCTCCCTGTGCAAGGGCAAAATGACCGGGTTTGTCTTTTGTAGCCCCGGTAAATGCACCTGCCATATGCCCGAATAGTTCTGATTCAAGGAGTGTATCAGGAAGTGCTCCGCAGTTAATAGCAATAAAAGGCTTTTCTTTTCTATTGCTTAAATTATGGATTGCCTTAGCCATAACTTCCTTACCGGTTCCGGTTTCTCCTTCAATTAAAACAGAGCTATCGCTTTGTGCAATTTGAGGAAGAATCTTGAAAATTTTTTCCATGGATGGACTTTGGCTTGCCATATTCTCTATTTGAAACTGATTAGACAGTTCCTTTCTCAATTCCTCCACAAGAGAATGATCTCTAAACACCTCAACTCCCCCAAGAATTTTACCCTTTTTATCAATTAATAATGACGTGGATGTTGTGATTGGAACCCTTTTTTTTTTACTGTTGATTATATACCCTGAGGTATTCATGAACGACTTGCCCTTGTCCATGGTTTTTTTAAGTGCACAATCTCTTTCACACATATTTGATCGAAAAATATCCCAGCAAAATTTTCCAATGGCCACTTTTCTTTGAATACCGGTTATCTTTTCAGCCGCTTTATTAAATGACGTGATCTTCCAATTATTATCAATTGTAAACACACCATCGGAAATACTATCCAGGATTATTTCAGTTGTGGCCTGGTTGATTATTGAGTCGTTCATTTTTTTTGATTTCATATATTTTTATAGATGAATCTATATATTCATTGGTCACTATTATTTTATCCTTGTCAGTATCATATAATTATTTGATATAAAAAAACACCATTAATCGATTCATACACCATAAAAAAGTGCAATCATGCCGTATTTGAAAAAATAACCATAACAATTGTTTAAACTTTATCAAAACCGATAGAAAACAAATAAATTTTCTTTGCAATTGATAATGAAAACCGATAACATAGGTTGACAAATAAGGGGCTTCAGATATACTGTTTCCCGTTGTTTGATGCGGAAGTGCGCGGCTCACTGGTGGGGCCCTCGGACTTCAAATCCGATGTGAGGCGTTAATACCGTCTCAGGTGGGTTCGATTCCCATGCACTTCCGCCATTTCAACTAATCATTTCAATGAGTTAACTCGATCAGAATAGTTCCCCGGGTGCCCCAGAGAAAACATTCCGAAAATTAAAATTTTTCCAGCAACCTAACATTCAAACCGTACAATACTTCTAAAAGTGGTCGCTAAAAAAATCTGAATTAAAAGTGCGCAATGATAGACATATCCGTCGCTCAATTTTTAATATAAAATTTGTGAAAATAAGAACTATCGGGCTGTTGATTTTGAATACAGGTCCCTACCAGATAAGTTTTGATTGCAGTCACCATTTCCAGTAGAAGCCAATACCATATATTCAAAGAGCGTTGCCCCACAGCGATAGACAAAGGTATCATCTTTGTCATTTGAATCTTCCGGCTAAAAAGGGTTTTCTGTCCAGAATATTAAAACTCACTCTGGTTTAATAAATTCTCCGATAAATGGCTTGACATTTGATTTTGGGCATGATTGCATGTTGTTACAATGTAACAGACTAATTAAATCCTAACAACGAGGTGCTCATGGTCGAGAATTTACCCCTGCCGGATCTAACCAAACCGGAATTCGATATCCTGCGAATCATATGGAAAAATGGAAAGCTGAGTGTTCGGGAAGTCCATGACCAGGTAACCGCCACCAATGACTGGGCCTATTCCACCACCAAGACCATGATGGACCGGATGACCCGGAAGCAATTGTTGGCAAGGGAAAAATTCCATGGTGTTTTCCTATATTATTCCCTCATATCCCGGCCTAAGGGCTTTGCCCGGTTTATACAGTTTTTTGCAGACCGGGTACTGGAACTGGACTATGGGGAAGTGGTGGCACTTTTTTCCAGGAGCAAGGCCCTGGATCCAGAAGAGATACTGGAACTGGAAAGACTCCTGGCAGATGATATGGAGGAACACCATGATACGTCCTGATGATATTGCCCAGACAGTTCTTGGTATTTTATCAATACAGTCGGTCTATGCCCTGGTGTTATTTCCCCTGGTTTGGGGACTGGTCAAATGCTGCAGGGGAAGACATCTCCAGTGGCAGCATGGTTTCTGGTTTCTGATCCTTTTACGCCTGGTTCTGCCGCCGGATATGGCCGCTCCATGGAGCGCCGGCCATCTAATCCGGTCGATAACGCCAAACATGGTTTCCCAGCCCTTCCTCGCCTTTCCAAATGCACCTCCGATTTTTTCAGATAAACAAAATCTGTATGATGCCGCTCTTTCCAATGCCATTATACTCAGCTCTCAAAATTTGCCTGGGATGGTCCCGGCAATTGACAGCAGACCCGCAACGGGTACCTCCCCAACCTCACGGGAGCGGTTTTACCTTATTGTCTTCAGCAGCTGGCTGGCGGTTGTCAGCTTACTTCTGGCGCGGTTTGTCAGAAACCGTCGGCGGTTTTGGAAGATCGCAGGGAAGGGAAGGACGATTAAGGATTCCGTTGTGCTGGATGTCGTTCAAACCTGGCGAAGGCGGTTGCATATTCGAAGAAGAGTAAAGGTAAAGGCGGTTGCCTTAGGGATTCCAAGTTATACCATGGGGGTTTTTCAGCCTGTGGTGGTCCTGCCGGAACATCTGATATCCAAGGTTGGGAGTGGTTCCTTAGAACCTGTCCTGGCCCATGAACTGGCTCATGTGAAACGCTGGGATGATCTTGCGATCTGTCTTCAGGAATTGGTGAGAATCGTCTATTTTTTTCATCCGCTTGTCTGGTTTGTCATCCCCCGTCTCACCTGGACCCGGGAGGCCGTGTGCGATGCAACCGTTCTATCCCAAGGAACCCTTTCGCCAGGAACTTATGGAAAGCAGATGCTGGCATTTCTTCGAAGCCAGGCTCTTCCGAAAAATCCTCTCCGAGGTCTGGTGAAATTTACTGCTGCTGCAAGGGAGATGGCTTTTCGCCTGAAACAAATTCAAAAAAAGGAGGTCAATATGAAATTTCATACCTTAAAAATCTATCTTGTTATTCCAATTTTAGGATTATTTCTCTTACCCATGGCCCCGGTAGTTTCATCAAACCAGGTTAACACAGCGGAAACCATATCAGATCCAGCATCACAGGCCCAGGATCAGGACAACCGACAGATGGCGCACAATGCGCTCAATCAGTATATATTACGCTGTGTACCATGCCAAAATCCTAAAGAAGTTTCGCAGATTATTTGGGGAGATCTTATTAAAGCGAACTTCCAAAAAGAAGATTTTTCACGGCTTGTTTCAGCAACAGACTGCGACATTGTGGAAAATATCGGCAATGGCCGGAAAGCGTATGTTTTTTATCTGCTTGCCGGTTCAAGACAAGGATTATATCGTCCCAGTTTCCATTTTGTAAAAGAACAAAAAAAATTATTATTCCTTTATAAGAGTCGTAACGCCTCAACCTATGCCACGGATCG
>CAYVZG010000032.1:0-50571 GCA_964455805.1 uncultured Desulfobacula sp.
ATTATTTGTTCCCGCTCGTGTTGGTTTTGCGGGGGGGGGTGCGGGGGCGGATTCGGTCCCTCCATTGTAATAGGGGGAGGCATGGGAGGAGCCATTGGTAAATTCTTTCACCTCATTATCCCTTCTGTTGTTACCAGTCCAGGATCATTTGTCATCGTCGGAATGGCTGGTTTTTTTGCAGCTGCATCCAATACACCCATTTCTACAATTATATTTATCAGTGAGATGACCAACTCTTACCATTTGCTGTTACCAAGCCTTATGGTCTGTTCAATCTGCTATTTATTATGTCAAAAATGGACTATATTTGAAAACCAGGTCAAATCAAGAATTGATTCACCTGCCCATGCCGGTGAATTCATGATGGATATTCTTCAAACTATAAAGGTTGAAAATTTAAATCAATTAATTAAGGAAGTCAGGTGCGTGAATGAAAATATGGCTTTCAGTGAATTTAAGAAAATATTTTCCAGCACAAAACAGCACTATTTTCCTGTTCTTAACAAAGAAGGTCATTTTTCAGGAATTTTTTCATCCAATGATATTCGGGAAGTTATTTTTACAGCCCATATCGAACAATTGGTAGTGATGAAAGATATAATGGTGTCTAATTTAATTTACACGTCTCCATCTGAAGATTTGAACACTGTCCTCTTAAAACTGACGCAAAAAAATATTGATGCACTACCCGTTATTGATGATAATGGTAATGGAAAACTGATGGGTTTGATTTACAGACGCGATATTATTTCATATTATAACGAACATATCAAAAAAATCAAAGATCATTAATAATTGACTTTTTCCAAAATTAACCCCTGGGCCGGTGCTGTCTGACCGGCTAAAGTCCTGTCTTTTGCATCTCGTATTTTAATAAACTCTACAATGGATATCTTATTCAAGCCCGCAAGAACAATGGTTCCTATCAGATTTCGGACCATGTATCTTAAAAACCCCTTAGCGCAAATTTTAAATACAATCCGCTGGTTATTCAATCGTTCGATATGGGCAAAAAAAACTTCCCGTATAGTTGTAGAACGAGGACTTCCTGTATTTTCAAAAGATTTAAAATCAAGAACACCGGTAATGGCATGGCAACATTGATTCATAGCAAGGATATTCAATGGGGATTTAATATGCCATTGATACATTCGGTTGATGGCACAAGGGTCTTTCCTGTTTAAGATAAAATAGTGATATTCTTTGGAAACAGCATTGTACCGCGCATGGAAGTCATTGCTTACAAGGTTACAATCCCTTATCACAATAGGATCTTTTATCAGGCTGTTCAGTGCCGTCTTAATCTTTGATGGTGTGATATTTGTGTCGGCATGAAAACTGGCCACTTGACCAAATGCATGGACTCCAGCATCTGTTCGTCCTGACCCTGATATTGTAACCGCCTGATTCAATATTTTAGATAATCCTTTTTCAATCTCGCCCTGAACCGTTTTTTGTTTTTTTTGTTTTTGCCATCCAAAAAAATTTGTTCCATCGTATTCAATAATTATCTTAAAATTTTTATTCATTTTTTCGCGATAAACTGGGAGAGTTTCTTATTGGCATTTAAAATGGTAAATGATAGATAATTGGCTGAATCCGGACCTAAAATTGTTGTATATTTTAAGTATAAGTTTTTATATGCAAAAGCAACAGACCTTTTCAGTTCAAGCCCTTTGGAAGTAGGTGTTATAAAGGCGGCTTTACCTTTGGTTTTGCGATTGAGAAGCCCTTTTTTTTCAAGGGCATCAACAAAGCGAGTTATGGTTGATGGCGTCAGGTTAAGACGATGACTTAAATCTTTTGGACTGATTCCCGGCATATCATATACCAATAACAACAGGGACGCATGCGCCGGAGAAAGATTTAAATGTTTAAATTCTTTTTCCGCCAGTTTAAGCAGGTATCGGGATAAGGCATTGGTATTAAAAAACAGGCAGCATTCTAGAAAATTTTCGTTATTTTCCATCTTCACCTCATAATTATATACGGTTGCATATACAATTATTACTTTTTCCTCTTAATGTCAACCCTAGTTGGCAACTAGGGTATAATCGTTTTCACCTGAAAAAAAATACGTTGAAAAGGATATCTATCCATTTGATTTTCAAGCAGAGGGAATAATTAACACAAACGATCAATTTGGGATTTGGTTTAAATATATATTAAATATGTTGCAAGAATAATCGTATATCGTATGATGGTTGGATCAAAATCGTATTAAATATTTTTATTATAGAAATCACAAAGGTTTTATTGAATTTAAAACAGGAGGATATATGGCCTTCATTTCTAAAGCATTCTTTTGGGATAATAAAAAATCTATCAATAAACACATTGGTGATTCAATGCTGGCTTTTGGACTTGGGATTGCTGTTTTCTTTTGGTTTTTTAATGTATTGATACGGTTTCTTGATTCTCCGGATTTGGGAATTGGTTTGCTTTTAATTGGTACGGAATTTCAGTTTTATGAAAAACTTTTTGGAAGTACATTATTTATTCTTTTTGGCTCCCATGTTCAGACGAATATAAAAAAGCGACGGCAAGCAGAAGAACAAATGCAAGAAAGCAGAGAAAAATTAGGGCAGGCCATTCAGGGCAATTCCATTTCTACTTTTATCATTGACAACAATCACATTATCACCCACTGGAACGTGGCATGCGAGAGATTGACAGGGGTTCCCGCATCTCAAATGGTGGGAACAAAAAATCAGTGGGTTCCTTTTTTCACAAGTGAACGAACCATGCTTGCAGATTCTATAGTAAAAGGGGAGACAAGCCAGGAGGTGCAAAGGCATTATGAGGAGAAAATTCAAGAATCTATCCTGATTGAAGGGGCTTTTGAATGTGAGATTTTTTCAAGTAAACTGGGGAAAAATGGCAAATGGATTCTATTTACCGCCGCACCGTTGAAAGATCATGACAATAATATTACAGGTGCCATTGAAACCTTTCAGGACACCACCGAACGAAGGAAAACCGAAGCCCAATTCCGCCAGGCTCAGAAGATGGAATCGGTAGGTCGATTAGCAGGTGGTGTGGCACACGATTACAATAATGTATTAAGCGTTATCCTTGGATATACAGAACTGGCCATGACACAGATAAAACCTGCCGAAAAAGTGCATACCTATCTAAATGAAATCCATACTGCTACAAAAAGGGGAGGATCAATTACCAAGCAATTATTGGCTTTTGCACGCAAGCAGACGATTCGCCCCAAGGTGATTGACTTGAACCATAGTGTTGATACAATGCTTAAAATGCTCAGGCGTCTCATTGGTGAAGACATTAATCTAACATGGTCACCCGGAAATACCAGCCAGTACGTTAAAATAGACCCCACCCAGGTCGATCAGATCTTAGCAAACCTGTGTGTAAACGCCAGGGATGCCATCGATAATATTGGCGAAATCGTCATTGAAACTGAAACAAAGGAGTTTGATAAAGCCTATTGTATGAATCACAGCGGTTTTATCCCGGGTGAATTTGTTATGATGTCAGTTAGTGACAATGGCTGCGGTATGGATAAAAACACATTAGACAAAATTTTTGAACCATTTTTTACCACAAAACCTGCGGAAAAGGGCACTGGCTTAGGAATGGCTACCGTTTATGGCATTATCAAACAGAATAACGGATTTATAAATATTGACAGCCGGACAGGAATTGGAAGCACCATAAAGATTTACCTGCCACTGAACAAAGATAAGACAATTAAAGATCAGTCAAAAGATACTAATTTAATCCCTTTAGGTTCCGGAGAAATGATCCTTTTGGTTGAAGATGATATGGACATGCTGAACGTTACTGCAGAAAATCTTAAAGAACTGGGCTATAAAGTTATGGCAGCCAAATCGCCTGAACAGGCACTGAGACAGGCTAAAGAGTGTACCTGCAAAATTCATTTGCTCATCTCAGACGTAATCATGCCTAAAATTAACGGTATAGAGCTTGCCAAACGCCTGCAGCTTCTTTATCCGGATTTTCCCTGTCTGTTTATGTCCGGGTATACAGATGAGACCATAAGACCTCTTGGCGTTTTTGACGAAGGAGTGCACTTCATACAAAAACCTTTTTCCACACAGACCTTTGCAAAAAAGATCAGAAAATTATTGGATGACTCATAAGATTTATTTCAACAAAATAATGGCAATAGAAAATGATTCAATGTATAATTGCTTTTTAATTTACCTTTGGGGAGTCGCTTTGATGAAAGGCTTTAAATTTGCCGGCATTCATGCTGGAATTAAAAAAAACAATGACAAAGATTTGGGACTTATATATTGTGAACAGCCAGCTGCCGCCGCTGCCTTATTTACAAAAAATAAAGTGACTGCAGCACCTGTAATCCTGGGGAAAAAAAAAATTAAAAGCGGTTTTATCCAGGCTGTTCTCGTAAACAGTGGTAATGCCAATTGCTTTACAGGAAAAAAAGGGATTGAGGATGCGATTACCTGTTCACAATTGATGGGTAAGTGTCTTGATCTTTCCCAAGATCTGGTTTTGGTATCTTCAACAGGTGTCATCGGTGCTAACCTTCCCATGGAAAAATTTGAAACCGGTATTCCGGAAATTGTAAAACATTTGTCTGCTGATAATATAAATGATTTCGGAACATCCATACTAACAACAGACACCCACCACAAGATTGTTAAAAAAAGCAATACAATTGGAGGTAAACCCTTTTCAATAATTGGTTTTGCAAAAGGATCGGGTATGATTCGTCCGGATATGGCAACCATGCTGGCATACATTTGCACAGACGTAGATATTTTACCGCAAAAATTAAAGAAATCGTTAACCATGGCCAATGTAAAATCATTTAACCGTATTACAATTGATGGAGATACCAGCACCAATGATACGCTTTTGGCCCTGGCAAACAGTGCTTCAGGCGTTAAAATAAACAATAGTGACTCTGCAAAGATATTTCAAAATACGCTTGATAAGGTATGTTTTCAACTGGCAAAAATGATAATCAAAGACGGGGAGGGTGCTACAAAGTTTGTTCAGATTCTGGTTAAAGGAGCTAAAACAAAAATTGATGCTTTCAAAGCATCTGAGGCCATTGCACATTCTAACCTGGTAAAGACAGCTATTTATGGAGAGGACCCGAACTGGGGCAGGATCGTAGCAGCTGCCGGCAGGTCTGGTGCCCAGGTATCGCCTGAAAAAATGGATCTTTTTTTTGATGAACAGCCATTAGTTTTACAAGGGAATTGGATGGGAACGGAAGCGGAACAAAAGACTGCCCAGATGATGAAAAAAGATGAAATCACAATTACACTGGATCTTAATCTTGGGAAAGAGACTGACAGATTCTTTTTTTGTGATTTTAGTGAAGAGTATGTAAAGATCAATGCCGATTACAGGTCCTAATTACATGCGCCTTCAAAAATATCTTGCCCATGCTGGCGTTTGTTCAAGAAGAAAAGCAGAAGAGCATATTTTAAATGGCCAAGTAAAAGTCAATCAAGCAATTGTTACTGAACTTGGAACAAAAATTAATCCTGAAAAAGACAGGGTTTTTTTTAATAATAAACCCATTACCTTATTAAAAAAATCCCTAAACATCTATATTGCTTTGAACAAACCAGTAGGGTATGTCTCTTCCTGCTCACAACAGAAATCAAAAATTATTCTTGACCTTATCGATATTGAGCAAAGAGTGTATCCTGTGGGCAGGCTTGACAAAGACTCTAACGGACTTTTGCTTTTGACCAATGATGGAGATTTACACCATAAATTATCTCACCCGTCTTTTAATCATGAGAAAGAATATATTGTAACCACTATTTATCCCATATCTGACGCAAGCTTAAAAAAAATGGCCCAGGGCATTGTCATTGATAAAGCCACAACCAGAAAAGCAAAAGTAAAACGTCTTTCAAAAAGTAAATTCAAAATTGTTTTAAAACAGGGAAAAAATCGTCAAATTCGCAAAATGGTAGGAAAAATCGGGAATAAAGTAGATACGCTCAAACGGATAAGGATAGCGAACATCCATCTTAATAATTTAAAAGAGGGCAAATGGCGCTATTTAACTCTAAAAGAAATAAAACAATTAAACAATTGATTGAATCCCAATTGTTTTTCTTATTTTTTCAAGAAATGGCACGGAAAATTCCCTTGCTTTCATTGAACCCTTTTTAAGTATTTCATCGATATCAGATGGATTTTTCATAAGTTCCATATAATTTTCTCTTGGTTTTTTCAAAATTTCGTTTATATATTCAAACAACTCCTGTTTCATTGCTCCCCACGAAATACCCTGACGGTAACGCTGGGCCAGGTGTATCGTTTCCGATTCACTTGCAAAAGCCTTGTATATTGAAAAAAGGGTGCAATTATCCGGATCTTTGGGCTCATCAGGCCCAAGGGAGTTTGTTTTAATTTTCATAATCATTTTTCTGAGACGTTTTTGTGTGTCAAACAGGGGGATAAAATTATTATAGCTTTTACTCATCTTGCGGCCATCAAGACCTGAGAGAACAGAAGCCGTTTTATCCACAACGACTTCAGGAAGTATAAACAGCTTTTTATAGATATGATTAAATCTTGCAGCTATATCTCTGGTCATTTCAAGATGTTGAACCTGATCCTTTCCTACAGGCACTTTTCTGGCATTAAACATCAGTATATCGGCTGCCATAAGTATTGGATATGAAAACAGACCCATTGTTATGCCCTTATCTGGGTCTTTATATCCCTGTTCTTCATTCTCATATTTTGAGGCTTTATAAGCATGGGCCCGGTTCATTAAACCCTTAGCAGTAAGACAGGTGAGAATCCAGGTCAACTCAGGTATTTCAGGAATATCGGATTGGCGATAAAAAACACAATTTTCATAATCCAGGCCTAAAGCAATCCATGCAGCAGCTATCTCAAGGGCGGATTGTTTTCTTAATTTAGGATCATGGTTCTTAATCAAGGAATGATAATCTGCAAGAAAATAATAAGATTCAAGGTCTGGATTCTTACTGCTTTCAACTGCCGGACGAATGGCACCGACGTAATTACCTAAATGTGGCGTTCCACTGGTTGTGATGCCTGTCAAAAAATCTGCATTTTTCATTTTCAATAATTCCTGAAATAATATTTTAAATAAAGGGGATTAACAAAAAGTTATGTTTTAATCAATAAGTTTGTTTTGCTTTGCATACTGTGCTGCAAATTTTATTTCTTCTTTTTTTGTTTTCAAGCGTCCATCCAGTTTTGAATTTAATATTTGCTTTATAATGGTACTAAAAACAGGACCGGGTGATAATCCGATCTTTAATAAATCCCTGCCCCTGATATAGGGTTTAATATTTCTTTGATGTGTATAAAAATTTGAAATCGCTTTTTTAATTTTTTCCTTTTTGGAAAGAGCCATCATGTACAAAATATATTCTGTTTTAAAGTTAATAAGCGCCCAATACAGATCTTGCCTTGAAAATACAGATGAGGAATTTTCAAGGATATACAGCTGTTTTTCAGCCTTATATCTCAAGTCAAAAAGGATAGCTTTTTCTTTTGGCGGTACGTTGAGCCTTTTACAGATTTGTTCACAGACATTAAAAGAGCAGCGATTCAATAATGCCATAAAGTAAACAGACCATCTTGGATACTGCTCATCAACATATAACAGATCATGCCAGGATAAAATCTTATTCACTGATTCAAACAATAGATAGGTATTGGGGATAATGGTTAAATTTTTGTGAATCACTTTTTCAAGTCCATATACCTGCATTGTTCTAATCGCAGGAATGGGGTTTTCCTCTTCAAAAATTTGTTTTAATTCAGATAACACCCTAAGCCCGCTTAAATTCTTAAAACAATCGATCTTAATGGCATTTTTAATTAGGTTTGATGTAACTTTACCAATTTTAAATCCAAATCGGTTTGAAAACTTGATCGCTCTGAAAATGCGCGTAGGGTCTTCAACAAAACTTAAATTATGGATAATTCTAATGGTTTTATCTTTTATATCTCTTGTGGCACCAAAATAATCTATCATGGTTCCAAAATTATCTGGATTCAAATTAATCGCCAACGTATTAATGGTAAAATCACGTCGGGCAAGATCAAGTTTTATGGAACTTTTTTCAACAATGGGAAGGGCTGCGGGCATGGTATAGTATTCCAGCCTTGCTGATGCAACGTCAATTTTAAAATGATCAGGAAAAATAATGACTGCCGTGCCAAATTTTGTATGGGTATTAATTCTACAACCTTGTTTTTTAGCATATACTTTAGCAAATTCAATCCCGTCGCCTTCCACAACAATATCGATATCCTCAATTGGCCTGTTCAGCAGCAGATCCCTCACAAATCCACCCACTACAAATATATTAAATCCCAATTCATTTCCAATTTGACCAATTTTTTGAAGTAATTGTTTTATCCGGTTATCCAGTCGTTGATATAAAATATTTTCAATCTGTCTTTTTTTAGCATTTTTCTTAATACCCAGCTCAGTATCATTTCTTTTGAGTGCTTTGTTGTGTTGAACCAGGTAGTTGAGCAGGTCAGTACGGGTGATAACCCCTTTAATATGACCATTATCAATCACGGGTAAAATTCTGTGTTTGCCTTCAATGATAATATTTTCAATCTGAGAAACATCTGCTTTAGAAGAGATATACCGGGTTTCTGAATTCATATATTCCTTGACAGGAAGATCTGACAGATTGTGGTAGGCAGTTTTTTCTATTATTTGCCGGGTGATATATCCTTCATAGATATTCTTAAGTTTATCCACCACCAATAAAGAATTTATATTATACCGTGTCATTAGGTTGCCGGCTATTTTACAAGAAATGTGTGGTTCCACAGTAATTGCAGGTGAAGCCATCAATTGATCCGCTATTTGAATACTCTTTACTTCTTTTTGAAGCCGTTCAATAAGTTTCATTTCAACCTGAGCCAATGTCTGATTATCGACTTTTGCTGAGGCTGCGTAAGAATGCCCTCCACCGCCAAACCGTGAAAGAATTTTACCCACATCCACCTCGGGAATGGCGTTCCTTGCAATGATATTGATTTTATTGTCCATTAATACAACTGCAAAAAAAATATCAAGACTTTCCATTCTGACAACTTTTTGAACAATTGAAGCCAGATCAGTTATATATGTTGATGAGGAAATGACAGATAAATGAATATCAACACCATTTATTTTATGCAGGGTCATTTCGTTTAACAATTCATTCAACCATGTGACCTGTTCAGATTTAATCTCTTTCACAACAAAATTGACTATAGTATTCAGGTTTGCACCACAGGATAATAAAAAAGCCGCCTGCTCAAGGTCTTCTGTAGTAGTGGAGGAATAGGTAAATGATCCTGTATCCTCATATATTCCCAAAGCCATGATCGTTGCTTCCTCTGGGGTTGGAATTATTCTCTTTTCCTGTAATAATTTACTGAGTATGGTCGTGGTAGCACCGGTTTGCCTTATTTTTTCAAATGATCCTTTTACATCTCCTTTCATGGCCGGATGATGGTCATAAATATCTATTTTAAGGTTATTTTTACTCAGTAAATCTTTCACCTGTGGCAAACGGTTTTTTTGTCTTGTGTCAACCAGGACAAGCCTGGTTGTCTTTGAAAAGTCTATGGAGGCCTGGTCCGCCATATTAAAAAGATAACTTGTAGAACTGATAAAAAAATCGCGCAGGCTTTTTTCCTGTGAGCCAGGAAAAATAATAACCGAATCAGGGTATAATTTTTGAGCGGCAAGCATTGATGCTATGGCATCAAAATCAGCATTAACGTGACTGGTAATAATTGTTCCAGCTTGAGTCAGTTTCTTTTTTTTTGTCAAAGGAATACTCCTGTTGTAATCAAAGGATAAAATTTATATAGTATATCTGTCTGGAATTTACAAATGATCTGCCTTTGGAATTTAAATTCTATAAAAGGTATAGTGATCCTAAAGATTACGAAAAGGATAGATAATGCCAACTATTTATCAATGGAAGGGGAAAAACCCCAGAGGAAGAAAAGTAAAGGGCGAGGTCGAAGCTGAAACGTCAGATCATGTAAGGCAAAATCTTCAAAGACGAAAAATTTCTCAAATTAAAATCAAGAAAAAACCAAAAGATCTTTTTGAAAATATAAAATTTCTTCAACCCAGGGTCAAAGAAAGAGAAGTTATTATATTTTCCAGACAGTTCTCCACAATGATCGATGCTGGTTTACCTCTTCTTCAATGTCTTGATATCCTGCAATCCCAACAGGAAAATCCCACTTTTAAAAAAAATTTAAAAAAAATCAAAGAATCTGTTGAGTCTGGAGAAACCTTTGCAGATGCCTTAAAAAAATTTCCAAATGTATTTAACGAATTATTTGTAAACATGGTTGCGGCAGGAGAAGCTGGCGGTATCATTGATATCATATTAAAAAGACTTTCTGCCTATATGGAAAAAATGGCCAAACTCAAGCGCCAGGTCAAAGGAGCCATGACATATCCCATAATTACGATTATCATTGCCATAATTGTTGTTGCCATTATCCTGGTTTTTGTCATTCCAGTCTTTGCAGAAATGTTTGCTGATTTTGATGCCAGTTTGCCGGCTCCGACCTTGTTTGTTATGGGGCTGAGTAAATTTGCTATCAGTAATATCGGTTATATAATTGGGGGGATCTTTGCCGTTATTTTTTTAGTTAAGCGTGTCTATGCGACAAATAAAGGTCGTATTTTAATGGATGACCTTTTTTTAAGACTGCCTATTATCGGTATTTTAATCAGGAAAGTAGCGGTGGCTAAATTTACAAGAACAACCAGTACAATGATTGCAAGTGGCGTGTCATTGCTTGAAACTCTTGATATCGTGGCTAAAACATCTGGAAATAAAACCATTGAATTTGCCATACAGGATGTGAAAACAGGCATCTCAGAAGGAAGGTCAATGTCTGATCCCCTACTTGAAAGCGGTGTTTTCCCTTCCATGGTATGCTCCATGATAGCTGTGGGGGAATCCACCGGGGCTTTGGAAGCCATGATGGAAAAAATTGCAGACTTTTACGATGATGAGGTTGATCAGGCAGTAAAAAATTTAACGGATATGATTGAACCATTCATGCTTGTTTTCCTGGGGGTTGTAGTTGGGGGACTTGTCATTTCAATGTATCTGCCCATTTTCAGTATGGCTGGTGCCATTCAATAATTCATGAAAAACAACGCCTTTAAAAACGCATCTGATTTTTCAACTCAAATCAAGTGGGTTGTACTGTCAAGAATCGTTTTTACGATAGTGATGATTATATCCAGCCTTGTTTATTCTTTGGGCGAAAACCTATCTTTTTTTTCACAACCTTTTTTTTCTTTATATAATATTGCCGCCTGTATTCTGATCCTTTCAATTGTATATTTGATTTGGCTGAATAAATTTAAAATGAAATTGGCTCTGGCCTATTTCCAAACCATTGCGGATACCATTATTGTAACCGCCATTATTTTTGTGACAGGAAGTTATGACAGTATCTTTACTTTTTTTTACCTGGTCGTAATCATTTATACCTCTATGCTGCTGCTACAGAAAGGTAGCTTGATCATTGCAACGATTTCATGTCTTCAATATGCTATCTTGATCGAACTTGAATACTATAAAATCATTCCCCCATTTTTAGATTCATACCTGCTGGCTGATACAATAAATGAAAGTCATATTATTTACAGAATTATCATCGTCATTGTAGCATGTTATGCCGTGGCCATTCTCAGCGGTATTCTGGCCCTTCAATTAAAAGGGGCTAGGCAGGATTTAAAAATAGCCCAGGAACATTTAAAAAGAGTTGAAAAAATGGCGGCTATGGATGAAATGATTTCCGGGATAGCCCATGAAATAAAAAATCCGTTAGCCTCATTATCCGGTTCAATTCAATTGCTTCAGGAAGATACTAAAACAGGATCTTATGAAGATAAACTCATGCAGATAATTTTAAGGGAAACCCATCGGCTTAAGAATATTGTTAATGATATCAGACTCTTTTCAAAACCCAATACAGATAATGCTATTAACATAAAACTGGCAGATGCCATTGAGGAAACAATTGAACTTTTTTTAAATGACCCGGAATTCAGCAAAAAAATTAGCGTGACTACAAAAATCAATAAAAACCTAACTGTCTTTATAGATCCATCTCATTTCACACAAATTTTATGGAATTTATTAAAAAATGCAGCCCAATCCATAAAAGGCCAGGGAGAGATTCAAATTTCCCTTAAATCATCAATAAACAATCGAGTCAATTTGACCATTAAAGATTCAGGCACAGGTATTCGCAAAGAGGACTGCACTCATATTTTTGATCCATTTTACACAACTAAACCAGATGGAACAGGACTTGGCCTTTCAATTATCCACAGGTTGATTGATACATATAGCGGCATGATCGATTTTGAGTCAACTCCTGGAAAAGGCACTATATTCACTGTCCTTTTTAATGGTGTTCCTTTAAAAACTAAATAACAAAATCTTGACAATTTTAGGTGAACTAGGCTATTTATGCATGTTTTATCAAAACTAAAGTTAAAAGCAGTATTATGTAATAAGGATGTGAAGGTAAATATTTATGGATAAAGAAAGCCAGTTATTGCAAGTTCGAAAAGAAAAAATCAAAGAATTGAAAAAAAACGGGATTAATCTGTATCCTAATGACTTCAAACCCTCATGTTCAATGGAAACATTAAAAGAAATTATTACAAAAAAGCCGGATACTTTAGGTGAAAAAGGTGATCAGTTTTCTATGGCAGGCAGAATGATGGCCATCAATAAAATGGGAAAATCATCTTTTGTCAGATTTAAAGACGGATCTGATCAATTTCAAATATATTTGCAAAAAAATATTTTGGGTGATGAAATCTATTCTTTGTTTAAGAAACTTGATATTGGCGATTTTATAGGTGTTAAGGGACCTTTGTTTCAAACCAGAACCGGAGAATGGACGATTCTGGCCAAAGAATTCAGGCTGATTTCAAAAACCATAAGACCGCTGCCTGAAAAATTTCACGGGATAAAAGATCCAGAAAAAAGATATCGCCAAAGATACCTTGATCTTGTCACAAATGAAGATACCAGACAGATTTTTTTAAAAAGAAGCAAGATTGTCGCTTCCATGAGAAAATTTTTTGAAGAAAAAGGGTTTATGGAAGTTGAAACACCAATGATGCAACCATTACCAGGTGGGGCCGAGGCAACACCTTTTAAAACATGGCACAATGCCTTGGGAATGGAATTATTTTTAAGAATTGCCCCGGAATTATATTTAAAACGATTGGTTGTAGGCGGTTTTGAAAAAGTCTTTGAAATTAACCGCAACTTCAGAAATGAAGGCGTTTCAACTAGACACAACCCTGAATTCACAATGGTTGAATTTTATCAAGCATATGCTGACTATGAAGAGTTAATGGACTTAACCGAAGATATGTTTGAATCCATTGTCACTCAAGTTTCAGATTCAACTACCATAGAGTATCAGGGACAGGCCATTGATTTTAAAAAAGGGTGGCAACGGATTCCAATAATAGAATCCCTTACAAAAATTGGCAAAATTGATTCTGCAATAATAAATAATACCAAATCGTTGCTCAATTTTGCTCAGGAAAAAAATATAAAAATCACCAAAAAAGATCGTCACGGGAAAATATTAACCAAACTTTTCGACACCTTGGTCGAACCCAAGTTAATTCAACCCACATTTATCACCGGATATCCTGTGGAAGTGTCACCACTATCTAGAAAAAACGATGATAATCCTGAATTGACAGACCGGTTTGAATTATTTATTGCCGGTAGGGAAATTGCCAATGGCTTTTCTGAAATAAATGACCCAGAAGATCAATATAATCGATTTTTAAGTCAGGTAAGACAAAGAGATGAAGGAAACTCCGAAGCTCATATAATGGATTCTGAATATGTGGAGGCCCTTGAGTACGGCATGCCGCCCACAGCTGGAGAAGGGATTGGAATTGACAGATTGGTGATGCTTTTGACAAACTCGGCATCCATTAGAGAAGTTATCCTCTTTCCTCACATGAAAAAGAATATTTGAATAAATGACCTTTGAATTATTTATAGCAGGCAGATACCTTAAAGCAAAAAGAAAAGAGGGCTTTATATCTCTGATCACTTTTCTTTCTGTTGCAGGTGTTACCTTGGGAGTTATGGCGCTTGTTGTAGTGATTGCGGTAATGAGCGGGGCTGAAACAGATTTTAGAAAGCGGATTTTAGGGCTTGAACCCCACATCCTCGTTATGAATTATTCTGGAAAATTTGATTTCAATCCTTTTCTTTTGACTGAGATTAACAAAAATGAACAAGTCAAAGGGGCTTCTCCTATTTTATTTGCCCAGGCTATGATCAGGTCAAGCAGATCATTCTCAGGTGTCATGGTTCGAGGGATTGACCCTGAAACAGGCGTTAGCCTGGTTAAGGGATTTAATTCTGAACAATTAAAAAAAAGTTTTGACAGTGATAACCCCAATAAAACCCTTCCCGGTATTATTCTCGGTCATGCGCTTGCTAATTCTGTTGGCGTAATTAAAGGAGACAAGGTAGTTCTCATGTCTCCCAAAGGCTTTATTTCACCCATGGGCAATATCCCGTCAATGAAACGGTTTATAGTAACCGATACATTTGACTCAGGCATGTACGAGTATGACAGCGCAGTGGCCTATGTCCATTTATCGGAGGCTCAAAAGCTTGTCGGCGCAAAAAATCAAATTGACGCCATCGGTATCTGGATTGATGATGTTTTTAATGTTAAATCAATTAAAAAGAATCTAAAGGAGAAATTGCAATCCCCGTTTTATCTACGGGACTGGATGGACATCAATAAAAGTCTTTTTTCCGCATTAAAACTTGAAAAAACAGCCATGTTCATTATCTTGACCTTAATCATTCTTGTGGCAGCCTTTAACATCGCCAGTGCTTTAATAATGATGGTGATGGAAAAAACAAAAGATATTGCTGTGTTAAAAGCCATGGGAGCAACCAACAAAACAATCAGAAAAATATTTATTCTTGAAGGAATGATCATTGGTTTTTTAGGTACCTTCTTAGGTACAATTTCAGGTGTAATCATTTGTTTTATTTTAAAAAAATATGACTTTATTCAATTGCCGGATGCCTACCCTTTTTCAACCTTGCCTGTTCAACTTGAATATTTAGATGTACTGATGATTTCTATCAGCGCCATAATTATCTGTTTTTTTTCAACGCTTTATCCGTCTTATAAAGCATCGAAAATGGACCCGGTTGAGGCGATAAGATATGGATAATTCACTGATGCCGCTCATATCTCTTCAATCTGTTACAAAGCGATTTTATTCCAATACGTCAAAAATTGAAATATTAAAAGATGCATCTCTGGATATTTACAAGGGCGAAACAATAGCTATTGTCGGATCGTCAGGAATAGGCAAATCGACTTTATTAAATATTATAGGCACCCTTGATAATCCAGATTCCGGAAACGTTTTCTTTAAAAAAAAAAACCTGCTTTCCTATGGAGATGAGAAACTGGCTGCCTTTCGAAATTCAAAAATTGGGTTTGTCTTTCAATTTCATTATTTAATTCAAGGATTTTCTGCCGTAGAAAATGTTATGATGCCGGGATTAATCGCCAGGCAAAATAAAAAAAGTGTTGAAAATAGTGCTATAAATATGCTTGAAAGAGTAGGGTTGTCCTTAAGAATATCTCATAGGATAGAAGATCTATCCGGAGGAGAACAGCAGCGGGTTGCCCTGGCCAGAGCATTGGTCATGGAACCGGATATCCTTTTGGCTGATGAGCCTACGGGGAACCTTGACCAGGAAAACAGTAAAAGTGTACATGGATTAATTGATGAGTTGAATAAGGACCTTGGCATGACAATTGTTGTGGTTACCCATAATAATGACCTTGCCTTGATGATGGAAAGAAAGGTTACAATAATGGATGGGGAAATTCTTCCTATTTAATTTATTTAACAAATTAGGGATCATATTATGAGTAAATCTGCTTTAAAAAATGTTTTCATTTTTATACTTTTAATTTTTTCACTATTAATCGAAGATGTGTTTGCAGAACCAAAGATTAACATCGCTGTTTTCCCTTTTTCGATCTATTCAAGTCAACCCCATGATCAATTAAAAGACAAAATCCCCTTAATGATATCGGAAAAATTAAATAGTGAAGATACAAAAACTATTTTTGTCAAAGAAAAGGTTGACCCACTGTCCTGGGATTATTCCCAATTTAGGGAACAGGGCATTAAGTTGGGAGTTGATTACTTAATAACCGGATCTGTCTTTATAGAAGGAGACGCAGTCAGTATTGACACTAAAATGGTTCATACCTATGAAAAAAACACCTTTTCAACATTTTTCTCCCAAACAGATAACCTTGAAAAACTAAAGTCAACTATTTCTCAGCTTAGCAAAGAAATGATCGGTGACCTGTTTCATAAAAAAACAATTATTGATATTGTTGTTGCTGGAAATAAAAGAGTTGAAACAGATGCCATTTTAAGGGTGATTAACTCGAAAACCGGGGACCTTCTCAAACCGGATAAAATTTCTAAGGACTTAGAAAAAATTTATGCGATGGGTTATTTTGACAATATTATTGTTAAAAGAGAATCTCAGGACAGAGGTGTTAAGGTTGTTTTTGAAATCACTGAAAAATCCACTGTACGAAAAATCAAATTTAAAAAGAACAGGGTTTATAAAGACGAAGAACTTGGAGAAGTAATTGACACCCGAACCGGTTCAATCCTTAATATTCATAAGCTAAACTCAGATATCAATCGAATACGGTTAATGTATACTGAAAAAAATTATCACAATTGCTTAGTAACATTTGAGACGATTCCCCTTGAAAATTCCCAGGCAGATATTGTTTTTAATATTGATGAAGGGGATAAAATTAAGGTTGAAAAAATTACATTTGAAGGAAACAAGTATTTTTCTGACAGAAAAATCAAGCGCGCCATGGAGACTTCAGAAAAAGGTTTCTTTTACCTTATCACCTCATCTGGAAAGCTCGATGAAAACGAAGTTAAAAATGATGCCATCAGAATCGAATCTTTGTATAAAAATAATGGATTTATTGATACAAAAGTATCAGATCCTATTATTAACATTGATGAAGAATTAATTTCAATTCACTTTAAAATTGATGAGGGTTCTCAATACACAATTCATAATATTGATATTATAGGGGATTTGATTTTTTCCAAAGAAACAATTTTAGATTCCCTTAAATCAAAAAAAACAGACTTGTACAACAGAGAATCCATAAGATCTGATATCCTTTTTATTTCCGATATGTATTCAAATAAAGGCTATGCCAATGTTAAGGTTAGTCCCTTGGTTAGCAGGAATGATACAGATCACGAGATGACAATTACATATTCAATTAAAAAGGGACAGCCTGTTTATTTTAACCGGATCAATATCAGCGGAAATGAAAAAACCCGTGACAAAATTATCAGACGGGAAATAAAAGTAAAAGAACAGGGGCGTTACAGTAAGAAAGATATTGCAAGAAGCTACAGAAATTTAAATCGATTGGATTATTTTGCCAATATTGATATTCAGCCGCAAAAAACGTCTGAAGAAAACAAAATGGATTTAAATGTAAAAGTTGTTGAAAAACAGACAGGGAACCTGTCTTTAGGAGGCGGGTTTAGCAGTGAAGACGGTGGATTCTTCCAGGGATCTGTTGAAGAAAGAAACCTGTTTGGAAGAGGACATACTTTAAAACTGTCTGCCAAAATAGCTAAGGAGACGATACTCTATAATATTGGATTTACCGAACCTTATATTTTTGATACGGCGGTTTCAGGCGGTTTTGACCTTTATAAAGAAGAAATCGAATATGAATATTATGATAAAGACGCACTTGGTTTTAGTTTGAAACTGGGTTACCGGTTGATGGAAGATATGAAGATCGGAATACAATACAATATTGAAGATTTTGAAATATCAAATGTTCAAAGCGCTTTCACAAGTATGACTCCTGGCCCTTTTTTGACATCCAGCATAAAACCATTTATCCAATACGATTCAAGGGATCACTTTTTTTTACCAAAGAAAGGGTTTCGGTACAAAATGTCTGTTGAGTATGCAGGTGAATTTTTAGGTGGTGACATTGACTACACAAAATACCTGTATGAAACAGGGGTTTATTTCCCCCTTTTCTGGATATTCACAGGTGCTTTAGGTGCAGAAGCAGGATATTTGGATGATCGAACCAGCAGCAATATTAATATTGATTATGTCTCATTTTATCTGGGCGGGATGAACTCCATCAGGGGTTTTGACAAGTTTGACATCAATGCAAATCGAACAGGAGCTACAAGGGACAGGGGAGGAGAAAAATATGTTCAGTTCAATGCTGAACTAAGCTTCCCATTTGCTAAAAAATATCAGGTGGCAGGCGTGTTCTTTTACGACCGCGGCGATGTATATCGAAAAGCTGAAAAAGTCGATTTAGCAGATCAATTTTCAAGTGTTGGTACCGGGGTGAAATGGAACTCACCAATGGGTCCTCTCAGGCTTGAATATGCCTGGGTTATTGATGGGAAAAACATAAAATCAAGGGGAGATGGCCAGTTTGAATTTGCAGTAGGTGCATCTTTTTAAATTTATAAAATTTTTGGAGAATTAAATGAAAAAAGCAATCACTATTTTATTTGTATTTATTTTTTTGGGAATCATCCCTAAAGCTTTTTGTGCAGACGTTGCAAAAATCGGTGTTTTCAATTTTCAAAAAATACTGACTGAGTCAAGTGCAGGTAAAATGACTCAAAAAAAAATTACCAACAGAGGCAATGAATTACAAAATAAGTTAAAATCTGAAAAAAGGCAGTTGGATGAGCTGAATAAATCCATTGAAAAGGAATCATATGTCTTAAGTCCTGAAAAACTAAAGGAAAAACAGCGGGCATTCAGAATCAGAGTGAATGATTTAAAAAAAATGCAGGAAGATTTTGCCCAGGAGTTTAAAACCCTGGAGGTCAAATTAATTAATGAGATCCAAAAAGAAGTCTTTGAAATCACAGATGAAATTGGAAAAAAAGAGGGGTATTTAATCATCTTTGAGAGGAAAACTGCGGGAATTGTATATCATCCGGCTCAACTGGATATTACAAATCAAATCATTAAAAAATACAATTTAAAAATTTCAAAGAAAAAGTAATTTTTCATGGGACAAAGCGTTAGAGAAATAGCAAAAATTATTCATGCCGTAATTTTTGGTAATCCTCAATTCATGATAAAGGATGTTTCCTCTTTTGACGATGCAGGCCCACAGGACATTACATTTGCAACGGATTCAAAATATTTGTCAGATCTTGAACAAACCAGGGCCGGAGCCGTAATTGTACCGGATTCGTTTAAGTTTAATCCGGATCATTGCAAAAACATAATTCTTTTAAAAACCAGCCATCCAAAAGCGTCGTTTTTCAAACTGGTATCCTTATTCCATCCCGAAAAAATAAAACCGTCTCATATCGACAAAAATGCAGATATTGGAGATCATGTAACATTTGGGAAAAACCCCATTATTGAATCCAAAGTTTTTATTGGAGATAATGTCAGGATAGGGGACAATGTTCACATTATGCCGGGTGCATATATTGGTGACCATGTTTTTATTGGAGACAATACATTAATCAAACCCAATGTCACACTGATGGAAAAGACAATCATCGGTAATCATGTCATTATTCACTCCGGAAGTGTCATTGGTTCAGATGGATTTGGATTTACCCAGGATAACGGTACCCATGAAAAAATAATACACACCGGGTTTGTTCACATTGGAAATCATGTAGAAATCGGTGCCTGTAATACAATTGACAGAGGGACACTTGGAAAGACGATTATCGGTAATGGCGTTAAAACAGATAACCTTGTTCATATTGCCCACAATGTCAAGATTGGTGATAATACATTGATTGTTGCACAGGTGGGTATCGCAGGAAGCTCAAAGCTTGGTAAAAACGTTATTGTAGCCGGTAAAGCCGGGATTACTGGACATGTGACCATTGGTGACAATTCTATTGTAGGGCCTTACGCTGCTGTCTATAGCAATGTTGCTGAAAACCAGATTGTATCGGGAATACCTCATATGCCGCATGGTAAATGGCGCAAGGTTGTTGGCATTATCTCCCGGTTACCAGAAATGAGAAAAGCAATTTTCTCATTTGAAAAACGATTGAAGAACTTAGAAAACAAATAAATGGAGTAAGAATGATTCACCCCACAGCAATTATTGATCCCTGTGCTCAAATTGACGCCAATGTTACCATTGGTCCCTATGCGATCATCAAATCAGATGTTCACATCGGGTCAGGTGTTACTATCGGTCCATATACGACTATTGAACAATATGTTACCATTGGAGAAAATTGCCAGATTTTCCAGCATGCCGCCATAGGCTGCGCTCCACAGGATCTTAAATTTCATGGTGAAAAAACATATTTAAAAATCGGCAAAGGATCTATAATAAGGGAGTTTGTGACCATTAACAGGGGTACAGAAGCCGGTGGAGGAGTTACAGAGTTAGGAGAAGAAAATTATTTAATGGCTTACACTCATATTGCCCATGATTGTAAAATCGGGAAACGTGTAATCCTTGCCAACAACTCTACACTTGCCGGCCATATCATCATTGGTGATAATGTAACCGTAGGTGGTCTGGTAGCCATTCATCAATTTGTTCAAATTGGTGATTTTGCCTATATCGGAGGTAAATCTGCCGTGGTAAAGGATATTCCTCCATATGTAATTGCTTCAGGAGATCGTGCCACCCTCCACGGGTTGAACAATGTGGGATTAAAACGCCATAACTTTCCTAAAACGACCCTTCAGGAACTCAAAAAAGCCTATCGGATTTTTTTCCGTATAGGCTTGACGGTTAAACAAGCCTCTGAACGCGTTAAAGCTGAAGCTGAACAAATTCCCGAAGTTAAAAATTTTATTAAATTTATTATCAATTCCAATAGAGGTGTTACCCGATAAGAAAAAGGACACACCTAACCCCGGAGGTCAGGCAAAAATAAAATGAGGATAGGACTTATCGCCGGCGGCGGACAATTTCCCCTTCTTTTTTCAAAGAAGGCATTAAAAAAAGGATATAAGGTTTTTGCCATAGGGTTTCATTCTGAAACTGATAAAACATTAACTCAACATGTTAGTGATTCAAAATGGATTTATCTTGGACAGATTTCCAAACTGATCAAGTTTTTCAAGCAACACAATGTTACACAGGCGGTCATGCTGGGCAGTATAAAAAAGACAAATATTTTTAAAGATATACGACCAGACCTTAAAGCACTGTCTTTTATTGCCAAGACTTCCAGAACCCATGATAATACCATCCTCTCAACATTTGCCGACCTGCTTGCAAAAGAGGGGATAACGATTTTATCTTCCACATTTCTTCTTCCTGAAATTGTCAGTCCAAGAGGCTGTTGGACGAAAAGAAAACCAGATAAAAACGAAAAAAAGGACATTGCACAGGGTTGGAAAATCGCAAAAGAAATCGGTAAACTGGATATCGGCCAGTGTATTGTCATCAGCAATGGTACTATTTTAGCAGTCGAGGCAATAGAAGGGACTGATGCGGCCATAAAAAGGGGCGGTTTATTGTCTCATCAAAATGGTGCCGTGGTTATTAAACTCTCCAAACCCATACAGGATTTACGATTTGATCTTCCTTCTTCCGGCTGTGAAACCATTGAAAGCATGTATGAATCCGGAGTTGGGGTATTGGTTCTAGAAGCTGATAAATCCCTGGCATTTGACCGGATGGAAATGATAAGTCTTGCCAATAAATATAATATATGTATTCTTGCCTGTACAGACGATGATATTATAAAAACTTATTCGAAACATAAAAATCACACCTAATGCAAAGGTTGTTACAAACCACATGAATCTTCCTGTAAAACTAAGTCACATAATGGTTCTTACCGGTGAACCGTCCGGAGATTTTCATGGTGGACATCTTGTCAGGGACATAAAAAAATTAAATAACCGTGTTTATTTTTCAGGAATTGGCGGTACTCATCTTGAAAACCAGAAGGTGGATCTTTTTTACAACATATCAAAACTCTCTGCAATGGGAATTACAGAAGTGCTAATGCAGTTTGGACAGATCAAAAAAGCCTATGATCTGTTCAAAAACAAACTGATTGAGAATACCCCTGATTTAATCATTCTGGTGGATTACCCGGGTTTTAATTTAAAAGCTGCCCAATATGCCAAAAATCATTACAATTTAAAAATTTTATATTATATAACCCCAAAAGTGTGGGCATGGAAAAAATCAAGATTAAAAAAAATTAAAAAATATGTTGATCATGCTGCTCTTATACTTCCCTTTGAAGAAAAAATATTTAGGAGTGCCCGCATTGAATCCACATATGTTGGAAATCCTTTAGTGGATGAATACCCTGAAAATATACCGGGTGTTTTATCAAAGACCAAAAGTGTATTGCCAAAGAACAAAAAACACTTAACCATCGGTCTGCTGCCGGGATCCAGAAAGGCTGAAATAAACAATCTGCTTGAGGTCATGATTGAGACAGCAAACCGTATCCATGAAAAAAACAAAAATATTTCTTTTATTATTTCCAAAGCAAGCTCGATAAAACGGGAACGGATAGAAAGCGGTATGAATAACATCAAAAAAAATTATTCCATTTCAATAGAAGACGGACCGGTTAAGAATATTATTTTAACCTCAGACCTTATCATTGCTGCTTCTGGAACCGTCACTCTGGAAGCAGCTCTGTGTTGTGTGCCCACAATTATTGTATACAAAATGTCTTTGGTTAGTTATTGGATAGCAAAACTTTTTGTCAAAGTAAGGTATGCAGGACTGGCAAATTTAATCGTCAATGCCGAAGTGATGCCTGAACTATTACAGGAAAATGCAACACCTGAAAAAATTAGTAAAAAAGCCTTATATATGCTGGACAATCTATATTATTTTCAAGGTCAGTTACAAATGGTCAGAAAATTTCTTGGAAAAAAGGGGGCTTCAAAAAGGGCTGCCAATATTGCAAACTATATGCTGAAGGGATCGAAACCTTTATATTAGGTTTGACAAAATAAGATAAATATTATTAGAATACTCTCATAAAAACACCTATTTAGCGATGTATAAACATTAAGGGATATATACTGATTTGATGACTTTTGAATTGATGCTATTGGTTATCGGCCTTTTATTATCAGGCTTTTTTTCTTCTTCGGAAACGGCTCTATTTTCAATAAGCAAAGTAAAGGCCCTGCATATTGCAAAGGACGATACCAAAACCGGACAATTGATCTTGAAGATGAAGAAAGATTCACACACATTATTGACTACGATTCTGATTGGAAACAACCTATCCAACATTGGCGCGTCAGCCATTGCAACGTCCATTGCCATATCTTACTTTAAATCAAACGCAGTTGGTATTGCAACGGGTATTATGACGATGCTCATTCTTGTTTTTGGTGAAATTTTTCCAAAATCATTTGCCAATCACAATAATGTTCTTGTTGCCAGGATTGTAATTTATCCACTTTTCTGGCTTTCAAAAATATTTTTCCCTCTGATCTATTTATTAAATTTTATACCCAAATTACATGGTCATACTGACAAATCCAGTGAAACAGTAACAGAAGACGAATTAATGACCATGGTGGAAGTGGTAGAAGAAGAAGGTGAAATTAAAGAAGAAGAAAAAGAATATATCACTAATATTTTTGAATTTGATGATACCTCCTGTTCCGAGATTATGACACCAAGGGCTGACATGTTTGTGTTGGATGTATCACAGGACATGGACATAGAAAATATTCTCAACACAGGATTTTCCAGGATACCGGTTATCGAAGACAGTATTGATAATATTATTGGAATTTTGCATGTAAAAGATTTGTTTGCAAGTTTTCAGAAAGCCTGTGCATCTGAATCTGATATACCATTGGATGTTAAAAAGATCATGAAAAAACCATATTTTATCCCAGAATCCAAAAAATTAGATTCGCTGCTGCAGGATTTTAAGCAAAAAAAAAACCATATCGCCATTGTTGTTGATGAGCATGGCGGCATTTCCGGTATTGTAACCCTTGAAGATGTCGTTGAAGAAATCATCGGTGAAATTATCGACGAAACCGATAGAATGACCCCTGATATTGTGCGACTAAAAGGGAATAAATGGTTGGTTGCAGGTAAAATTGATATTGATGATTTAAATAAAGAACTGGAAATTAAAATCCCTGAATCAAACACATATGATACCTTTTCTGGTTTTTTCCTTGAACAGATCGGCCGAATTCCTAAGTCTGGAGAATCCATTATTCTGAACGAGTGGATGGCCACGGTTAAAGATATGGATGGTAACAGGATACAGAGCTTTATCATAAAAAAAGAATAATCTTGACATCTTAATTCAAAAGCAATTAAAACCGCAGCAGATTAAACACCCATGCGGTTTTTTTTATTTTTATCTTTTGTTTTAGCAAAAATGGTAATATGGAATTATGATTGATGCAGATACACAACTTTATTGCATATTGGGAAATCCAGTAAGGCATTCGAAAAGTCCGGCCTTTCACAATGCATGTTTTCAAAAAAATAAAATCAACGCCATATACCTGGCGTTTGAAATTGAAGATATTTCAAAAGGAATAGCGGCATTGAGAACTTTAGACGTCCAGGGCTCATCCATTACAATACCTTTTAAAGAATCTGTCATGGATTATCTTGACAGAATCGATGAGGAAGCCTTGAAAATAGGTGCGGTAAATACTGTCAAAAACAAAAACGGCAAACTATTTGGATATAACACGGATTACACAGCTGCAATTAACCCTTTGAAGTCTTTTGGTATCAAGGATAAAAAGGTCTGTATCCTTGGTGCCGGTGGTGCAGCCCAGGCGGTTGCATATGGAATCAATAAAGAAGGCGGGGACATTCTAATCGTTAATAGAGATAAAATTAAAGGAAAAAAACTTGCTTTGAAATATCATGCAGATTTCATTCCCCTGGCCCGAATAGATCAATTGGATGCCTATAATACAGATATTGTTGTAAACACAACTTCCATTGGAATGTATCCTGAAATTGAAAATGCGGCTATCCCTTCTCAATGCTTACAATCCCATATGGTTGTTATGGATGTTGTTTACTCCCCCTTAAAAACAAAATTGCTGACCCAGGCAAAAAACAGGGGATGCAAAACCATTGACGGCCTGTCCATGTTTATTGCTCAGGCTGCGGCGCAATTTAAATTATGGACTGGCATAACACCGGATACAGAGCTTATGCGCCAGACGATAATCAACGGAGAAAATTAATTGAAACACATTATTAAAAAAGATATTGCAGACCAGACGGTTGTCATTCCGGGTTCAAAAAGTATTTCACATCGTATGATGATTTGTGCCTCTTTATGCAGTGGCAGCTCAAATATTGAAAACCTTCTGCAAAGTGATGATATAAAACATACAATTAATGCACTCAAATATATGGGGGCTGACATTGAGAAGATCAAAGGGGACGAGGTCAGGGTGAAAGGCTTTGGCGGTAACCCGAAACCCTGTATGAAAGATATCTATCTTGGCAATTCCGGCACCTCCATGCGCCTTATTTCAGGCATTGCAGCTTTGGGAGGTTCCAATTACACCCTCACAGGAGACTCGAGAATGTGTGAACGCCCTATGGTGGAACTGCTTGATGCATTGACCATGTTGGGGATTGACGCAATGTCGGAAAACAAAATGGGCACACCTCCTGTTTATATCAAAGGAGGTAACAGGGCAGGGGGGGATGTAAGAATTGATTGTTCCAAAAGCAGCCAGTTTTTATCGTCTCTTTTAATGATGGGCCCATTCATGAATAACGGACTCAATATTTTTCTTGATAGTCCGCCTGTATCCTCACCCTATATTGATTTGACCATTGATGTTATGAAAAAATTTAAGGTTAACGTCCAGCAGATTTCCAGTACCCACTATCGGGTTGACGGACAACAACTTTATAATTCAGGGAATTTTTTTATTGAACCCGATCTATCCAATGCAGGGTATTTTTGGGCAATCGGTGCCATAACCGGCAAGATGATTAGTGTTAAAAATATCAACAACAACTCACTTCAAGGAGATTTAAAACAAATTAAAATCCTGGAAAAGATGGGCTGTACCTTGAAGATTGAAGATACACAAATCGGTGTATGCGGAAAAACCCTTAAAGCCGTTGATGTCGATATGTCTGATACCCCGGACGCTGTCCCTGCCATTGCAGTCGTTGCAAGCTTTGCCAAAGGTAAAACACGGATTTTAAATATTAAGCATTTGAGACAAAAAGAGTGTGATCGAATAGATGCTGTGTATTCACAGCTTTTAAAAATGGGTATAAGGGTTAAACAGGGAGACGATTTTTTAGAAATCACAGGAGGAAACCCTAAGGGCGCAAGAATAGAAACCTTTAATGATCACAGAATTGCCATGGCCTTTTCCATACCAGGTCTCCTGATCTCAGGTATGGAAATTGAAAATGAGACATGCGTTGAAAAATCTTTTCCAAATTACTGGAAGATATTTGATGCTTTATAAAAATGACCGATCCATTATCATTTGAATTTATTATGAAAATATTTCTTATTGGCTATAGATGTACCGGAAAAACCACTTTGGGAAAAATACTTGCCCATCGTCTCAATTTTAATTTTTCGGATACTGATCGACTCATTGAACAAAATCTTGGATTCACAATTCCGGAAATTATTGAAACACAAGGATGGAAAAAATTCAGACAAATTGAAAAACAAATACTCTTGAATACAAAAAAAGAAAAAAATATGGTGATTGCCACAGGAGGTGGTATTATTATCAATACCCATAATCAACAATTTATCAAAAAGAACGGGTTATGTATCTGGCTTGATGCAGATATAAAAATAATTATGGACAGAATGAATACGGATAATAAAAAAGGTACCTTACGACCTGCACTTACAGATAAAAACTTATTTGAAGAAACAGATGAAATGCTAAAAAAAAGAGATCCATTATATAGAAAAACAGCTCATATAAGAATTGATACAAGTTTTAATACACCTGAAGAGATTTTAAATATCATAGACAGGAGATTAAAAGATGTCAGGCAGTAGTTTTGGTAAAGCATTCAACATAACTAGCTTTGGAGAATCACATGGAAAGGGAATAGGCGTTGTTATTCAAGGATGTCCTCCAGGTATTGTTATTAATACCGATATTATTCAAAAAGCCTTAGCTAAAAGGAAACCGGGGAAGGGGATCTCCAGCACAAAAAGAAAAGAACCGGATCATCCCATGATCATATCAGGTTTATTTAAAGGCAGGACCACTGGAACGCCCATCATGATCTTAATAGACAATAAAGACGCAAACCCTGCTTCCTATGATTCAATCGCCACTCTTTTCAGGCCCGGTCACGGTGATTTTACCTATCAAAATAAATATGGAATCAGAGATTTTCGGGGCGGAGGAAGAGCCTCTGCAAGGGAGACAGCGGCAAGGGTGGCAGCGGGTGCTATTGCTCAATTGATACTTGACCGGCAAAACATCAACATTTATAGCTATACATCAGAACTTGGTGGTATCAAGGCTCATAAAACGGATGATATATCCCTTAAGGAAAAAAACGATCTGCAGTGTCCTGATTTAGATGCAGCCGGTGAAATGGAAAAAAAAATACATGAGATCAAAAACAAGGGAGATTCATTAGGTGGTGTTGTTGAAATTGTTGCAAAAAATGTCCCCCCGGGTTTAGGAGAGCCGGTTTTTGACAAGCTGGATGCTGATATTGCTAAAGCACTGATGAGCATAGGGGCTGTCAAGGCCGTTGAAATCGGCGCTGGAACTAAGGCACCTAAAATGACAGGATTTGAAAATAATGACCAGATATTACCGCAAGGATTCCAAACCAATCACTCAGGTGGTATTTTGGCTGGAATTTCAAATGGTGATGATATCATTGCAAGAGTCCATATAAAGCCAATTCCTTCGATTCGTAAACCCCAGCAAACTATTGACGAGAACGGCATTCCAAGACAAATTTCAACAAAAGGCCGCCATGACATTACTGCCATTCCGAGAATTAATAAGGTCTGTGAGGCTATGCTTGCCATTGTACTCACAGACCATTTGTTGCGTCAAAAAATTCTCGAATAAAATGTTTATTTTTTTATAATATCAGACTCAAGTTTATCAGCAATCTCAATTGCCGCATTTAAAGAATCATTAATCATAAACAATTGAATTTTTAAAGTTTTTAATGAAGCTGGTGTGGCAGATATCTTTTCAGTGCTGGAAAGAAGGTTTGCAAGGGCCTTGGATTTTTTTGCAAATTCAGTTAATTTTTCACTGAAATTTACAATTTCACCAGACCAATTATCCCTTTCTTCTTTTGAAATCTCCACATTTGCATTACCGGTTCCGTTAATAAGGTGATCAATCTGATATTCTTCAGGATTTGCAATTATTTCATACATGTGATTTTCCTTTCAAAACGTGTTCACATCAACTATCGATGTAAGAATATTTTATCAATTGGTTTAAGTCAAGCATTGAGCCTTCAAAACATTGTGTCCTCACAGCAACACAGCGAATGATAGATGATTAGGATATGAGTTCTTTATTCTCCTGTATAGGTTTAAGCACAGCAATTAGATAAAAAAAAATTATATTTGACTTGAATGATCGTTCACAATCAGGTTTGATTTAAAAGAAACTGAGTTAAGTCGCCTTTTGTGTAAAGAATCTTTAGCACGGAAAGATAATAAGTATATTTCGCATCTAAAATTCTTCTTTGAGCAGTGACCAAAAGCGTATTTGCATCCATGATATCAATGCTGTCTGCCATGCCGTATTTAAACTGCATTTGCACGGCATTGTAGTTCTCCTGGGAGGATTTCAGCTCATCTTCCAAATTTATTAATGTACTTTTTGCAGTTGTATAGTCAAAAAAAGAATTTCTAGAATCTAAAATTATGGTTTTTTCCTGCAGTCTTAATGCATTTTTTGCTTTTCTCTGATTGGCTACGGCTTGTCTGATCTGTGCTTTTCTCAAACCACCATCGTACAAGGTAAATACAAGTTCACCTGAAAAATAAAGGTCTTCTGTATCAGATTCCACATCCCTTGGAGAACTGTCATACTGGATTTCAGTATCCTTATATCCGGCTTCAAGTGAGATTGACGGCCAGAAATCACTTTTTTCAAACTTTATGGTTTTGTTTGCAATTTCAAGATTCTTTTTGGCTTCTTTTATTTCTGTTCTATTTTTTAATGCCTGAGCTTGGATCTCATCAAGTGTGCCATTATAATTTTCAATGCCTGCTATATCTTCTTTTTGAACATCAAAATCATCTTCGATATCCACAAGGTTTTTCATTGCTGCCTTGCTTTGCAAAACCCGGTTCTCTGCCCGTACCTGATCAGTCAAAGATTTTGACAGTTCTGCCTCTGCCCTGAAAAGATCGGTTTTAGTTACATTGCCGACACTCAATTTTTCTTTTACCGCATCTTTGTGAGCGCCCAGACGCTTGACGTCTGATTGGGCAATTTCAAGAAACCGTTGTGCGCTTAAAATATTATAATATGCCTGGGCAACCTGAAATAAATACTGGGATCGAATACTTTCAAGGGAAAGTGCTTTACCTTCAATGCTCCTTTTCGTGACATCCAAGGCTATCAGTTCTTTACCATTAAGTGTAAACGACTGGGTCAGTTTAACACCCAGTGTGGTCGTATTTGGATTTGAAATATTGGCATCTTCATGTCTCATCATGCTGCCGAAACTCGTCGCTCTTGGGATGAGAACAGATAATGCCCGGGCCTTTTCCTGTTGGGCAATATACATGTCATCCTTGGCTATTTTAATCGTTTCGCTGTGAATATTGGCAAGCTTGGTCAAGTCATAAAGAGAATACGTGGTTTTACAATAGGCTGGAACCTGGGTAAAAACAATACTGAAAATAACAATAAATATTTGAATTTGTATTTTAGTCATTAGGGTACCTCATTTAGTGAAAATCAAAAATTCAGTCAACAATATTATCACTTTGTAAATAACGTCAAGTTTACAAAACATTATTATTAAAGATTTTTTCTAAACACCTGGTTTAATGTGGTGAATCTTTTTATTGCAACAATGGATAATTCTCTTATTCTATGATATTTAACACCAAAAATTGTTTAATCAATTATAATAAAATAAGGAGTTTGACATGACATCCATTCCAAAAACACAATTTGACGATTTATCCCTGGTCAGACAGGGAAAAGTAAGGGATATATTTGACACAGGAGAATCTCTGTTAATGGTTACCACTGACAGACTCTCCGCTTTTGATGTTGTATTACCGGATATTATCCCGGATAAGGGAAAGGTTTTAAATCAGATTTCCGTGTTCTGGTTTAAACAAATGCAAAGTATTGTAAACAATCACATTATCACAACGAGTGTAAATGAATATCCTGATGAATTCAAACAATATGCTGATGCATTGGAAAACCGAAGTATGCTGGTAAAAAAAGCAGAGCCGCTCCCCATTGAATGCATTGTAAGGGGATATATAACAGGTTCGGGTTGGAGCTCTTATCAAAAAGAGGGTCATGTATGTGGAATAACATTACCCAAAGGATTAAAAGAATCTGATCAACTTGAACAACCTCTTTTTACACCGTCTACAAAAGCTGAAGTGGGTGATCATGATATTAATATCAGTTTTGAAGAGGCTGTGAAAATAATCGGCCAGGAAAAATCAGATCAATTAAAAAAATTAAGTCTTGAAATATACAAAAAAGGCGCTGAATATGCCCTTACAAAAGGCATTATAATTGCCGATACAAAATTTGAATTTGGCATGCTGGATGGACAGATTATCCTCATCGATGAGATTCTTACCCCTGACTCATCCCGATTCTGGCCTTTGGACGAATATGAACCGGGAAGAAGCCAGAACAGCTTTGACAAGCAATATGTCAGAGACTGGTTGGTTAATTCAGGGTGGAACAAAAAGAGCCCTGGACCAAAACTACCCCAGGAAGTGATTGATCGAACATCCAATACATACAAAGACATTTACACCCGCCTGACAGGTGAAAATGTCTGATTGTTTGTGCATAATAAACATATCTGAAATTGATTTAACAGATGAAAGGTACAATATTTCATTTTCAAAAAAAGATATCGATTTTCTTGCACAATCGCTTAAAGAAACCGGCCTGATTTATCCACCCATAGTCAGGCCGTTAAATAATAAATTTATTGTTGTATCCGGATTTAATAGAATCTTGGCCCATATTCATAACAATAGGGGTTGCAAGAACAAAAAAAAAATATGTGTTTATAAAACAGATTCAAATACAAGCGACTATCAATGCTTGATAAAATCAATCACAGGGGTTGCGTTTAAAAGACCGCTAACCCAGGCAGAACTGATTATATGTACAAAACGCCTCCATCAGTTTTTGGATGAAAAGCAGATTTCCCAAAAATCGCCGGCAATTTTTAACACAGATATCTCTACCCGGTTTATAAAAGATTTGTTAATGGTCGGCAATTTACCTGATCCAGCTTTGGAATTAGTTCATAAAGGCAATATTTCCTTTAAATCAGCTAAGAAAATTTCTGTTTTTCAACAAGATACTATAATGGTTTTTCTAAATATTTTTTCAAAAATTCGTGCCTCCAATAATAAACAGCTTGAAATGATAACTTATATAATGGACATTTCTGCAAGAGATGCTATTGCGCCCGAAGATTTTATTAAAAAACAAGATGTTCAGGAGATTTTATCTGATGAGAAAAAGGAGCCGGGTCTAAAGACAAATCTTTTCAGGGCATACCTTTTTAAATTACGATTTCCAACTGTTTTTAAGACACGACAGATGGTCATGGAAAAAATCTTATCTATAAAACTTGGAAACAATATAAAATTCTTACCTCCGGAAAATTTAGATAGCCAAACCTATTCCATCAATTTTACTGCTAAAACATATGCAGAATTTGCCTCAAATGTTGAAAAACTTAATAAATCCTTAAAAAACAAAACTGTCAAAGAGATTTTCAACCAATGAAAATAGATACTCTTTTTATTGATAGCACCATCCCCATGGATTTTGAAATCGAATATTTAATTTCAAAACTTAAAACCGTTCCTCAATGGGTTAAAAATTCACAAACCGTTTATGAATTTATCAATAAATCAGATGACCCTGTTTTAAAGGCAAAAAAAACACTTTATGTTACCCAAAATAAAGGGGCTGTCATTAAGGAATGCCCGGGAACAAGTTTTTATACCTGTTGTGATTATACCATTCTTTATACAGGCACATTTTGTACTATGGACTGCTCCTATTGCATTTTGCAGGCCTATTTTCATCCACCGGTTCTGCAATATTTCGCAGGCCTAGAAAAAATCACCCATATCCTTGAAAAGACATTCAAACAAAACAAAATATTTAGAATCGGAACAGGTGAATATACAGATTCCCTTATCTGGGAAAAAGTGAGTCTCCAGCCTAAATTTCTCATTGAATCATTTGCAAAACAAAATAATTGCCTTTTGGAGCTTAAGACAAAAACCGTTAATATCCAATCTTTGCTTCACCTTGATCATCAAGGAAAGACTGTTTTTGCATGGTCATTGAACACACCGAATATCATCGGTTCCGAAGAAAAAGAAACTGCCTCGTTAAAATCACGTTTTGAAGCGGCAAAGCTAGTTGAGTCAAAAGGGTACAAGCTCGCCTTTCATTTCGACCCCATTGTGATTTATCCGGGTTGTGAGGTTGAATATAAAAAAGTGGTTCAACAGATTTTTGAATATGTCCGCTCCGAAAGTATTGTATGGATTAGTATTGGTACCTTTCGGTTCATGCCAAAATTAAAACACATCATTGAAAAAAGATTCAGACAATCCACCATTCCTTATGGAGAATTTATCCTTGGTCTTGACAACAAAATGAGATATTTCAAACCATTGAGAATAAAGATTTACAAAGAAATCATTTCATGTATAAAAGAAATTGCCCCCCATGTATTGGTATATTTTTGTATGGAAGACCAAGAGGTCTGGGAAAAATGTATTGGCTTTTTTCCAAAAAAGGAGGGAGAACTGGGACATATTTTAGATAAAAGTGCGGTAAGGCATTGCCGTTTGAACCCTCATTTATTGTAACCGAGAATATATTATGAAAATTGCCTTAATAGTCAATCCATACGCAGGCGGCAAAAAAAGTAAAAAATTATTGCCCCTGATTCAAAAAAAACTATCTTTTTATGGGATTGAACATCATACATATATTTCTAATTTTCACGAACATAGTTTAAAAATAAGTTCCTGCCTGAACATAGATCAATATGATGCGATTATTGCCATGGGTGGAGATGGAACCAATTTCCATGTTTTAAACGGCCTTCTTTCAGGTTTTGAACCCGAAAGAATTCCCCCCCTTGGAATTATTCCTGTTGGTTCTGGAAATTCTTTTGCCATGGATCTTGATTTGCACACCTTTGAGGACGGTATCAGATCAATTGTTAACCAATCACCAAAGCGGGTGGATGTGTGTTCTTTTACTCAGGCCAATAAGAAATTTTATTTTGTAAATCTCACCGGCTTGGGCTTTGTAACAGATGTCGCAAAAACAGCTCAAAAGTTTAAATTATTTAAAGATTTTTCATATATCATTGGTATTTTTCACAGAACCTTCAATCTGAGTGTTCACGAGATGGAACTTGAAATTGATAACAAAATAATAAACGAAGAAAACTGTTTTGTTGAGTTTTGCAATTCACGCTATACCGGCGGTAATATGATGATGGCACCGGATGCGAAGATCGATGATGGGTATATGGATGTCATCATTGCAGGTAAAATGTCCCGGACAAGCCTTTTGGCAACATTACCAAAAATATTTAAGGGAACTCATGTAAACCATCCTGCGGTAAAATCATTTAAAGCTAAGAAAGCAAAAATAAAGACAACTCCTAACAAGACCCTTTTGCCGGATGGTGAAATTTTTGGTACCACGCCAGCCACCATAAAAGTGCACCCTAAACTGATACGGTATTTGATATGAAAAAAATATCTTCCATCTGGTTGTGGTTTATTGGAAGTCTTTTTTTTTCCTTTTCATTTCTCATTCTTGTTTTCTGCATGTTTTTATTACCACCCCCAAAAACCTATAAGGTGGTCAGGTTTTTATTTAAAATTTTAATTCGGATAATGAGAATAAAACTTATTGTATCTGGAAAAGAAAATATCGAATCCAATCACTCTTACCTGATCATGGGAAACCATGAGAGTCTTTTTGATATTTTTGTAATACCTGCTGCCATTCCTTTATGTTTTGTTGGAGTGGAAGCGGCCCATCATTTTTCTTTACCTGTATGGGGATATCTGATTCGCAAGTGGGGGAATATCCCCATACAAAGATACAATTTAAAAAATGCTATCTCCAGTCTTGACATAGCCAAACAGAGATTGTTGTCTGGGACGAGCATCGGCATTTTACCAGAGGGGCACCGTACGCTTACAGGAAAAATAGCCCCTTTTAAAAAAGGCCCTTTTCATTTAGCTAAACAGGCTTGTGCAGATATCCTTCCATTTGGAATCAATGGGTTGTATAACTATAATCAAAAGGGACATCTTATTATAAATCCAGGAGTGGTAAAAGTGAATATCGGAAGCCCCTTACCTTATGACGAATTTAAAGATTTATCTGTGGAGGAATTACGCAAAACAATGTATGACAGGATATGTGATTTAAGCCAATAATTTCACAAAAAAAACCGGGCTGTTAAGAAATATCTTCTCAACAGCCCGGTTTTAATTCACTGTTTCTTTTTTAATCTATTTATTCTCTTCTTTTTCAGCATTTACACGGGCGATTACTTTTTTTGCCAAATCTCCCGGCACTTCGTCATATTGTTTAAATTCCATGGTAAAAGTTCCTCTGCCACCGGTCATCGAACTTAAATCTGGGGCATACCTCAATATTTCAGCCATGGGAACCAGTGCATTGATAATTTGTTTTTCATCTTCGGAATCCATTCCAAGAACCCTGCCACGCCGTGAGTTGAGATCACCCATGATATCGCCTGTGCTGTCCTCAGGAACTTTTACAGCAATCTTCATAACCGGTTCGAGCAGTACCGCTTTTGCTTCCACAGCCGCTTTTTTAAATGCCAGGGTGCCGGCCATTTTAAAAGCCATTTCAGATGAATCGACAGAATGATAAGAACCAAAATCCACAGTGACCCTGAAATCCACACAGGGAAATCCGGCAAGAATACCTGCTTGGGATGCTTCCCTGACCCCTGTTTCAACTGCTGGGATATAGTTTTTAGGAATAACACCACCCACAATTTTATCAACAAACTCAAACCCGGAACCTTTGGTAAGGGGTTCAAGAACAATCCAGCAGTCACCATACTGACCATGCCCACCCGACTGTTTTTTATGTTTGCCCTGGACACGGACTTTTTTCTTAAAGGTTTCTCGATAAGCGACCTTTGGTGTCTCAATATCCATTCCAACATTAAATTTTCTTTGGATTTTTTCAGCAGTCACTTCAATGTGAACCAGGCCTCTTCCTGAGAGAACCGTCTGTTTTGTTTCCTCATTTCTGATAAGTTTAAGCCCGGTATCCTCTTCAAGAATTTTTCTGACTGCTTCATGGATTTTGTCTTCATCATTTTTTGATTTAGGAGAAATGGCAAAAGAAATAACAGGCGGCATGGGTTTGGGTGCTGGAATTTGGATATCGTTTCCAGCGGTCAGTGTATCTCCGCTAAGCGTATTTTTGAGTTTTGCCACGGCAACTATGGATCCTGGAAGGGCGCTTGTAATAGTTTTCTGGTCTTTACCCGCAATTTCAAGAAGCTGTGAAAACCTCTCTTTTGTATCTTTTGTTGTATTAACAATATTGCCTTCTTTTTCAAGACTTCCCGAAATGACCCTAAACAGTGAGAGCCTTCCTGCATATGGATCAACAATCGTGTTAAAAACAAATCCGCAGAATTCCGCATCAGGATCCGGAGAAATAGTTATATCCTCTCCTTTGATATCTTTGGCTGTCCAATCACCCCGATCAATGGGTGATGGCATGTAGTCATTTATAATATCAGAAACAAAATCAATGCCGATCATTTTTGTGGCAGAACAACAAATGGCAGGATAAAACTGTGCATCTAATATACCCTGCCTGAATGTGGCCTTGATCTCTTCTTCGGTAATTTCTTCTCCCTCTAAATACTTTTCAAGAAGTTCATCATCCAGTTCAGCCACATTTTCAATAAATTCTTCTTTGGCCATTTCTATGTCATCGGACATATCTGCAGGGACATCGATTTTGCTCGATTTTCCATCAGCATCATATTCAAAGGCTGTACCTGAAATAACATCCACAAAACCTTTAAATTCGTTTTCACTACCAATTGGGTAACAAATAGGAAGCACCTTTTTTTTCAATGCTGATTTGCAGGCTTTAATGCATGTTGAAAAATCTGCTCTTTCACGATCAAGCTTATTGACAATAACAAATCCGGGTAATTGATATTCCAGAGCACTGGCTGCAGCTTCTTCAGTCATGGCTGAAGGGCCTCCCACTCCGTCTATAACAAAGGCCATACAGTCTGCAACGGGAAAACATGTTTTAGCAGCAGAAAAAAAGTTCTGATCACCAGGAGTATCCAACAAGGTAATTGTATGTTTATTATGTGTATACTTAATAAAGGATGTATTAATACTCTGCTGTTTCCTTGTTTCTTCAGGTTGAAAGTCCATAACGGTGTTGCCTTCTTCAACCTTTCCAAGACGGTTGGTAACTCCAGCTTTAAATAGCATGGCTTCAGCAAGAGTTGTCTTGCCTGAACCTCCATGGCCAGCCAGAGCCACATTTCTCATGGTTTTAATTTCTTCGCTCATTACTGCTCCTTATAAACAATTAATAAAAAGTTATATTTAAATAATCGAATTTAAATAAAATTAATAGTGTTAATTTTAATTTTCTTTATAATTTAAGGATATAATATACTCTTTATTTCCTTTAGGGCCCAAAATAGGGGAGGGGATAACCTGATTTACCAGATATCCACGCGACCTGAAAAACATTTCCAAATCTTTGATAACTAATTTCCTAATTTCAGGATCCCTTACAACACCACCCTTGCCAACATTTTGTTTTCCTGCTTCAAATTGGGGTTTAATCAGAGCCAGAACATGGGTATGCTCTCTCATAAATTTTTCAGCAGACGGAATAACCACCTTTAAGGATATAAAAGAGGTATCTGCTACAACTATATCCATTTTCTTATTAATAACTTCATAGGCCATATGCCGAATATTTGTCCTTTCAATAACCGTTACCCGTGAATCCTGCCTTAACGTCCAGTCAAATTGTCCATAACCCACGTCAACCGCATAAACTTTATGGGCCCCGTATTGAAGCAGACAATCAGTAAACCCACCTGTTGAAGCACCAATATCGAGACATGTCAACCCTTTTACCGATACGGGGATACTACTTAAAGCAGCTGCCAGCTTAAGCCCGCCCCGGCTGACAAAGGGATTGTCATCCTGTTTTACAACAATAGAAACGTCACTGCTAATCAGTGTTCCTGGTTTGTCCGCAGGGCAATCATTAACCAATACTTTACCAGCCATGATGAGTGCTTTGGCCCGGTGCCTCGATTTTACCAAACCTTTGTCTACAATAAAGGCATCAAGCCGGGTTTTATTTTTGGACTGTTTATGCAATTTTTTGGTCATGTAATTTCAAAGCAGCTTTAAATATTGCAGCATAGTCTATTTCATAATCTTGTCTTAAAACATCCTGGGGACCATGCTCAACAAACCGGTCATTAATACCAATTCTCTTTACTAAAAACTTATTTAATCCTTTATCTGAAAACATCTCCAGAACTGCCGATCCAAATCCGCCATCAAGAACATGCTCTTCAACTATGATGATTTTTTTGATTTTTTTTGCATATTCAATAATCAGATCCGTATCCAGAGGCTTTACAAATCTGGCATTGATGATGGTTGCAAAAATTCCCTTGTCTTTAAGCATTACATTCGCTTTTACAGATTCGGAAACTGACTTTCCAATGGCGATTATCAATAGATCATCTCCCTGATCTAATACGTGGCCTTTTCCAATTGTCAGCGGTTTAGGGTTGTCATCAATTTTAATACCTTCCCCAACACCTCTTGGGTATCTCAAAGCAATGGGTCCATCGTGATGAACGGCAGTGGCCAGCATTCTTGCCAACTCATTTTCATCCATAGGTGCCATAATTGTCATATTCGGCATGCAACGAAGATAAGAAAAATCAAAAAGTCCATGATGTGTCGGACCGTCTTCTCCAACAATACCGCCTCTGTCAATTGCAAATACAACCGGATGAGCGTCAATACAGACATCGTGTAATATCTGGTCAAAAGCTCTTTGCAAAAACGTTGAATAAATCGCAATAACCGGTTTTAGGCCCTTGGATGCAAGACCGGCAGAGAAAGTGACCGCATGCTGTTCAGCAATACCAACATCAAAAAATCGTTTTGGATATTGTTTGGAAAATTCAATTAACCCTGTTCCCTCTGGCATGGCAGCGGTCACAGCTACAATTTTCTTATTTGTATTGCCAAGTTTTACCATTTGAGATCCAAACACCTGCGTATATGTTGGGATCTGATTGGGCGTCTTAATACTCTTTCCGGTATCAACGGCAAATGATCCCACACCATGAAAATAAACCGGATTTTTTTCTGCTGGCTGATACCCTTTACCTTTAACAGTTGTCACATGTAAAAGGATTGGATCGTTTGGCTTTTTAATATTTTGCAGAATATCAATCAAATGGTCTAAGTTATGACCGTCAATTGGGCCGAAGTAGTCAAAATTAAAGGCTTCAAACAGCATACCCGGTGTAATAAATGTTTTAAATGACTCCTCAGAACGCTTGGCAATATTATAAATATCATCACCGATTTTCGGCAAAGATTTTAAAAAAGCACCAAAACGATTTCTCATGGACTGAAGATATTTGGCTGAAAAAGTCCGGCTCAATAGAGAAGACAAGGCACCCACATTTGCCGAAATCGACATGTCATTATCATTTAAAATAACGATGAGGTTTTGTTTTGAATCTCCTGTTTGGTTCAATCCTTCATAGGCAAGTCCGGCCGTTAGAGAACCGTCCCCGATAACTGAAATAACATCAGAGTCATCATTGTTTAAATACTTGGCATAGCAGACACCTAATCCTGCTGAAATGGAAGTGGAGGAGTGGCCCACTGTAAAACCGTCAAATGAACTCTCTTTGATTTTAGAAAAACCGGATATCCCTTTATATTGACGAAGACTGTCAAAGGTATCATTTCGTCCGGTAATCAACTTATGGGCATAAGACTGGTGTCCCACATCCCATATCAATGTATCCTTGGGCAAATCAAAAACATAGTGTATGGCCAGAGTCAGTTCAACCGCACCCAGACTTGAGGCAAGATGACCACCGTTTTTAGATACAACTTTAATAATTCGTTGGCGGATTTGGCCGGCTAAAAGCTTAAGTTCTGTTCGTGAAAGATCTTTTATCTTTTTTGATGTGTTTATTTGTTCAAGAAGGTTCAAAATGTATCAACCTTTATTAGTTAATGGTCTCTGTTAATAATGTAACTGGCAATTGCCCTTAAGGGAATGGCTTTTTCACCTAATTCCCAAATCGCTTCAAGGGCAGAATCAATCAGTTCTTTTGCATATTTTTTTGATGCGTCAAGGCCAATAATAGCAGGAAAAGTCATTTTATCGTTTAATGTATCAGATCCTGCAGCCTTACCCATGATTTCAGGGTCTCCTTCAATATTCAAAATATCATCAACAACCTGAAAAGCCAGGCCGATTTTATCTGCATAAACAATCAATTTTTTTGTGGTTGTAATATCGGACCCAACACTTATGGCACCGGCTTCCACGCTGGCTGTTATCATTTTACCGGTTTTCAGAGCATGTATTTGTTTTAAATGGTCCAGGTCATTCTTTGTATTTGGCCCAAAAGACTGCATATCCAGCATCTGACCTTGGACCATTCCCTGAATACCGGCTGCCTGAGAAATTTTCGAAATTAATTGAACTCTTATTTCAGGATCGGGATAGATGTCAAAGATATCTTCTGGATTGGAAATAACATTAAATGCATGTGTTAATAATGCATCGCCAGCTAAGATTGCAGTCGCTTCACTAAATTTTTTGTGGCAGGTTGGCAATCCGCGTCTTAAATCATCATCATCCATAGCCGGCAAATCATCATGAATCAAGGAATATGTATGTATCATTTCAATGGCACAGCAAGCGGGCAGGGCAATAAAAAAATCTTTCCCGCAAACCTGGGCAGACGCAATTGACAGAATCGGTCGCAGTCGTTTCCCGCCTGCCATAAGAGAATGTTCCATAGCCATAATTAATTCCTGGCTTTTATCATGCTGTTTAAGAATCAGCGTCAAGTACCGGTTAATTATAGTCTGTTTTTCTGATAAATATTGTACCAAATTAAAATTCATTTTATTCATCTTCAAAAGGAACCGGTTTAAAGCCTCCGTCTTTATCTTTCATGATCAGCGATATCTTTTTTTCAGTTTTATCCAGAAGATCCAGGCAAAATTTAGACTGTTTCATTCCTGATTCGTATTTTTTAACAGCATCTTCAAGAGACAGATCTCCAGATTCCATTTGCTTTACAATTTTTTCAAGATCGTTTAAAGCTGTTTCAAAATTTTTTTTCTTAGCCATGTATTTTCTCCACCCTTGTAATCAATCGTCCTTTTGAAAGAACCACTTCAATCTGATCGTTTATTTTAACATCAGTTGAATTTTTAATAATATTTTTATCTGAAAATGTTCTGGTAATACTGTAACCTCTTTTCAGAACCGCTTCCGGGTCAAGTGCCTGCAGTTTTGATTGCAGCTCCAAATAATTTGTTTTCAATCCTTGAATTTTTTTTTGAAAATGAAAACATAGGGATTCTGTAAGCAATTTTACATCTTGCCTGTGTTCAATAATTCTTTTTTCAGGACTTTTTGTGTAAAGGATTTCAGACAGTCGGCGGCATTTTTCTATATTGAATTGAACATAATGCTTCATCATATTCTTTAATCTGAATTCATGTTCTTCAAGCCTGAATCTGAAATCGTAAACAATTGTTTCAGGGCTTTTTAATCTTGAAATAAGATGGGTCACTGTCTGGTTAAGACTAAAAATTTTCTTTTTTAACGATGTGATCAACATGTGTTGTAAAGTTGTAATTCTCTGACAAAGGCTCTCCTTGTCAGGCAGGGCAAGCTCTGCTGCTGCAGATGGTGTAGGTGCTCTTAAATCTGCAACAAAATCAGCAATGGTAAAATCGGTTTCATGACCGATACCTGTAATAATTGGAACAACAGATTTATAAATAGTTGTTGCCACAGCCTCGGAATTAAATGCACTAAGGTCCTCAAGAGAACCGCCGCCCCGTGCCAAAATGATTAGATCAGCATTCTTCCTTAAGTTTACAAGCTCAATAGCCTCGCAGATCTCTTTTTCCGATTCTGTACCCTGTACCTTAACAGGAAATATTTCAAGACAGCAATTTGGAAACCGTCTTTGAGTAACATTTATAATATCTTTAACAGCAGCGCCGGTCCCTGAAGAAATAACGCTGATTTTTGCAGGTAAAAAAGGAATGGTTTTTTTATGGGCGTCTTTGAAAAAACCCTTATCAGCTAATTTGGTTTTAAGCTGTTCAAAAGCCACCTGTATGGAACCTGCACCTTCTGGCTCTAAATGCTCGAAAATAAGCTGATAAGTTCCTCTGGGTTCGTATAAGGTAAGTCGTGCCATCCCAATAATTTTCATTCCAGATTCAGGATTGAATTTCAAATTACGTTTTTGGTTTTTAAACATCACAGCACTGATAACAGATGATTGGTCCTTTAGCGTAAAGTAAGAATGACCGGAAGACGGAACAGCATAATTGGAAATTTCCCCTGTAACCCAGATAAAGGGATAGGTTTCTTCTAAAAGAAATTTAATTTCCCTTGTTAATTTAGAAACCGAGTAAATATGTCCTGTATTTTTTTCCGTCATAATTATCTATTAATATCCAACACATAAATTATCCTCATAAAGTTAGCAAATATAAAACAAAGCCAATATTTTAACAATAAAATTTTTATAAAGTTTCAAGTTTGAAAACAATTCTTAGTTTGGACTGAGTCCAGTATATTTTCTTATGGTCTGATAATATATATTATGTAAACTTTTTAAAATATGGGCTAAAACAGCCAATAATCAACACTTAACCGAATTGTAATCTTGTAATTCCCCTATTTCGTGTTATATTAAATTTTAAAATTAACTTCATTGGAGGAATAAAAATGGAATCTGCTTCATCTTTTTCACAGAACGCTATACTTGTAAAAACAAATTCATTTATAAGAAGCGTTTACAATTGGATGGCTATTGCACTGTCTTTAACCGCTTTTACCGCATACTATGTGTCTCACAACCAAACACTGACACAACTTATATATGGCACCCCTGGACTAATCATGATTTTAATTGTTGCTGAACTGGGATTTGTATTTTACCTGAGCGCAAGAATTCAAAAGCTCAACGCCGCCACTGCCACAGCCTTATTTACAATTTATTCTATCTTAAACGGCATTACACTTTCTTTTATTTTCTTTCGCTATACTTCCACATCGATTGTATCGACCTTTATAATCTGCTCTGTAACATTTCTTTTATGCAGCATTTATGGAATGATGACTAAAAAAGACCTCACTTCTCTGGGTGGATTTATGTTCATGGGTCTTATCGGAATAGTGATCGCGTCAGTTGTTAACATTTTCTTGCAGAGTTCAGGCATGCAAATGATCATTTCCTACATCGGCGTTGTCGTATTTATCGGTCTTACTGCCTACGACACGCAAAAATTAAAAACCATGGCTGTTACACTCCCAAACAATGCAACCGGAGCCATGATACGAAAAGGCGCATTAATGGGTGCCCTTGCTCTATACCTGGATTTTATAAATCTGTTTATCATGATGCTGCACATTTTTGGCGGGAGCAAAGATTAACACATAAGATAAAAGCAATTATCCAAAACCGGACGCATAGTTGTAGGGCGTAATAAAAATACATATTACACCCTACAACCGTTATTTCAAACCAGCACGAATACTTTTACAGATCAAATCACAAAACCCGTTAATCATATCCTGATCTTCACCCTCAACCATCACCCTTATCACCGGTTGAGTTCCTGAAAACCGAATCAACACCCTGCCTCTATCCCCAAGGTTATCCTCCACCACCTTGATTGTATCTACAACCAAGGTGTTTTTGATTATATCTCGGCTTGAGGGTGGGATTTCAACATTTTTCAATACTTGAGGATACATAGTCATAACAGAAGCAAGGCTGGATAGAGATTGACCTGTTTCAATCATCACTTCAAGCAGTTTTAAGGCAGAGAGCAGGCCATCGCCTGTGGTATGTGAATCCAAAAAGATAATATGGCCAGAATCCTCGCCGCCAATGACAGCACCACATGTCTTCATTTGATTAACCACTTTTCTATCGCCAACCCCAGATTTCAAATGCTGAATCCCTTCCCTATCAAGCATTTCACCCAAACCTATATTGCTCATGATTGTGCTTACAACTATCTTATTCCTCAATCTCTTTTTTGTATTTGCAAACTTTGAGCATATAGCCAGGATTCTGTCGCCTGTGATCTCGTTACCCTTTTCATCTATAACAATCAGCCTGTCTGCATCTCCGTCAAATGCAAGACCGATATCTGCTCCTTCCTTTATTGCCAATGCTTTCAAAGTTTCAGTATGCTGAGAGCCGCATTCAAGATTGATATTTTCCCCGTCAGGAACATCAGATATAAATTGAGCATCAAACAACGCATCATGAAACACCATGGGACTGATCTTTGAAGCAGCGCCGTTTGAACTATCAACTATTACTTTCAATCTGGCATTAAGTTTCCCAACAGGAAACTTTGAGAGCAGGAAATCTGAGTACCTCTCCAAACTATCTGAAATCATTGAGATTGTTCCCACACTTCCCTGTGGAACAATTTTCGAATTCAAGATAAAGTCTTCGATTTTATCTTCCTGTTTATCGGAAAGTTTTTCACCGTCTGGGTTAAATATCTTTATTCCATTATCTTGATACGGATTATGGGAGGCAGATATGACAATACCCGCTCCAACATTATTACCGGTTGAACATAAAAATGCCACTCCAGGAGTTGGTATGATACCGGCTATCTTCACATTTACGCCAGTTGAAGCAACGCCTGCAGCAATGGCTGATTCCAGCATATCCCCTGATATACGGGTGTCTTTTCCTATTATAACCTGGGTGTGTCCCTGTTCTTTTGTAAATAAACCAACGGCACGGCCCGTTTTAAGTGCAACTTCACAGGTAATGGGGTATGTGTTTGCAATCCCCCTAATACCATCTGTTCCAAAAAGAATTCCCATTCTTGTTACCCAATTATATTTGTAATTTATTTATTATTTCTTGTTCTATTTTAAACAACCATTTAATTCCGTTGTCACATTCATTTTTTTTAAGACTCTGAATAAAAGTTATATATTTTTTTTCTGTCCTGTTTATTTTTTTTTCAACCACTTGAATAAAATTTTCACCCGCCTCACAAAAATTATTTTTTTCTAAATAAAATTTAAAAATTTTATTTGAATTTTTAAAACTGTTAATTGCTTTTTCATGAATTGAAATTGATTCTGAATTTTTATCATTTGTTTTTGAAAGAAATATTTCTTTGGATTGATTTAATTTTTCACAAAAAATTTTTAATTGATAAATTCTTTCTTTAATGCAAAGGTCCAAATTATTTTGCATACCTTTGATTAATTCTCCGGAAAAATAATCATGAACAAAAAAAGTTCTTATGTTTTTGTACCAGGCATTCAAAGAAATTAAGCCTGCAAGATAATAAATATTGTTATTGTAAATGTGACGCACGTTTTTATAAACATGAAACTGTCTTGGAAAGGATGCGTCTTTAAATCCGCCGCTAAGCAAAACCCGATCATTTCTTAATTCATTTTTCCTTATAATTGATCCTGCAGCTGTAATGCAACCATAGGCCAATCTGACCGGCCCCACAATCCCCCCCTGCCCTCCCAGAAAAATGGGTTTGGAATTAAGCATCACACCTTGACATACATTTCCCATCATCGATGGTGTGGCTTTATCCTGGTTTGGCGTATAATTAAAATGGATAAAAGATGAACCCACTTCAGAATGATTTTTACGATTTGTACCTCCGGCCATAAAACAATCACAAAAATTGACAAGGCTGCCCAATGTTACAAATGGGAATAAAATCGTCTGTTTGAGTCCAACCGTGTGGGCTGCATTTGATTCTTCTTCACATATGGTCCCTTCCCTCACATGGGCACCCGAGCCAATTGAATTATCCCCGGTAAAAACAGCATTTTTAAAAAAACCGCCTTTTAGTTTGGTATTTTCACCAACCATAGTATTCTCAAGTGTAACCGGCGTTTCATATCCGATTTGGGCTCCCCGCATAATCAGGCACTTTTCTCCAATGATTTTAGCCCCTGAGTAAATACTAACATTTTCACCTGAAATCCTTTTGGGATTGACATCATCCGAAATATAAACAGACTCAGGGTTAGGAATGTTAACCCCTTTTTCCATAAGCGCTTTAACTATTTTGTTTTCCATAAAAGTATAAATAATTGTCTAAAGGTTGAATTGTCAAGGTATTTTCTAATTCCTTTTTCCAATCAGGTCTTGACCGGAATAATTGGTTTACGTATGATGGCCAAAGCTTTCCGGCAATTCTTATTTCAATGGGAGATGACAATGGGTCCCAAAACATTTAATATGTGTAATCATCAAGCCTATAAAAATCTAGAACGCCTTTCAAAATCCTTTAAAAAAAAAAATCATCTAAAAGATTTAATTCAACAAAAAAACAGGTTTGAAAAATTTTCAATCCAAATTGACGGGTTTTCCTATGATTTTTCAAAACAACGAATAGATGAAGATATTTTAAAACAATTATGTGAACTTGCCAGGCAAGCTAAAGCCAAAGAGACCTTTTCTAAAATGATTTCCGGTAAAATGGTTAACACAACGGAAAAAAGACAGGCTCTTCACACCGCAGCCAGGGATTTTTCTCAAAAAAAGATTGTATTAAACGGTAACGATGTCATTTTAGAAATAAAAAATGTAAACAACCGAATCAGACAATTTACAAAAAAGATCCAAAACAAAAAAATAAAAGGTGCTACAGAAAAACCTTTTACCGATGCGGTTGTTATTGGTATCGGCGGCTCGTATCTAGGTTGCGAATTTGTTTATAAGGCTTTAAAACAACGTATTGAACCTATGATTGATCTCCACTTTCTTTCCAACGTGGATATTGACAATTTCGGTCAAATCATAAAAAAAATAGATCCTGAAACCTGCCTGTGGATCATTATTTCAAAATCCTATACCACAATTGAAACAATGGCTAACCTTAACCAGGTACGCCTATTTTTAAAAAACAATAATCTTGATCCTGCACGCCATCTTGTCACAGTGACAGCCAGAAACAATCCAAGTGATGACAAATTAGGTTCCCAGTTGACTTGTTTTCATATGTTTGATTTTATCGGTGGAAGATTCTCAGTTACCTCTGCTGTCGGTGGATTGCCTTTAAGTCTTGCCTTTGGTTTTGATACTTTTCATCGTTTTTTAGAAGGCTGCCATGCAATGGATTTGCATGCCATAAATGCCCCTGAAGAAAATAACATCCCTTTAATAACCGCTTTAATCAGCATTTGGAATTCAAATTTTTTAGATTATTCTGCCATGGCAATAATTCCCTATTGCTCAGGCTTATCCGGGCTTTGTCCCCATGTGCAACAATTATATATGGAAAGTCTTGGTAAAGGACTAACCCTTGACGGTGAACCAATAGATTATAAAACCGGTGGAATCATTTTTGGGGAACCGGGTACAAATGCCCAGCACTCGTTTTTTCAACTTGCCCACCAGGGCAGCCCCTTTCCAATTGAATTTATTGGCGTGGTAAACCCTGTCTACAATTCAGTCCAGGCAAGGTCCAAGGGTGTTTCTAACCACCAGGAATTGTGGGCCAATATGATTGCCCAGGCAAATGGACTGGCAATAGGAAAAGAGAATGATACCTATACAAATTATTTTCCGGGCAACCGGCCATCTTCCACCATTGTCATAAATGAGCTTACACCTGAAAACATCGGAATGCTGCTGGCTTTTTATGAAGCAAGGACAATATACGAAGGGTTCATACTGGGTATAAACCCTTTTGATCAATTCGGGGTTGAACTGGGAAAGGCATTGGCCACAGATATCAGGGATGTGATTAAACAAAAAAATATGGATAGCGCCTGCGATTTCAAATCCCTTGATCCTGCAACAAAATTTTATCTTGATACCCTTTTTAAACAATCATTATAAAAATTTATAAATAACACTCCCCCAGGTAAGGCCGGCACCAAGACCGGTAAAAAGAACAACATCTCCTGATTTTCCGATCCTTTCTTGTTCCATTGCCTCATGCAGGGCAAGGGGTATACTTGCCGCTGTCGTATTCCCATATTTTTGAATATTATGAAACACTTTATTTTCATCTAATTTTAAAAATTGTCCTAGGGCCTGGTTAATTCTCATATTTGCCTGGTGAGGGACAATTAGATCAATGTCGTCAATGGATATCTGTGCTTTTACAAGGGATTCATTTATGACCTGAGGAAGCATCCTTAAGGCCTTTTTAAATATGACAGGACCATCCATAACAGGAAAATATCTGGGATCACTTAGGGGTACATCGTCTGGGAATCGGAATGGTAGTCTTGAAGCAGGAAGTTCGGTCATTAAGGCGTCAGCCAAATTGCCATCAGTATGAAGAGCTGAAGATAGGACGCCTGCATCTTTATTGGTTTCAACGCCTTCAATGCACACTGCCGCTGCCCCATCACCAAAAATAACAGTAACATCCCGTCCTCTGGTGGATTTATCAAGACCTGATGAATGGACCTCTCCTCCAACCAAAAGGATTTTGCTGGCAAGTCCTGATTTTATATAGGCATCCGCAGTTGCAAGACCGTAAAGAAAGCCGGTACACTGCTGGCGAATATCAAGTGTGGGTGTCGAGTCAAGCCCCAGTTTTGCCTGTAGCAGGCACCCCGGCCCTGGAAACATAATATCCGGGCTAAGGGTTGCAAAAATAATAAAATCAAGATCCTGGGCGGTCCAGCCCGCATTTTTCAAAGCAATTTTGGAAGCCTCAAATCCCAAGTCAGAAGAACCTGTAACACCTTCCTGATCAATCCAATATCTTTGCTCAATACCGGTTCTTTGTTTTATCCATTCGTCAGAAGTGTCTAATATCTTTTCAAGGTCATGGTTGGTGATGACATTGGGCGGTACATACATACCCGTGCTTTTTATGATGCTTTTTTTCATTAAACATTCCTTATCCAAGAATAATCATATTGATAAATATTTTATACTACTATATTATGCACGCCTTATAGTATTAATTTTTAAATTAGGCAAGGGCCTTAAATAAATCATAAAAATATATTGAGTTAAACAATTGTTAACACAGATAATCATACTTATTCTTGGTATAGTATTACTTTTTATCGGGTCCACATTACTTGTGGACGGAGCAGCTTCAACAGCCATAATGTTTGCTGTCAGGCCTGTAATTGTAGGTCTTACCATCGTCTCGTTTGCCACTTCTGCACCGGAACTGCTTGTCAGTCTTGTAGCTGCGGTTAAGGGATCAGAAGGGATATCCATAGGAAATATACTGGGCAGCAATGTCATTAACATAGCCCTTGTGTTGGGGATCAGTGCTGTTATAAAACCGGTTGTGATAAAAAGACAGATCGTCACGGTTGAAATCCCCTATATGCTTTTTATCTCTTTTATATTTTGGCTGATTTGTATGGATTCAAATATTGGCCGCGTGGACGGGTTTATTTTAATTTCTTTATTGTTTTTGTTTTTAATTTACAGCATCACCACGGCAAAAGATAAAGACACCCGTGTTGAAATCATTAAACCATCCTTTAAAATAGTTTCAAAAAATTTTATTTACATCATCATTGGAATAGTGATGCTTTCCTATGGTGCAAATTTTGTTGTTCAAGAAGCCATAATTATGGCTGAAAAAATTGGCCTCTCCCAAACGTTTATCGGTATTTCCATAGTGGCCTTAGGTACGTCATTGCCTGAACTTGCGACATCTGCCGTAGCTGCAGCAAAGGGAGAAAGTGATATATCCGTTGGTAATGTTGTCGGATCCAACCTGTTTAATATTTGTCTTGTCATGGGTATAGTAGGACTTTTTAATCCAATGGCCATTGATAAAACACTTCACTATTTTCAATTTCCTTTTATGATGTTCATTTGTTTTGTTCTATGGCTTATTGCATTTTTCAATCACGGCATCGGCAAAAAAACCGGTTATTTTTTTATAACTTTGTTTATTGTTTATATCTTGATTTCCTTTTTTAAATGACAACAAAGTCACAGAATTTCATTTTTCCCTTGCATGGTTTGACAATTGTATTATATGAAATAACCATATAAGAACTTTTCTTACTAATTGAATAGGGATGAAATGGGAGAAGCAAATAAACTTCTGATCGTTGACGACAATGAAGATATCATATCAGTGTTTTATGAATTTTTTAATTCATTAGGGTATGAGGTAAAAACCGCAACAGACGGTTTGGCTGCCTTAAAAATATTAAAAGAGAGATCCCATTTTTTTGATTGTCTGATTACAGACCTTGTCATGCCGAATATAGGCGGGGTTGGACTCATTTCCATTGTAAAAAAAGAATATCCTGATATAAAAATTATTGCCATGACAGGGTATGGGGATCACCCGGGCTCTTTGGCTTCCGAAGCAAAAGCTGATGTTGTTCTATTTAAACCTGTTGAGATGTCTAAAATTGAAAATAAAGTTTTGGAACTGATTAACCAAGAGAATGATAAACAATAAATTATGAGTACACCTTTAATCGGCGTCAGTAAATCGATCTTAAAAATAAAAGAACTTATCAAGCATGTGTCTAACACCTGCCTGAATGTATTGATAACCGGTGAAACAGGTGTAGGAAAGGAAGTCGTTGCCCAAAGCCTTTATACTGAATCTGCCAGGTCTTCGAAAAATTTCGTTAAGATCAATTGTGCGGCCTTGCCGGAAACACTTCTTGAAAGCGAACTCTACGGCTATGAGAAAGGCGCTTTTACAGGTGCCCATAAAAAACGTCCTGGAAAATTTCAGACAGCAGATAAAGGGGTATTATTCCTTGACGAAATTGGTGACATGCCAATGGCCTTGCAGTCTAAAATGCTCCACGTGCTTCAAAGTGGTGAGTTTTCTCCCCTTGGATCTGACCAGGAATTTAAAACAGATGTCTGGGTGATTGC
>CAYVZG010000033.1:0-50337 GCA_964455805.1 uncultured Desulfobacula sp.
TTTAATGAATCATCTGTTGGAATGCTTGATCCGAGTGTTATCCAATGACATTTTAATCCTAATTTAAAGAAAGGAATTTCAATGAAAATTTTTTTACGAAGATTTTATTTGCTGCTTGGGATATTGATGCTGTTATTGATGCTCAATGCATGTACAACAAGTACACAACAGGGTGCCACGGTTGATCAAAAGATGATGGAACTGCAGCAGCAGCAGGCAGCCCTAGACAAACAACAAAAGGAAGTTGGCATTCTTAAAAATGCACTCAAGAAAAAAGAGCAGGACCTTTCCGAAAAGATACTGGCCGTAGAAAAAGCAGCTGACTCATCTGCAACTGGGACAACTGATATTGATGCCCCCTTGTTGCCTCCCGATGCGAAAGCCGGCGAGTGTTACGCAAGGGTATTTGTACCCCCGGTGTACAAAACGATCACTAAAAAAGTTCTAAAAAAAGCGGAAAGCCAAAGAATTGAAGTTATACCAGCTACTTACAAAATGGTTGAAAAAAGAGTTTTAGTCAGCGAAGCCTCACAAAAAAAGGTAACGATTCCGGCTAAATATGGTACCCGTACTGAAAAAGTGCTTGTCCAGAAAAGCGAATCGATCTGGAGAACATCTTTGAAAAGAGACAGTGCCAAGGCCAGCAATGTGCTGCTGGCTGCTGCCAAAGACCATGGGATTAATCTGGAGGCAGCCCGTCCAGGAGACTGCTTTCATGAACATTATCTGCCTCCTGTCTTTGAGACAGAGGCCAAGGATGAACTATCAGCCGAGGAAAGTTATCGAATTGAGGTTGTCCCGGCTTAATATAAAATGGTTGAAGAAAGAGTCCTGGTCAGTGAAGCTTCCAAGAAGCTTGTGGCAGTGCCGGCCACCTATAAGTGGGTTACAGAAAAAATGTTGATCAAAGAAGCCCATACAAAATGGAAAAAAGGCAAGGGTTTGATCCAGAGAGTGGATAACACAACAGGTGAGCTCATGTGTCTTGTGACCATACCCGCTGAATATAAAACAGTTAAAAGAAAAGTTGTGGATAAACCGGCCACTGTTGTTACCCAAATTATTCCGGCGGTTTATAAAACGGTCAGGGTCAAAAAATTGGTGGCTGCCGTATCTGAAAGAAAGATCCCCATCCCGGCCCGGTATAAAAAAGTCAAACAGCAGAAAATGGTTCAAGCCGGTCGGTTTGTATGGCATGAAATTCATAACCTGGAGCACCCGCCGACAACGCGGACAGGCAACAAGATCTGTCTTGTGGAAACACCGGCCATCTATCGCATGGCATCGAAAAAAGTAGTGGTTGAGAAGGCCAAAACCGTTGTTCAGGAGATACCGGCCGTATATAAGACGGTAAAAGTGAAGACTGTTAATACGGATGCCGATGTGCGTAAAATTACGATACCGGCCGAATATCAAACCGTCAGCAAACAGGCAAAAGCCTCTGAAGGTGTATTGGAATGGAGACAGGTGCTATGCGAAACCAACACAACACCTGGTGTAATTTCCAAATTACAGAGCGCATTAAGAATCAAAGGCTATAATCCTGGTCCGGCAGATGGTGCATATGGCCCCTTGACGGAACGTGCCGTCAAGCAATACCAGAAAGACAAAGGCCTGCCCACGGGTGGAATCACATTTGAAACGTTGAAACATCTTGGATTTTAAGACCTTCTTAAATTATTAATAGATTCAAAATGCGCCTGGTGTGTTTAGCCGGGCGCATTTTTTTTAAACAAATCCACCTATCCCAAATAAATGAAAAATCATTTGAAATCAGAAGATAAAATTGCTCAGATCAGAATTAATTTATACGGAAACGGATATCAGTGTTGCAACGTCTTATGCAAAGAAATCTTTGAACGCCTTAATGGTGTAATCGACATCCTGCCTTGAAATATCCAGATGAGTGACCAGCCTTAAATGATTGCTCTGGTCGATAATAATTCCCTTGTCTTTTAAGAAATCACAAAGAGACTGAATGTCAGCCGTTATATCTGCAAACATGATATTGGTTTGAACCATATTAACATCAATTTTGATACTTTCAATGTCTGCCAGTCCACGGGCCAGAACCTGTGCATTTTCATGGTCTCTGGAAAGTCTTTTTACATTATTTAAAAGTGCAAAAATGCCGGCAGCAGCTAAAATGCCTGCCTGCCTCATGCCGCCGCCAAGAACTTTTCGCCATCTTCTGGCCTTGTTAATCTTATCTTTCGGACCGCACAGGACAGATCCTACGGGAGCACCCAGCCCCTTTGACAGGCAACATGAAATGGTGTCAAAATATTTTGTAATTTCTTTAACATCAATATTTAGTTTTTCAGCAGCATTGAAGATTCTTGCACCGTCAAGATGCAATGATAAGCCTTTGTCTTCAGTGAATTTTTTTGCTTTTTTAAGATATTCCAGAGGTAGCACTTTCCCACCTTGAGTATTTTCAAGGCATAAAAGAGCTGTTTTGGCAAAATGAAAATCATCTGGTTTAATAAATTGAGAAACCTTTTCAAGACTCAAGGTGCCATCGGTTTCGAAATCAAGGGGTTGAGGCTGAATACTGCCAAAAACAGCTGCTCCCCCTCCTTCGTAACGATAGGTGTGGGCCAGTTGTCCCACAATATACTCATCTCCCCTTTCACAATGAACCAAAAGTGCCAGAAGATTGCTCTGTGTGCCGCTTGTACAAAAAATGGCCTCCTGGGTATCCAGCATCGTTGCTGCTAGGGCTTCAAGCTTATTTATAGTTGGATCTTCCCCATAAACATCGTCTCCAATATCCGCTGTCATCATCGCTTCCAACATCGCAACCGATGGTTTTGTAACCGTATCGCTTCTTAAATCAATATGTTTCATCAGCCTTCCAATATCTTATGAATTTGTAAATACGTGTCAGTATCATATTTTTTATAATATTTCTATAATGGCCTTGAATAATGCCCAATGACTGGAATCGGTCGTTAATGCGTTCATTGGAAAAGAAATTAGTTTCAAGTGAATTTCATTTAACCGGTTTTGGCCGTTAAAAATACAAAATCTGTTGTCTTCACCGCTAAAGATCGATTATATTCTTTTTTGAAAAGACAATGAACAATTCTTCCCCTATCATTGCGATTATCCAAGGTTTCGAAGTGGTGACAGGGCTAATAGACAATTCAGTATAACGGGACATCAAAAAAAGGAGTAGAGCATGAAGCGACCAATTAAGGCAGGCAAATTGCACAGCGGCGGCTTCAGTCTCAATGTCCTCACCGATGATGAGGTGTACGAGATTCATCTGGGGACCCTTGAGGTGCTGAAGACCGTCGGGGTATACGTGGAAAGCGAGGAGGCAAGAGAAATCTTCAGAACAGGCGGCGCCAGTGTCAATGAAAAAAATCAGGTGGTCACCTTTCCCAATTATCTGGTGGAAGAGTGCATCAATTCAACTCCGGATACCTTCCACGCCTATGGCCGAATCCCGGAAAGCGATGTGGTGCTGGAGGCCAACCGGATCACGTTCACTAACTTTGGAGAAGGGATCATGTTTGTGGATCCCTACACCGGCGAACATCGGGAAACAACGAAAAAGGACGTTGAGATGGCTTCCAGGATCATCGATTATCTGGAGAATGTGGAAACCTATGAGCGGTGCATGCTCTCACATGACAAGCATCATTCAGTCCAGGCCCTGCACAATGCCGAAGCTTCTTTGACTAATACCACGAAACACCACTGGCTGGGACCGGTGGATAGATATCAATGCGGTAAAATCATAGAAATGTGCTGGGCCATTGCAGGTGGTGAGGAAAAATTCAGGGAACGTCCTTTTCTTACCTTTGTTACTTGTCCCATCAGCCCGTTGAAGCTGTCCTCCCATCATTGTGACATCATTATTGAGGCGGCCTTGAACGGTATAGGGGTCAACTGTGTGGGTATGGCCATGGCAGGAGGCTCTTCTCCCATCCACCTGGCCGGCACTATTGTACAGCAGAATGCTGAAATACTGGCCAGTCTGACCCTGAGTCAGCTGGTGAAAAAAGGGGCCTCATTTGTTTATGGCAATTCCACCTGCCCCCTTGATCTGAGACAGGCAACAGCAACGGTTGGATCTCCGGAAACCGGCATGATAAGTGCAGCCGTTTCAAGGCTTGCCAGGTACTACAGCCTGCCAGTATTTGCTGCCGGCGGCTAGGGCGACAGCAAAGTTACCGATTACCAGTCGGGCCACGAGAAAACCATCACAGGTCTTTTGCCGGCGTTGTCAGGGTGCAACGTTATTTACGGTTTGGGAATGCTGGAGATGGGAATTACCTTTGACCTGGCGCAACTGGTATTGGATAATGAAGTAGCCGGACTCATCAAACGAACGGCTAATGGAATTGAGGTCAATGATGAAACCCTTTCATTGGATGCGATCAAGGAGATCGGACCCTTTAAGGATTATCTTGCCCACGAAACCACCTTTAAAAATATGCGGTTAACCACAAGTCCAAAATTAATCGACCGGAAAATGAGACCCAGATGGGAAAAAGCAGGTTCCAAAAACGCCTATGAGCGGGCATGTGACGAGGTGAAACATATTCTTGAAACCTATACACCCCCCCCATTGTCAGAGGAGGTCCTTCAAAAGGTACGCAGCATTATAAAAGGTGCTGAGGATGAACTGGGAATCAGTGAATAATTGAACACGAGTCCTTCTTAACAGGTCATTTGAAAGCTGAACACCAGGAATAAACAAGAAAAATCTGGTGTTCAGCATGCTCTTTTATGCTGGATTTATCCCGCAGTGTGTAATTCCATAATAAATATGATTTGAATCATCCCGATCAAAGAGATCCGCGGGTAAGCAGTTTTGCAAAGTCATCCGGTGATACCGGGCGACTAAAATAAAACCCCTGGGCTTCGTCGCAGCCAAATTCTTTTAGAAAATGATATTGTTCTTGGGTTTCAATTCCCTCTGCAACAATTTTTTTACCAAGGCTCTGTCCCATTGCAATAATTGCTTTGATGATTACAGGATTGTTTTTCTCGGTTGTGCATTCCATAACAAAGGATCGATCGATTTTTATGGTATCCACAGGAAATGAGGTTAAATAACTCAGGGATGAATACCCCGTACCAAAATCATCCAAAGCGATGTTCAGATTCAGATCCTTAATTTTTTTAAGTGTTGATACAATGGCCTCAGTATCCTGCATGAGAATGTTTTCAGTAATTTCTATTTCGATATTTTTGGCATCCAGATCTGTTTTTGCAAGCGCATTTTTAATGCTTTTAATTATATTCTGGCGGGCCAACTTATATCCGGACAGGTTAACAGCCATTGTTATGGGGGAAAAACCCTGGTTATTCCATTTTTGAGCCTGCCAAAAAGCCGTGTTAAGAACCCAACGGTTGATATCTATGATGAATCCGGTCTCTTCCGCAATGGGTATGAATTTATTCGGTGGAATCATTCCCTGATGGGGGTGACGCCATCGGATCAAAGCTTCCGCGCCCACAATTTTGCGATCCGGCATGTTTATTTTTGGTTGATAATGCAGAATAAATTCTTTGTTCTGTAAGGCTTTTCTCAGATCCCTATGGATGGAAAATTGCTCAAGGGCTATTTCATTCATTGAATTTCTGAAAAATTGATACGTATTTTTCCCTTGGTCTTTTGCGTGATACATGGCAGTATCGGCATTTTTCATTAACATTTCAGCCTCGTCACCATCTTCGGGAAAAACACTTATGCCTATGCTTGCGGTGATTGACACCTCATGGCCATTAAAATTATGAACGGCCGGGATTATTCGAAGCAGCCTTCTAGCGATTCGTGCAGCGTTTTTTGGTTCTCCAATATCTGTGACCAATATAGTGAATTCATCGCCTCCAAGCCGGGCAATCAATGCTTGGTTGTCTTCTACCTGTTCCTCGGTTCTTGTTATGGAATCACTGCCCCGTATAGATTTTTTAATACTATCAGCTACCTTTTTTAGCAGCAGATCACCGGTGTGATGTCCCAGAGTATCGTTCACACTTTTAAAATTATCCAGATCAAGAAACAGCAGGGCAAAATGTTTTTTCTTACGTGTGGAGTCCGTGATGATCTGTTCAAGGCGGTCCATGAAAAGCATGCGATTTGCAAGACCGGTCAATCCGTCGTAAAAGGCAAGAAACCGGATTTCTTTTTCTGCTTTTTTCAGCTGGGACACATCCTGAACAATGCCTAAAATCAAATCCGGGTGGTTCTGATCATCAAAATGAATTTCAGATTTGTTTAAAATATATTTTGATGGGTTATCAGGGCATGAAATCTGATATTCCAGGGTGGCGTCCTCCTTTTTTTTAATCGTATTTTCAAGAGATTCCTTTACCCTTGCTCTGTCCTGATGGATAATAGGACTTAAAAAATTATCCAATGTAATGTTCTTGTCGGTGACATCCAACCCCAGTAACTCACAGGCTTCAGGAGAACAATGGAAATCATGGGTTTTCAAATCAATCTGCCAGGTTCCGATCTTAGCAAGTTCCTGGGTTTTTGCTAAACGGGTTTTGTTGATATGAAGTTCTTTGAAAGCATGACCGGCACGCAGCATGTATTGAACCCGATACCCCATCATGGTGATGCTTAACGGTTTTGTCTCAAAACCGTTGGCACCTACTTCGAAAGCTTTTTCCATAGATTCAGTATCCTCGAGACCGGTTACCATAAGGATCTGGGTATACTTTCCTTCAGGCGCTTTGCGAATGATCTTGCAGGCTTCAAATCCATCCATGCCCGGCATCATCACATCCATGAGAACAATGTCTGGTTCTTCAGATTTCACCAACTCAACTCCGATGATACCGCTGGGAGCTTCAATAACATCAAAGCCAAATTTATTCAATGCCGCACACATAATCATTCTTATGGAAGGATCGTCATCCACGACCAATGCCAATGATTTTTTTCGTTTATTATTTGCATCAATCATAGCTGGCTGAGCTCCTTTCTCAAAGCAATTTTGACTTTAATAAATTCGGTTTCGATTTCTTTAATGTAATCGTATGCATTGTTCATGGTTTTTTCCCTGCATTGTATTTCAAACGCTTTACTGATCTCAGACAAACGCATCGCGCCTAGATTAGCACTGGAAGACTTGAGCGTGTGTGCAAATACCTGGAAGTCATGAGGGGTTGCATCTGAGACATCTTCTTTTATCTGGGATATATTGGATTGGGTGCTAAACAGGTATGTCTCAATAATTTTTGATAAAATGCTGGGTTCTCCCTCCATCTGAAGATCCTTGATAGTTTGAATTGCAGCGGGATCAATCACTGCTGAATCCTTTGCATGATTAACTGAAGGCTCTTTATTATCAGATGGGTGAGGGGTGTCTTTGGTTTTACCTGGCGTTTCGACATCAGAGTCCAAGTTCTTGTCTTTTTTTGAAAGATACCATCGGTCAAGAATGGTATATAATGATTCCTGCTTAAACGGCTTGCTCAAATAATCGTTCATGCCGGCTGCCAGACATTTTTCCTTGTCCCCTTTAAGTGCATTGGCTGTTAATGCCACGATGGGCGTTTTGAAATTCATTGTTTTTTCATGGTTCCGTATTTCTTGAGAGGCATGATATCCGTCCATTTCAGGCATTTGGCAATCCATTAAAACAAGATCTGGTAACTCATTTAAAAACATTTCAACCGCCTGGAGGCCGTTGTTCACAACCGTCACCCTGCACCCATATTTTCTCAGCATTCCCAGAACCACTTCCTGATTGGTCAAATTGTCTTCAGCCACAAGAACGTGGAGGTCGAATCGCCGCATATCTTCTGCAAGACTGTGTCTGGTGACCAGTTGTGACAAATCATCGGTAAATGTATTACCAAGCAGTTTTAATATGGTGGAATGTAAATCCGATTGTCTGACCGGTTTTGTCAGATAGGCATTAACACCTGAAGCTTTTGCAGCCTGACCATCGCCGCGCATCCCCATGGAGGTGAGCATAATGATGGGAATTTTCTTGAAGGCCGGGTCTGCTTTTATTTTCCGGGTGAGCTCAAGTCCATCCATGCCCGGCATATTCATATCCAGGATGACCAGATCAATGGATATATTTTTCTGTTTTGCTGAGTTCAGATTCTCCAATCCTGCGATTCCGCTGGAAGCAAAATTACATTTCATGCCAAATGATGTTATCTGTTTTTTCAGGATTTCCAGATTGATGGGATGGTCATCCACAATCAGTGATCTCAACCCTTGTAATTCTTCACTTTTTAATGAAACAACTCTTTTTGGGGTGTTAGAATTTTTTTCCATGGGCAGAGTAAAAGAAAATTTGGTCCCTTTACCCAGTTCGCTTTCACAGCCCAGATTCCCTTTCATTAAAGAAACAAGTTCCTTGGAAATTGTTAACCCAAGACCGCTTCCACCGTATTTTCGGGTTGTGGAGCCGTCAACCTGGGAAAATGGCTTAAACAGCCTTTTAAGGTCCTGTGAACTTATTCCCATGCCTGAATCTACAATAGATATGTCTAAATTTACCGAATCATTATCTCTTTTGCTGGTGATGGCCCTTACAATTACCTCACCTTTTTCTGTAAATTTAATCGCATTCCCAATCAGGTTTATCAGCACCTGTCTCAGTTTTGTTGGATCGCCCTTCAGATTTCGCTGGGCGCCCTCCTCAATAAAGACCGCAAGTTCAATTCTCTTGGCATGGGCATGGGGAGCCAACAGCTGGCCAACATCTTCAATAAGCAGCTGCAGATCAAAATTAATTGATTCCATCTCCATCTTCCCGGCTTCAATTTTAGAAAAATCGAGAATGGCATTGATTATTTCCAAAAGTGCTTCACCAGAACCATAAATGGATTTAGCCGACTTACGCTGCTCTTCAGAAAGCTGGGTTGCAAGCAACAGCTCTGTCATCCCCAGGACACCGTTCATGGGGGTCCTTATTTCGTGACTCATATTGGCCAAAAATTGAGATTTAATCCGGTTGGCCTCTTCAGCCCGTTCTTTGGCCTTTTCAAGATTGATAACTGTGGCCTCCAGCTCAACTTTTGCATGGGAAAGGTCTTTTGTCCGAAGCTGGACCATTTTTTCAAGGCCTGTATTGTATTCTTTCAACTCCTCATCCCTGGTTTGTATTTCTTCAATCATTTTATTGAAATGATCTGCCAATAATCCGAATTCATCGTCATTTCTCTTATTGACGCGGATATTGTAATGTTTTTTTTCCGACACTTCACCCATGGAAGCTATGACATCAAACACAGGGTCTGTAAAAAAAGATTGCACTTTGGAAGATAGATACAATACTACGATAAGTGTAATCAAGACAATGAGGACCACCATCAGGTAATAGGCATTCAGCCGTTTATTGACCTGCTGCATATTGTCTACCAGGTGAACGCCCCCCATAAAACTGCCTTTCACGATCATCGGTTGTATCACATGGATATGGCCCTTTAATTGATAAGAGATCATCCCCTGCTTTCTAAGTTTGTCCAGAGTTCCTTTCGGGGTTGAATCGATATATCTGAGTTCGGAAATAACCTTTTGGACATCAAAATTTGCCTGGCTGTATTGGCTATAAATATTTCCTTTTTCGTCATAAATGGCGGCAACGATAATCTCTGGTTTTGTTGCCAGGGCAGTAAGGTTTTCGGTGACCGCCTGCTCATCGTTAAACACCATTGCTACACCCGTGTTTAAGGCAATAAGAGCGGCCATGGATTGCAGTTCACCCACAAGGTTTTTTCTGGCATTGTATTTTTCGTTAATAATCAGTGCAGTGGAAACCATAAATAAAGCCAGCAGGGCTGTAAAACCTAGCAGGAGTGCGAATTTGATTCTAATTGAAAGGTTCCCGAGGGATAATCTTGAGGACATTATCATTTCTTATCATCCATAATAATAGCAAGTTTTAATAAACGAGAGCTGGGTTTTAGTTTTTTTTTTGCGGCATTGATATTAATTTCAAATAGTAGTCGGCCTTTTTTAGGTGTGAAGTTGATTACGCCGCCTAATTGAGTGAACCCTTTTGATTCGCCTATGGTTAAAACGGGCTTTTCCTTTGTTAGTGAAATGATTTTTTTTAAAAATAAAGTGCCGCTATTTCTGCTGATAAAGATAATATTACATCCCTCACAGCCCTTTACCGAGGAAAAATGTTTAACAGAAATGGTCCTTTCATCTTTCTTTTTTCCATTTATGGAATTTAACTGCTTAGCAACTTTTTCATTCCCTATATAACAGATCTGAAATTGATCTGTCTCACAGGCGAATGCACTTTCAGGCCATTGGATAAATCGAGCAAAATTATAAACAAATGCGGCCTTAACAGCGTATTCTTCAACTTTCTGTGCCATGGCGATTTTATCTGCATAGAGACATAACACAAATAGGGCAATTGATACAATAATTGATTTTTTTATTACATTAATTACACAATTATCAGTAAAAGTCATGTTTGAATCCTAAAAGCGATAGGCCAGCTTAACATAAAAAGATCGTTCCACCTTGGTCGGCTGGCTGAAGGATTCCTGGACCATTTCCATATGGGTTTTATCCAACAGGTTTTGGCTTACCAGCGATAGTTCAATTCTGGGGGTGATTTGCCGCCCCAGGCGCATATCCATGGTAAAATAGTCACTGATATGATATTTGAAATTGTTGTCTAAAAGGTTGGTGGCATAGATGTCATCCACATCTTCCAGGTTGTCATTGGTAATAACAAAAATGGCAGCCGGGCTTTCTGAAAGATGTTGACTTTTTTTACTAACTGAAGGGACATGAATATCCATTAATTCTTCAATGCTTAACTCAGAAAGATCAATCTCGGTTGCAGTTAGATAGTCGGCGTTATAAAAAAAAATAGCAGGGTAGGGAAGAATAAAAAGCGTTTAATTTTTTTTTTTAAAGATCTGGCCGTCTTTTGAGAGGAGCACATTTTTTTCTCCGTCTTAATTTTTTGAATTGTTTTTCTTTTCGGTATATTTGGGGTTTTTCTTTAATATAATATTTTCCTGAACATTGATGACCAAACTATACCCTAGAAGATCGCTGTGTAAACTGATTAAAAAAAACAGAACCTCCTTTTTTGGGAGCTATGTTTTATAAAAATTGCAATGGATACGGCCCAAAATATTGCAAATTTTAATCATATGATATAGCTTGCGTTCATAATTGGGTGTGAGATTTTTTAAGAATTGCCATCACATTAACACAGGATGTATATTTTGTTGTACCTACTCAAAAATATGATACGTGTGGGGCTGAGACGCAAAGGGATCAGTCTTGTTCTCGCCTATCTGGCTGTTTTAATGATATCCAGTTTGCTGATTCAGTTTGTGGAACCTCAAGGGTCAGCTTTAACCCGTTTTGATAAGGCACTATGGTGGAGTATCGTCACCAGTACAACTGTTGGTTATGGAGATATTTTCCCTGTTTCCGGCCTTGGGAAAATCGTGGCGGTTTTTCTGCCTATGTTTATGGGAATTGGTCTTGGTGCTGCATTTCTTACCCATGTCGCTTCATTGTTGATTGAAAGGAGAGATTTAAAAATGCATGGAGAAAAAGAATATAAAGGGAAAGGACATATCCTGCTTGTGGGTTCAACAGATGAGACAGAGCAGCTGATTGAGCAAATTCAAAAAGATGAGACATATGCAGATCAGGACGTGGTCCTTGTGGCTGACATACTGAGGGATCCTTTACCAAACATGGATGACGTTTTTTTTGTCAAAGGAAGACCAGATACCCTTCATGCCCTGAACAAAGCCAATATAAAAGATGCTGCACAAATCGTTATTCATACGGGTAAGGATGAGGAAAGCCTGTTTGCCCTGATTAATGCCCTGAAGCTGAAAAACAAAGCCTGTGAAATTACCGTCCGATGTATCTCAACTCAATCAATGGACACATTTTCAAGTGTTCATGGCAATTTTCAGATTATCATGCAGATGACGGCTGAAATGATGGTCCAGGCCATGCAGGATAAAGTGCACCTCCCGCTGCAAATTCTGCTACGAAACGATTCTGGTGATGAGATTTATTTTATAAATGTTCCCAAGACTTTTGACAATCTCTCCTGGTGGTCTCTTCACGATTATTTCAAAGAGGAATACAATTATTTGACCTTTGCCCTTCAGGATTCTGACAAAATGGTAAAAGTAAATCCATCAAAAGAAGAAAAGATTTTAAAAGGGGACGGTATCTGGCTCATGGCCGAAAAGAGGCCTGTCAACATTATATGGCCATGATAATTCAAACTATATTTCTTATCATCATTAAGAGATTTATGAGGAAAAACAAGGGGTTTTTTAAAGGTTTTAAGACCCCTTGATTTGATTAAGTATAGTGTTTAAATAAAAGGCCTGCTTTTAAAATTATTGAATAGAAGATAATAAATGAAAGAGGAACATAAATGAAAACAATCACAACATACTCTTTGGAAATGCTGTCACCATCCAAATTAAAACTGCAAAACAATTCAAAAGGTATGAAAATAATAGAATGCGAAATAAAGCAATTTCAATTTAACAGGTTTTTGTACCAGATTGTTGGGCAGGAGTATCAATGGGAGGATAAACTTGCATGGAGTGACGACAAATGGAGGAGTTTTGCCGAGAAGGACAATCTAAGAACCTGGGTGGGGTATTATAAAGGATCTCCGGCTGGATATTTTGAACTGGAAAAACAAAAGGGCAATATTATAGAACTTGCATATTTTGGATTGTTACCAAAATTCATTGGTATGGGGTTGGGCGGTTATCTGCTTTCCCAGGCCGTAAAAACGGCATGGGAATGGGGAAACCCTGAAAAAGTGTGGGTGCACACATGTACTTTGGATCATCCTCATGCATTGCAAAATTACCAGAAAAGAGGATTTGAAATTTTTGATATTGTGACTGAAAATATCTAACAGGCGTTATTTCAAGTGTTTCAGTTCTTTTGCAAAAAGAGCACCCAATATTCCCAAGGATTCCATATCCAGGTATTTATCCACGGTTGATTGAAACAATATGGTACACTTTGCCGGAAAATCTTCATCCTTATCGTTAAAACGCATGAATATAGGGATTTTTGGAAGCGCCTCAAACTGCATTGATATATCATATGCAGCGTTGTCCTTGACTATATTTCCGCCAAGTTTATTGCCTGCCTTCTCAAGGCTGGATAAATCACCTGAAAATGTTTTTTCAATGGCCCTTGTCACCTCCCTTGCAAAATAATGAAGCAATGGCTGTGCATTCTTAAACGAATGGTAAACCACCCAGTCTGAGCCCTCTGGTAGAATAGCTGGGCACATGAGAAGATATTTAAAGAGAATGATACTTTTTTCAAACCCGGCCTTCTTTTTGTTGTCTAAAAGAACAGCTTTTGGAGAAACATGGTATTCAGAATTGAAAAGCGATACCAAAAGCCCATTACCAGACCTCTCTAAACCCAGCTTTTGTGCAATTTTAGATGGATCAAGTTCTGCCAGCTGGTATAGATAATCTTTATAGGTTTTATTGAATACGGCGGCTTTTTTATCCGAATCAATCGGATCACTAACTGTTTTCAAATGATTCGATTCCATTGAGCTTAAGGCTCTTTTTGTCACCTGCCAAATGCCTTCTTTGTTTGTCTTTATATTTTCTAATCTGAAGTTTAAGTTTATCTGAAAGAGTGTCAATTGCAGCATACATATTATTTTCAGCCTCTTCTTTGACATAAATTTTCATGCTGTCACAAACCAAATTTACATCAGCTATGCTGCGTAATTTTTCTTCAGACAAAACAATATGTGCATCAGCTGGATAATCGAGCATCTTGTCAAGGCGATCAAATTTTTCATGGATATGTGACTTTAAAGAAGCTGAGGAATCAATATTTTTAAAAGAGATGGATATCTGCATAAAAACCTCCTGGGAAAAAGTGGGTATTTTTAATTCACAATAGCATATCTAAAAATCCTAATCAATTGGGTAAAGGCCTGTAATTTTTAAGATGGACTCAGTGAACGGATCAGCATCTGGTTTCTATATAAGTACAAGAAGAACGAATCAATCCTTGCCCTGCTTTTTCTGTCACCACATACTTTCATCATTCCGGAGCCATATCTGAGTTTAATTTTTTGTGAAGGATTTTTTATCCAAAAGTAACCAGAAGATAAAGGTTCCCAATGCCATGATAAAGGTTCCGCAGGGAAAAGACAGCCTCAAGCTCAGATAATCCATGGCAAGCCCGGCAGTTATTGACCCTGTCAGCATCCCCAGGCTGTGGGCAACCGTCAAAATTGATATTACAGATCCCATAGCCTTTTTTGATTCTCCTTTAATTACGGCATAGGCCATGATGGCCGGCATGGAAATTCCTCCGCCAATTCCAAATACCAGGACAGCAAAGACAAGATCAAAGAAAGATGTTGCAAAAAAGGGCAATAGCATTCCAAAGGTTGATAAAACCCCGCCAAAAATAATCAATATATTTTTATTTGTCCTGTCAGCAACATATCCCATTGGTAAACTTAAGAAACCTGAGACAAATACACCCAGCATGACAAGCACCCCTGTTAATGAACCGGAAAGACCAAACTGGCTGTGGGCAAATAATGGCAGAAAACACCAGATTACCCCAATGCAGGCCGTGTAGGCATACCTGAATACAAAAAGAGAGATAATGCCTTTATCTTTTAAAAGATGAGACCATGGAATGATTTGAGCTTTTGAGGTTTTTGTACTTTCCTTGGATACTGCAGGCAGGAAAAAAATACATAATAACAGGCCAATTCCTGACAGCAGGCCCATGCAGATAAATGCCGCATCAAGAGACCAGATGTCCTTTATCCCGCCCCCTATTAAGGGTCCCAGGCTGAGACTCAAAAACATGGATAGATTAAAAAGACCCATTGAATATCCTTCAGATCCAACTGGTGTAATCTCACCAATATAGGCCTGGACCACGGGCATGATCATGGCAGATGCCGCCCCCTGGATAAATCTCAATATAATCAATGTCTCAATGTTATTTGAATATATAAATGCAAAAGAGATCAGTGTGTAAGCCGACAGGCCTGCAACAATAAAGGGTTTTCGTCCCTTTTGATCGGACAGTTTTCCAAATACGGGCAAGAGAAAGATCCTTGATATGGAAAATGATCCGAATATCATTCCCACGTATATGCCTGTGGCGCCAAGATCGTTTGCATAGACGGGAAGGAGCGGGACCACGATTCCAACCCCTGTAACCGTTGTGAAAATGGCAAAAAAAAGGGTAACAAAAACACCTTTTTTGTCAGTGGGAATGATGCCTTTCTTGTTATTGAAAAGCTTTAACACCACCTGGGATAATTGTTCTTTAACAGAATAATATAATGCCATTGGATCCTTTTTTTCCCTTAGGATAAACATTCCTGGATTTGATCGATAAAACGGCTGACCGTTGCGAATTCACCTTTGCGATAATTGGTGTGTGTGAGATATAAAAATCTTTCTGCCCGCGTCATTGCCACATACATGAGTCGCCGTTCTTCGGAAAGGGCATTATCTCCTGCATCTATCGATCTCCAGTGGGGAAACAGACGTTCTTCGCACCCCACAATAAACACGGTATCATATTCCAGCCCTTTAGCTGAATGGATGGTGAGCAGGGATACGCCGGAAGCATCTGAACTGTCATCATCTTCCGTGTCTTCCCTAATCAAGGCGGCTTCTTCAAGATATTCTAAAAGATCATTTTTTGATCTTGCCGTATAAATTAATTGTTCAATATTTTCTTTTTTTGAAATATATTCGGAATTGGTTTTTGTTTTTTTCTTCAGGTATTCAAAATATCCGGTTTTTTCTATGACTACTTCCATTGCCATGGCAGGGGGCATTTGTGGTATTTCGTCCAAAATATCTATCACACCGGAAATATTTTCATGGATTTTTTTGCTCAAAACCCTATCTTTGACCATGATCCTGGCGGCATCCTGAAGACTGGTTCCATGCGCTCTCATGTCTGCCAGCTTTTTTATCATTGATGGACCGATTCCTCTTTTAGGCGTATTTACAATCCGTTCAAAGGATACGTCATCATTTGGGAAAAAAGCAGCACTCAGATAAGAATTGATGTCCAGGATTTCCATTCGTTCAAAAAAACCCTGGGATCCCTTCATGCTGTAAGGTATTCTGTAGGACCTGAAGACTTTTTCAAAGGGAAGAGAACAAAATTTTGTCCGGTAGACCACGGCCATCTTATCAAAACTAATGCCAAGACCCTGTCGATTCAACCCCTTAATCCTTCTGGCAACCCATTCGGCTTCATGGGAATCTGACATGAAGTCATAGATTTCAACGACACCGCCTTTTTTTTTGGAAAAGCATTTTTTTTCCATTTTATCAGGATTATAATCGATTAAATCATTGGCTGCCTGAACAATTTCATCTGCGGATCGGTAATTTTCTTCAAGCCTGAAAATTTTTGAATCCTTATATTTTTGAGAAAAGTCTAAAAAGTGATTCACATTAGACCCTCTGAATCCATAGACGGACTGCCAATCATCGCCCACACAGAAAAGATTTCTATGTTCTCCTAAAAGCAGGTTGGTTAAATCATCCTGAAGATTATTGGTGTCCTGGTATTCATCCACAAGGATATAGGAAAAATAGTTTTGATAAAAGGTCATGACCTCTTTGTGATCCCTTAAAAGATCCCTTGTCTTTAAGAGGATATTGTCAAAATCCACAGAATTCATTTCTTTCAAACGGTCTTCATACTGGGCATAAAGGTCTTCAATTTTGATGCCGAAAAAGCCGGGCTTTAAATCAAAATATTTTTCCGGGTTTCCAAAATTTTTAGCCCGTGAGATAAAGGATAAAATTTTGTTGGCATGTTTTTTTTCAAGATTATTTTTTACACAAAGTTCTTTGGCCAGTTTTTGCTGCTGATAAACTGAAAATACCTGTATAGGTGAAATATAACCCGATTTCTCATAATGCTGTTTTAAAATCATAAGACAGGCTGAATGATAGGTTCTTACCCATGCAAAATTTTGAAAATTAAGCCCGGTCATTTCAATGAGCCGGGATTTCATTTCGCCTGCGGCTTTGTTTGTAAATGTAATGGCAAGAATTTTTTTGGGGTCATGGCCCAGATTGACAAGATGTGAAAACTTTGCTGTCAAGGTGCGTGTCTTACCTGAACCGGCTCCCGCAACAACAAGTGCTGGGGAGCCGGTATGATTTACTGCATCCTGCTGCTGTACAGATAACTCCATAAATTTTAAATGATAAGATTTATAAAAATCTTATTTTATCTCCTTAATAATGATGTTTAGCTCGGTTTCAATTTCATTTCTTATCTGCTCAAGTCTTTCCTTACTCAGCGCTTCAAATCTGAGAACCAGTGCCGGCTGAGTATTGGATGCTCTGACAAGTCCCCATCCATCATCGTACAATGCTCTTAACCCGTCAATATCAATCACATCCTGCTTTGCTTTGAAAACAGATACAATTTTATCCACAACATCGAATTTAATCTCATCGGGGCAATCCACCCTTATCTCCGGAGTTGTAAAGGTTTTTGGAAGATCCTTTATGAGTTCGTCAACCCCTTTGCCCGTATCCGCCATGATTTCAAGGAGGCGGCAGGTGGCATACAAGGCATCATCATATCCCAGATATCTGTCCTTAAAGAACATGTGACCACTCATTTCACCGGCGAGTTCTGCGTTTTCCTCTTTCATTTTTTTCTTGATTAAGGAATGGCCCGTTCTCCACATGATGGCTCTGCCGCCATGCTTCTCAATATCATCATACATTACCATGGAGCATTTTACTTCAGAAATAAAAGTTGCACCGGGTTTACGCCCAAGGATCTCTCTGGCATAAATAACCATGAGCTGATCTCCATAGATCACCTCACCATTTTTATCTACAACGCCAATCCGGTCCGCATCTCCATCATATCCCACGCCCAGGTCAAGTTTTTTATCTTTAACCAGTTTGATAAGATCAATAAGGTTTTTTTTCTGAGTGGGGTCGGCTTCATGGTTGGGGAAGGTTCCATCCATATTGCAATATATATCTTCTACCCTGCATCCCAATTGCTTCAAAACAGGAAGAGCCGTGATTCCCCCAGTACCATTGCCGGCATCTATACCAATCTCAATGGTCTTTTTGATATTAATACTATTTATAATATATTCTTTATACGGGCTTATGATATCTTTTTTGATCACCTTGCCATGTCCTTGAACAAAGGCTTTTTTCTCAACAATAATGCGGATATCCTGCAAACCTTTGCTGTGAATGGAGTCTGTACCGCTTAAGAGTTTAAATCCATTATATTCCGGGGGGTTATGGCTGGCCGTCACCATGGCGCCACCGTCAAGATTAAGATGATGTATGGAAAAATAGAGCACGGGTGTGGGACAGGTTCCAATATCAATGACATCGCATCCAGTGGATATAATGCCCTGGATGAACAATTGGGAGAATTCATCAGAGGTGAGTCTGCAATCCCGCCCAACAGCTACTGTCTTTTTACCCTGCTTGTTTAAAAGACTGCCGTAAGCTTTACCAATACTTATGACATCGTCTAGCACAATATCCCTGCCTGCAATTCCTCTTATGTCATATTCTCTAAAAATTTCCGGATTCATAAATTCTCCCTTAGATGAATTTTGATAAAAGGACCAATGATCCCAAAAGCCAGCAATAAGGTGCAAATAGATGGAATCTGCCCGAGTGAACCAAAGATAGTAGAAGTTTTAGGGCAACAAACCCGGTGATAAATGATGCCAGTGTTGCATAAACGGTCACATGATCAATGACATGCCCGTTATTTATCATATCTTTTATGCTTAACATCTGTGCACCCAGTATTGCGGGAATTGACAAAAGGAAAGAGAATTTAGCAGCATTATGCCTATCAAGTCCCAAAAACATCCCCATGGCAATGGTGGCCCCTGACCTGGAAATACCTGGGATAACGGCAAACCCTTGAGCGGCGCCTATGATAGCGGCTTGTTTGATTTTTAATCCATCCTTTTTGCCCGGGTTAAAATAATAATTTTTGGAGATCCAAAGTATGGTGCCGGTGAGAATCAACATGAATCCCACCAGAATTGTTGAAGAAAAAATAATATTTTCAAACTGCTTGAAAACAAGGCCAATAATGGCAGTGGGAATGGAACCGATCAAAATCAAACCTGCCAGATAAAGGTTTTTGTCTTCTCGAAAAAGGTGTGCCGAAGGCTTTAATGATACGGCTTTTGAAAAAAATCCAAATACAGACATCAAAATGGCCCAGATGTCCGAAGCATAAACCAGCACCACTGCCAGAAGTGTTCCCATATGAACACTGATATCAAAAATCAGTTGAGATGTGGTAATCCCAAAAAAAATCTGCCCCAGAACAAGATGTCCTGAACTGCTTACGGGTAAAAATTCCGTAAGCCCCTGTACAACCCCGAGAATGATTCCCTGATATATTTCCATATTCCATTGTTTTTCTTGTTTAATGACCGGCAGAAAACGACCCATTCAAACCATCGCAGGTTTTGATCAGCCAAGTTTTGTAAAACCGGAAAAATCCTTAACTAATACTAGAGTATACACCTAATATAGTTGATATTATATTCTGATTAACAAACAGCATTCGTATATAATTCTTGAGACCAAATTGCAAGATATTAAAGGAGACGTAAAAAGAAAGGTTGATTTAATACTGGTTTTTTTGTAAGAAAAAGAATAATCTTTTATTTTAGATATCTTAAGTTTGACATCATTAATTATACTAACAAAGCAAAAGGAGAAAAAAGACATGAGACTTTTAACAAGAAGCTTATTAACATTGTTTGCCTTCCTTTTTTTATTTGGATGTGCGGCAAAACAAATGAGTACACCTGTGGCATTTGAACCAGTCCAATTTGATAAAAATGCTTACTCTTCAAAGGTAGATAATTTCTTATTCATATTTGATTCATCAAGCTCCATGCGTTACCCTCTTCAAGGAGAAACAAAGTTCAGTCAGGCCAAGGCTGTTGTTAACCGCATAAATGTCACACTTCCCGAGTTGGGTCAGACAGGCGGGATAAGATCTTTTGGTCACTCTCCCAAGGTAACAAAAAATGAATCTCAATTGATCTATGGAATGGAAAAATATTCCACTGCCAATTTTGATGAAAAATTTGGAAAAATCGTTGAACCGGGCGGCATGAGCCCATTGTATAAAGCATTGAATGATGCAAAAGAAGATTTCAAAGGACTTTCAGGAGATAGAAATGCCGTTATTATAGTCAGTGACGGTGAAGAGTTGCCCGGTGATGTGCTGGCCTCTGCAAAAGCATTGAAAGCAGAATATGGCGATTCAATTTGTTTTCACACAATCCTTGTGGGAGATAATCCAGAAGGAGAAACACTGTTGAAGCAAGTTTCCGATATTGGCGGATGCATCGGTTCTTCAGGAGAATGCGGTTTTTTTACAACAGCAGACAAGCTGTTAAACAGTCCGGAAGACATTGCATGTTTTGTTGAAAGTGTATTCCTTGATAAAAAAGCCGCCCCTGAACCTGTTGCAGAACCAGAACCAGTAGAGGAAGAGGTTTGGGTTCTTGGTGATGTCCTTTTTAGCTCTGGCAGCGATGTGATCAAACCAGGTGCCTATTACTTATTGGATGAAATTGCCGCAAAACTTGAGGCAAACCCAGTCATTAGTATTGATATTCAGGGCCACACTGATAATGTCGGTTCAGCCGAAGCGAATAAAGATCTTTCACTGAGACGCGCCCAGGCTGTGAAAAATTATTTGGTTGGAAAGGGTATTATGCCGAATAGAATGACCACAGAAGGGTTTGGATTTTCTAAACCTATAGCATTAAACGGTACTGAAGCCGGTCGTGCATTAAACAGAAGAGTTGAGATGAAACCATTTTAATTCATATACAAACCCATTAAAATATTAACTTGGGGAAAGAAACACATCTTTAGAATTGAGTTTCTTTCCCTGAAAAAAGTTAAGGCCACAAAAAATAATAAATTCTCATTTAGATTTTTTTGTGGCCTTTTTTTATAGTTGCGTTAAGGGCAATCAGGATTTATAAATAATTTTGCCCGTGTTTTTAATACCGTATCCTCCCATGGACAATATCCTGTCCTGAAATTGTTTTGTCCCAATAACGTCTAACAGGGTCTGAATTTTACGGGTTTTATAAAATCTGTCCGGAATAATAAGATCATATTCTTCTGTTATTACGGGAATGAAATCAAGATCAAGCGCCTGGGCAGCCGCCTGGATACCAAGCCCAGCATCAGCTCTGCCGGATAAAACGGAAACGGCTACCGACATATGGGTATATTCATCATTTTCATACCCCTGAATATCATGGATAGGTATACCCAGGGTCTTGAGTTTATAGTCAAATAAAATCCGTGTGCCTGACCCTGGCTGGCGGTTGATAAACTGCAGTTCCTTGTTTCTTAAGTCTTCAATGGATTGAATGTTTTTAGGATTTGTCTTAGGTACAATCAGTCCCTGGTCCCTCATAACAAGATTGATCACCCACACCTTTTGGCCAGGCAGATATTTTTCAATATATGAAATATTATAGCTGCCATCTAAGGGATCCAGAAGATGGGAGCCGGCCATATGGCAAGACCCCTTTTTAATGGCCATCAAGCCGCCCATGCTTCCTACATGGCTTGAAGAAATGCTTATATCAGAGCTCACCCCTTTTATTTGATCTGTCAAAATATCCAGTGTATTATCATGGGAACCGGTTATAACAATGGTATTTTCAATGGAAGATAACGGCCTTAACAAATGGGCCTGAACACTTTGATTCTCCAATATGCCCTCAATGTTTGTCGGTATTCTGATAATACCGTCAGCCTCTGTCAGAGTGGTAATACTTCCTGATCCTCTGGGTAGTTGTGAGGCCATGAGTTTACCGTCCACTGAACCGATTTTAACCCTTAAGAATTCTTCAAGGCCTAATTTTGAAGCCATTTTTCTGGCCGGAGATACGTCAACCGCTGCACCCTCTTTTTGGGGGAGATGCTGCATGTTTAACAGCAAAGGACCTGCAAATTGTTCAAAAGCAACTATGGCAGATACGGGGTATCCGGGAATGCCAAATATCGGGGTGTCAAACACGTTGCCAAACATCATGGGTTTTCCAGGCATCATGGTTACGCCATGAACATAGACTTCCCCTAAAGATGAAATAACCGGTTTGGCAAAATCCTCTGACCCGGCTGAAGATCCGCCAATGATAAAAATCATATCATAGCCTTTTCTGGCTGCCACTTTCACCGCCATTTTGATCTTTTCAAGATTGTCTTTGAGCATGGGATGTATATCAAAAAGGGCTCCGTGATCTTCACACAGTCCTCCCAGTACACAGGAGTTGGATTCCACAACATCGCCTGGTTTAAGCTTATCTAATCTAATTTCATTCCATTGCTTGAGCTCCGATCCCGTGGGAATAATAAGGACTTTCGGCTTTTTATAAACAGCCACCTTGAATATTCCGCCGGAAAGAAGTGCGCCAAGTGCATGGGCATTTATCATGTGACCCTGTGGGAACAATAATTGGGTGGCCACAATATCCTCCCCCATCTTTCTGACATTTTGCCAGGGAAATACAGGATCCTCGATTTCGACATTGTTTTTATCAATGATATTGAGGTGCTCAATCATAATTACGGCATTTGTGCCTTCCGGCATTGCATGGCCGGTATTCACCCAAAAAGCATTTTTATGGGGACAAAGGGTGATGGGCGCTTCTTGGTTGGCACCAAAGGTAACCTTCGCATCCACGGCAATGCCATCCATGGCAGCGGCATGGAAATTGGGAGAAGAGATGGCAGCCATGACAGGTTTGGCCAGGACTCTGCCCTTTGCATCCACCACATCAAGGGTTTCAACTTGTGTTACAATGTGTTTAAAATGATCAAAAAGGATTTTATAAGCCCCTTTGATACTTTTCATATCCAGGTATACGTTTCTTTTGGATTTCATTGGTGTGATCTCTTCTTTTCAGATGTTTTATAAAAGGATTATATTTACCATGGTATCTTTTTCAAGGCCTTCTACATGATCACCAATTTCAAGTAGCCCGTCTGCATGAATCATGGTTCTGATCAGTCCTGATTTACCAAGGACTGGTTTTGCAAGTAAATTATTTTTATTTTTTTTAAGTTCTACTCTTACAAAATCCCTCCTGCCCTGGGCAGAGGAAACATTTCGGGTCAGCTTTGCCTGGACCCGAATGGTTTTGTCCAGGTGTTCAAGTCCCTTTAGCCGGTTTAAAAAAGGAATGGCCACAATTTTGAGAACGACCATGGCAGATACCACCTGCCCGGGAAGCCCCCATACGGGTTTTTCCCCTGCTTTAGCAAGAATAGTCGGTTTACCCGGGCTGATTGACATGCCATGGACCAATATTTCAGTGTCTGGTAAAGCGGATAATACGTCAATGGTAAAATCTCTGGTCCCCACAGAACTGCCTCCGGAAATAATGACCATGTCGGTTTCTTTAATGGCTTTTTTAATTATCTTTTTTATGGCCTCAGGATCATCATTGATAATTCCATAGCGAACGGGTATAGCATGGGCTTCATAAATAAAACCGGAAAGGGTATAAGAGTTGATATCACGGATTTTACCTGGAACGGGTTCTTGTTCAACAGGAATGATTTCATCTCCCGTTGAAATAATGCCGACTTTTGGAATTTTAAAAGTGTCAACATGAGTAAACCCAAGTCCTGCGGCCAGGCCTTGCTCCTGCGGCCGGATAAAGGTTCCCTTAGATAAAACAATATCTTTTTTTGCAAAATCCTCGTTAGCATCTATCACATGCTGAAAAGGGGCTACACTTTTATAAATTTCAACGGAAAGTTCATCAATAAGCTCTGCATGTTCCACCATGACAACGCTATCCGCTCCTTTGGGGAGCATACCACCGGTTGAAATTTTTGCCGCTTGTCCGGGCGCTATACTGAACTCCGGGATATCACCCATTCGTATGGTACCTGCAATATCAAGCCAGGCAGGGCTTGAGTCAGAGGCCCCGTATGTGGAGCTCGCCACAACTGCATACCCGTCCATGGTGGCTCTCTTAAATCCAGGCATATCTTTTTTAGCAACCAGATCCTTGGCAAGAATTCTTGAAAAAGAATTAGAAACAGGAATTTCCTCTGTTCCTATTGGAAGAAATCGATTTGTTAAACCCATCACTTCATCAAGACTTTGTACATTGAAAAAATAACTCATTTTACATATGACCTAATTGGTTAGGTGCGAACCACTGGTTCTGTTTCACCCATTTGTTAATGCTTTTTTTATTCGGTCCATAGCCATTGTAACATTTTCAAGGCTGTTAAAGGCACTGATCCTGATGTAGTCTTTACCGCACCTGCCAAAACCGGCTCCAGGCGTACACACGACAGAGGATTTGGTCAAGAGTAGATCAAAAAATTCCCAGGAATCCCTGCCTGCTCCATCTATCCAGATATAGGGAGAGTTCTTTCCACCAACAAAATCAAATCCAAGGGATTCCATTGTTTTTCTGATGATACCGGCATTGTTCAGGTAATAGTCAACCTGTTGTTTAACCTGAATTTTTCCCTCTTGTGAATATACGGCTTGTGCCGCTTTTTGAACCGGATAAGATACGCCATTGAATTTGGTGGTGTGCCTTCTGTTCCACATGGCATGGAGGGATGTTTTTTCTCCATTTGAATTAAAAATCATGCATTCCTTGGGTACAACGGTAAACCCGCACCGGGTACCGGTAAACCCTGCTGTTTTTGAAAAGCTCCTGAATTCAACGGCCACTTCTTTAGCACCTTCAATTTCATATATTGTTTTTGGAAGCTCATCATTTCGGATAAAGGACTCATAGGCCGCATCAAATAAGATTAATGATTGGTTTTCCCTGGCATACTTTACCCATAAGGCAAGTTCTTTTTTAGTCGCTGTGGAACCGATAGGGTTGTTGGGAAAGCAAAGATAGATTAAATCCACTTTTTCATCGGGAAGTTGCGGGAGAAAATTATTTTCTTTTAAGCATTCCATATAAACAATTCCGTTATACCTGCCTGCCTCATACTCGCCTGTACGGCCTGCCATCACATTGGTGTCCAGATACACCGGGTAAACGGGGTCAGGAATAGCCACCTTAATGTCAGAGGCAAATAATTCCTGAAAATTTCCAGTATCACACTTTGCCCCATCACTAACAAATATTTCATCGGCCAAAATATCAGCCCCTCTGGCCTGGAAATCATTTTTTGCAATGGTTTCTCTTAAAAATTCATATCCCTGTTCAGGACCATAGCCCCTGAAGGTAGCATCATTGGCCATTTCATCCACACCGTCGTGGAACCCCTTAATAACCGCAGGGGCAAGCGCTGTTGTGACATCGCCTATCCCAAGTCTGATGATGTGTGCTTCTGGATTTTCCTGCTGATAGTCATTTACCCTTTTTGCAATGTCTGAAAAAAGATAGGAGGCTTGTAATTTACTATAATTGTCATTTGCCCTAATCATAAATATTCCTTTCAATTCATATAAATCTCAATAATTTTTTTAATGATATATAGGTGTGTCAATTCTGGAGAAGCGTCGGCTACTTTTTATCCATTATGGCCATTTTGTCCTTTTATTCATTGGTAAATGTCTTTATTTTCGGCTTATTTTCCATACGGCTCCGGCAAGAGATGTAAATTCATCGACACTCAGAGTTTCTGCCCTTCTTTTAACATCTATTCCAGCCAATTCCAAGGCATGGATAATAAACGGTTTTTCAAATCCAAATTCACCCCCGGCCATAGCATTCTTTAGAGATTTTCTCCGTTTGGAAAAAGCCGCTTTAATAACATTAAACAATACCTTTTCCTGTTCAAGGTTTAACATTCCGGGTTTAAAAAAATTAAATTTTAAAATAGTGGAATCCACTTCAGGTTTTGGGAAAAAAGAAGATGGTCCGATTTGAGTCACCTGGCTCACATCTGCAGCATATTGAACCACTGCAGACAATCTTGAATAATCCCTATTCCCCGGTTTTGCAATTATACGTTTTGCCAATTCTTTTTGAAACATTAAAAAAGCCATTTCAATACAACGCCGTTCTTCCACAAGTTTGATCAGTATTTGTGATGAAATATTATAGGGAAGATTTCCGATAACCACAAATTTTTTATCTTGAGCCTGCTCTGTAATATCAAATTTTAAAATATTTTTACAGATAATCGTTACATTTTTTAAGTTTTCATTATCTAATTCCCGTTCTAAAAGAGGAATCAGACGGGCATCAGTTTCAACAGCGGTGACATGACGGACTACTCTGGCAATTGGGATGGTAAGGGCGCCCAGGCCGGGTCCGATTTCAAGTACCTTTGAATCATTTGCCAGTCCGATTTTTTTTATAATCATTTCTGCAGTACCCGGATTGCTGAGAAAATTTTGTCCTTTTTCCTTACCGGCATACAAATTTTGTTCTTTTAACAAAAGCCTGGGATGTGTCATTTAACAGCCTTTTGGGAGTGTTGATTTTTACTACGCAATTTGATCATAAATTTTTTTGTGATAAAATAGGCAATAAACCCGGACGGCACACCAATTACAACGCCTCCAGCTATCATGATCAAAAATGTTCTGACTTGGTTTTTGGTGAATTCCATAAAATAAATGATTTTCTGAGAAAATTCAATATCACTCTCAAAATGTTCAATCAGCAATTCAATGGATTTAAAACCCAGTGCTGAATTCTCAAAAAATAAAAACCCCACCTTATAACAGGCAAAATATAAGAAAACAACTGTAACAGGATTACTTACCCAGACGCCGATAATAGCGGCTGGTTTACTTGCTTTGAATATTATTGCTAATGCAATGGCTAAAATTGTGTGAAAGGGGATGGTGGGAGATATGGCTACAAAAACACCAATAGCCATTCCAACTGCAACATAATGAGGGTCACCATTCAGCTTTTTAACGCTATCAACAAAGAGCTCAAATTTTTTTTTAATCATTTTGTTTTAACAAACCTTACAAAAAATGACTACTTGACTTTTTTACTCCATGCAAGTAGTTATTATATATATACTTCAACCAATAAATAGATTCAACCATCAATATAAATCCGGTCTGTTTTTTCGGAATTTTTAATATTTACTTTTTGAAAAAAATCTGAAAATTTTTCTGAATCCTCAGCATGAATAAATAAATTTGGTGGTTTAATATGAGGCAGTACTTAATTTTTTCTGTTTAATATCAATCATTTTATCGTCGATATTTATTATATATTATATATCGATAACAACCCTTTGTTTGGGAGGTTTATTATGGTAGAAAAATCAGAATTTGGAGCAAATTGGGAAAGTTTTGTAAAAATGATACTGAAAAGGCTCGATATCCCAAATAAAGGAGATATCGCCTCTTTACATGACAGGCTTGACAAGCTTGAGCAATTGCTTTATCAAAAGCATCCGGGAGGGAGTACCCAAAAGAAAAAACCGTCAAAAAAACGGAAAAGTGCCTCCTCCATAGTTCTTGATGAGTTTGCAAAATATCCAAAGGGCACTAATTTTAAAACGATTAAAGCGGCCACTGGATTTGAGGATAAAAAATTGAGAAATATCATTTTCAGGCTGGACAAAATAAAGAGAATTAAACGGGTAAAACGCGGTATTTATAAAACCGTTTAGCCTGAAGACAGTGGAAACTGAAGATCTATAGTAACCAGAAGCAGAAGCTCACACGCGAGAGGAATAAACCATTTATGGAAAGTGTTGCATTTGAAAAAGGACAAAAACTTTACGGTTATCTAATTGAAAAGATTACCTCGCTCGAAACCATAGATTCAGTGATGATTCAACTATTGCACATTAAAACAAAAGCCAGGCATATCCATATCCATAATAAGGATAAAGAAAATACTTTTGGTGTCTTTTTCAGAACGGTTCCCAAAGACTCAACAGGCGTTGCTCATATCCTTGAGCATACTGTTTTATGCGGCTCAAAAAAATTTAATGTGCGTGATCCCTTTTTCTCCATGATAAAAAGAAGCCTGTCCACTTTTATGAATGCCTTTACCGCGTCTGACTGGACCATGTATCCTTTTTCCACCCAAAATCCTAAAGATTATTATAATTTAATGAATGTCTATCTTGATGCGGCTTTTTTTCCTAGGATTGACGAGTTAAGTTTTAAACAGGAAGGTCATCGCCTGGAAATCACTGAGAAAACGGATACAAATAGTGAGCTTGAATATAAAGGCGTTGTATACAACGAAATGAAGGGGGCCATGTCTTCACCGGCTCAGGTAATGGGAAGATCCTTGCTTTCCAGCCTATATCCTGAAACGACCTATAGGAATAATTCCGGCGGGGAGCCTTCAAAAATCCCCCATCTCACATGGGAGAATCTCAAAAATTTTCATGCCCGGTATTATCATCCGTCAAATTCATTTTTCTATACCTATGGTAATTTGCCTCTGGAAAAAACACTCTCATTTATTTGTGAAAAGGCGCTTGATCAGTTTGAATTTCTTTCCGTGGATTCAAAGGTTCCGGTTCAACCCAGATGGGATTCACCCCGAACAATAACACAAGCCTATGCTTACTCTAACCCCGACGATATATCAAACAAATATCAGGCGTGTGTGGCCTGGCTGACCTGTGATGTCCAGGATTCTTTTGAAATTCTTGTCTTAAGTATATTAGAACAGATCCTTCTTGGAAATTCAGCCTCACCATTGAGGAAGGCCTTAATAGACTCATCTTTGGGATCTGCTTTATCCGATTCAACAGGATTTGACCCGGACAACAGGGACACCATGTTTTCCTGCGGATTAAAAGATATTTCAAAAGATTCCGTTAAAAAAGTTGAGAAAATAATATTTTTAACCATTAAGGAATTAGCAGATAAAGGGATTGAAAAGAACCTGATCGAATCAGCCATCCACCAGATAGAATTTTATAGAAAAGAAATTACCAATACCCCTTATCCCTTTGGAATAAAATTATTACTTTCATTTGCCGGGACGACAATTCATGAGGGAGATCCTGTATCCTGTATTAACATTGATAAAGACCTGAACGCCTTAAAAGAGAAGATAAAGAATGGACCATTTCTAGAAAATAAGCTCAGACAATATTTCCTTGAAAATCCGCATAGAATACTTTTTACCCTTGAACCGGATATGGATCTTGAGCAGAAAAATGTTGAGAAGACTAAAAAAGAACTCAAAAATCTGTTAAAGCAGATGACGGCAAAGGATCTTGAAAAGATCAAAAACGATACAAAAGCCCTTAAAGCCATTCAGGAAAAGGATGAAGATGTTTCAATCCTGCCCACACTTGATCTTGTCGATGTACCGCCTGAAATTGAGATTATAAAACCTGACGATATCAAAGGTGTTACGCTTTCCACCTGTTATGACAAGGCGACTTCCGGTATTTTATATTTTACCTGTCCTGTGGGGGCCGGTAATATTAAGCCCGATCTGTTTGCCCTGGTTCCTTTTTTCTGTCAATCCTTTACCAATTGCGGCACAAAGAAGAACTCCTATGATAAAATAGCTGAACTGATGGACCTTTATACCGGGGGGATATCTTTGGCTCCTTTTTCAGGATCTTATTTTTCAAAGGAAGCGGAATCACATTCTTTTATAGCCATTCAGGGAAAAGCATTGGACCGGAATGTTGAGAAGATGTTTGATTTAATAAAAGAGGTAATAGAAGAGTACAATTTCCAGGATTTAGAGAGGATAAAAAGCCTTTTGCTTCAATACCAGGTAGGAATGGAAGCTTCCATTGTTTCAACGGGTCACAGGTATGCACTATCTCTTTCCAGCAGGCATTTATCCATTGCATCTTATATAAACGAGCTCTGGCATGGTATTGCTCAATATCAGTATATCAAGGATATAACAGAAAAATTCAATACAGGTGAAAATAAGAATAAAATTCTTGAATCCCTATCTGAAAAATTGAACAGCATGGCCCGGTCTGTTTTAAGAAAAGGCAATTTCAAACCCGCAGTGATTGGTACTAAGAAAGTAATTACCATGGCTGAAAAGAGAATAGTTTCCGTTCATGATCATCTTTCAAATGATTCTGATCAATTCTTTTTTACACCGGAATTAGCCTTTAACAGGCAGGTACCATTTGACGGTTTTTATACCAATACATCCGTCTCTTTTGTGGGCCAGTCATTTAAAACTGTTGGGATGACCCATGGGGACTCTGCCGGGCTTGCTGTAATTGGTAAATTACTTAGATCCTTGTATCTTCACCGGGAAATAAGGGAAAAGGGCGGGGCATATGGGGGATTTGCCATCTACAACCCTGAAGAGGGACTTTTTTCATTTGGTTCCTATAGAGATCCCCATATTAAAAGAACCCTGGATGTCTATAAAAATGCCTGTGAGTTTATTGTCAAAGGAGACTATTCTCAGACCGATGTCAAAGAGGCAGTATTGCAGGTCTGTTCTGAAATAGATAAACCTGAAACGCCGGGACCTGCAGCCATGAAAGCCTTTTACAGAGGTATTACAAAATTAGATGACAACATACGAAGACAGTTCAAGGATTCTCTGCTGCAACTGAATAAAAAAAGAATCAAGGCGATTGCACAAACATATTTCACCATTGAAGATTCAATGAAAGGGACAGCTGTTATTTCAAATAAAAAAAGTCTTGAAGAGGCAAATCGTCAACTGGCTGAGCAAGGAAAACAATTAGATTTGTTTAAAATTTAAACAACCACCCCTTAAGTGCGGTTTTTAAGCCAGTCATTATACTGGCACATTCCCCAGAGTGCCTTGACAGCTCTCTCCGGGGAGGGGAAAAATACACTTTTATATTCATATCCATCAAGTCTATAGAGCGTCCTGCTGATTTCATCCGTCAAAAGGCTTACGCCAAGAACGGGTTTTTCATATTTCTGGGTTAATTTGACAACATATTTGGTATAGTCCTCTTCAATTTGCAAGACGGAATCCTTGAAAACTTGGGCTTGCATCACATCTATATCAGGATCAGTTTTGACCACAGATTCAATCATATTGTTAGCAAGTACCCTTTTCCCATGAATACCCAAATGGATCACAGCATCGCATCCGTCCCATTTGAGTAATTCTTCCAGGCAGATTCTGGGGATGCCTGGATCATTTTCTCCCACGATATCCACGGGATTCCCATGGCTCCAGAATGGCGGTAGAATCTGGTTAAGTCTTTTAATTATATCTTTTGAAAGTTCAGGTACTTCAAGCCCTCTTTCAGCGCAAAGATCAGTTGTAATTACACCCCAACCACCTCCAAGAGTCATTATGGCCACCCGTTTTCCTTTTGGCAGAGGTAAAGATGAAAATACAGCAGACAGATCTAAAAGTTCCATGGGTTGGTCTACCTGGATAATTCCGGATTGTCTGCAGGCAGCATCAAATACTTTTGTGTCCGATGCCATGGCCCCTGTATGGCTTGAAGCCGCTTTTTCACCCGTACTTGTTCTGCCGCCTTTTAGCACGACCACAGGCTTTTGCATGGATACGCGCTTGGCGCTTTCAAAAAATCTCGCCCCGCTTTTTATACTTTCAATATAAAGGACAACCGTTTTGGTCAGGTCATCAATTTCAAAGGTCTCCATATAATCTTCAATGGTTACCATGGCTTCATTTCCAGATCCTGAAAAAGCCCTGATACCGATATTCTGCTGCGCGGCAAAGGCCAGAAGCTGTGTCCCCATATTTCCTGACTGGCAGACCAGGGCGGTTGAGCCGGGTTTTGGATAGGCGTGCACAGCACTGCAATAAAAATTAATGTGGGGGTTACAAATCCCCATGGTATTGGGGCCAAGTATCAATATGCCGGCCTTGCGGGCAGCTTTTACCAATTCATTTTCTAATTTTGCCCCTTGCTTACCAATTTCCCTGTATCCAGACGTAATTAACAATATTCCCTTGACATGCTTTTTTTTCAAATCAGGTATCAGATCAATTACCCTGTTTGCCGGAATTGTCACAATGGCCAGTTCAAAATCACCTTCAATCTGACTGATGGATGAATACACTTTTCTCCCGATTATTTTTCCACCTTTGGGATTCACCAAATAAACCTTCCCCTTATAATTTTGGGATAAGGTATTGGTTAACAGGATATGGCCCCATTTTCCCGGAGTGGCCGAAGCCCCGATAAAAGCGATGGATTTCGGGTAATAGCACGAGCCCAGTACACTTAAGTCATTGTCAAATATTTTGGGACTTTCTTTTTGTGCTTTTTCAAGCACAATCAAGCCGTCCGCAGCTATGGGTGAACCATCCTTTTGTATAATTACAGGATTGATATCGATCTCCTTGATATCGGGAAACGCCTGCGCCATATCTGATAGCCCCTTGAGAATGGTTTTGATTTTTTCTTTTTTTACCGCTTTTTCTCCTCGAAAGTCCTTTAACAGTTTTTTTGAAGATAGTTGTTCAAACATATCCTCCATATCATCATCATTTATAGGGGCTATTTTAAATACAACATCCTTTAAAGCTTCAGTGTATATTCCACCCAGCCCAAAGACGATTACAGGGCCAAACTGGGGGTCTTTGAACATGCCTGCAACAAATTCCCTTTTGCCTGATACCAGAGGCTGAATTAAAAAAGCATCAATATTATTTTTTTCAGATCTTTTCATCCCCTTAACAGCATCAAGGACAGCAGTTTCATCATTCAAACCCACCCTCACTAATCCTTTTTCTGTTTTGTGTAGAATATTTTTACCAATACCTTTTAAAACGACAGGGAATCCGATCTCTGTACAAGTCGAAAGAATCGACTCCATATCTGTTTCTTTTTTTTCTCCAACAACAGGAATATTAAACATTGCAAATATTTTTTTAGCCTCATCCTCGGTCATTGAAAAAGAAGAAGCATTTAATTTTGTATCGATGCGTTTTTGAATATCCATTAATTTCATTTATGATTTTGCTCCGTTGAATACAATATTTGCAATACCTTCTGATACTGAATCAATATCAAGCTTTCTGCCAAAAATAATTTCCCCAAGACAGGCATGTTCAATGGCTCCCAAAATCACTTTTCTCAAAATAAAGGGGTCAACATCGGATTTAATTTCTCCTTTTTTTATGCCTTTTTCAATTATTTCAAGGATGGTGCGAGAATATTTTTGAATCATTTTATAGGCACCGGAATCAAAGAAATCCAAGGAATTACGAACCTCAAGTAGCAGAATTCTTGAAAAAATCCGGTTGTCTGCATAACTTTCAAGGCTTGAGAAAATAATAATTTCAAGTTTTTTGATGCAGGTTTTTTCAAGGGAGATCCTTTTTTCAATTTTCTTCTGGAATTCAGAAAAATGATCGTTTAAAACCTGGTACAAAAGATCTTTTTTATCTTTAAAATATTTATAAATAAGCCCTTCTGTTACCTTTGCATTCCCTGCAATTTGGGCGGTTGTAATGGAATGAAAATCGTTTTGGGCCATGAGAGAAGAAAAAGATTCCATGATCTTTACCCTGCCCGGCGGATTGGTCTTTCCTTTGTGTTTCATATAATAAACAGCCTTTGAAATATTGTTTTTATCAAATGGTCTTTCTTCAAAGTGGTAAGTAACACTTACTCACAAAACACAAAGAAGTCAACTCTGATTTAGAATATTTTCAATTTAGTTCTGATATAAATATGAGTTAACAGGTGGGTGAAAATGGTAATGATGACACTAAGACAGGTTGCCCAAATCGGAGTTAATTGCTGGTAATCAAAAATCAACATGCCCCATCCAACCAGAATCCATTGGATAAAGTAAATATCAGTGACATTTTTACTCCAGAAGATGAGCAGTACTCCCAGTTTTGAATGGGACATTCTCTTTTGTATGAGCCGGAACAGCCACAGCCATGTAAATACAAAACCGATGATTATCATGTGCATGTGAATTGCGTACCTGCTGTAATCATCTGATGGTAGCCAGGCCGTGTCAAAAAAAAACAAGATGGTTCCCCCTATTGCCATAAGGCTGGCACCGGCAATGGCGGAGTTCTTCATGAACCGGCCTTTTCTTAACGTCGTGGTGAATAATTGTCCCCAGTACATACCCAGAAGCGGGTACAGCACCCAGGGGAAGAAAGGGAAAGCTACATTTTTATGGGTGCCCCAAAGAATATCAAATATGGGATTCTGAGGTGCATATTTCCAAAATATCGGTGAAATCATTACCACAAACAGCGACAAAAAAAGCCATGTAATGGGGCGCATGTGTCGTATCAGGCTCATGCAGATCAGGCTCAAACCGGCCATTTGAAATATATCAATTGTCATGAATAGACCTAACAATGAATCAGGGCCGGAAAGCGGATAATCTCCGGCAAGCATTGTAGGTATCACAAAACGAAACAGGTTCAACAGATAACCCGCTCCAATTAATTTAAATCCCCTTTTTACACTGTCCATCCTGTTTTTAGTCCGCAAAAAGAAAACACCCATGATCAGCATGAAAACCGGAGCAGCAGGCCCTGTACCCAATAATACGATTAATTCGCCAAGAATCGATCCCTCCCCCTCATTTATGCCATATATAATCATGCCATGTTGCATGATCATAAAAAAGATGGCCACACCGCGTGCCAGATCGAAAAAATTTATACGGTTTTCATCCATTGTGTCGTTCGCGTTCCTGTTTGCTCCAGGATTAATTCAATATATTCTCATCAAGCGGACCATGTATATCTTATAATATAAACTTAAGATTTTAGCACGGTGATAAAAAATTCTTTCGTGATTGGCACACTCATATATGATACATAATTGTTTTAAGGAATGGATGAAAACCCTTAATCAGGAGCTTGGGATGGAAGAACAATTCAAACACGGACTGCTTTGGCAAGATTATCAACACAGCCAGTTGTTGACTTGCATCGAATCTCTGAACAAGACAAGGCAGACTAAACTGGAATTAACCGAACTTAAAAAAGCAATAGTGTTTCTCGAATTTTACGTTAAAATACACTTTGAAATGGAGACATACTATATGCAGGAGTTAAACTATCCAGATATTTTTAATCACCAGAAGGCTCATGAGAAATTTGTTCGTATGCTCACTTCATTTAAATCTGAAATGGAGACGATAAAGGACTCTTCCGGGATAATTACTGAATTGTGTAACTGGGTTATGGACCATATTCTCAAAACAGACAAAAAACTGGCAGATTACATCAAAGATCATGCTGTGATCTGATTACAAGTTTAATCAAGAAGGCAAACGAATATCGTCTGCATCGATGTTTGAACTATTATTACTACTTAATAATTCTGATGCCAACATGGGTTTTTTACAAAATGGACAGAAAACCGTGGCAAAATTATTGATATCAATAATTGACTCTGTATTAAATGTCATTTGAAAATGATGGTTACCTGGAAAATTACAATTATTATTTGTGCAATGGTATGATACTTCCATAATTATGTTCCTTAAAAATCATACAGGGAATGTAAATCTCTTTCTCCCATGTGGGTTAAAAGAAAAAATTCAGTACCTGTCAGTTGTATATACCTGTAAAATAAGGCTTGTTTTAATAAAAATCAATGTCATGTTGTGAATATCTAAGAAAAAGTAAAGATGGTCCATTATTTTTTATGTTTACTATTTTTAAAAAAACGAGTGTTGGGTTATTTTCATCATTAAAAATTCAGATCTTGTATGTTCAGTTGAACAACGCAAGCAGCAAGGTGTTGATTATCACTTAAAAAACTGTCATTAATATGAGTATATACCCTCTTTAAAAGAAGTTATATTTGAATGTGTTATTCTTTTTATTTGTTAAAGGAGTGATGAAACGAAATGGAACCTGGGAAAACAATTGTTGGATTTATTGGATTGGGTGTCATGGGCCAAAGCATGGCCTTGCATATTTTAAATGCAGGATACAAACTGCATGTCTTTACCCGCACAAAGAAGAAGGCACAACATATTATTTCAAAAGGTGCTGTATGGGAAGACACAGTATCTGATCTGAGTGCAAAATGTGATGTCATTATCACCATAGTAGGCTTTCCAGATGATGTTGAAGAGGTTTACATGGGTAATAAAGGTATTTTAAACCATGCTAAAAAAGACACCATAATGGTTGATATGACCACTTCCAGTCCGGATCAGGCTGTAAAAATTGATGAAAAGGCAAAAGAAAAAGGCCTTAACTTCCTTGATGCGCCGGTGTCAGGTGGTGACCTGGGTGCTAAAAATGCGACCCTTTCCATTATGGTGGGTGGGGAAAAGAGAACCTTTGATAAAGTGATGCCGATTTTTGAAGTCTTGGGTAAGAATATAGTGCTGCAGGGCAAAGCCGGTGCAGGCCAGCATACTAAAATGGCGAATCAGATCGCTATTGCATCCGGGATGGTAGCGGTTTGCGAAGCCTTGGCATATGCCAAAAAATCAGGCCTTGATCCCGAAGCCGTATTAAAGTGCATTGGGCCAGGTGCAGCCGGGTCTTGGTCATTGAACAACCTTGGTCCCAGAATGCTTGCCGGTAACTTTGAGCCTGGGTTTTATATCCGCCACTTTTTAAAGGATATGAAAATCGCAGCTGCGTCTTCAAGTGACTTAGGGCTCAAAACGCCAGGACTTGATCTTGCCCTTTCACTTTATAAAAAAATGGAGGAAAAAGGCTTGGAAAACAAAGGAACTCAAGCGTTGTATAAATTGTATTTATAGCGCCCAGGTGGAGATCCTATCTGAATATGGATATTTAGGACTGTTTCTTTCTTCGTTTTTAGCAGCAACCATTTTACCTTTCAGTTCTGAAGTGGTCCTTGGGTTGCTGTTAAGCAATGACTTTACCCCCGTATTGACGATTTTTGTTGCCACTACGGGTAATGTTCTTGGCTCTATTGTAAACTATTGTTTAGGCCTTTTAGGCAGCCAGATATTGTTAAATAAGCTTCTTAGAATATCAGCCAATGAAATGGAAAAGGCAGAAAACCGTTTTAGAAAATACGGGGTTTTCAGCCTTTTGTTTGCATGGGTTCCCATCATAGGGGATCCATTGACAATTGCGGCAGGCATACTCAAGGTCAATTTTGTTCTTTTCCTTTTTCTGGTGACAATGGGTAAATTTATAAGATATGTTTTTGTGGCCTGGGCGATTTTAAGGTTTTAAAAAAAATCCCCCAAGAAAAAGGATATGTAAAACTATCTTTTTCTGGGGGATGGAAGAAATATAAGTTAATATTTTTTTATATAGCTGCTTTGGTTCTTATTTGGTACCAAAAATTTTATCTCCGGCATCGCCAAGACCCGGCAATATATATCCGATATCATTAAGACATTCATCTACACCTGCCACATAAATATCCACGTCTGGGTGTTTTTCTTCAACTTTTGCAAGGCCTTCCGGTGCAGCCACTAAAAATAATCCTTTAATCGTTTTGCATCCAGATTCTTTCAGCAGGTCAATAGTGGCGATAAGCGTTCCGCCTGTTGCAAGCATGGGATCAAGGATCAAGGCAATTCTTTTTTCCATGGAGCTGGCTGTTTTGACATAATATTGTACAGGTTTTAAGGTTTCCTCATTCCTGTAAAAACCGACAACGCTCACCTTGGCAGATGGTATAAGATCAAACACACCATCCATCATCCCAAGTCCTGCTCTTAAAATAGGAACAATGGTTATTTTTTTCCCTTTGATTTTTTCAATCTCAACATCTCCGGCCCATCCTTCAATTGTTTTTTTTTCAGTGACGAGATTTTTTGTGGCCTCATAGGTCAGAAGTCTTGCCACTTCACCGGATAAATCTCTGAAGTCTTTTGTGCTGATGTCTTTTTGCCGCATTAATCCTAATTTATGTTTTATAAGAGGATGATCCTCTACAAATACGGTCATACTGCCTCCTTATTCTAAATAATTCCTTTATGCAAAAATATTATAAAGAAACTATTAAAATCATATGGCCCAGTCAAGCAAATTAATATCGGGTAAGTCTTGTGTTGAAATATTTTCTTTTTTATGCACAATAAGTGAGATGATAAAGGCACCTTACATATCCGTTGCAGTCGCCCTGCCTGTTATGAAATCTTATACATACGAAATCCCGGATCATCTATTAAGGCTTTGTTCCCCGGGAATGAGGGTATTGGTGCCCTTTGGAAACAGGCGCGTGACCGGATATATTCTTTCAAGACAGGAGACTATCAAAGGATTTAAAACAAAAAAAATACTTGATGTACTGGATGATTATCCATTGTTTCCTGAATCACAAATTATATTTTTTAAGTGGATTTCAGATTATTATATTCATCCTCTGGGAGATATGATTAAAGCAGCACTTCCAACAGGGCTTGACAGTCATGATATTTCCTGTGTTTTTGTTACACAGAAAGGTCAGGAACGCCTGAATTCGGGTGAGCTTACCCCGGGAGAACAAGAGGTCGCCCAATTTATATTGAACCGGAAGCCCTGCACCTTGAAACAGCTTTTAAAAAGTACGTCTAATCATATGATCAATGCCCTGGTCCGCAGAATGGAAAAAAGGAGTTTAATAACCGTTTCAGCCGTATTAAAAAAAGATGGCGCCAGGATAAAAAAAGAGAAGTTTATACGTCAAGGTGATGGATCTGAAGTTAAGATACGTATGTCCAAAAAAAGAAAAAAACTGCTTTTGCTTGTAAAGGAAGCAAAAGAGATCTCTTTGACGGGATTAAAAAAAATTATTCCCACAGCATCGGCATTGATAAAGCCATTGCATGAGGCCGGATATATCAAAATAATTGAACGCCAGGTTTTCCGGGATCCTTTAGGAGACCCTGTGGAACCTGATACACCGCCAAAATTGACACGGGAACAAAATAGAGCAGTTGAAAAGGTTCAGAGAAATTTTTACCGGGGGTTTGCCCCATACCTTTTATCCGGTGTAACCGGATCAGGCAAAACAGAAGTGTATATGCGGCTGGTAAAAGATGTGATTGAAAAGGGCGAAACCGCCATTGTGCTGGTTCCGGAAATTTCCTTGATTTCCCAGACGGAAAGGCGGTTCAGGGCCAGGTTTGGAGAGAAAATAGCCGTTATTCATTCTTCATTAACCAAAGGAGAACTGATAGATCAATGGCGAAAAATTGTATTAAAAAAGGTGAGCATTGTAATCGGGGCAAGATCTGCTGTTTTTGCACCATTTGAAAATATCGGACTCATTATCGTGGATGAAGAGCATGATACCTCGTACAAGCAGGAGACGGGTTTGAGATACAATGCAAGGGATCTTGCCGTGGTTCGGGGAAAAATGAATAAATGCCCTGTGATTCTGGGATCGGCAACACCATCTGTACAATCCTACCACAATGTTGTTCTAAACCGATTTAAGGAATTAAAACTTAAAAGCCGTATCAATAAATATCCATTACCCAAAATAACACTTGTGGATTTGAAAAAATACAAGGATGCCAAAGGATATGACAGGATCATCACGCCCACGCTTTCTAAAGAGATCAGAAATTGTCTGGATAAAGGTAATCAGGCCTTAATTTTTTTAAACAGAAGAGGGTACTCCACATTTCCCGTGTGCAGGGATTGTGGGAAATCATTATCCTGTAAATATTGTGACGTAACAATGACCTTCCATAAGGGGCAAAATGTTTATCAATGCCATTTCTGCGGGTATAACAGACCGGTTAACACCAAATGTCCTTATTGTAAGTCTTCAAAAATAAAACCGTTGGGTTTTGGTACTGAAAAAATTGAATCACTTATGAGAGACATGTTTCCTGATGCAAGGCTTGCCAGGATGGACCAGGATTCGACATCCCGGAAAGGGGCCACTATAAAAATATTAAAAAGCATCAGAAACAGGAATGTTGATATTATCGTGGGAACCCAGATGCTTGCCAAGGGCCATGACTTTCCCTCTATTACACTGGTTGGAGTGATTTGTGCGGACCTGTCCTTGAGTCTTCCTGATTTCAGAGCAGGGGAGCGAACCTTTCAATTGCTTGCCCAGGTGGCTGGAAGGGCCGGAAGAGGGCAATCCAAAGGCAAGGTAGTTATGCAGACCTATAATCCTGAACATTTTATAATTGAAGCTGCGAAACAACAGGATTTCATGGAGTTTTTTCAAAACGAGGTGCCCTATCGGAAAGCACTGCTATATCCGCCTTTTTCACGTATGATCCAGTTAAAAATTTCAGGAAGCAACTTTGCAAAAGTAAAAGACTATTCAAGCTTAGTCGCCCATGTCTTAAGAACGTTGCTTGTAAAAAATGAAAAACAAAAAACAAAGGTTCAGATTTTGGGGCCTATTGAAGCGTCCATTCAGAAAATTTCCTCACGCTTCAGGTGGCAGATCCTTATAAAAAGTCCCTCGTCAGCTCTGGTAAACAGCCTTGTAAAGTCCATGATGGACCATCCGAAAATAACGCCTAAATCGGGAATCAGGCTGGTTGTGGATGTTGATCCCTATTCTCTCATGTAATGGTGTATGGATAACGTTCTTAATATCGGAGCTCACCTCAGGATGAATCCCTGATTCAAAGGGTCTAACGGATCAATTAGAAACTCATGCATGCCTGTAATATATGCACTGCCCGTTACTTCTGGAATGATGGCATGATAATTCGCCATTTTTGTCTCTTCTGAAATCCGGCCGGTAAAACTGGTGTTGATAAGACTGTTAATGACAATATCCTTTCCCGGCTGTATTTCATTCTTTTTATGAAGTATGGCAAGTCTTGCACTAACACCTGTTCCTGTGGGACTTCTGTCAACTTCACCTTCGGCAAATATGCAGCAATGTCTTGAATGGATATTTTCAAACCCTGGATCATCCACAAAAATGGTACCATATATAAATCCCAGATCTTTTTCAAAGGGATGGATTATTTGTTTTGAAGCCATTATGGCATTTTTAATTTTACGACCTTTGTCCACAAGTTCGGAAAAATATCTTGGCGTACAGCAAAGTCCTATATCCTCTGCGTTGACAAAGGCGTAAAAGGCACCGCCAAACCCAAGATCATAGGTAACCTTTCCGATTTTGGGGACATCAACAACCGCATCAAGTTCAGCGGCAAACGAGGGTACATTTTTGAAAGTTACTGACTGAACACGGTCTTCTTTCATATTTGGGGTGGCCGTGACCAGACCAGCCGGTGTGTCAATCCGGATTTTCTGTCCCGGGGTTTTGATTTTAACAAACCCTGTTTCAACGGCAATGGTTGTAATGGCGATAATGCCATGTCCGCACATGGTTGAAAATCCCTCATTATGGATAAAAAGAATTCCGAAATCTGCATCTTTTGTCACGGGTTTTGTGATAAAACACCCGTACATATCTGCATGGCCACGGGGTTCATACATGAGAATTTTTCTGATCCCGTCCAGATGTTCTTTTGCATATTTCCTTTTTTCCAGAATGGTTTTACCAAGGGGTTCCGGCACACCGGAAGTAATGACCCGAAACGGTTCTCCAGCCGTATGGGAGTCGATTGTTTTTATTTTTGAATATCTATCATAGTTTACATTTTCGATCTGGGGCATAAATGTTTCCAATTTATTTTCCACCTTTTTTTTTGACAGCCAGACAGACCCATTCATCCACCTGTTTTTCGTGGATAACAAAAAGGTCATTGGCTTTAAGTGCTGACAAAACATCGTTTTGGCGATCCCGGATAATACCGGACAGGATGATTATAGTCCCATCTGTCATCCTTTTTGAAACTTCCGGCAAGAGAGTGACAATGACCTGAGCAATAATATTGATAGCAATACATCGCCAGGGTCGTGGTTCTATTTTATCCAAGGTCGCACACAATAGAGTGTATGTGCCAGGATCAATATTATTTGTTTCAAGGTTTTTTTGGGCCGAATCTATGGCAACCTCATCCGTATCAATTCCAAAAACTTGTTTAGCGCCAAGCCTGGCAGCAGCAACCATTAAAATTCCTGATCCTGTCCCCACATCCAGAAAGCTTGAACCAGGCTTAAGATATTTTTCAATAAATTGTAAACACATGGCCGTTGTGGGATGCGTGCCCGTTCCAAAAGCCATTCCTGGATCCAGAAGGATGACCAATTCCCCTTTTTTGGCCACATACTCTTTCCAAACCGGTTTTATGGTTATCCTGTCGGAAATAGGCGTTACTTCAAAATATTTTTTCCAGGCATGGGCCCAGTCCTCTTCATTTACAATCTCAATTTTGACATCAACTTGGATATTGAAATCCAAGAGCGTCGAGGTCTGCTGGATGATTTTTTCAATCAGGCTGTCAGAGGAATCAATCAAGGGCAGAAAACCGGTAATTGAAAATATTTCAGGCTGTGGAAGCGTATTTGTGCCAAAACCTTCATCAGGTTCTTCAATGGGGACATCACACACCACTCCCTTTAGATTAAGGGAAAAAAATATATCACAGATCAGTTCTTCAGCAAGAAGGATATCATCTGCATTAAATTGGGCGATTACTTTTTTAAATTTCATTTTTTATAATTAATGGCTATTATTGTTTTCCTACTTTCAATAAAATTATGGTCTATTTAGGAGTCAGGTTCATTTTGTAAATGATTATTTTTCATTCTGAAAAGATTGTCAAATTTAATTTGCCATTTTATCAGGTTCTTTTATAATGATGTTTTTTAAATAGATCGTTAAAAAATAAAGATGCGGAAATGATCAATCCATACCATATGCTTTATATTTATTATTTTGATGGTGTTCCCATTGTCCATGAAAGGATTAGAAATAATGAAACCTTTCTAGGAAAATGGGTTGAAGAACAGATTGCCTTCCTTTTTTTTTCTTCCCGTGCAGATGAAATGATTGAGGACATCCTAAAAAAAAATAAAGATATCTGTCTGGTTGAAAAATACGAGATGACTGGGGAACAATGGCATGGCGATAAAATTGAACCCTATTATGTGAATAATTTATACATTTGTCCTCCATGGGATGATTCCATCGAAAATAATAAAGCCATTAAAAAGATTGTTTTGGATCCAGGCGTTGTGTTTGGCACGGGCAGACACCAGACAACAGAAGACTGCCTCCATCTTATTCACCGATTGTTTATGACAAACAAGATAGGATCTGTTCTGGATATTGGTACGGGAACCGGATTGTTATCCCTGGGTGCAGCCGCGCTTGACTGTAAGCAGGTGGTGGCCTGTGATTTCAACCTTCTGGCCGTTAAAACCACTCTTAACAATATCCGCCTCAATAAATTTGAAGACAGGGTAATGGCCTTCCAGGCAAGGGGTGAACAGGTCATGTGTATGGACGGTGATCTATTGGTGGCCAATATTCATTATGATGTCATGCAACACATGATTGAAAGTCCGTTTTTACTTGAGAAAAAATACTTTATCCTGTCCGGGCTTCTCAATTCAGAAACTAAAAAAGTTTTGGCATCATTGTCACAAAAAAAAGTTCAAATCATTGAAAGAAGATGCCCTGACGGGATCTGGAATACCATCCTCGGGAAAACCTTATCGTGATGATCCCTGTTTTTGTTATGGAATTCTGCTCATAATGAGCCGGCGGTGGAAAGTGCCTAATCAAATATCGTGTTACGTATTGTACATTAATTCGATGGATAGGACTTGCTAATTAGAGAAAAATTAATTAGAACGAAATATAAAACTCAAAAGATGACGTTTTTGAAAAGACGTTGAACTGATTCCATTCCCTGAGTGATTCAAATCCTGATTCCATGGACCAAGAGCTTTGTAGATAAATATTAGTATAAGAAGACAAAACAGGCCGGGGACCAGGTAATTTGGACTAAGGACAAATAAGGAAAGTCAATGGAACCAAAAATCAAGTTTCCTTTTCCCGATAGGCTGAGAAAAATTTCAGGAATCACTATTGCCTATTTTTTAGTTGGTAAGCTTTCTATACTCATGGCCATTCCTCCCGGGTACTCGAGTCCGGTATGGCCTGCGGCCGGTATCGCTTTAGGTGGTATCCTGCTCTACGGATACAGTGTATGGCCGGGAATTTTTTTAGGGTCTTTTTTGGTTAATGCGTTTACCTCAATGGATACTGCCAGTGCTGGCGCAATTATTCAATCTTTGACTATACCGTTTTTAATAAGCACAGGAGCTTCTTTGCAGGCAATGGCTGGAGCATTTCTGATAAATCGTTTCTCAAGGTTCCCGGTTAATTTGGAACGATTGCACGATATTTTCAAGACCATCGTTCTTGGGGGACCTGTGAGTTGCGTGGTAAATGCTACAATTGGTGTCGTGACACTATGGGCTTATAGTTCTATTCAGGCAGGAGATTTTATCCAAAATTGGAGAACGTGGTGGATAGGAGACACCATTGGTGTTCTTATCGTTATTCCTATCGTTTCTATCTGGAACATTGAAATGAAGCACGTTAATCAGCGCACCCGGTTATGGATAATTTTTCCTTTCTTGGTTGCATTTGCCTTGACGATTGCTACATTTCTTATTGTCCGCAATGATGAATGGAGACACACGCGTTTAATTTTTGAAAAGCAATTGACCCCAGTGGCAGATTCTGTTGTATCAAATACCAATTCAAATATCGATGTACTCATTTCAATAAAGGGCTTGTTCGATGCCAGCCAAAAGGTTGAGCGAAACGAATTTCACATATTTTGCCAGGTTCATCTTTCCAGCCATTCAGATATACAGGCATTGGAATGGATACCCAGGGTAAAGGCCGACCAAAGAGTTGCCTTTGAGGAAAAAACAAGAAAGCAGGGTTATTCTGGATTTCAGATTGTTCAACGTCAAGTGAAGGGAAAATTGGAACCTGCTCTGAACAGGTCTGAATACTTTCCAGTTTATTATATAGAGCCTTTAAAAGGTAATGAAAGGGCTTTTGGATTTGATCTTGCTTCCAATCCAAAAAGACTTGAAGCACTCCACAGCACAATAGATAGAAACCTTGCAACAGCTACTTCTAGAATCAAGCTGGTTCAGGAAAGCGATGGCCAAAATGGTATATTGGTTTTTGTGCCGATTTACACAAAAGGAATGTCTTTGGAAACTATAAAAAAACGCAGAGAGGCTTTGCAGGGCTTTGTAGTTGGTGTTTTCAGAATAGGGGAAATGATGAAAGCTGCGATGAAACCTTTTGATTTTAAAGGGATAACATATCGTCTCTATGACAACACAGCTCCCGCTGGAGACCGGCTGCTTTATGCGTCAGATTTAAAGGGGAATTATGCAACAGGGTCAAGGGTTGAATTTGAAAATAAAGAGCCCGTAACAAAACTTGGATGGCAGTTTCATTTTGAGATGGCCGGCCGTAAATGGACCCTCAAATTTTATGCAAGGCCGGAGTATTTAACAAATAACAGGCCCTGGGTTTCATATGCGGTTATTACCATTGGATTCCTTTTCACCAGCTTGTTTGGAATTTTTCTTTTATTGGTGACCGGGCGCAGAGAAAAGACAGAGCGGATGGTTAACGAACGTACGGTTGAACTATCAAAAATAAATACTATTTTGGCCGAAGAGGTTTTTGAACGTAAAAAAGTGGAAGAAGATCTTCAAGCGGCTAGAGGAGTGTTGGAACAAACGGTTGAAAAAAGGACTGTAGAGCTTTCTAAAGCGAATTTTGAACTGGAACAAAAAATCACAGAAATAAGGCAATCTCAAAAAAACATCGAACAGAGTGAAACAATGGTAAGAAGGCTTCTAGAATCAGCACCAGACGCATTGCTGTTAGTAGATATCCAGGGGAATATCCTCTTTGCAAACAAAGAAGTAGAGAAAATTTTCGGATATTCACCCAATGAATTAATCGGCCGATGGCATGACATACTGGTGCCTGATTCAATAAGATCCATTCATACAAGCCATAGAAGTAAATATTTTAAAAATCCTCATACAAGGCCCATGGGCGAGGATTTAGAGTTATGGGGTTTAAAAAAAGATGGACAACAGTTCCCCATAGCCATCAAGTTAAGTCCGTTAATATTGGAAGATCAGACACAGGTCATCTGTATTGTAAGAGATATCACAAAACAAAAACAATCTGAAGACGCCATTAAACGCAGATCTAACGAATTAAAATCATTGTATGAAATGGGGCAGGGTGTTAGCGAATTTTTATCCATTGATCAGGTTATACAGTCTGCCCTGAAAGGGATTAAGAATTCAATTTCACCGGATACCTCTGATATATTTATAAGAGAAGGGAACAAGCTGATCCCACAGCTGGGACATGATAAAATAAATGGATTAATAAACGCAAACCAGCATTTCCATAAAGTGGATGAATGTTTATGCGGTCTTGCTGCAAGCACGGAAAAGCCGGTATATTCGGAAAATATCCTGAAGGACAAAAGGTGTACGTGGACAGAATGTAAAAATGCAGGGATTAAATCTTTTGCATCCATACCTCTTAAAGGTAAAGAAGGGCTCATCGGGGTGATGGGTGTGGGTTCTTTGACAAAAAGGGATTTTGGCAAACAAAGCGAGTTTCTTGAAACATTGGCACAGCAGGTGGCCATTGCTTTGGAGAATGCGTTATTTTACCGGAAAATTTCAACTTATGCAGATGATCTTGAAAAACAGGTGAATGAAAGAACCCAAGAGCTTCAGGCAGCTTTAAAAAAAGCGGAGTCAGCAGACCGTCTAAAATCCACCTTTCTTGCAAGCATGTCTCATGAACTCAGGACGCCTTTAAATTCAATCATTGGTTTTACAGGGATCATGTTGCAAGGGATCGTTGGCAGTTTAAACGAGGAGCAAACCAAACAACTGACAATGGTTAAAAACAGTGCCGGTCACTTGCTCGGGCTCATTAATGATATTCTTGACCTTTCAAAAATCGAAGCCGGTGAGGTAAAGATACAATTAGAAGATATCGATTTTGTAAAAATAGTTGAAAAAGTTATCCAAACCATACAGCCAATGTCAGATAAAAAGCAGTTGGAACTGTCCTATGAGACATCTGATAGATTGTTTTCGATTAAAAGTGATGCTCAAAAAGTGGAACAGATCCTGATTAATCTTATAAATAATGCGATCAAGTTCACAGAAAAAGGGTCCGTAAAAATAATTTGTGAGAAAGACAATGATTATCTGAAAACATCCATAATCGATACCAGCATTGGTTTGAAAAAGAATCAACTCAAAGCGGTCTTTAACACCTTTCACCAGACAGATACCGGTCTTGCCAGAAAATACGAGGGTACAGGTCTTGGATTGTCTATATGTAAGAAGTTGACAGGGCTGTTAGGGGGCCAGATCTGGGCTGAAAGCGATGGAAAGGATAAAGGATGCGTCTTTTCTTTCACATTGCCCTTAAAAGGGAGGTGAACCTTATGAAAAATAAAGTGTTAATCATAGAGGATAATGAACAGAACATGTATCTATTCACCTATCTGCTTGAAAAAAATGGATATGAAACATTTCAGGCAAATGATGGTTTAACTGGAATTAACATCGCGAAACAAAAAATACCTGAACTCATTTTATTGGATATCCAGCTACCTGATATGAATGGATACCAGATAGCACAGGAATTAAGATCACATCCGGAAACCAATGAAATTCCCATCATTGCCGTGACATCCTATGCAATGGTCGGCGACAAGGAAAGAACAATTAAAGCCGGATGTACAGGCTACATAGAAAAACCCATTAATCCGGATACCTTTATGTTAGAGATTGAAAGGTTCTTACCCCGTAAAAAGGAGTAACTATGTCAAATGGCAATACCATCTTAGTGGTTGATGATAATGATCAAAATTTATATATGATCGAAGTCCTGCTAAAAAGTCAAAATTTTCATGTGATCACGGCTAATGATGGAAAACAAGCGCTCAAAAAAGCCCGGAAAACCATCCCCTATATGATCATATCAGATATATTAATGCCCGTAATGGACGGGTTTACCTTATGCCGTGCATGGAAGCAGGATGACCTTTTAAAAAAGATTCCATTTGTTTTTTATACGGCTACATACACCGAACAAAAAGATGAGGAATATGCCCTTTCCATGGGTGCTGACAAGTTCATCAGAAAACCCATGGAACCGGATCTCTTTTTAGAACAAATCCAGGCGGTCCTTAAAGAATCACTGGAAAAATCTATACCTATTCATGAGCCATTAATTAAAGATGAAGACGAAGATTTCAAACTATACAGCGAAAGGCTTGTTAATAAGCTTGAAAAAAAAATGTTCCAACTTGAAGAAGAGATCGAAAGACGCAAGGAAGTAGAGATTGAGATTCGAAAGTCAAAAAAGGAATGGAAAGATATTTTTCAGGCCATAGGTAATCCAGCATTCATAATAGATAAAAATTATAATATTTTAAAAGCAAATTCAGCTGCAATAAATGCAACTAAACTTTCTGAAAATGAACTTAAGGGAAAGAAATGTTATGAAATCTTTCACAGTTCTGAAACACCCGTAGATAGCTGCCCCATGTGCAATCTTATAAAAACAAATCAAATGCAATCCGGTGAAATTGAAATGGTAAATTTTGGCGGTTCTTATCTGATTTCATGCACGCCTGTGTTTGATGGGAATAATAAACTAGAAAAAGCGATACACATTGCAACGGATATAACAGAGCTTAAAAAAGCAGAACAATCTTTGCGGGACAGCGAGAAAAAGTTTAAAAGTGTGTTCCATAACGCCCATATCGGAATAGTGATCGCCAACAGTGAGGGAGAACTGGAAGACTTTAATGAAGATTTCAGAAAAATACTGGGTTATGAAAAATCCCAACTTTTAGGGATGAATTTTGCCGAATTCACCTTTCCGGATGACCTTCAAAATGAGCTTGAGTATTTTATTAAAATAAAGGAGGGTTTATTAGACACCTATCGGTCCCAAAAAAGATATGTCACTAAAAACAATGATATCAAATGGGTTGAATTAACAGTATCAGCTGTTCGTGACAATGATGGAGAAATCATTCAATTGATTGGCATGGTATTGGATATTGACGAACAAAAAAAGTCTGAAGAAATGAAAAAGCAACTTGAAATGCAGCTCAGGCAATCACATAAGATAGAAGCTATGGGTAACCTGGCCGGCGGTATTGCCCATGATTTTAATAATATTCTTTTTGCCATAATCGGATATACTGAATTGTCACTTAAAGAAGCTGAAAAAGGATCAAATCTTGAAGAAAACTTGAATAAAATTTACCGTGCCGGGCAAAGGGCAAGCGATCTTGTTAAACAGATTCTGACATTTGCAAGAAAAACAGATGAAAAAATTGAGCAGATCCGTCCCGATGATATTGCCAGAGAAGTTATTAAACTTTTGAGATCTGCCACACCTTCAACCATAGATATTCGGACAAGTTTTGATACATCCTCATATATCATGGGGAATTCCGTTCGGCTTCACCAATTATTTATGAATCTCTGTACCAATTCAATTCAATCCATGGAAGATTCGGGCGGTATTTTGGAACTCAGTATAAAGGACAAGATATTTCCTTCTCTGTTTCAAGACACCATAAATGTACAGGAAGGTGAGCATATACTAATCAAGGTGTCAGATACAGGTGCAGGCATTCCTAAAAATGTTCTTGATTCAATATTTGATCCTTATTTTACCACAAAAGAACCTGGAGAGGGTACGGGGCTTGGTTTGTCAACGGTGCTCGGTATAATCAAAAGTTATGGCGGAGACATTACTGTTAAAAGTCAAGAAAATACCGGGACAACCTTTAAGGTATATTTGCCCATAATTTCTGATAATGGGCAGACTCAATATCCCAAAGATGTTTCAACCCCAAAGGGGAATGAAAAAATTTTATTTGTTGATGACGAGGCTTCCATCGCAGATGTGGGCAAAAAAATACTTGGACGATTAGGTTATAAAGTAACGGCTATGACCAACAGTTTTGAAGCATTAGACACCTTCCGTTCCCATCCGGATGCATTTGATCTGGTGATAACCGATATGACAATGCCACGTTTGTCCGGCGATAAATTGAGTTCAGAATTAATAAAAATCAGGCCTGATATTCCCATCATTCTTTTGACCGGTTTTAGTAAGAATATAGATGAGGATACAGCCTTGCAAATGGGGATAAAGGCCTTTGCACATAAGCCGTTGGTTTTATCAAAAATTGCGAAAATTATTAGAAACGTACTAAGCTCTTAATATGTTAATATAGGCAATCAGACCTGGGGTTATCTGACAAGAATTCATCATCCGCCAAAGTTTTTCAACCCAGTTGTACCTTTCTTGAAAAAATTATTATATTCGTAACCCATATGCCTGAAACCCTGATACAGGTTTTCAGAAGGTGTCTGAGCAAAGATTGATCGGTCTCTCTTGATTCTAATTGTTTCTTTCTTAAATTATAGGAAGGAGCTAAAAACATTATAATCAGGACGTGGTCATGCCTTTTGTAAAAATACCTGGATTGCCCGGGAAAGTCTATGTACCGGAAAAAAAGAAAAA